>CALUVL010000011.1 GCA_944324225.1 Candidatus Gastranaerophilales bacterium
CCGTCGTCATCGTCGTCATCACCGGGCTTAGGACCGTCATCATCGTCGTCGTCACCAGGCTTAGGACCGTCATCATCGTCGTCGTCACCAGGCTGAGGGCCGTCATCATCGTCGTCATCACCGGGCTGAGGGCCATCGTCATCGTCGTCGTCACCAGGCTGAGGGCCGTCATCATCGTCGTCATCACCAGGCTTAGGACCGTCATCATCGTCGTCGTCACCAGGCTTAGGACCGTCATCATCGTCGTCGTCACCAGGCTGAGGACCGTCATCATCGTCGTCGTCACCAGGCTGAGGACCGTCATCATCGTCGTCGTCACCAGGCTTAGGACCGTCATCATCGTCGTCGTCACCAGGTTCCGGTACAATCAAATGATCATCATCATCGTCATCATCGTCACCATACCAGGGTTTATCTTCTTGAACACTGCCGCCGGTATAGTAGTTACGTTCTTCTTCCTGTCTGCCAATTGATGTTACGTCATCTTCACGAACGGCATTTACTCTGATTGTCGGGTCGTTGCCGCTCATATCTGTCATCTCAGTTCTGTCATCATATACCCAGTAAGTTTTACCGTCTTCGTTTCTGTCTCTGCCCATATAGAAACGGTAGCCGCCTGCGTAAACATTATCACCTGTCAGAACAATTTTTGCATTGTCATCAACTTTGGCATTCTTGATTATCAAGTGAGAATCTGCCCAGTGGCTATGAACTCCATCAACAAGACCTGCATCATCTACCCTGGTATTCGGATTAATATCGAGAGCTTTAATGTTTACATTTTCCGGAGCATTGTTTCCATTAGGTCCGAAATAATCTTCCGGAGTATAAGGAACTGTTCCTAAATTATCTATTACAAATTCTGCACCTCTTGTTACAAGATTAAGATCTTTATCTGCTGTAACTTCTCTTATATAAGTATTTCCTGAGAATTCCGCATTAATTGAACCTTCTCTTGAAATCATTGTGCAGACATTTGTATCATATTTATCATCCTGACCTTTAATATTTATATCATTAATTGCCAGAACATCCATTCCATACTGTGCATTAGGCTGATAGGTAAGTTTATCAAGATCATATCCTTCCATATTAAACTTGCCTTCAGTCTGGTTGAATGTAAGTTTGTTATCAGCTTCGCCGATTTTGTCGCTTGCAATAAGTGCTATTCCTTTACCTTCAACATTTGCTTTTGTCGGATCTATTGAGGCATTGAGGATTGAGTAGCCTTTGCCGTCTTTGTCAAAATCTGCGGTTGTCAGCAATACCTTGCCGTCTGCCTTAACGTGGTCAATATTAAGGTCTGAATTTTTACCTGCAATATTGATTACCAGATCATCTGCCAATGCATTTTGTGAAGTTGTTGCTGTAATTGCACCGTCTGATGTTACATTAATTGATTTTGTAAAATCTCTTGAATCAGGGCCCACTCCGATACAAGCAGCACCGCAATTGCCGTCATCAAGCCCGATTGTACCGTCAACTGCATTCATATTTAGGGCACTTGCATTTTGAATATTGATTAAAGTTTTATTTACACCGTAATTCAAAATACTGCCGTTATTTACATCAATGTTTACATCACCGGTTGAAGTTATGTATTTATCATTTTCTGTATTGTCGCCTATAACAACGTTTGAATCTTTGTTCTTAACATTCAAACCGTTTGTATTGATAAGACCGGCAACCTTAATACCTTCTTTGCCGCTGTTTTCAATATAAGTGCTTGAAGTATTGTTTATTCGGCCTGTCGAAGTAATATTTACTCCGCCTTTTCCGCTGTTTACAATCTTCAATGAATTTGGTGTGTTCTTCGCATAATTCTGACTAATCTTACCGTCAATAACAACTCCTTTTTCACCATTGTTAAAGATATAAGTATGGTCTATATTTTTAGAATCTATATTGCCGGTTTCTGTAACATGAATCCCCGATACAGCATTGTCATTTCTGATTGTTAACCCCGCAGATCCGTAACTGTCACCTGTTTGAGGGTTGCCACTTGTAATATTTCCGGCAATTTTAATACCACCGTCACCGTAGTTTGTTATTGTTGACTCGCCGGTTGTAACACCTGTTATGTTTGCGGTTTCGTTAATATTCAAAGCACCTTTGCCTGAATTTGTAATGCTATAACGGTCATTATATGAATTAATTGTACCGTCTATATCCATTGAAGCGATACTGTCATTATTAATATTAATTTCCGGAGTATGCTCTACAGGATTGTTTTCATCATCAACACGAACATCAGTAATTTTTCCGTTTTTGTCAATATGAAGACCGCCGGCTCCTGTATTTGATATTGTCATTTTGCCGTTTTCAGAATTAACTTTACCGTCTATATAGAGTTTATTTCCTGAATTTTTAATATTGATAGAATTGTTTTCAACGGACTTATGGTTAATTTCACCGGTTGTATTGATATTAAGGTTCCCGTTTGAATTGATTATATCAGCATGTCCGAGACTTTCAACTTTTCCGGAAATATTCATACCGTCAGCACCGCTATTGTCGATAAGAAGAGTTCCTTCACTATCAACAAGTGCATTTTCATTGATATTTAAACCTGTACCGGTATTTCTGATAGCAAGTAATTTATTATTATTTGAAATTGTTCCGTTTATATTTACGGCACCGGCTGCGTTATTAAATTCCGCATTGCCTTTTGTATTTGTAATAACACCGTCAAGTGTCATACCGCCTTCGCCGCTGTTTGTCATCAGAGTGTTGCCGTTTTCATTTAAAATTGCGGAACCGTTTGCTGCATAAATACCATTGATGCCTGTATTTGCAACTTCAAGATTTCCGTCTTTATTGGAAATTTCGGCAGCTTTATTAACATCAATTCCAGTACCGCTATTATCAAATTTCAGGTTGCCGCCTTCATTTGTTACTTTACCGTTGACAGTCAATGCACCTGATTCGTTGGTATAGGTTGAGCTTCCCGTAACATTTGATGCAGTGCCGTTTATTGTCATACCGCCTTCACCGCTGTTGTCTACAAGCATATCGCCGTTTGTATTGCTGATACTACCGTCTACCAGAATTGCTCCGGAGGTATTTGTATATGTCGAATTGCCGTTTGTATTTGAAGATGAACCAGTTATGGTTATTCCTTTATCGCCACTGTTTGTTACTGTCAAACTGCCGTTTTCATTTATTATCTGACCGTCTACTGTAATGCCGCCGGCTTCGTTGGTGTAGGTAGAATCTCCGCCTTTATTTGAAGAGGTGCCGTTTATTAAGATTCCGCCCTGACCTTTGTTGTAGGCTACAAGGGCACCGTTAGTATTACTTATTATGCCGTTTACGGTCAATGCACCTGCGTCATTTGTATATGTTGAATTGCCGTCTGCATTGGTTATTTCACCATTTACTGTAATCCCGCCTTCGCCGCTGTTTGTTACTATTGTATTACCGGTTGTTGTGTTACTTACTTTAGCTTCTTTGTCTACTAAAATTCCTTCAACGCCGGTATTAGACATTTCTAAATTGCCACCGGAATTTGATACTTCTGCTCCGTTGTTTACTGATATACCGGTACCAGTATTATCAAATTTCAGGTTGCCGCCTTCGTTGCTTACTTTACCATTTACAATTAACTTACCATTTTTATTTATATATGATGAGTTTCCTGTAACATTTGATGCGGTTCCGTTAATTACAATTCCGCCTTCGCCGGTATTAGCAGCTGTTAGATTACCGTTACTATTACTTACCTTGCCGGTTACAGTTAAAGCGCCTGAGTTGTTTACATAATCTGAATTTCCGTTTATATTCGTTGATGATCCGTTTATTGTTATACCGTTATCACCGCTGTTTGTTACGGACAAATTTCCTTCTTCGTTTATTATCTGGCCTTCTACTGTAATCCCACCGGCTTCATTGGTATAGGTTGAATCTCCGCCTTTATTTGACGCTGTTCCATTAATTAAGATTCCACCCTGTCCATTGTTATATGCAACCAGGTTCCCTTTTGTATTGCTAATGCTGCCATTTACTGACAAAGCTCCGGCTTCATTAGTATATGTGGAATTTCCGTTTTCATTTATTACTTCGCCATTTATTGTAATTCCGCCGGCACCACTGTTGGTTACTTTTGTGTCGCCTGTATTATTACTTACTTTGGCATTTTTATCTACAAAAATTCCGTCTATTCCGGAGTTAAGCATTTCAAGGCTGCCGCCGGAATTTGACACTTCTGCACCGCTGTTTATGGCTATACCGGTACCAGTATTGTCAAATTTCAGATTGCCGCCTTCATTTGTTACTTTGCCGTTGACAGTCAATGCACCGGATTCGTTAGTGTAGGTTGAATCGCCCTTTATATTTGTAACAGTGCCGTTAATTTCGGTACCGCCAGCACCTGTGTTCAAAATGTCTATATTACCGTTAATATTTGAAATCGGAGATCCGTCAAGAATAATTCCTTCAGTTCCGGAATTATCCATCAAAATATTTCCGCCGCTGTTTTCTACAGAACCTTTAATATCAATGCCTTTTGTACCCTTATTGGTAAGTTTTATATTACCATTTTCATTTTTTAAAGATCCTGATTGGGCAAGCTTAATACCATTTGCACTATCTGCAAGGATATCACCGTTTCTATTTTGAACATTACCTGCAATATCAATAGAACCTTTTGTTGTTGTCAAAATAACGTTGCCGTCGGGATTTTTTATATCACCGTCTGCAACAATACCCTTTGCGCCATAGCTTGTTAATTCTATATCGCCTTTGCCAAAATTCTTCAATGTAGAGCCTTCGGCAAGTTTAACACCGTCATTGCCTGAATAAGCGGTTATCTTAATACTTCCGCTATCACTCGAAAAATTATTACCAACTTTCATATTGTCGGTGTTTACAAGGCTGTTAAACAAAACATCTGCCTGATTGTGGCTGGTAAGAACATCTGTATTATTACCAACACCTGACATTATTGAATTATTAATATTAACTGCTGCGGCTCGAATATCAACTGCATCACGGGCAATAACCTTACCATCAATGGTTACTTTACCTGTGCCCTGTGAATATAAATCAGCTAAGTCATGTCTTATATCATAATCAGTTTTAAATTGATCAAACTTATTCTGATCAGGTGTCAAGACTGTTAATGAACCTACATTCAAAACACCTGAAGCTCCGACAACCATGCCGTTAGGGGAAACAAAGATTGCCTGTCCGTTATAGAAATTACCGTCACGCATTGTGTTTACAATACCGTTAATGTTGATAGTATTATCAACCAGGTTTACGAACTTTTCTACGTTTTTCTCACCGTATTTGAAAATCAAGTTCGCAATCTCACCTTTATTAAGCTGAAATTCTTCATATAACCTGAACCCTATATCGCCGTTTATTACTGACGGATCGATATTGTAAATCTTATTACCGTCTGCTCCATACTCAGGTGCTATCCCGGTAATCATGCCTGCGTGTGCACTGCTGTAAAGTGACTGCTGTGCAACCAGACACAATGTAAGCGCAGAAAGTACAAACTTCATATTTCCAGCTTTCTTTTGAGCCATGACTTTAATTTCCTTTCAATTTTTCCCTAACTGAATTTATTATCTGATTATCGTAAAAATACCGCTATTTTATATTAACCGGCTGATTTTTATTTTTCTATTTATTGTTACTTAATATTACGACTTTCCGATAATAAAACTCATAAATATATATTTATATAAAAAACAAAGAAAAAATTTATTGCTATTTTGTAACTTTTTATTAAGTGTTTTTAAACAGCAGAACGCCTCAGGATTGTTTTACATACAAACCAGTAAACTCCGTAAAATATAACCAGCAATGCACACATTTGAATTATACCTGGAATCGATGTTTCTTTAAATATTCCGTACAAAAGCCCTGCCGGCACGAGAGCAAAAAGCATTCTTATAAATGTTTTCATCGGAAAATAAATTCCTAAGCCCGGAATCCTTATCACCGAACTTAAAAAGAAATATATAAAATTTGCAGCTAAAGTTGCAATTCCGGCACCTTCCAACCCCATTTTCGGAATTAAAAGAATGTTTGCAGCAATTCCGACAACACCTGAAATGAGCTTTAATATAAAATCTATATATGTTTTGTTGGCAAGGTGATATTGCAAAGTTGTATAGTCTGACAATGCCATAAACAAACACCCGAAAGAAAAATAAGGTATAAGCCTGTATGCTTCAGAAAATTTTGTATTTGCAAACAAATTTACAAAATCCGGCGCATATATTGACACAACTGCTATTACCGGAACTGAAACAACCAAAAAATAGCCGGTAAATCTTGTTACAATAGGCCTTACATCCTGTTTTTCTTCAAACATATTGAAAATACGTGGGATTGCTGCAACTGTAATTATTGAAAATACAGTCATAAATAAAGGCAACGTCAATCCATAAGCAACACCTACAAGCCCTACTTCTTTAAATCCGCTTATACTGTTCATAATAAATTTGTTGCTCTGGTTAATAACCCATGCACTCAAAGAAGTTGCCGCAATCGGAATTCCGTATTGAAACATAGGCAAAAGCACCTTCCACTGAAGATTCGGTTTCCTAAAGTATTTCAAAATTCCGCTCTGGAAAATCAAAAGAATATCAATTAAAGATATAGAAATTCCCATACCGAGAAGCAATGATAAAGCCCCGAGATGGAAAAGTTTTACAATCAATACAGACAACCCCATTGTCAAAATCTGGTTTATAATCGTTGAAAACGTGAATGCAACTGACTTCAACTGTGCCCGCAAAAGCTGAAACAGCAATGCTCTTATTGCTACAGGAATTATAAGAAATAATATACAAAAGAAATATTTCGGCTGAATATTGAAAAAATCATAAAAATTTTCTCTGAAAACATATGCAAACACGAACATTGTACAAATATTAAAAGTCAAAATTGTCACAAGCATCGAAAGATACTTGGGCAATTCATCTGCAAGCTGGAATGATCTGAAAAATCTCAACCCGGAAAGCCCCACCCAATCAGAAAAAATTATACAAAGAAATGATAAAAATGCGATTGAAAGAGAATAAAGCCCATATTCTTCCGGCAGAAGAATATTTGTATAAACCGGTACAATCAGGGCATTACCGAGCATTCCACATAACTTTGAAGGCGAATATTTTACAATATCCTTAAATATCGCATTCAACTGTTCCTTGTCTACAGGTTGATCTTCAGCAAAATTCATTCATAATCCCGCATAAACTATAAACTAAATTAATTCTACTATAAATTTCTAAATTAATCTATATGTAAACTTATTGAATTTTTCCGAATAAATCGTACTCGTCAGCCCTCTCTATCAGAACCTGTTCTATATCCCCCGGCACAACCGGAGTATCGCTTTTTGCATAAACAAGTCCGTCAATTTCCGGAGCATCTGCATATGACCGCATTATAATTACTCCGTCATCAGTAAATCCTTCTACTATACAAGGAATTATATTACCAATTTTGGACTGGTTAATTTCATAAGAAATCTTTTGCTGAAGCGACATAAGCTTTTTATACCGTTCTTTTTTAATTTTCTTTGGGATTTGATCCTGCATGTCATAAGATGTTGTATTTTTTTCCCTTGAATATTCAAATACACCCATTCTGTCAAATCGCATTTTTTCAACAAATTTGTAAAGATTTTCAAATTGTTCTTCGGTTTCTCCGGGGTACCCGACAATAAAAGCTGTCCTTATCGCAACTTGCGGAATTTTGTCACGAAGTTTCTTTACCAACACTTCATAATCAAAAACAGGACGCCTCATTGCTTCCAAAATTTTCGGATCCGAATGCTGGAGAGGTAAATCAATATATTTTACAACTTTATCAAGTTTTGCGATTGCATCTATCAATTCATCATTCAACTGTGACGGATAAGCATACATTATTCTTATCCAACCTAGCCCTTCTATTTTATTTAATTCCTCAAGTAATTTTGCAAGAGATGTTTTGCCGTAAATATCAATCCCGTAACTCGTTGTATCCTGTGCAATAAGGTCAATTTCCGTAACTCCCTTTTTAACAAGATTTTTGGCTTCCTCAACTATATTTTCAATCGGACGGGAGTGATAAGCCCCTCTTAATTGTGGAATTATACAGTAACCGCAGTGGTAGTTGCAGCCGTCAGCAATTTTTATATAAGAGCTTGCACCCATTGTAATTTGCTGGCGCTCAATCTCTTCCGGATAAATATACTCAGGCTTTTCCGAAATTTTTTCTATATATTCATCAGTTTTCTCATTGGCAATTGCTTCAACCGTTTCAACAATACGTCCGAAGTCAGAAGTACCAAGCATTGCACGAATTTCCGGAATTGCTTTCTTTAGTTCTGTTTTATGTTTTTGTGGAAGACAACCTGTAACAATGACTTTCTTGCCTGCATTCACAAGTTCCAAAATCGCCTGAACAGATTCTTTTTCAGCATCATGGATAAAAGAACAGGTATTTACTATTACAATCTGAGCTTCATTTTCATCAAGAGTAATTTCGTGACCTTTTTGCGTTAGAAGCCCCAGCATAAGTTCTGAATCTACCAAGTTTTTTGCACATCCATGATTTACCAATGCGATTTTCATTTTCGTTCCTCTTTTTTTAGTACAAATCAAGTCTAACACGAACAACTTTTTTTGTAATCAGTATTGAGGAGTTCACCATGGATAATCAGGTTTAATTTCCCAGCCGTCATAGCCAATATAAACCATAATATAAATTCCAACGACGGTTCCGTCATTCAAAACATACCACATTGCTTTTGTATTATCAGTTTTTATTCCGTTAATTTTATCATAGCCAAAATCTTTCGATGATTCGTACGTCTTGTCTTTTATTTTTGCCCCCACGGATCCCCAAATTGACTGGCAAAAAGACTTGTTGCATAATCTCTGTTTGACTGACAGCTTGCTGCAATAGCTTTTAACCACCCTCAGGAAAGACCTCCGTAACTTACTTTTGAGCGTTCAATTGTCCGCGCAATTATATTGTAGGCACGTTTCAGCCTTGTTGCTACGACTTTTTTCTGATAATGCCCGAGCAGCTGCGGCTTTGTCACGGAAGCGATAATGCTAATTATACTGATAGTTATGAGGACTTCTGCCATGGTAAAGGCTGCTTTTTTCTTCAACTCAGTTTTGTCTGATACTTTTGCTTTATTTAAGAAAGGAACTCTTAAAGGAGCATTATTTGCAGGCACCCCATTTCCCCTAAAATTCAATCATAGCACCCTTTTTCATGCTTTATTAATTATTTTAACATTCAGTTTAACATTTTTCAACTTTATTTGATACGAGATTTTAACCCGAAACGTATTAAAGAATTCAGCATATCCTGCGGAAATTTAGAGATAAACTCTGCAAACTTAGCATCTTTTCCTACTGTATAAGACGATTTCGGATTTTTTAAACTATCTGCTTTTTTGACAATCTTCACGACTTCTGACACATCAAGACCTTTTTTTGAATTTTTCATGGCATTTTCGGCCATAAATTTCATCTCTTTTTCGTAAGTCAAATCTTCTTTTATGCTTGCAGCATTTTCGTCTACAGACTTTTCCCACAATGGGGTTGAGATAACTCCGGGTTTTATTGATATAATCTTAATCCGTCCGCCGGTTTCTATAGCAAGCGAATTAAATAGAATGTCTAATGCTCTTTTTGATGCACAATATGGTGAAATAAACGGGAAGAATCCAAAACTCGACATTGAACTTATATTGATAATCTTTCCGCCATTAAGCAATTTCAAAAGTTTCTGACTAAACTGAAGATGTGAAAAAGTATTCACCTCAAACTGATAACGGAGTCTGTCAATATCTATATTTTCTACTGCACCTGCGACTACACAACCGGCGGCATTTATCAAAGTATCAACTTTATCGGTTTTGCTTTTTATAAAATCAGAAGCCTCTGAAATACTTTCAGGGTTAGTCATATCTATATAAAATGGAATGACATTTTCTCCAAATCTTCTTAATATGTCAATCTTTGCAGAGTTACGGTACCCTGCAAAGACTAATGACGTCTTAGAAAATTCTTTTGTTAAAGCCTCGCCTATTCCTGATGTTGCCCCTGTAATTACATATTTTTTCATTGCTTTTTACAAGCCTACATAAGATCCGAACAACGGAAGGTACAAAGCTAATGCAAGTACAAGTACGATAGAACCGATTACAATCAACATTATAGGTTCGATCATCTTTGTCATAGTATCAATAATTGTATCTAGCTTTTTATCAATAAATTTAGTTGCCTGTCCCATCATATCACCAAGACGACCGGATTGTTCACCTGTTGATATCATAAACAATATCATCTTTGGCATAACACCTGTTGCTCTTAAGGCTGTTGAAAGGTGCTGCCCCTGTTGTACTTTGCCTGTCGCAATTGAAACCTGTTCTTTTAATGTAAAGTTCGTCAAAGTCAAGATTGAAAGGTATAAACATTCAATAATAGGAACACCTGCATCATATGCAACCTGCAAAACCGCAATGAAGTTTGCAAAGTTTGAATACTGAACCAAATCTGTCAGAAGCGGAATTTTCAAAACGTTTTCATCAATTTTTCTTCTGCTCGGCTCCCATTTGAAAAGAAACGAAAGTCCGCCAAATATTGCGATAAAAATCAACGGAACAAAATACCAATAAGTTTTAAGGAATATACCTGCACTCATCAATGTTGCCGTAATCCACGGAAGTTCCTGCCCCATATTATCAAACATATCTTTAAATACAGGGAATACGAACATCAACATGACAAGTACGATAACAACGGCCAAAAGAATTACAAACATCGGATACATAAGTGTTCCAATAACCTTACCTCTGATATTTGCTTCTTTATTCAAAAGTTCAAGCAAACGTTCCAGTGTTTTTTCCAATTCACCGGAATCTTCACCGGCTTTTACAAGCCCTATATAGACCTGGCCGAAAATTTCAGGATACTTTGCAACAGTATCAGCAAAAGTTGCACCACCCATGATTTGTCGTCTTAATTCCTTTGATACAAGTCTTTGCTTAAGCTTTGCCGCATCATTTTCAATAAACATTAAAGATTCAATAATCGGAATACCTGCCTGCGCCAAAATTTGCAGAGTTGAAGTAAATTCAATCTTATCCTGAAGGCCGAGACTTTTCATTGTTCCTGGGCCGTCATTTTTCTTTACATCTTCTTTCTTAAGATTTTCCTCAGTTACTTTTGTTGGCAAAAAACCTAGTTTTCTAACCTGATCACGGGCGTCTCTTAAGCTTTCTGCTTCAACTTTTCCCGTTACTATATCTTTATTATTTTTCAGTGCTACATAATTATAAATTGTCATTGCAACTCCTATTCATTGACAACACCCAGAACTCTGACAAATTCATCGATTGTTGTTAATCCTGCAAGAATATGACCCATACAAGCCTGATTAAGCGTTTTCATACCGTTTTTAACAGCTGCATCCTCGATTTCTAAGTCGTGTGCACCCATTGCTATCAAACGTTTAATTTCTTTGTTTATCTGCATAATTTCATAAACGCCCAGACGACCTTTATAGCCTGTAAATTCACACTTATTACATCCTCTTGCTCTATATATCGGGGTCTTCATCAATTTTTGTATATCATCTTCATTTACTAAAATCTGGCTTGCTTCTTCATATGTCGGATAGTACTCTTCTTTACATTCATCGCAAAGTTTTCTGACAAGTCGCTGTGCAATTACACCTGACAATGTTGAAGAAACCAGATAATCTTTTGCACCCATTTCAATCAAACGCGTAACCGTTGCTGCCGCTGAGTTTGTGTGAACGGTACTCAGTACAAGGTGACCTGTCAATGCGGCTGAAATTGCGATTTCCAATGTTTCATAGTCACGAATTTCACCAACAAGAATGATATCAGGGTCCTGACGTAAGATTGCACGCATACAGGCGGCAAAGGTGATGCCGGCTTTTGCGTTTACCTGTGACTGGTTTATACCTTCAAGCTTAATTTCTATCGGGTCTTCAATTGTTGTAATATTAACATCCTCATTATTCAAACTTTTCAATACAGAATACAGAGTTGTTGTTTTACCAGAACCTGTAGGACCTGATGTAAGAATAATACCATTCGGACAACTGACCATATTCTTAATTTTAGCAATATCTTCCTCGGAACCACCAATAAGCTTAATATTTTTATCAGCTGCATTCAAACTGACAGCAGGTGCAAGTACACGGATACAAACCTTTTCTTTTCCAGACACAGGCAGTGTATTTATACGGAAATCGTAAGATCCTTCTCTATATTTGATTGAAAAAGTACCGTCCTGAGGACGTCTGTGCTCTGCGATATTCATTCTTGACAAAACTTTAAAACGCGCAATAACAGAAGACTCTGCTTTCGGTGGAATATCAAGAACTTTTTGGAGCATACCAAATTTTCTGTAACGGACTATATAGCCGTTTAGACGAGGCTCTATATGAATATCGGAAACATTGCTGTCAATCGCTGTTGTGATTATCTGGTTGACAAATTTTGCAATAGACCCTGTTGAATCTTGAAGTTCATTATCTACCTGTTCCCAGAGGGTTTCTTCTTTTTCTATCTGGGCAGATTCTTCCTCAATTTTCTGAATAATCCTCTCTGTTTCCTTCTTTTGTTCAGAGAAAAACGTATCAAGCGTATTTTGATACTCATAATGAGTCATCAGTAATTGTTTAGGATTTTGACCAGTCAGGTAAATAATTTCCTTTAATACATCTGGCTTCAGAGGTGCCACAACACCTAGCAATATTGTTTTGCCATCTGAAGAAACCGGCACAACTTTATTTGTTTTAATAAAGTCCTCAGGAAGCATATTTATGAATTTGTCTTGTTTTGCCAGCTGTTCAGGACTAACAAGTTCAAATCCAGTCTGGTCATGCAAAATTTCTTTTAACTGCTGAAGTGTTATAAAACCTAATTTAAAAAGTGTAGAGCCTATTGGCATTTTAAGACGCTTGCTTTCAGCTAAAGCCTGAAGCAACTGCAAATCAGATATATAACCTTTGCGGATTAAAAGTTCACCAAGTTTTGCCTGGTTTTCCAGAGCCTCTGTTACAGAAGGATCTCCGGCCATGAGAGGTTTTAAACTGTTTATCAATTGCAATAAGTCGTTATCAGCAATTTGTATAAATTTAACTTGAAAAGGAAACCGTTCCTTCAATTTGGAAATTATAGCATCTTTATCGGACTTTGAATTTATCGCAACAAACAAGAACTTATCCTTTACACTTATTGGAACAAAGCTGTATTGTTCCAAAAGTGTAGAGTTGACTTTATTCAAAATCTGTTTATTGACACTATTCTTTAATCTGTTTAAAACTTCATTCATTAGTTTAATCTGCTTATAACGTATCTTGTTCGCTTATTGCATCTTCGTTGTCGGTGATTATTCTCGGTGTAATCATGATAATCATTTCTTCTTTTGTTTTTTCAGTGTTTGTACTTCTGAAGATTGCACCGATGTACGGGATATCACCTAAAATCGGGATTTTAGAAACGCTTTTTGTTTCTTCATCTCTTATCATACCGCCGATAATCAGGGTTTCACCGTCTTTAATACGAACGCCTTTCAACTCGAGGTTACGTCTTTGCAGCAATGTTGCTGCAAGTTCCTGTTCACGATCCTCGTTGTAAGTATATTCACGACCGCTGATTGTAGCGTAATCAGGGTTGATATCAAGAGTTACGTAACCGTCAGGGCTGATGAACGGTGTCAGAGTAACTTTAATACCGTTATCATCACCGATTTCGTAGTCTTTTTGTGAAGTAGCATTGTTTACACCCTGCACAATCTGGGATGTTACGGTTTTAACGTAGTCTGATGTCAGGTCTATTGTGGCTTCCTGACCGTTTGTAACCAGAATTCTCGGGTTTGCAACTACACGGCCTTTTCTGCTTTCAATGATATAGTTGATTGTCCAGGACAGTGACATTGAAGGATAATTAGTCGGATTGCCATCATCATCTTTTGGTCCAGTTTTATCACCTTTATGGTCAATGATATAAATTGGGTTGTCCATTCCTGTTCCTGTACCTGTTTCACTAGTAAATGAAACTTTCAGGTTTTTACTTACAAAATTCCAGGTGTTGTCAAATGTACGGCTGCCGGCTTCATTGAGCTCAATGATAGAGATTTCAAGATAAGCCTGAGGTTCTTTGATATCGTTTTTCTTGATAAAGTCTTCAATCATACCGAATTGAGCATCTGTTGCTCCCATGATATTAACTGTACCTAAGCCAGGAGAATAAGAAACTTCAAGAGCAAGTAACGGTAATGAAGAAAATTCTACAGAACCGCTACCTCCACTGCTTTTGGTAGACATATCAGATGTATAACCGCATGCAATTTCACCGCCGCCGATTGAAAGACCTTTACCGTCTCCGGCCGCAGCACCTGTAATCTGACCGATATCACTTTTCTTAGCTGCATCCATATCAATAATTGTTGGAAGAAGCTGATTACATATCATTTCAGCCATAACATCCGGAGTTACATGATTTACCTTATATGTTTTGAATACAGGTTTTGTATCAAATTGTTCAATAATTTTTCTTGCCATTTCTGCATCATTTTTTGTACCGAAAATTAAAACTTCGTTTTTGCGGGGGTTTGTTGTTGCAACATAAGTAGCTGACAGCCCCGGTTTTTTCAAGCCGAAAATATTCTGGTTCAAGAAACTTGCCATCGGTAATGCATCAATATATTTAACAGGAATAGCAATCATTTCCTTCATATTGATTGTTGATCCTTCGGGATCCGTATAAACAATCAATGTATTATTATCTATAAGATAATATAACTGATTCATTTCCATAATAAGCTCAAAAGCATCATTTAAAGGAACATCAACAAGATCCATAGTTACAGACCCTGAAACATCCTGCGCAAATATGATATTTAAGCCTGCTTTATCAGCAAACATTCTCAAAACCTGAGTAACATCAGAATCACGCAAGCTCAAGGTCACAGGAATATTTTTATCCGTCAACGATGCCGCACCGCGCAGTCTGATATTTTCCGTCGGTTTATGAACCTGATTATTATCATCCAAACCTGCTCCAACTGCACCGGAAAAAACATCCGGTGTCACGGAAGACGATGAATTTAATCCTCTTATACCGTCAAAGTCACTTGCTAAACGAATTCCATTTGCACTGTGCGCTATATAGTCGGAAATGCCGTATGCCAACACAGGCAATGAAGAATTTGTCAGTGATAACGCCAAGGCCATTGCACCTGCTAAAAGTTTTTTTGTTACTCTATTTCTCATATCTGCTCCTGCTTATTTAACTTATTTTTTTGCACCGCCAAATTTCTTATCCAAATTTGACACTGTATTATATTGAATTCCATCTGTAACCAGCAACTGTCCCACTCCTGCCTGATAAATGTTTGCACCAAGCTGAACTGTAACAATTGTCGGCTGTATTGAAAGCACTTTATACCCGTTCACAACATCACCGGATCTTACAAGATAGTCAGAACCTTCTATATTTAAAATTGCTGAAGGACTGTCTGAATCATACATTATGCCCGAAACTTTTGTTGAAATGATTTTTTCTGCATCACTATCCATACTTGATGAATTTGGTGGATCTACAAGGTCATATTGTAACTTTGCTTTTTCCAAATCTAAACTGTTGTTTTTCTTAGCATCTGCTGCCTTTTGGGCTTCAACCTCATTTGCAGGCATGAAAGGATCCATACGACCGGTATCTTCGACCTTCATAACAACCATTTTATCATTTTGGTTTGCGATAACATCTACATCATTCCCTGCGTCAGCATCCTTTTTATTTTTATCTTTTTCTTTGTTTTTTCCAGCCTTTGCAGGCTTTTCAACACCTTCAGCAGAACCAGGTTCTACAACCACATCATCTGCGGGCTTCTCAGACGCATTTGCAGAAGAATCAGGAGCCGGCACTTCTGGTGCTGGAATATTACCTGACAAATCCGCATTATTACCGCCGGTACAGCCTGCTGCCGCAAAAGCCAAAATCATTAAAAATACAGCTAATATATATGTACCCGTTTTTTTAACCTGGGATACACCTCTTACTTCCATTTGTTCTTCCATATTATCCATAGAATTTTTAACCACTCGCCACCTGTTACTTATTTTAATTTTATACCTTTTAATTATATTAAAATTAATTTATAATCGTATCAGTTATTTAATGTATTTAATTCTAATAGCTCTCTTGTGTAAAAAAATAATTACACTTAATTTCTTTACTTTATCATATTTTCTAAATTAGTGCAAAAAAAGTTACAAGTGTTAAGCTTTTGTAAAATTTCATTGAAAATTGTTAGTAATTGTATGGATATATTCCAAAATTTTATCAAAATATTTTAAATCTACATTTCCATCAAGAACGAAATCAGCCGTTTTTTTCCCGGGCTGAACATATTTTTGTCCAGCCTTAAATATATAATTCCATTGTTTTTGTGCATTTTCGGATGTTTGGTTTCTTTCTTTTATTGCACGTTTTATAAAGCGTCTTCGTCGTATTTCATTTTCGGTTTCTATATAAATTTTTACATCAAAAACATCCTTAACTTCATCATACATTGTCGCAATACCTTCGACAACAATAAGCTTATCAGACTTTACATCAATCGATGCCGGAATTGAAATACCTGTTCCATTTGGAACATACCTTGGAGCCTTAATATTTTTACCTTCTGAAAGTCTTATCAAATCAGCACGCAGCAAAGGAAGCTGAAAACTTTCAGGCGCATCTATATCGTAACCGTTATCACGCAGATTATCAAAACTCCCGAATTTCTTGATCAGTTCTGATATATCATTGAAATAATTATCCGTACTTAAAACAGAAACAGGCATTGACAATTGTTCTATCAAGTTTTTAATTTCACGGCAGATTGTTGACTTTCCGGAAGCCGACTCACCTGTAATCCCAATAAGAATACGTTTATGAGGATTTGTAATCAGTCGTCTTGTAAAACGCTGGATAAACGCCGGATTAATTTCTTTAAAAATTGGGGTTTCACTTCGTCTGTCATATGCAAAAATCTGTTTGAATTTTGTCTGCAGGTAAAATGCCAGAAGTTCCCGTCCTGTTCTTGAATTGAAGTCAGGCTTCAATATTTTATCATTTGAGTTTAATTCTTTATCAATTAACAATTGCATATAAAATTCCGATGAATATTAATATGCATTATATAATACCTGAGAAAATATTTTTTTGCTAGTGTGATATAAAATTATTTTACAATATTTCCAAATTGCTTTTTGTTCTTTTTATACGTGAATTTCTACAGATTTTAAGCTTTACAAATCGTTACTTAAGTTTTTTATATATAATCCGTAATACTCAGGTGTAGGAGAATATTATGGAAAATTATCCAAACAAAGTTAAACCGGATTACAGTTTAATTCAATCAAGTCTTTTAGTAGGTAAAAATGAAGATTTTCTAAAAAAATATGCTGATGAAGAAGGTTTGTTTCTGACAGATGCGGGAGCCGCTCTGCTAAAAAAAGAACTGTCCATATTTGCCGCAAAAGACGGGAATACACAGGAATTATCAGAAGATGAAGCAGTTGACTTTTATAACAAACTTATGTCAGACAATGACAAGGATTTTGAAAAAATTAAAGACTTTGAAAAAGGTAAAAATCCTGTTTTCAACTGGCTGAATAAACTTTCAAAACAAAAGAAAATTCAAATCGAACTTAACAAAGACACAGGTAAACAATACGATTTTACAGATGTAGGAATTCTTACCGACCTGACCCCTGAACAGATGACACTGGCTAAAGAGCTTATAATTGCTGACAAACAAGATTTTTTCACCCCTGTAGATATACATATAATTGTCAGAGAGTTAAAAAAAGAAAATATTGAAAAAGCAAAAGAGTTTATGGAGCCGGAAAACTCTTTTATAGAGGCGAGTGCAATTCCAAAACTTGCATCGCTTGACGATAAAACTTTTCAAAGAGCCAGAGATCTTCAAAAAATTCAGGGGCGGGATATATCTTTGTCAGGGGACGAAATTTATATGCTGGCTCAGCTTGATGCGGAAGAAATCAACAAAATTTTTCAAAAAAATCCAAACTGTGATATTACAAAAATAAATTCACACTATATTGCAATAAAGAGCCCCTTTAGAGACAAAGACTCCTCAATAATCTTTGATACAGAAACAGGTAAGGCTGCAGAAATAATTACAAGAGAAATTTCAGGCAAAATTCTGAAAGAAACACTTGAAAACAAAGTCAACAATATTAAACATACGGTAAAAATTGACACCGAAACCCAGATCACAATTGCTGAAACAATTGCACGTTATGACAACAACGGAAATCTTTTATACACTGAAAACATGACAAGAGGAAAAGACGGTTTAACCCGCAATGTAAGCATTACATACAAAAACGGCAACCAAATTCCGGTGCAATGGGCAACAAATGATGCAGAAAGCGGAAATACAATTTTACAAAGGAATTTAATTTCACCTGACGGCACCGAAACAAATTATTATTATGAAGAAACACCGGAGGGAATGAAAATAAACGAATACAAAATTACGGACAAAGACGGCAGTGTTTTATTAAATCAAAGAAGAACATTTATGCCTGTTGCGGGCAATCCCGACAAATTTATATCTTCAGTGAACGACAGGATTTATGAAATTGAATACTCCGGAAACACTGTCAAAATAACCGACAAAAAAGAAAATAAAGTTACAACATTTGATTTAAGCAAACTTACGGACACACCAAGCAAAGACATAATTACAGCATTAAAAAGACTTCCTGGAGATGCACTTATTGACATTAAAGAAAGAAAGCTCAAGAAAATAGATATTGATGATATGGTCCCCAGCTGGGACAAGGATAACAAAGTTTTATATATGCATTCATCTGAATATTCAGATGAAACAGAGCAGTTTGGCGTATTTATGCACGAATTTGGACATTTTCTTGATACGAAAATCGACAGCGAAAAATTCGGAGAAATTTCACAGAATCCTGAATTTCTCAAAGTTTATAAAGAAGAACTTGAAAACTTTAAGCACAGTTCCACATCATTAATGCAGGAATATGTTGACTATTTTATAGATCACGATGGGGATGCCATTGGAGCACAAGCTGAAACAGTAGCAGAAAGCAACAAAATTTTAACTTCGCCTCATACGGAAACCCGTACTTACTACCTGCAGCAAAATTTTCCGAAAACTATCGCCAAAATCGCAGAACTACTTGAAAAACAGCAGAACAATTAACTTAATTTAACAAAAAATTGACAACTTTTTCCGATTGTCATAGGCTTGAAAAAGAGAGGAAATGGAGTGGATATCTCCAGCTGTAGCCGCAGCCGTAAAAGCCGGAACACTCGGAAAAACAACCTTCTCCACGTGCTTTTTGGAGGGGCAAAAATTTTTCTAAGTGTCCTCGCGTAAGAAAAGGAACTATCTTAAAAGTTCCAAAACGAGAGGATTTTTTATGCAGCTTGCAGCAATGCAGACAACGACATTGAAAGCCGGCACATGCCCGCACGGACTGCCATTAGGCGCCTGCCCGATTTGTAACGGAATGGGCGGTGGAGGCGGAATGAGAAAAGCCGATTTTTCCGCAAAACCCGGAGAAATGAGCTGGAATGAATGTGCCGCAATCGGAGCTTTCTTAAAAGCACAGGCAAACGCAAGAGCGCAACGCCAGCAGGATGCACAGAATTTTGCAGCCCAGATGCAGAACTTTCAAACCTCAATGGAAGCCACAAAAGTAAGACTTGCAGAACTTGCAAAATTCTTCACGCAAAACACTCCGGCAATTATCTCAAAACCGGCAAATTTTGTCCTTAATACCATAATCGGCGGGACTTTAAGCCTGATAAAAAATATACCGGCAGCAATTTCTAATACATTTCAGGCACTAGGGCAAAAACTTGCCGATATTTCGGACAAATTGACTGCTATGATGGGCGAATTAAAAGCTTCCATAAACAAAAAAATTTCCGAAACCTTCAACGAATTAAAGAAAAAAATAAAATCTTTGTTTGCGATATTCCAGCCGCTTGACGCAGACAACAACGACAAACAAATTGATGCAACAAAAAGAACTTTTGAATTAAGGACGTTTTTGCACGACCTATACAAAAAACTTACAGAAAACGAAAAGGATTTAGAAGATAATGCAGGTCAACAATAATATATTTCATGATAATGAAACATTGAGACAGCAAAAAAACCTCACAAAAGCGCAGAAAAGAACTAATTCAGACACAAAAGAAGGTGTTCTTGTTAACCAATTTATAAAAGACACAACTAATCCTCAGAATATTACGCTGAATGACGCAATGGACACACTCGTAATTTCTCAAAACACCCGGATGCCTGACAAACTTCACGAACAAGACACAAAAGCAGGGAAAAGTCTTGTTCCAATAAGCACTATAGCTCTTGGTGTAATGGGTGCAATTGCAGGGATTACAGCACTCATAAACCACAGTGCAAAAATAAACCTTAACATAGATTCTCTCAAACGTGTTCCATCAACTCTAAGAAACGTTGCGATTAATGATGAACCAACCCAGGCTCTCTACAGAATAGTAGAATGCCCGAACTGGAAAACAATCACAGCAGGAACAGGTGTATTTGCGCTCACTGCAATGGCATTTATGGGCAAAACCTTCTTTGACGGTTTCCGTGATGTATGGGTTAAAAGAAAAGAAGCAGATATTCAGAAAAACCTTCAGGAAAGACTTATTGACATTGAAACCCAGTCTTTTGCAGGCAAAATTCAGATTACAAGAAGCATGCTCTCGCAAAAAGCAATAGAACTCGGTAAATTTCTCAAATATGAGCCGCCAAGGCGAAAAACACCCGATGAAACATTTAAAGCCATTATGTTTAAAGGCTCCGCCTCAGAAAATACTCAATCAGAAAAAAATAATAATATTAATTATATATTATTAGGCCTCGGAACTTTTGCAGGAATAATAGGACTGGGCTTCCTCTCACTTAAAAACCTTACAAAAAGCAAAGGCCACATAAAAGATTTTGTAACCCAAACAGGCGAAGAAATTCAAAAAGTTGTTGCAAATTCAACAAAAGACAATCAGCAGCAGACAATTGCAGATCTGAAAAACCTCTTTAAATCAATAGAACCTACAGAACCTCAGATTAGAAATTACCTGAAAAATCTGAATATTGACAACAAAGAGGACTTTATCAGGTCTATTCTGCAAGACCTGGAACGCTCGACAGTTGACGCAAACCCCGGCTGCGGAGGAGGTTCTACACCAAAAGTAACCTTCTACTCGCACGTAGACGACTTTAGAGCCTTCTTATACAATTACCTTCTTGACACGGATAACAAGCAATTCAAAGCCTTATTCTTCGGCACCACAGGACTTGCAGCAATCGGGTACGGCGGAAAGCTTATCGGAGAAGCCGTAAAAGATGTTCAGGTTAAAAAAATCAATGCCGACACAGAAGCTGAACTACAGCAGCGTCTTGTTTCCACGGAATTAAAAAACTTCAAATCCAAAAAAGACGCAGCAATTCAGCCTTTGATGGACGAATTTTACAAACAGGCAAAGGCCGGAAAACCCAAAGAAGAACTAAAAACAATGGCAGAAAACATTCTATTTGAAATCAAAAACGGCCCGCCATTTGTATATTCATAACCGCTGACAAGAACAAAAAGGATTCAAAAATGCTTCAACCAATACAACCATATATATATAATAATATGTACGCACAGAATTATTATCCTCAATCACAGAACACATACATGCCGGCTTCTATACAGATGCCGTCCGGACAGAGAAACCATATTCTTGTTGATCCTGTGAAAGTAGATGCATTTGTAAAACAGAAAGAAAATGCCCTGCCCGCCATAGCGAATACGCTTTCAATATCAAATAACGAGGCGGAAATCACGGAAAACTTATATATCTTAGACCGAATGATAGAAAACGGGACAGCGGGTATTGACAAGATGTATCCTGTGCTTTCAAGATTTAATAACACAAATTCGCCAAACATTCAGACTTTTTTAGCCGGAATTTACAGAAAAATACAGGTTCCTGATGCCTTCGGGCCCCTTGTTGCCATGCTTATCCGGAATTCGATCAACCCTCCGCAGGCAAATTTTGATCCTAACGAAGAAGTCGGAGGTGCAATACTGGCTTATCTTTCAGACAGATTTAAAGACTAACTTTGCACATCAATTGTTACAAAATCTTAACATTATTAAACCAAAAATTAAAGTTCTTTCCCATGGTTGTCGTAAACATGCATGTAAGTACACAAGATGATGAAAGGAAAGGCAAACAGTTATGGGAATGGCAGCGTCACAAGCTAGATTTTTAGGTTTGACAGCTCGCAAGACCAATGTAGAGTACGAAGGTCAGCAGATCAACCAGCAGCGTACCTCATTGTCTAACCAGTCTGCAAACTACTATAACGACCTGTTGGGTATGACTGTTCCGGTTCCTCCATCAGTCGACAGTTACACCAAAACAGTTTATACATTTGAAGACGGAGCTCTTACAAACCAGATTACAGCAATGATTGCACAGGCTGACGGAACTTACACAGTAAGTTATCTTTCAAAATGGCAGGATGACTATGTTCCGGTTGCAGCATCAACAAGCATTATTAATGTTCAAGGCGGTCAATACTATGTAGGCTCTGACTTATTAAGAGAATTGGGAACAGAAGATCCTTCAATTGAAAATGATGATGAAAGAGCTGCAAGAGTTCTTGAAGAACAAGCCTGGATGCAGCAGCTTCAAGATAAATACGGAACCAACGAATGGTACATCCGATATGTAACCAACACCTCTACAGGCGAAGAAGTTCCATATTTCTACAAAAAAGCTGATATCGAAAACAATTCAGACAAAACCGATGAAAACGGCAATATCTTATCTAACATCAATTGTTACACAATCGGCAGCGACACTAAAGTTCGTGAAGTCAAAGCAGTAGAAAATTGTATGGTTGAAAGAGATTCATCAGGACGATTTATCTCAATATCAATTCCGAATGATGACGGAACCGGCACTTATTCTACATACACCTTGACAACAACAACTACAACCGATCAGGATGCTTATAACGACGCTATGAATGAATACGAACATGAAAAATACCTGTACGATCAGGCTATTGACCAGATTAACGCAAAAATCGAAATCATTCAGGCTCAGGATAAAAACCTTGAATTAAGATTGAAACAGTTAGATACTGAACAGGATGCAATCCAAACTGAAATGGATGCTGTTCAAAAAGTTATCGAAAAGAACACCGAATCTACATTCAAAACATTCGGTTAATAAACAAAAGGCACCGGCTAAAACCGGTCTGCCTTTAAAATAAAACAAGCTTATAAACATTTAAGCTTTATATAAATCGCAAAGGAAACAAAGGATGAAATTGCGACAAAGTTTTTTAAACATTTCCTTTCCCTTTTTCCTATTAATTTTCAACGGCCGCAATGGTCGTTTTTTTTTGCCCCGAGCAGAGGCAGGAAAAAAAGCTTTGCTTTTTGACAGGCTAACAATTTAAACGTAAACGATGAGTTTTCGTTTTAATTGTTAGCGGTGCCGTTTATTGCGAGGGGCTGTCGCAGCTTAGGCGGGAAAGCCCCCCCACTTTTTTGATACTCAATCCAAAAAGCGGGGTCCCTCCTTTTTCCTATTAATTTTCAACGGCCGCAAACGCCGTTTTTTTTGCGACGCAATTAAAAATAATTTTAGCGGCGGGAAAGCCTCACATTTTTGGACTTATATAGCAAATTTCACAAAAATTTTCAAAACAACGTCATATTTAAATTAGCCGAAGTATCTAAATAAGAAAGATTCTTCGGGCAAAGCCCTCAGAATGACATGATAATTTGTTATTCCCGTCATTCTGAGCAGAGCGAAGAATCCAGTCACTTTTTGCAGGCTTTCTTCGGTCTAAATTCCTCTGGACGATGGACTTTTAATAGTGTCTATGAATTTTACTATACAAGTTCCATATTTTGCTACTTAATCAAAAAAATCATTCATGTTATAATTCACCTATGAGCTTTGGGGCAAAATACAAAAAAATTACAGAAACCATTAAAGATGATTTGACACGGCTTGAAGAAGAATTAAAGTCGGAAATTAACATTTATCCGGCGCTTACTGAAGTTTTGTCCGGATTTTTAACAACAAAATCAAAACATATTCGTGCAGTAACGGCATTTTTATACCTGCGAGCCAGCGGATTTGAGCCGGATGAAAGACAATACAACCTTCAAACAGCCGTCGAAATTATACACAATGCCTCATTATTGCATGATGATGTTATTGATGAATGTGACACCAGAAGAGGCCAAACAACCATAAACAAAGGATTCAATAACAAAATTGCCATACTTACAGGCGATTACCTGCTGGCATCAGCGCTTGACAGGCTGAACAGACTTGAAACACCGGAAATAACGGCATTATGTACCAAAACAGTCCGTGAAATGTGCAGGGGAGAATTTTTTCAATATTTTAACCTAGGGAAAATTCCGACTCTTGAACAGTACCTGAAAAAAACAGAACAAAAAACAGCAGGCCTTTTCAGGGTAGCAATTGAAGGAGCAATGAAGCTTGCAGGCGGCCAAAACATTAAAACAGCCTCAGAATTTGCGCTGAATTTTGGCACAGCTTTCCAGATCAGGGACGACCTTTTAAACATAACCGGACCGACACAGCTGAAACCTTCTCAAAATGATTTACTTTGCGGAATTTACAATGCTCCAGTAATTTTTTCCGGCAACACAGAAAACCTCGCAGAGGGTATTGAAAAAACTAAAGATTTGTTGAATAATTATGTAATTAAAATGCTGAGATTAACAGACAGACTGACAGACAGCAAATATAAGACAGCACTCAGGGAGCTTTTGGAACTTTTAAATGATGCATAAAATAAAAGAATTTTACAATTTAGCTAAGGCAAAATACGAAACACTAAACCCGATTGCAAGAGAAACAATAGAAACGATAATTTTTGTACTTGTAATGGTAATAGTAATAAGGTTTTTCATAGGAGAAATCCGCTGGATACCGTCCGCGTCAATGCATCCTACACTTTTAGAAGGCGACAGAATAATAGTTGAACGGATGTCAAGATTTTACAGAACCCCGAAACGTGGAGATATCATGGTGTTTTACCCGCCGTTTGAAAGGCTTAAAAACACCCCTTGGAGAGTATTTTCAAGACTGACAGGCTTTTTCTGCAAAGACATTGCCTATATTAAACGTGTCATCGGCCTTCCCGGCGAAAAAGTCGAAATTAAACCGGACAAAGCAGGCAAATACACTGTCTATATTAACGGAAAAGCACTTGATGAGCCTTATGTGAAAAGTCCTTACGATTATCCGGAATGCTCGGATGCCATAACCTGTGAATTTGACATTCCAGAAGGCTACTACCTTATGCTCGGCGACAACCGTGGCAACTCTCAAGACGGCCGCTACTGGGGCCTTTTACCTAAAGAACGCTTTATAGGACGTGCAGTTACAGTATTCTGGCCGATAAAAAGGATAAAAGGCTTGTGGCATAATCCTTACCACACTGCAGAATAAATTTCACTCAAATTTACAAAACGGCATAAAGTTTAGTATGTCGGATTTACTAATCCGACATTTTGTCTGAATTTACACCTATGGCAGCAGATGGTAAATTTTCATATAATCAGCCATTAACTGTGAACTTGTAGCGTTTGCAACATTTGCTTTCACTGTTTGTTCGCTGTCAGTTTCCGACACCTCTTTAACCTGCTGTGTTTCTTTGCGTCTTTCTTCTGCCGCCTGCTCAATCTGCGCTTCTCTTATATAATCGTCAATAGATTGCTGAACTTCTTCAATTTTAGCCTTGTCACCGGCATAAGAACCTGTAGATTCAATACCAAGCTCCTCAAGCTGCTGCATAATCTGATACCACTCATTATAATTCGTGACACTTGCCCCCTGCGCTGCCGCAGCGGCTCTTACTTCTTCAAGGTCATCTATACTTCTAATCTGATCAGGCATTTTACACTCTCCTTATATATTTAATCAGTTTTTACACCTCTTAACTATATAAAGTAAAATATTCCCGCCAAATTTCAGTAAAAAACATTTTTGTAATAAAAGTTAATATTATAATGATATTGAAGAAAATTCACATCACTCTGACTGAAGCAAATTGACACGAAGCAATTATTTATTTAAAAATACACACATTAAAATTATTAAGAAAAATTTACAATTTTGGCGAAAAGTTGCTGTTTAAAAGATTTTCAAACTTTACTAAAAACAGTGAATATGTGCCTTTCTTACAAAAACAATCATAAAGAACCGCCCTTTTTTGCTCTTAAACTTAGTTAAAACCACTTGCATTGAAATATTTTCCAAGTAATATATTCATGTTCCCTTATAAAGGGACAATTGTGCACATATAAAATTTAGCCGAAAAAGAGGAAACAATGTCAAAAGACGTCATAGAAATCGAAGGTACCATAATAGAATCAATGCCAAACGCAATGTTTCGGGTCAAACTGGAAAATGACCACGAAATTCTGGCTCACATTTCAGGAAAAATCCGCAAGAATTTCATTAGAATTCTCCCTGGCGACAGAGTAAAAGTAGAAATGACACCTTACGATTTAAGCAGAGGTCGCATCACATTCCGCTTGAAGTAGCACAAACAAATATAAAAAAGATACAAAAAACTATATAAAGGAACAAAACAATGAAAGTAAGATCATCAGTAAAACCAATGTGTGACAAATGCAAATGCATTAAAAGAAAAGGAAGAATCGCAATAATTTGCGAAAACCCGAAACACAAACAAAGACAGGGTTAGAGTTTGCATGCGGTGACGTGAACAGCCATCAAGCCTCACGGACTTAAGCAACAAACTAACCGCCGAACCTGCGGGCAGAATCAGCAGATGGTGAGGAAGTATTTAAGCCTCATACACAAAAAAATCTAACAACAAGAAAAGGAGAAAACAGAAAAATGGCAAGATTAGCAGGGGTCGATTTACCCCGTAACAAAAGAATGATAATAGCATTGACCTATATTTACGGTATAGGACCGACAAGAAGCGCAAAAATTCTTGCAGCAACAGGTATTTCACCTGACTTAAGAACAGACGACCTGACTGAAGAAGATATTAAAAATTTGCGTAACGAACTTGCAAACTACCACATCGAAGGTGACTTAAGACGTGAAGTAACAATGCACATCAAACGCCTTCAGGAAATCGGATCTTACAGAGGTTTAAGACACAAAAGAAAATTACCAGTAAGAGGACAAAGAACAAAAACAAACGCAAGAACCCGCCGTGGCAAGAAAAACGGCGCAGTAGCTAAGAAAAAATAATTAAAAAGTAACAAAGATAAAGGATAAAGAAATGGCAAGACCAGTAAAAACAAAGAAAAAAGAAAAGAAAAACGTATTGCAGGGTGTTGTACACATACAATCAACCTTTAACAATACAATAGTAACTTCTACAGATACACAGGGTAATGCTATTGCTTGGGCAACAGCAGGTGCTACAGGCTTCAAAGGAGCAAGAAAAGGCACTCCGTTTGCAGCACAGTCAGCAGCAGAATTAGTTGCGAAAAAATCAATAGACCAGGGTATGAAAAAAGTAGAAGTCTATATCAAAGGACCGGGCTCAGGCAGAGAAACTGCAATCCGTGCAATCCAGGCAGCAGGACTTGAAATTACGTTAATCAAAGACGTAACTCCGATTCCGCACAACGGATGCCGCCCGCCGAAAAAACGCAGAGTATAACGGATTTTGCGCAGGGCGCCGCGTGAGCTTTGACCACAAGTCACATAATCTTGTAAAAGTAAAGTTAAAAGCGAACCCAGCCCGCAATAGCGCGGAGCAAATGAGCGGCAATTTTACGAAGTAAAATTAAGCGAATGACTGCGAAGCGTTAAGCAATAATCCGGCTAGCACAGCCAACAAACAACCACAATGTACAAACTGCGGGGGCTTGCTCTTAAGCCAGAAGCGCAAACCATAGATGCCCCGCAACAACAAAAGGAGAAATTTTAAAATGGCAAGATATAAAGGACCAACCAACAAATTATTCAGAAATAAAAAAGTAAAAGACATTTCAAACAGAAAGCTGACTTCATCAATGAGACAGACAGCTTCAGGTCAGCACGGTGCTGTAAGAAAGAAACTTTCAGAATATGCAGTTCACCTTGCAGAAAAACAAAAAATCAGATTTACTTATCTTTTGAGCGAAAAACAATTTGCGAAATACTATCATGAAGCAGCAAGAAGAAAAGGCGTAACCGGTACAATTCTGTTACAGCTTTTAGAATCAAGACTTGACAACATCCTTTACAGAGCAGGTCTTGGTATTACTCGTAAACAAACAAGACAAATCGTAAATCACGGTCACGTTCTTGTTAACGGCAAAAAAGTTGACATACCTTCTTACATAGTAAAAGCAGGCGATGTAATTACAATCAAATCAAGAAGTGCAGCCTTCCTGAAATCAGTAACTGAAATGATAGATATGGCATGTGCACCGGCTTGGATGACAATAGACAAAGAAGCTCTTAAAATTACATTCGACAGAATTCCCGAAAGAGAAGAATTAGATCCTGAAATTAAAGAACAACTAGTAATCGAATACTATTCTAAGTAGAGGGATTTTGCGTAAAAACACTAAAAAACAACATACCAAAACGCAATATCCACAAGGGCTAAAGCCCAGACCATTTAGAAAAATTCAAACGGAGAAATCCACAATAGTTAATTAAACAACTAGGAGATTAAAAATGGAATTAAAAATCAAATGCGTTAATACCACAACAAGTTCAGATGGTTCACAATACGGAAAATTCGTAATCGAACCGTTGGAAAAGGGATTTGGAACAACTATTGGAAACTCATTAAGACGTGTATTGCTTTCAAGCCTTGAGGGAACAGCAGTAACTTCAGCAAGAATTGAAGGTATCACACACGAATATACAGCAATTCCGGGTGTTCTTGAAGACGTTATTGATGTAATGCTTAACCTTAAAGGACTTGTGGTAAAAACCGATTCTAAAGATGCTCAGCACTTAAGAATAGATATCGATCGTCCGGGTCCTGTTCTAGCAAGCGACATCCAGCTTCCGGCAGGAGTTAAAGTAGTTAACCCTGACTGGCTGATTTGTACAGTTGCAGACGGCGGCAGCTTCCATGCTGACGTAATCGTTGAAACAGGCAAAGGATACGTAGCAAACGATGTTCCTAGAGATTCAAAAGGGGTTTCAATCGACGTATTGCCGATTGATGCAACATTTATGCCTATCAAACGTGTAAGCTACAATGTTGAAAACACCCGTGTAGGTGATTCAATCGATTTTGATAAATTGACCCTTGAAATCTGGTCAAATGGCTCAATTGAAGTAACAACAGCACTGAGCCAGGCTTCAAACCTATTGATTGATCACTTTATGCAAATAGCATCAATCACAGGCCAGCCGGTTGTTGCACCTACATTAAACATAGCAGAAGAAACAGAAGAAGATTCTAATGTTCCCTCAATGACAATTGAAGAACTTGAACTTTCAGTAAGAGCCTACAACTGCTTGAAACGTGCAAGCATCAATTCAATGGCGGAACTTTTGAAAAAATCAGAACACGATTTGTTAAATATCAAAAACTTCGGTAAAAAATCTTCAGATGAAGTAATCGAAAGACTTCACCATTTTGGTTTAGACCTTGCTCCAAACCCGGAAGTTGAGGAAGAAATCGGTTAATAAAGAAAATAATACTAAATTAAAATAAAAGGAAAAGAACAATGAGACACATGACAAAAAAACACACGCTTGGCAAAGCAAAAGACCAAAGAGATGCTCTTTTGCGTGCATTGGCGACTGAACTTTTTGTGCACGGTGAAATAAAAACAACAATGGCTCGCGCAAAGGCATTAAGACCATATGCTGAAGAAATTATCACCCTTGCCAAAAAGGGAGATCTACATGCAATCCGTCAGGCAGCAAGACACATTTACAATAAAGAAACCGGCAAATTTGTCGACATGAAAACCGGTGAAGAATTTGAAGCCCCGGTTGCAGATAAAAAATTAACACCTCAAACAGTGTTGAGAAAATTATTTGTAATAATCGGTAAACAATATTCTGACAGAAAAGGCGGATATACAAGAATTTTCAGACTTCCGCCACGCCGTGGTGATGCTTCTGAAATGGCATTAATCCAGTTGGTGTAAGCCGGAATGAAATATGCTTTGAAAGTCCGGTATATCGGTAAAAACTATCACGGCAGCCAGATACAATTTGAAAACGGCGAAGAGATAGCAAATAAGCCGACAATACAAGGGATTTTAGAAAAAGCAATCTGCACAGTGACAGGTGACAAAGTCACCGAATATAATAAACGACCGATTAAGACAGTCTTCTCCGGACGAACCGATAAGGGTGTCAACGCTAAAGGACAGGTTCTTCATTTCAAATATGACAAACCTATTGTTGCTTCAAAGTTTGTCTACTCCGTAAATGAAATCTTGCCTCCAGACATTTCCATAAGGGATTTAATCGAGGTTGATGAAAGTTTTCACGCACAAAAATCAGCGAAACGCAGATATTACCGTTATGAATTTGTAAACAGGCGGAACAAAGATGCGTTTGACGGAGATTTAATGCGGATAAAATACGAAATTAACCCTGAAAGAATGCAAAAATCGTTAAATTACATTCTTGGAGAACATGACTTCTCCAGTTTCAAAAGCTCCGGAACGCTAAACCCGAGCACAGTCTGTTTTATCGAAAAAGCCGAGTGCAAAAAACTCGAAGACGACAGAGTTGTTATTGATATTATAGGAAACAGATTTTTGTATAATATGGTAAGAACTATAGTCGGCACCCTTCTTGAAATAGAGGGGCACAATTTGACTTCAGAGCATATGAAAAATGTTTTGGAGGCAAAAGATCGGCGAAAAGCCGGTCAAACAGTCAGCCCGTATGGATTGACATTATTAGAAGTACAATACTAAAAAGTAATAAAAATGGAGACATTAGCATGAAGACATATTCAGCAAAACCTCTTGAAGTTGAAAGAAAGTGGTATCTGATTGATGCTGAAGGCGAAGTATTAGGCCGTTTAGCAAGCAGAATCGCTGACATTTTAAGAGGCAAAAATAAGCCTGAATACACACCTAATGTTGATACAGGCGATTTCGTAGTTGTAATCAACGCAGACAAAGTTCGTGTAACAGGCAAAAAAGAAACCGATAAAATTTATTATCACCATACCGGCTATCCGGGCGGATTAAAAAGCGCAAGCTTTAAAGAATTAATGGAAAAAGATGGTACATTAGCATTGGAAAAAGCTGTTAAAGGCATGCTTCCGCACAACACACTTGGAGCACAGCAATTAACCAAGTTAAAAATCTATGCAGGAAGCGAACATCCGCATGCTGCACAAAAACCGATTGTACTGGAAAAGGAGGCTAAATAATGGCAGAAGAAATTATGGCAACAGGCCGCAGAAAAACCTCTATTGCAGTGGTAAAATTGGTCAAAGGTAAAGGCAGAATATTTGTTAACGGAAAAACATTGAAAAATTATATTGGTAACAGACCGGCCGTTGAAATGTTAGTTTACAGACCGCTTGTTTTGACTGACAATCAGGAAAAATATGATGTAAAAGTTAAAGCTATAGGCGGCGGAATCGTAGCACAATGCGGAGCAATCAGACATGGTATTGCAAGAGCACTCGTAAAATCAAATGAAGAATATAGAAATGTACTTCGTTTGGAAGGTCTTTTAACCCGTGATCCACGTGTTAAAGAACGTAAAAAATACGGACGCAAACGTGCAAGAAAACGTTTCCAATTCTCCAAACGTTAATATTTATACAATATACACAAAAACGCTTTGCAAATATGCAAGGCGTTTTTTGCTATACATAAGATATTTTCTCTTTATTATTTTCCTTTTTTCTTTTGTTGCAGTGAAATAAGGTACTTTCTTGTACCGTCTGGGAAGTAGCTTAAAGAAACATCTTACCTGAGATTCACTCACTAATCAATAAAACAAGTGAACTCATGCTACGCACTCAAACAGCACTTGTTTTGAAGTTATGAAACTTGATTGTTTGTTCCGCAAATGTAGAATGTTTTTAAAGATTGCCGCAATAGTGTAGTGAACAATAATTACAGGTGATGCAAATTTCGAAGGCGGGTATTGTTTGAACGAAGCGTGTTTTCCAGCCTTTATACCGAGCCATACAGATTATTAGTTAATGCTGAGTACGTACGGTGAAACTTTTTTCACAAATAATATTTTACATCGTCGCAAATAGAAAAAACGGTATATAATAATAAAAATTAGCATAAATAAAATATCTTATGTAATAAAATATAACAAAAATCCTTTATAAATTGACATTTTCCGCTCTTGAGAAGACAATAAATTCAAAGGGGGATTTTATGACTAAAGAAACTTTTTTGCACGACAAACACGTAGCCTTAGGCGCAAGAATGGTTGATTTTGCAGGGTGGCATATGCCAGTTCAATATACGTCCATTATTAAAGAACATAAAACAGTAAGAGACTCTGTCGGACTTTTTGATGTATCGCATATGGGAGAAGTGTTTGTTTCAGGAAAAGATTCTTTGGAATTTTTGAATAAAATTGTACCTCAGGAGATTTCGAAACTTACGTATGAAAAAGCTATCTACTGTCAGCTTCCAAACCAAAAAGGCGGTTTGATTGACGATTTGATTATTTATAAACTGGGGCTTCTTGAGTACCTCATAATCTGTAATGCAGCAAGAATTGATGAAGACTTAAACTGGATGGTCAGAAATAAAAAAGGGCTTGACGTAAAAATTGACAACCAGTCGCATAATTATTCACTGCTAGCAGTGCAAGGGCCGAAAGCCGCAGAAATGTTACAAACAATGGGACTTAATACAAACCAAAATTCATTCACGATTCGGCCGGCAAAAGTTGCGGGGATAAAACTTCTGGCATCCCGCACCGGATATACCGGAGAAGACGGGTTTGAACTTCTTGTGGAAAATGAATTCAGCGAAGACCTTTTTGATAAAATTCTGGAAGCCGGCAAACCCTTCGGAATAAAACCAATAGGCCTCGGCGCAAGAGATACTCTGAGACTTGAAGCTGCACTGCATCTTTACGGCAATGATCTGGACGAAAACACAACACCTATTGAAGCCGGGCTTTCATGGTCTGTACCAAAAGATAAAACAGCGGATTACAATGGCAAAGAAGTTATAATGAACCAGATTAAAAACGGTGTCACGAAAAAATTTGTCGGTTTAAAAATGCTTGACAAAAATATTGCAAGACACGGTTATGATATTTACTATAACGGCAAAAAAGTCGGAATTATTACAAGCGGAGGAATTTCGCCGATTTTGAATGCAAATATCGCACTTGGTTATGTAAAAAATATTGAAGAAATTTGTACAGGCGCAATTGTTCAGGTTATGATTAGAGAGAAATTACATGATGCTGAAGTTGTGAAGCGGCCATTTGTAACAAAAAGGAATATAGTTAAAGTTAATTAAGGAGATAAAAATGAGTATTACAGAAAAAATATTATGCGCCAAAACTCATGAATTTATTTATGAAGATGAAAACAATATATACACAGCAGGGTTGACCGATTATGCCGTTGAACAGCTTGGAGATATTGTTTTTCTTGAGCTGCCTGAAGCCGGCACAGAATTCAAAAAAGGCGAAACTTTTGCAACTGTTGAATCTGTTAAAGCTGCAAGCGAAATTTATATGCCAATCAGCGGAAAAATTACAGAAGTAAACAGTGAAGTTGCAGACAGTCCGGAAATTTTGAACGAAGATCCTTATGAAAAAGGATGGCTTGTCAAGATTGAAAGAACAGGTGATGACTCGGAACTCAACGATTTGATGGAATACGAAGATTATAAAGAAGAATTGGAATAATGAAAAATTTTTTAGTACATAATGATGAAGTAAAAGCAGAAATGCTTGAAGAAATCGGATTAAACAGTGTTGAGGATTTATTTTCTGATATTCCTCAGCAGGCAAGAATGAAAACACTTGACCTTCCAGACGCCATGAGCGAAATAGAAGTTCAAAGAGAGATTAAAAAGCTTGCAAATAAAAACAAAACAAATTACGTAAGTTTTTTAGGCGGCGGAGTTTACAACAAGTTTATTCCGGCAGCAGTAGGACAAATTGCCCAAAGGTTTGAATTTTTAACAGCCTATACTCCATATCAGGCTGAAATCTCACAAGGAACCCTTCAAATTATGTACGAATTTCAGACAATGATTTCACGTCTTACAGGAATGGATCTTTCAAATGCAACAGTTTATGACGGTGGAACCGCATGTTCTGAAGCTATATTAATGGCAAAAAGAATTTCTAAAAAAACAAAGGTGCTTGTGTCAGCAAACTTAAATCCTGAATACAAAAAAGTAATTGACACCTATACCTGGGCAAACGGAATAGAAATAAAATATTTTAAAGACTTGCCGGACAATACCTCTGACTATGCCTGTGTTCTTATACAAACCCCTGATTATTATGGCGAAATTATAGAAGTAAAACCTGTCGATACCCTTTTGATAATCTGCACAGATGTTTCGACTTTATCAATTCTTAAACCTCCGTCAGAATATGGCGCAGACATAGTAGTCGGGGATATTCAAGCACTTGGGATTCCACAGGAATTTGGCGGACCACATGCAGGATTTATTGCATGTAAAGAAAAATATATGCGCCAGCTTCCCGGGCGTCTTGCAGGAAGAACCGTCGATGCTGATGGCAATCAGGCATTTTGTCTTACAATTCAAACCCGTGAACAGCACATAAAAAGAGAAAAAGCCACCAGCAATATATGCTCTAATCAGGCTTTAATCGGCCTTTGTGCAACTTTGTACCTGAGCCTTCTAGGAGAAAAAGGATTTAAACAGGCCGGTTATTTAAGCGCAAAACAGGCTCATAAATTGTCAGACAACTTAGCGCAAAAAGGAATAAAAACATTAAACAAAAACTTCTTTAACGAGTTTGTTATTGAAACAGAAAATTCCACAAAAACTCTTTCTAATCTCAAATGTGCCGGAATTTTAGGAGGCATACAGCTTGATGAAACAAGAATTTTAGTTGCAACTACCGAAATGATTTCTGACAATGATATAGAAAAATATGTACAAAATGTCTAGTCATGAATATTAAAAAAGAGTTTTGCTAAGGTTCTTGTTTATCATAAATCATTTGGTTATAATTTAAAATTTGGAATCCATTCCTTTTATAAATCTCACATGCTTTAGTGTTTGATGGACAAAGCTCCAGTCTCAGCCTTACGGCGGGCACATCTTCTTTTAAAAATTTAAGGAATTGCACCCCAAGTCCGCAGGATCTGAATTCTGGCAAAATAAATATTTCTTCTAGCCATAAAACCATACCACCGGCTTCCTGAGAAAATGATTTTGCAAGCAAAGCATATCCGGCTCTTTTACCTTCTTGCTCTATAATATAAGCTTCGGCATATGTATTTGCCCTCATCAATTCCTCAAAAGTTTTTACAATAAAATCCTCAGGAATCTGATGATCAACGGCATCAGATCTATAAAATTCTTTTGCAGAACTTATATAAAATTCTCTATCGTTTTCCGTAATTTTTCTGAACATAAAATAAGTTTAGCATAAACAAATAGTTTTTAGATACTCACAGACAGATAATATAGATTGCCCAAATTTTATTATGAATTCAATCAACACAATAACCTTTATGGGACATTCCTCGCCCTAATAGAGCACTGCAAGCTAGCCAATGTATTTATTTTTCTTTTTTGCTGATTTTTTAACCAAAACCTGCGTGATTTGTTTGATATACTCTAAGTTGCACTAACAAATATTGTAAAATGAGTATTAAAATCTAGCCAATATATCGTTTTCTTTATGGTTGCTTTTTCTTTTCATTAAAAAATTAACTGGACTGTACGTGTAGAAAATCAAACTTTTTGAAGTATATCAAAGAGTTGATTGAGCAACTCAAAAGGTCTTAAACTTTCTTATTTTTAGAGCATTATAACTTTTTCAAACAGACATACTAACGTTAATCTTTGACATTGTACTATCTGTGTCTTTTTCTGTTAGCATTTTATTTCTCCTTTTTCATTTTTTAATGTTAAGAATAAACAAAATTTGTCATCGATTTATGTAAAATAGACACTGGCTGAAAACCTGCAATTTTGATGACCGATAAATCAGATAATGGTAATATCCAATTATTTTTAGAGTATTTGCAAACTTAAATACTTAACAATTTCTAAGGGAGCATGCCTTAAAGGCATTAAAAAAGAGCCTTTCGGCTCTTATTGTATTATAATATGGGCGATACGTGACTCGAACACGTGACCCTCACAACGTCAATGTGATGCGCTACCAACTGCGCTAATCGCCCATAATTTTTATTTGATTTTCAAGAGTTTTGAGCTTGCTGGTAGCTTGCGCTACCTTCCCTCCTTCTTTTCGATACTTAATCGAAAAATGAAGCCATATGTTTAATTATTTTTCACCTTTTTTGCTGAAGTGCGACATCAATTTTCCAAAACCGTTGCGCATTTTTACAAAAGGATTAGATGTATTTTGTTTTTCCTTGCTTACAAAAGAATCTGTCTGGTTATAATTTTTGACTACCGGTTTTCCATATTTTACGCTGTTCGGAACTTCCAGCTTTGCAGTTTTTAATGCCTTGTCTATAGTTGAAACAGGATTGTCAGATATACCAAAAATTTTACCCATTATTTAACCTCTTTTTATAAGCTATAAATTTATAATACGGAACACACAATCCTATGTCAAGATTATTGTTCACTCTTTTGTTTTACACAGAAAAAAGCTATTATACAGCCAATAACAGCTGCAACCGGCAGTATAAGCCACCAGAGCCAATTTTTATTGACAACTTTATTCTTATTTAATTCAGGAACAGTGCCAAAATGTTCTACTTTTTGTTTTTCTACAGCACCTGCAGCATCAGCCATTAAATATGCACCACTGAGAATTCCGTTCTCATATTCACCGGATTCAAAATAAGGCAAAACATTTTTATCTATAATATTTTCAAGTTGTTTCGGCTTTATTTGACCTACAAGACCGTCGCCCAGAACAATCTGTAGCTGGCGTTCGGCAATAGCTATTACAAATACAATACCGTTTTTCTTTGTATCATCACCAATTTTATATTCATTCATCACTGCAGTTGCAAGTTCTTCAATTTTTTGACCTTTGAGCGTACTCAATGTTACAATTGCAATTGTGGCCTTTGTTTTTTTATTCAAATCATGCAATGTATAATTTAGATTGTCTAAAGAGTCTTTAGACAAAATGTTTGCTTCGTCAGCTATATACCCGTTAAAATCGACATCTACCGCAAAAGCCGAGCCTGCAAACAATCCCAATATCATCAACGCTGAAATCAAAACTCTTTTAAGCATGCAATTTCCCCTTCATCACTTTAAAAATTAAAAAGGCGACACCCAGATTCGAACTGGGGGATAAGAGCTTTGCAGGCTCCTGCCTTACCACTTGGCCATGTCGCCATTCCTCATTCTTTTATGATAAAAAAGACATAACTTATTGTCAAGATACCATAACTTTAAGTGAGTTTATGGTTTCAAATATCTTTCAACATATTGCAAATCACCGTTTTCTAAGACTGTTTTTTGCGCAACAGCAAGATGTACAGACTTGCCTAGCTCTGTAACTGGAAATGTGGATTTTCTTCCAGACTTTGATTTTACTATATTTATTGAAGGACCATCTGAAAATACAATCTTGTTCGCACTTTCTTCAATTTTTTTTGTATTTAAATTATATAATCGTTCTTTTTGCATTGTATGTCCATCTATTCCGCTCATAATGTATTTTTTTACTGATTTAAACAGAAGATATCCATCCTCTAAAGTTTGTTTTTTGGTTTTCTTAACCATTTTTATATTTCCAGAATTTACTAAAATTAGAGAGTCTTCTTCTATTCCCTGATATTTACGATTGCAGCTTAGTGCAATAGTATTTTGGGGCAATTTTTTCTGATACACTTGATCAGCTTTTACAACTTTCATATTTTTAATCTCATGATTAGCTTTTCTGCCAACCGGTGTAAATGCATTCATAAATTTTACAAAACCATCAACTTTTACTGTACTCATTTTTATATAATCTCCTTTTTACAATCGGGGTAATATTATTTTGAATAAAGCCGGTTATTTTATAATAGAGAAGACATGGTTTGGCGTCAAGTTTATATTACTGCCCTAAATAAAAAAGTCTTCTTCAGTTTTCTAAATCCTATTCAAATTCCATAAAAGAAGAACCGCTTAAAAAAGCGGTTCTTCTTATTATATTTAGCAAAATGCTTATTTCTTAGTGTTGTAATCTCTTACAATACCGTTAAATGCATCCTGATAAATTGTTTTAATATCTTCCATCAACGGATAAGCCGGGTTTGCACCTGTGCACTGGTCGTCAAAGGCAAGTTCAACCATTTCATCTAACTTAGCGTTGAAGTCAGCTTCTGTTACACCGAAGTCTTTGATAGAATTCGGAAGGTTAACAGCTTTCATCAACTTGTCGATAGCGTCAATCAACAATTGAACTTTTTCGTCGTCATTCTTTCCGCCCAATCCCAATTCATCAGCAATTTGCGCATATTTTGCTTTTGCGTTCGGGAATTTGTATTGCGGGAAGATACATTGTTTTTTCGGGCAATCTGTTGCGTTGTATTTGATTACCTGTCTGATTAACAATGCGTTAGCTACACCGTGAGGGACATTAAACATTGCACCCAATTTGTGAGCCATTGAGTGGCACAATCCCAAGAATGCGTTTGCAAATGCCATACCAGCAATTGTTGCGGCATAGTGCATTTTTTCTCTTGCTACAGGATCATTTGCGCCTTCAGACCATGATCTTTCAAGATATCTGAATACAAGTTTTGTAGCTTCTAATGCATTCGAATTTGTGAAGTTTGTAGCCATTGAAGATACATAAGCCTCAATTGAGTGAACGAGAGCATCAATACCTGATGCAGCTGTCAAACCTTTCGGCATACCATCTACAAAGTTAGGATCGATAATTGCCATATTCGGGGTCAATGCATAATCTGCAATTGCGTATTTTACATGAGTTTCGTCATCTGTAATAATCGCAAAAGGAGTTACTTCAGAACCTGTACCAGAAGTTGTCGGTATTGCAACCATTGTTGCTTTTTTACCCAATTCAGGGATACGGCAGATTCTCTTTCTGATATCCATAAATCTCATAGAGATATCTTCAAACACCGTATCAGGCTGTTCATACATCAACCACATAATTTTAGCAGCATCCATTGGAGATCCGCCGCCCAGTGAAATGATTACATCAGGTTCATAAGGTCTTATGATATCCATTGCCTGATTGATTGTTGATAATGTCGGATCCGGTTTTACATCAAAGAAGATTTGATGGTCAATACCAATTTCATCCAATACGTTAACTATGCTGTCAACTGCACCTGAGTTGAATAAGAATCTGTCAGTTACGATGAAAGCACGTTTTTTGCCTTGAAGTTCACGGAGAGCCAAATCAACAGCGCCTCTTTTGAAGTAAACTTTCGGCGGAACTTTGAACCAAAGCATATTTTCTCTCCTTTCAGCAACTGTTTTGTAGTTCAACAAGTTTTCAACTCCGATGTTTCCGGAAATTGCGTTTTTACCCCAAGATCCGCATCCTAATGAAAGTGACGGTTCAAGTTTGAAGTTATACAAATCACCGATACCGCCCTGTGCAGAAGGTGAATTGATTAATACACGACAAGCAGGCATTTTTTCAGCAAATTTGTCAACTCTTTCCTGATGACGTGTATCTGTATAAAGGTCAGCAGAGTGGCCTGCGCCGCCTTTTGATACAAGTTCGTAAGCCATTTCTGTTGCTTCATCAAAATCTTTTGCTCTATACATTGTCAAAATCGGTGACAATTTTTCTCTTGAGAACGGGTCTTCCCAGTCTACAGAAGGTCTTTCGGCAAGAAGAACCTTTGCGTTTGCCGGCACATCAAATCCGGCAAGTTCTGCAATTCTGTGAGCCGGCTGACCTACGATATCAGGATGAGCAGTTCCTCGTTTCGGGTCAATAAATGGCAACGCAATCATTTTCTTTTCATCAGCCTGGCTCAAAAGATATGAACCTCTGTAGATGAATTCTTTTTTAACTTCTTCGTAAACTTTGTCAACAACAATTACGGATTGTTCAGAAGCACAAATCATACCATTATCGAAAGTTTTTGACATAATGATTGAAGAAACAGCCATTTTGATATCAGCAGTTTCATCAATAACAGCGGCAGCGTTTCCAGGGCCAACACCCAATGCAGGATTGCCTGATGAGTAAGCTGCTTTAACCATTCCGGGACCGCCTGTTGCCAAGATACAAGCAATTGATTCGTGTTTCATCAACTGATTTGACAAATCAATTGAAGGAACATCAATCCATCCGATAATATCTTCAGGAGCGCCAGCTTTAACTGCGGCTTCCAAAACTACTTTAGCAGCAGCAATTGTACATTTTGTTGCTCTCGGGTGGGGTGAGAAGATAATTGCGTTTCTTGTCTTTAACGCAATTAATGATTTGAATATTGCAGTTGATGTCGGGTTTGTTGTAGGAACGATACCTGCAATTACGCCAAGAGGTTCTGCAACTACTTTAATACCGTTTGCTTTGTCTTCTTTGATAATTCCACAAGTTTTGGCGTTTTTGTGTTTGTTGTAGATGTATTCTGAAGCAAAATGGTTTTTGATAATTTTGTCTTCCAGAACACCCATTCCGGTTTCTTCGTAAGCCATTCTTGCAAGAGGTATACGTGCTTTGTCAGCAGCAGTAGCAGCGGCCTTAAAGATTGCATCTACCTGTTCTTGCGTAAAGTTTGAGTAAATTTTTTGAGCTTTTTTTACTCTTTCAATAAGCAATTCCAATTGCTCAGCGTTGTCGACCAGAGTTGACTTATTTAAAGTCTTTTCAAGGTTTTCAACTGTTTTTTTGCTTTTTGTTGTCATAATTATTTTTCTCCTTAATCTAACTTGACAATTGCTATTTCTATTTCCGTAAGATAATTTTAACAGGATAAATTTTATTTTTCAATTCGTGATTTATTTCACAATTACATTATAAAATAAAGACTCTTAAAAAGCAAGTGTATTTTTTACAATCTTTATACAAATTTAATATTTACTCTTTTCAGATGAAAGTATTCTGCGGCTTATGATATATACTATTTTGTATGAATATATTCAAAAAAATATTTTATTTCCTGTTAAAACTGCAGGAAAAGCAACTTGAAAAACGACTAGATAAACATCTTCAAACTTCTTCCGCAAATATGACGTCAAAAACTATTCTGGCGTCAAATGTTACTATTACTTTGACTTCTGAAACCGAAAAGAACAAAGAATTGGTATTAAACACAGTCAGAGAGCTAGTTTCTGGCACAAAAGGCAATCCTGATCTTCTTATTGAATACATTAAAACTCATGGAACAAAGGTCGTAAAACTTCCGAATGCAGATAAAATTCTTGCGTTCATCAATGAAGAAGAGGGGCTTATAGGTGAACTCAGAGGCTGGAAAGCTTTTTATCTCAATATTCTTACGGATAACGGCTGTTCTTTCAAAAGTAAACCGATGTTTATTTTAAGAAATGAAGGCGTTGATCCTTATTATATTCTTCACCAGTTTTACAAATGGTTTTCGTTTTATAAAGGTCTTCCGGGGTTTGATTACGAGTCGCAGCAACTGTTCAAAAAATATCTGAACAGCAATGACTCAAAAGGTATCGAAAACTTGACTCTGGGCGAAATGACAGGACTTAAAGAAGCAATTGCAAGAGATAACGAAGCGACTGATTTTACGATAAATTACGCAAAATCAATCGACGGCAGCAAGAACGTTCTTGACAAAATGCAAAACGACGGCGGAGCCAGTATTTAATCACAAGCACCACCGACGCAATATTAATTTTACCACTACAAAACTTCGCACCGTATTTTCAAGCTTTGTAAAAAATACCCCAAAGCCTTGACATTCTTATACTTGAAGCCTTGTTACGTCACAGCGAACCTGAAATCCTCTTTCCAGACCTGAAAACCTCCTTCCAACAACATCACCGGATACTCATAATCCGCCAAAATCAAAGCTGCTCTTGCTCCCAGATGACATTGCTGGTTGTAACAATAGACAACGTTTATTTTCTCCTTGGAAAGTTTTGTAATATTATCAGCAAGCTCATCTTTAGGGATAGAAATTGCACCCGGAATATGACTTATTTCGTAATCCTCAGCACGTCTGACATCCACGAGTTCGACCTCATTTTCATCCATAAGTTCTTTAAGTTCGACCGGCCCCAAAGTATAAGCCAAAATTTTCTCAAAATAAAACTGCGCTTCTTGTGAATTTCTGCGCAGTGCTTCTATTTTTTCGTTCATAACCTGATATTCCTTTCTTTTACAAATAAGAATAAATCAGGTTATGAAAAAAGTATTCGGTTAGTGGGGTAAAAATAATTTAGTAAGATGGGTAAATGTCTATTATAATTCTTGTCTATGACAGCCTGAAAATTAGGCAGTGTAACTTATATGGTTGTAAATATCAGGATTGATATTTACGTCGTATTCGTTGGTTCTTTTGAACTCTTTAATAGCTCTTCCTACTTTGTTGATAAAAGCTGTAACGAAGTTGGGGTTTTGAACCATATCAGACTTGCTTGAACGTCTGAGGTCATTTTCAAAGTTAATTTTGGCATTTGGGTTTTGAAGAGCCAAAATTGCAACACTGGGGGTAATGTTATTCATGGTGTTGTCACCAAATGATATATATTTTCTGCTGTTTAATCCGTTTTGAATTCTATCTACTTTCATTGTAATCCTCCTCTCTTGAGGTCTTATTAAGTGTTTGTTTAACACTTCATCCTTACATTCACACTATAAACTAGAATAATTCATTTGTCAACCCCTACTATGAACTTTTGTTAAGAAGCTAAAATACCATATCTACCTTGGTTTTAGGCATAAAGTGATATTTTTACACTTATTTTAAAGTGTTTTTTATACACTTTTCTTTAAAAACTAGCCATGCTTCTATTTTTTCTACTGCCTGTTCGGATAATTTTCCGGCTACTGCAAATCAGGCAGGCGGTGAATTGTTTATATTCCGGAATTTAGATTTAATATAATTAAATCTTTTTCATACTTCCAGCTATTCTTAATTCCAACGGGAGCCAATTCAGCTCCCCTTTTTTTACTTCGAAACCAATGCAAATTAAAACATTACAATACTATTAATCATCTAACTTACGTAAGAAAACCCAGTAGAAAAGCCCGCAAAAGGTGCTATATATCCCAGCAACACAAGCTTTCGCGCAGGACCGGGGTACGGAAGCGATAATTCAACATCAATACTGTTGATATGACATATATAAGATATGATACATCCGGCTATAGTCAATAAAATCAATTTTATTGTTGACTTTTTCATATATAAAGACCTGCATTAAACGTCCGGCAAATCACCCTTTACCACTGCGGTTTCGTCGCCTTCAAGCTCAAAAACTTTGTGTAAAGCTTTCAAGGCTCTTTCTGCATCGTCTTTATCTACAAGACAGCTTATTTTTATTTCACTGGTAGAGATCATTTTTATGTTCACTCCAAGATCCGCAAGGGTTTGGAACATGGTAGAAGCAATACCGGGTCTGTCAATCATGCCGGCTCCGACTATTGAAACTTTCGCAATATTGTCATTCACCTGAATATCACCGCAATTCAGATCTTTTTTCAATGAATCAAGTGTTTTTATTGTTTTGTCCAGATCCGAGCTATCTATAGTAAATGCTATATCGTTAGTGTTTGAAACCTTTCGTGCGTATGACTGGATAATCATATCAACAGAAATATGTTCTTTTGCAAGGCTGCTAAATAATTTTGCAGCCTGACCCGGAGTGTCCGGAACATCGCATACGACAATTCTTGCCTGTGACAAGTCTGAGGCTACTCCGGTTACGGGTTTATAAATTTCCATCTTATCGACTCCTAATATTAAAGTACCTAAATTTTCAGTTTTAAAACTGCTTCTGACACGCAGAGGAACATTGAATTGCTTTGCGGTTTCTACACTTCTGGGGTGAAGAACATTTGCGCCCGCATGCGCAAGCTCAAGCATCTCTTCATAAGAGATTTCATCGAGCCTTGTGGCTTTCGGAACTATTCTCGGGTCTGTTGTGTAAACACCTTCAACATCAGTATAAATATCGCATCTTTCCGCATTCAAAGCTGCTGCTAGTGCTACTGCGGAAGTGTCAGAACCGCCTCTTCCGAGAGTTGTAATCTCGCCGTCTTCAGTTACCCCCTGAAAACCTGCGACAACAATAATTTTGCCTTCTTTTAAATTTTTCTTTAATTTGTCGGTTTTAATATCTATAATTCTTGCTTTTGAATGGACATTTTCTGTAATTATACCTATCTGCATTGCGTTGAAACTGACAGCCTCATAGCCTTGAGCCTGAATTGCCATTGCCAACAAAGCTATTGAAACACCTTCGCCGGTTGATAGAAGCATGTCCATTTCCCTGCCCGACGGATCAGGCGACAAATCTTTTGCCATTTTAACAAGATAATCAGTTGTATGCCCCATAGCAGAAACTACGACTACAACATCATTCCCATTTTCTTTTTCTTTTATGACGGTCTTAGCTACATTCTTTATTTTTTCGGTATCGGCTACTGATGTTCCGCCGAATTTTTGTACAATAACCTTTCTCAATTGTTTTCCTTTTCCTGAAGTTTATTTAACATTTCAGCCAATTCCGCCGATTTGTCAGGGTATTTAAAAGCATTTTCATCTATACTTTTTATTTTATCAGCAAGCTCCAATGCTTCCTTTATATTATATTCACAAACGTTTTCCTTGACAAGTATGTAACTTGTAAAAAATAACATATTTAATAATTCAGTGTTATCAGGTGCATATTTAACAGCTTTTCGCAATTTTCTGGCTGCATCTGACATATTATCAATTGAGATTAATAATTTTGAATAATCAATATAAGTTCTTAATCTCCTGGGATTTTCTTTAATTGCGGTTTCAAAATATTCTCGAGCATTTGTATTGTCGCCCAGATGCATGTAGGCTTTTGCAATATAATAATTGTTGATTGAATCGGGCAAATCTTCTTTTAAGGCTGATTTAAAACAGTGAATGCCCTCAATAAAATTTTCCTCTGCACAATAAAGCAAACCAAGCCCTGTCAGTGCAAAAGATTTATTTTCTTCGCTGCTGTTAACAGCCTCCTCGAAAACTTCCTTTGCGCCTTCCAAGTTTCCGCTTATAACACTTAAATATGTCTTAATCAGATGAACTTCTTTATTATTGCAATCAAGTTCTTCTGCTTTTTGAATTTTTTCTAAAGCTTGTTCCATATGTTCAAATTTTATAAGCGAGAATGCCCACTCAATATACAAATTCGGAGCTATAAGAGATAAAGATTCAGCCGTTTCATAATTTTGAAGCGAAGCGGATTCTTCATTTTTTATCCTGTAAATCTCGCCGGTCAAAAGATATGCAGGAAGCATGTTTTTATTAAAATCGAGTGCTTTAGCAGCGTAGAAAAGTGCGCTTTCATAATCTTTTTTCAGAAATAAGAGTTTCGCATATTCAAAAGAGTTGCCTTCATTCGGCGCAACATTTGCCAGAAACTTCAGCTTGCTTTCAGCTTCATCATACATTTTAAGCTTAATTTCTGTCACAGCACCAAGAAAAATAGCATTTAGATTATATTTATTTGCCTTGGCTGAATCTGCAAATTTTTCCCGTGCTTCAGGGTATTTTTTCTGCTTCATCAAAGACATGCCCCACCCCATCAGAACTTCTGAATTCGCAGGAGTAAGTTTATCTGCATTTTCAAATGATTCATCAGCCTCGTCATAAATGCCTGAATTCAACAGCGCAAAACCCAGATATTTCCAGATAGTTTTGTCGTTTTTATCCAGATTGGCCGATTTTTTGTATGCGATTACAGAATCAGTAAATCTGAACAATTTGTCATAAACTATGCCTTTGTATTTATACACAAGAGCATCTTCCTGCGGAAGGCTCTCTGCTTCGGACAAAATGTCCAGTGCATCTTTCAATCTGCCTTCCTCAAGACATTTTTTTGCTCTGTTTACATATGCAACAGAAGGCAGAGATTGGATTACGGAACTCTCCTTGTAACTGTCTATTTTGGAGCTTATAGATTGAATTTTTTTTATTACTTCTTCAAACCAATCAGACAATCTGCCACCTCTCTGAATGCTCCGCATCCGCCGTCATTCTCAGTAATTTGTATTCCGTCAAGCTCTTTCAAAGCAACAGGTGCATGAGGAACCGTAAGCCGATTTTTTACAAACTTCAAACTTTCCAAATCGTTTACATCATCACCTATGTATAAATATTCATCCTCAGACAAAGAATATTTTTCTACAATATTTTTAATTACATCAATTTTCTTTCTTATATTTGTATGAACTTCTTTGATATCAAATTTCTTAGCAATTATTTCTATTGCCCTGTTTGTTTCACCTGAAACTATTGCTATATCAAATCCGTTCTTTTTTAATATTGAAAAGCCCATGACATCAGCAAAGTTTAACTTTCTTGACATATCGCCGCTGTCAGAAATATAAACGCAATTATCGGTTACAACACCGTCGAAATCAGTAATAATCATTTTTATAGTATCCGGTAATTTCAAATCAGACATATTTCCAACAATCCTCACTTTACATTATTAACACTCGGACGCTTATTTGTTATAATAAAGTATAACATAAAAAAGGTTATGATAATAAAGATTAAAGGTTAAATTAATGCTCTGGTATGTAATTAATATTTCAATAATTGTTGTTTTCCTTGCACTGTTTCTTGTAACCAGACAGATGAACAAGCGCTGGTCTAAAATTAACGATTATCTCGGAATGGTCACGAACACTGTTAATTCAGTCCGTTACGGAAATCTGTCTACAAAGATAGAAAAAATTGAACATCCTACCTATCAAAATGTTACTGATAGTATCAACAGAATGGTTGAAACGCTTAACGATCGTGAAAAAATGATTGTCGAATACCAGGCCGAACTTATCAGGCAGAACAAACTGCTTGAAAGTGTCATCAACTCGCTTTCTGATGGCATCCTTATCGTAAATGAACAGGGAAATATATTAAGAGCAACCCCGAAAATCATCAAATGGTTCGGAGTTAAAGGAAATGATATTCTCGGCAAAAACGTTTATGACTACATAGAAATCGACGGCGGAAACACTATCGAAAAACTTTCCGACACAGATGTTTTTATAAAAAACACCCCGACAAATAATTTTATTATAAATTCAGTAAGACTTTCACTTGACGACAAAAAACGCTATGTTCTTCTCATAAAAGACATAACAACCCAACGGGAAATTGAAACCTTAAAAGAAGATTTTGTTGCAACCCTGACCCATGACTTAAAAGTTCCGATTGTTGCAGAGGCAAACATCCTGAACTTTCTAATAGACGGCAAATTTGGTGAAATTAATGACAAACAAAGAGTTGCGCTTCTGAATATGAAGTCTTCCAACGAAGAGCTTATTGATCTTGTGCAAATAGTGCTTGAAACTTACAAAATCAAAGAAACAGGCATTCCGCTTCTTAAGGAAAACATTAAACTCAATGAATTTTTGACAGACATTGTAAATGAGGTTCAGCCGATAGCCGCAAACTCAGGCCTTGTCATAAACTTTATCCCGCCTGAAAAAAACTTAACAGTATCTGCCGACGTTATGCAGTTAAAAAGGGTTGTTAAAAATTTGATTTCAAATGCAATCTCACACAGCAACACAAAAAAAGATATTGATATAAAAACCGGTGAAATTCCCGGATTTGTAACAATTTCAGTAATCGATTACGGTCAAGGTCTTCCGGAAGAAGAACTTAAACTAATTTTTAACAAATACTATTCTGCAGCAAAGAAATTCCGCAAAATTGGAACCGGTTTGGGGCTTTACCTTTCACAGCAGATTGCAAAATCACATGGGGGTGAAATCACTGTACAAAGTGAAGAAAACGTCAGAACAGAGTTCTGCATAAAGCTTCCTGACTAATAAAAAATAATGTCCTCAGAACAACGCCGCTTTTGGAGGCAAAAGCGACTAAAAAGTGCTCGGAACAAATTTACTTGCTTTATACGAAACGGTTACAATTGATTAGCGAATGTAGCTCAGGTCAGCAGTTTGCATCCAAAGCCTCCCCTCTGTTCTGCGTAAGCCCCAGCCGGAGGCTTTATAAAATTATATTAAATATAGACTTTATACTAATAACATACTTTATGTTTATACTGAAAAAAACTTTTATTATATAATCTGAATTATGAAAGAGTTTTTTATAGGGCTGTTAGATTGGATTTATAAGAAAAAGTGCTACTTTTGCAAACGCTCTGACGAATGCGTCAAAATGTGCTCCAGATGCTACGAAACCCTTGAACATCTTCAGCCTGCCCCTAACAGAATGATCAATGGAAAAAATATTTACTGCACAGGTGTTTATGAGAAAAATCTGCAAAAGCTTATTAGAGGATTAAAATATCATAACCAAAAAGAACTCGCTTTCTATCTTGCTAAGTTTATGAATGAATACTGGCAAAAAATTACAGATAAAAATAATTTTCAAGTTGTTCCTGTACCTATCTACAAAACCAGAGAGAAAAAACGTAAATATAACCACATGAATCTTGTAGCCGAAGAATTTTGCAAACTCTCAGGTTGCACGCTTAATACTGACCTTGTTAAAAGAATTAAAGACACAAAACCTCAGTATAAACTAAAAAAAGCAGAACGTGAAATTAACCTCAAAGATGCTTTTGAAGTGGATGAAACTAATCTTTTGCCCATGAAAATTTTAATAATCGACGACATATGTACTACAGGCTCAACATTTGAGGAAATGATAAAAGAATTTGAAAAACATAATATTTTTGATATAACATGTCTTGCTGCCACAACCCCGTTTGAGGAATAAATGATTTTAAAAGAATTTGCAACATACATTCAATCTCGCAAAGAAGACCTGACCTCCGGACAAACCACAGCCACAAAAATCCTTTGCGATTGGATCAGGCTGGTCATTATGAAAAATCCGAAAGGTCATGTAGATAAAATTGTCCAAACTGAAATTTTTCTTGCACAAAACACCTCTGGAGACTTTTTCATTACAGCCAAATCACCCAGCGGAAGAACTCTTATTAAGGCCCTATACAACTTTGCCCTCAGCTATGAACACTATATCATGCAAAAATGGCTGGATAACAAAAAACCGCAAGATTTTCAAAAGTAGCACATTAAATACCCTGTTGTCGGATTTTATTTGTTCTTTAAAATCTAAAATATTAGTAATTCAAATATTTTAAGGGAGCCGCAACATGACAAAACTTTTTCAATCTCAAACCAGCAATCTGAAAAAATTAAATAATCTTTTTATTGAGTTAACTGCCAAAAACTGTAACTTGAGGTGTAAAAACTGCTATATTGATTTTCCTATATCCAAAAACGTTAAAGACTTTATTCCAGATGACCTTATCAAGGAAACTCTTATGCAAACCCGAAATGAAAATATTGAATGCATATATCTGACCGGAGCAGAACCAATGACGCACCCTGATTTCAACGGAATCTTAAGAATGTGCCTTAAACGTACAAATGTATGTATCTGTACAAACGGAAGTTTTATCAATGAAAAAAAAGCAAGATTTTTAAAACGTGTTGAAGATGAAAGTGACTATGAAATAATTTTTCAGCTCGGTATAGCCCATTATGATGAAATAAAAAACGATGATATCAGAGGACGCGGCACATACAGACAAACTGTACATGCATTAAAAAGTCTTGTAAAGTATGGGTTTAACCCGATTTTATGTGTTACAAATTTTTATAAAGAAGAATACCCGCAACTGATTGACGGATTCAAAGCTGTTTGTGAAAAAATCGCTTTTCCAGCCAACGAAAACAATTTTAAAATAAATATTCCATATGAAAAAAACAATAATCTTGAATTTCTTTCAACTGCTTGGCAAAGCCTTGATTGTGAATACGGTAGAATTCTTACAACAAAAGGGATCTATACTTGTCCATTCCTTGCTAATGACCACAGGGGACGCTGCGGAAGCAATTTTGAGGACTTTGCCAAACATACACCACTTGAAACCGACTTTTGTGCAACATGCATCAAAAATCAAAAATCCATGTTCACAATTAATTTTCAAAACTTTGGTTAACTACTTTTTAGCATACAATTTAATTGAAAAATTAATTAAGAGAACAGATTTATCTTTTTCATAAGGTGTAACTTCAACCTTGCAAATATCAAGAAAATGCTCATGTTTATATAAATCTTTTAAAAAGTTTTCAAAATTTTTGTAATTAGAAATTAACTCCATATTCAACTGTGCAACATTGAATTTGCCTGGTGCTCCTTGAATAAATTTATCATCAGAAGGATCATATGCATAGTCAATAGAACGCATTTTTACAGTATTAGCTCTTATAATTTCAAGAATTTCAGAAAATTCACCGGCAATCACACCTTCAGCATCTAAACCAGCTTCAGCAGGCTCAAACATCTGTTTTTCAACACCAGACATATCTTCCTGTTGCTTTACAGCAATTTTCAAATCGTCAAGTTCTCTCTGTTTGTCAGCCAAAACAAGGGTTTGAGCCGCATACTGCTCATTCATATCCATAATACTTTGGACTGTCGGCACAATACTATTTATAACCAAATATATAATACCTAGTGCGGCCAAAACAAGTATTAACACCGCATATTTCAACTTCATTAAAATTTCTTTAGTTTCTTCTGGCATAATTTATAAAAATTCTCCGTTATTTATTATTTCGATAATTAGTTAATAGGTTCATCACTTAACAATTTTGTTTTTGGGGGCAGGTTAACTGCTTTACCCGTTGTTTTTCCTTTACCAGCGTCTTTAGTATCTTTAGCGTCTTTACCTTTTCCATCTTCGGAAGCCGCAGAAGCTGGAGCTGCGCTTATATTAGAAATTTCAAAATCATAGGTTACAGGAAGATTTGACATAAACTCATCAACATCATCCGAAACCATTTCAAGTTTTTGAAGTTTCAAATTACTAGATACTAGATATTCCTTAAGATTTTTATAGAATGTATAAACATCCTCAACAGTGCTGGCACCGCCCTTTATAGAAATATTTCCATTTCCTTCGGTCATAAAATAAGAAAGCCATAACTGCGCAGGAACAGATTCACCGATTGCAGAATAAGCCATCAACTTAATACGATTATCCTGCAATGTTTTATTAATTTCATTTTTAACACTGAACTTGCCGGCCATTTGCTGGGCGTCCTTTAATTCTTTAATTTCTTTTTCGACCTGCTGAATACTCGCATTCAACTCATCAAGTTCTGCCTGCTTTGTAGCCTGTATCTGAGGCAACAGTAAAAATGCAACTAGCACTGGAACAAGACAAATAACCGAAACTACAACAGATAAAACCATTGCCATCGTTGGAGTTGTGGTATATTCTTTTTCACCTATAGTAATCGTAACTGTTTCTTCAGTAGCAACAGCTTCATTGGTTGTAGCAAGGAAATTACAAATAATTGGATAATCCGAAAATTTTGATATTGCAACCCCAATTGCTTGAAGTGAAATTTTCAAAATATTATCTGGTAAAACATCCAAACTTACCGGTAAAAATTCTTTCCGTTTAAACTTATTGTTTTCAATATATTCAACAGCGCAATCCACGTTAAGATTTTTTGCCAAAACCTCTGCACTTACCGAATTTGTATCGGAAAGAATTACAAGATAATTAGCAGGATAACTCATAAGAGTGATTTGTGCCGATGAAGTTATTACATTATAAATTTCATCACCTTCATAAGATTTAATAGCAATTGGTTCTTCATAATAATCAACAACATTTTTACCAACCATTGAAACCAAACTGTATCCATTAGATCCTACAGAAAGTAAATTCCATGTCACACCCTGCTTCATCTCGTTTATAGTAAGCCCAGTATAATCAAGAGCTTTTAATGTAGAAAGCAAAGACATTTCTACACCAACCAAAAATGCACCCAATTCAGTTAATGTATTTGCTATTTGTTCTACCACAAGCTGTTGTACTGCGGAATAAAATAATTTTCGAGCTTCACCGGTTCCTGTATTAGAATCCCACCACTGTACAATCGGGTCATGCCTTTTAAAAACATATGATTGCTCAACTTCCGACGTAACAGCACCGGTTATTGCTTCATCCCCCAGCATTAATGACATCTCTATAGAACTAAATAATACCGTTGGTAAATTGATTGTCACATTACACTTCGGTGATATTTTTAATTCCTCAAACATTTCACTAACAGCCGTTTTGAACTCTTCCATGTTGCTTATTTCTCTTAACGATTCATTGTATGCAAGAGGACGTACAGCGTAATTTTTTACAGTATGACTTGCCTCATCAATTTGAATCATCTCAAGACCAACACCAGGAGTAACAGATAAGAAAACATCTGCTCTGTTCCCTGCTGTAAGCTTGTTTATAAAATCATTAATAACATTTGAATCCATAATTAATAAATTTCTCTTCCTATGTACTTAATTCTAATTTTATTATACAATATATTTTGTAAAGGTCGCAAATTTAACATAAATTTACACTATATGGAGGACTAACCCCAAATGAATGAGCTTACTTATAAAATACTGGAGCTGAAAAAGAACAAAAATGCAATAATTCTTGCTCATTGTTACCAAAATATTGAAATTGATGAAGTAGCTGATTATATTGGAGATTCTCTTTACCTAAGCAGGATGGCCGCAAAAACAGATGCTGATATTATTGTATTTGCCGGAGTTTATTTCATGGCACAGACGGCCAAAATTTTATGTCCTGATAAAAAGGTCCTCCTTCCTGATTTGCAAGCCGGTTGTGATATGGCTGATATGATAAACTTAAAACAATTGAGAGAATTTAAACTCAAAAATCCTGGTATTCCGACAGTCTGCTATATTAATTCAACAGCTGAAGTCAAATCAGAGTGCGATATTTGTTGTACAAGCTCGAATGCAGTTAAAATTGTTGAAAGTCTGCATGCTCCCAAAGTCCTTTTTGTGCCGGATCAAAATCTGGGCAAATGGGTTGAAAAACAACTGGGAAATGTTGAAGTTATAACCTATTCAGGTTATTGTCCAATTCACCACAACATTACAATTAATGAAGTCTGTAAAATTAGGGAAAAATATCCTGATATAAAACTTCTTGCGCACCCTGAATGCAAAGAAGAAGTTTCTGCTCTCGCCGATTTTGTCGGAAGCACAACTGGAATTATGGATTTTGTTAAGAACAGTTCTGAGTCAAAATTTATTATAGCAACAGAAAAAGGCGTAGTTGACAGACTTAAACGTGATTATCCCGATAAAGATTTCATGATTATAAAAGAAAATCTCATTTGTGAAAGTATGAAACTGAATACTCTTCAAGATATTTATAATGCTCTTAATTTTGAAACCCATGAAATAAAAGTTAATAAAGAAATTTCAAATAAAGCGCATATATGTATAGATAGAATGCTTGAAGTATCAAAAGCCGGAGTAAAATAAATATGACAGATGAGATTATTTTCGGCAAAAATGCAATAACAGAGGCTTTAATCAGTGGTGACAGAGAAATCAACAAAATTCTGATTTCGAAAAATATCCACACAGATGCAAAGATTAACAAAATCAAAGAACTTGCAAGAGAAAAAGGTATTGTTTTTCAATTTGTGGCTAAAGAAAAATTTCAACCCTTTGCAGAATTTAACCATCAGGGAGTTATTGCGCAGATTTCGCCTTTAGCTTATACAGATCTGGACGAATTTCTTGAAAAAAAACACCAAAATGCCTCCATTGTTATTCTTGATGGCATAGAAGATCCGCACAATTTTGGAGCAATAATCAGATCATGTGTATGCGCAGGCGTTGATGGCATTATCATTCCTTCAAGGCGAAATGTTCAGGTAAACTCCGTTGTCGAAAAAACAAGTGCCGGTGCAATTAATCACATTCCGATTATTAAAGTAAGCAGTCTTTCTTACGCTGTACAACAGTTAAAAGATTCAGACTGGTGGATAATTGCAACGGATGCTTCAGCAGAAGATAATTATTATGATATAAAATATAACAATATGAATTTTGCACTTATAATGGGCGCTGAACATGCAGGGGTTTCAAAAACTCTTCTCAAAATGTCAGACTTCAAAGTCAAAATTCCTATGATGAATAATTTTAACTCGCTAAATGTTTCAAATGCAGCCAGTGTCATTATTTTTGAAAGTCTCAGACAGCGTTTGACACAACACAATCTTTAAGCAACATTAAAAACTAGTTTTGCACAAAATTTTATATTATAATAATTTTTGAAGATGGAGAGTTTTACAATTTATGAAAAAAACAATAGAAAAACTTGGACTTTTATCGGAAGACATATCTGATGAAAATGTTAACTTCCATGAACTTGAGCCATTGGATGAAGATGATGAACTTATTCATTCTGTTGAAGATCCCAAAGTTCAGGAAAGCTTGGCCTCGGTAAACTCTGATGACAGCGTCAAAATTTATTTACAGCAAATTGGTAAAATTCCGCTTCTTTCAGCAGAACAAGAACTTGATCTTGCAAAGAAAATTTATGACTCTCAGGATGAATTTTCAAAAAATCTTCTTGTTAATGCAAACCTCAGGCTTGTCGTCAGCATCGCCAAAAAATATATCGGACGCGGACTTTCTTTTCTTGACCTTATTCAGGAGGGCAACCTCGGCCTGATGAAAGCTGCCGGAAGGTTTGACTACACAAAAGGCTACAAATTTTCAACTTATGCAACATGGTGGATTCAGCAGTCAATAACACGCGCCATTGCGGACAAAGCAAGGATTATCCGTCTTCCTATCCACATGATTGAATCTCTCGGCAAAATCCGCCGTGCAACAATCGATTTAACAACGGAACTCGGACATACCCCGTCTAAACAGGAAATTGCTTACAGGCTTGGGATTTCCGTAAATAAACTCACTTCCATTATCAAGTCAGCACAAAGCACAATCAGCATGGAAACCCCAGCTAACAGTTCTGAAGACAGCTCTAAAATTGCTGACTTTATTGTTGATGATTCTACAATAACACCTGACAGCAGAGTTTCTCAGGAAAATCTTTTTGAAGATATCAGAAAAATGCTTAATCAATTAAGCCCCAAAGAGCGTGATGTTCTTATTCTCCGCTACGGGCTTGACAACAGCGGAACTAAGAAAACTCTTGATGAAATCGGTTCTCAATACGGTGTTTCCCGTGAACGCATCCGCCAGATTGAAAACAGGGCTATCGCAAAGCTTAAAAAACTATGCAAAAACAAACACCTGACGGTCGGTTTGCGCAACTACTTCGGCGAGTAGCACACGAAGTGTGCTCTTACCTTTGGATAGATATTAGTTAAAGCCGCTTGGCACAGGATTAGGAACTAAAGTGCAGGATTAGGAATTCGGCGCTTGCAACACGGGCCGCCATTGTTTTACACGAAGTGTGCTCTTACCTTTGGAACAGTTTTAGTTTAAGGAGATTGAAACATATTACAATTTATACGGGTAATCTTTTTTAAATTCCCAGTTATCATATTCTAAAAGACTGATGCAATAGGCAGAATTCTGTTTACATAGTTCAAGCAACTTTTCCCGGCCGTCTTTATTATACTTGTATCCGTAAGAACAAAAAGCTTTATTCTTATTTCCGCAATATGACAATCTGCTGCTGTCATCCAGACAAATTAAAAATACGAAAATATCAGACCCGCCTCTATTTGGATTTCTGTTCCCATTTATGTCAAATTGTATATCTATACAACTGCCATTGTGAAACGTCATACTAGATCCATCGGCTAAATAAACTTTTGTATTATTTGCAGAAGTTTGTGCAACTCCGTTTTCGTCTACCTCTGCATTTTTACCGTCAACTATACTTGTATATTTGAAATATTTGGCTAAATACATCAAAAAAAATTCTTTTGTAATTTTTCCGTTTGCCTCATAATCCCTGTTTCCCTCTTCATCCTTTTGTTCTCCTCCTTCTCTGACCCAGGCAATGCTTTCACCATTTTCAAACTCTGACATCAAAAGTGCCTGCTGCATTATCGCATTAAATCTTTTTAACCGTGCCGACGCCTCAACTTTTTTCCCGTTGCCGATAATTGCAGGAATAGTCATTGCGGCAACAATACCAATTATTCCTACTGTTATTAATGTTTCAGCCAGAGTAAACCCTATACTTTTATTCATAATCAGCCTTTCATAATATTAAATTAATACATTTATTATAAACATATTAATTTATTTATGTCAACTCTTTTAAACGTATTTATTGAAATTAATCTGCTATATGCAATCATGAATTTATGAGAATTATTACAGAGGTTAAAGAAATACTTTATCAAAAAGGTTTAAGCCTTAAATACGTAGCCGAAGAACTGTCCAAACGTTTGAATAAACCTTATTCTCTTGCGAATCTTTCAAATAAACTCAGAAATGAAACCATTACTTATCGAGAAATGAAACTTATTGCAGAAATCATCAATTGCAGACTCGAGTTATCAAATTAAAAAATCGCCCTTCTTAAAAGGGCGATTTTCAAACTTTATGATAGAAGTTTTATTTATTCAGCGTCTTTGTTGATGTCTTTTACACTCAGGGCTATTCTGTGTTCCTGAGGAGTGAATTTCTTAATCAAAACTTCTACACTGTCGCCGACTTTGTATCTGTTGAACGGGTTTACATTTTCTTCAGCCATTTCTGAAACCGGAAGAAGTGCTTCTACGCCGGGGAATATGTTAATAAATGCGCCAAATCCGGTTACTTTATTAACTGTACCTGTGATTACCTGACCTTCTTCAAACTGGCCTTCAATCTGCTGCCACGGATCTTCGCCCATTCTCTTCAGAGAAAGAGAAATTCTCTTTAATTCGTTGTCGATTTTGATAATCTTAACTTCAATAGTTTCGCCAAGAGAAATTACATCTGAAGGATGTTTGATTCTTGACCATGAAATTTCTGAAATAGGAAGAAGACCGTCAATTCCGTTGATATCAACAAATGCACCAAAATCTGCAATTCTTACGACTTCACCTTTTACAACCTGTCCTTCTTCAAGAGTTGAGAGAATGTTATCTACAACCTGATCACGTTGTTCAGCTACAGCCTGTCTTTGAGAAAGAATAAGTTTGTTTTTCTTAGGATCTGCTTCAAGAACTTTAACTTCGATTTTTGTATCAATCAAGCCGTCAAACGGAGTGCCGGTTCTAAGCTGTGATGAAGGTATAAAACCTTTCAAATCTGCAACGTCAACAAGAACACCGCCTTTTACAATTGAAACAACTTTTGCCAGAATTGTATCCCCTTGAATTTTAGCGTCATTCAACTGCGCCCATGCTTGAGCAAATGCAAGACGTTTAAGTGACAAAAGCATTCCTTCATCATCATTTTCTTCTTTAAGAACGTAAAATTCTTTTACATCACCTATATCTACAGTTTCAGCGCCTTCTGCAGAAGGAATTTCTTTTGACGGAAGAAAAGCTTCTGTTTTAGCGCCTTTTACGCTTACAAGATATCCGTCCTGTTCTTTTTTAATAACAGTACCTTCTACAATATCAGCTACTGCATTAGTTGTTGAAAATGATTCTTCAAGCAATTTTTCAAATTCATCTTGAGTTGTTTTTTCTAATGTTGTTGTCATTTTTAATTTATCCTTTCGTTTTTTGGTTTTCTTTTTGTACGTTTAAAAACTTTTTAATCGTTCGATTACATAGTCAATAACATTTTGAGGTGTAGAAGCACCGGCTGTCACTGATATTGCCTCATTTTCGTTAATCATATTTTTATAATGTTCAAGTTCATCAGCATTTTCAATATGAATAGTCTGTGTTATACCGCCCAAAATCTCTGCCAGATGAGTTGTATTCGCACTCTTCTTAGAGCCGACAACAATCATCAAATCACTATTTTGCGCAAGTTCTTTTGCTTCATTCTGACGCATTGATGTACTGGCACAGATTGTATTTGCGATATGAATTTCTTTTGCTATTGATGTCAGATAATCAATTATTGTATTCAATGTTGAAAGCATCTGGGTAGTTTGCACTACAATCCCTACACGCTTGTGTGATTTTATCGCCTCTTCATACATCTTTAGCTGATCAATATTAGCTGCAACCGCAACATTTTCACTCCATAAAAGCGCATTTGCCTTTATTGCAACCACTTCAGGATGCTCAGCTTTTCCGACTATCACTACAAAATAGCCTTCTTTTGCAAGTTCAACAGCCTTTTGCTGAACTTTCTTAACATCCGGACAGGTTAAATCTACAGGGGTAAAGCCAGCCTGTTTAATTTGTTCAATAACTTCAGGACTTTCACCATGGCTCCTGATTACGCATATACCTTCACCTTGAGATGGAATTTCATAAAGAGTTTTTATTCCCATATTTTCAAGTTCATTTATTACGTTTGCATTATGAATAAGTTCCCCCAGAACAAATATATTTTTGCCAGGATTTTCTTCTTTTAATTTCTTAGCGGTCTCAACGGCACGTTTAACTCCGTAACAAAAACCCGCATATTTTGCTAATTTTATTTTTTTCGGCAATTTAAAATTGTCTTCTTTCTTTTGGACTTGCGGTAACAAGACCGCTGTAATTATATTAAATTACAAAAAAAAAGAATTGGCAAGCCCAAATATTACTGCCGGCTTTAAAACATTAAACCGGCAGATTTCAACTACAAACCTTGCACCTGAACTTATGAATTTATATACATTGTAGATTCATTTTCTTTTAATTTTTTACGTGTAGTAGAGTCAATCGGCGGCGTAAATGTATTTTTAATAAACTCTGAACCTTCACTTTGACGTTTTGTTTCCTTAATTTCATCATTATCGAAGTATTTTGCAAACCCTGAGTCTCTCTTTAGGGTATCCAGCTGACCAATAACTTCATTATTAGTTGAAGATTTCATTACTGTAAGAATTTTATTTACAGCATCAACAGGAAGTCCGGCATCTAACATTGATTTACCCATACCACTGTCAATCATACCCTTGAGAAGCGGAGCCGCAAATCTTGCGATTACAGTATAGATAGTACGTTTGTGAATCATCCCAGACACTTCTGCAATTGACATCAATATCTCAATCTTTTTAGCTGGAGATGCATTCTCGAACATCTTAATATAATATTCTCGCCTTTGTGACGGAGATAACTGGCTTAATTCCTTAACCGTAAGTGTACCGCCCATAAGATAAGATTCAAGATCTCCTGTCAAAACTGCACTATTAAGAGTAATCTCGCCAATTAGTCTTGTAACTTCGGTTTTTTGAACATCCGGAGGCAATTTTTCCAGATTTTCAATTACCTTCTGAACGGCTTTTGAATTTCCTGATTCATAAACAACATCAATTGCTTTTGACTGAACTGACGGATCATAATTTTTGATATTGGCAGCTGCATGCTCCTGAACTTCGCTGAATTTTGAGGACATAACCTCTTTATGCATTTCCAGCTGGTTGTCTTTGTCTGACAATTCAATCTGGTCTGCCAATGTATTTTGAATTTTTATAGCATCTTCATCATTAAACTTCTCAGAAGCTTTCATGATATTTTTTGAAACCTGAACCTGATTTTTTGATGAATATTTTGCGGTTCCCTTGGCAATTGAAACCATCAACTCATCATCCTGGCTTTCTATAGCATGTTTAGTATATTTTTCATTTAACTTTAATTCTATTGACTCATGCGCATTACCAATATTTTCGGCAATTACATTTGCGGCCTCTTTATCCTTGTATTTATCCTCATTGTCAATTGCATCATTAAAGATTTTTTCCTGATCTTTTACTGATAATTTTTCAAGATTTTCTTTACTTGTTGCAACAGCGGCCGCTTTTTTAGAAACCCTGTTGTACGTAATTGCAACCTCTGCACGAGCTTCCTCGGGGCCGGATTCCATATTGGCTTCCTGCAAACCTACGATAGTTTCCTCACTGACCATACCTTTATCATGAGCTTCAACTACATCTTTTGAGTTTGCAAGACTTGCCTTTACGTCATTGTTTGCAGCAGCGTTTGCCTGAAGCAATATAGCATCCATATCGTCGTTAACACTGTTAAGACCTTGAATATGTTTTGCCAGTGCTGCAAGCATACCTTTCTGCTCCGGATTGCTGCAATTGTCCCTTAATTCAAAATATTTTGCACGCAAGGCCTCTTGATCTTTCGGATCAATACCCTCAAACTGATGAATAAACCAATCTTGAACAGCATATTTCTTTGCTTCCAGTTCGGCTTTATTCATGTCATTGTTTTCCTGATAAAGCATTTCTTTTCTTTTTTCATAAATTTCATTAAAATGCTCATCTTTTGCCATTAATGCAAATGTTGAAGTTTCTTTATCAGAGTTTACATTTCCGCCAAACACATCATTTAAAGATACACCGGCCTTGGATGCAAAACTCAACATCTTATATCGTATCAATTCGGCTTTATTTAGAGATTTTATACCATCTTGTTGTACTTTTTTATCCAAATATGCTAATTGTTTTTTATAAAAATCCTCAGATGTACTGTCAAATCTTTCGGCCATATCTTTATCAAGCTGTTCACGCTGATAGGATTCTGTGCTTCGGCGGTTTTTAATTATTTGATTTGCAGTGCTTTCAATTTGTTCATTTAACGGTTTATTAAGCGCTGCCTCGTAATTCTTTTCCATATCACCATCAAAACGTAAATTCATGGTTTCAACATCATCAGAGGCAGCAAAAAATGCCAGTGCAAGTTTTGCCTTGTCCTCAGGCTGCAAAAATTTCCATGAAGGAATATTCTCTTTAAAATTAGCCTCTATTGAGGTCATTGCTTGCATTTTTGCCTCGTCAGACATTGAATCCCATTTTTCTCCGTAGAATTTCTTTGCAAAATTCTTTACAAAAAACTGTTCCTGTTCTTCCGGAGGTAAATTATAAAAATCACAAGCATATACCCCTGTTTCATCAGGCATAAATTCAATGGATTTTAAATTTTTATCATTATAATTTATTGTAACGCTTTTAGATTGATTTGCAGAAGATGCTTGTCCGGCAGAAGCTTGTTCTTTTGGAGCTTCAGCACTTTGCGAGTCCGTATTTGCAGTGTTTGTCGTATTTTTTGTTTTATCTGCTTCATTACTTTGAATTTCTTCATAATACGGAACTAATGCCCGTTGAATTTCTTCATCAGACATTACGCTGATATCATAGCCTTTGGATACTAAATATTTTACTTCTTTTTCTGTTAATTGCGACTTGCTCTTTGGTGCACCCGTACTTTCAAAAACTGTATTCTGTGTTGACTGGCTTTTTGTTGTATTTGTCGTCGTAGATTGCACACCCGCACTTTGACCGATTTTTACGTCATAATTAGAATCAATACTCATTGTTTATACTCTCATTTTGATACTTATACATGTAAAAACATGCTGTAACTGAAAATTGCAGCATGCTTTTAAATATTTACATTATTTTACATTTAATTAACTGCTGAAAATACCCCGTTTCCAAATAACAACATATTTGAATGCTGCAATTTTGTCGGGTAAGCATTGTTAAATCTGGTGTCATTTGTAACCTCCCACAATGTTTCAAATAACTCTGGATCCAAAATTCTGGCTGTTTGTTTACTGTTGCGTTTATATACACTTGTAACCCCTACATTAAAATCACCAATTTTTGCATTGTCCTTAAGATTTATATTTACAAGGGACAAACCTGCTACTTTAAATTCGCCTTCACCCTGTTTTTTAATAATTAAAGACTCAAAATCTTCATTATTACTATCCGTACTTACGGCATAAAGTGTGTATTTTCCTAATCTTGTTTGTATGTTAGTGGACATTACAGTTCGTCCCCAATCTTCAGATTCTGCACGACCTTCGGCAAGCCAGCCGGTATTTTTATATCCGTTTGCAATATTGCCGTAATTTGTAATTGTTACATTTCTTTCTATTGGTGCACCCATTTTTAAAGCTCCGGCATTTTTCAACCCCGGAACTTTGCCTGCTGCAAAATCCTTCAGAAATTTAATAACTTTATCAGACGAATATCCGATCTTGTCCTCATTTACCATCAATTGTTCCACGGTTACACGCATACCTTCCGCACCGTCATCACCTATTATATGCAGAACTACAGGTCTTAATTCTTTTATTGTTTGAACATTTGTATTGCCGCTTAATATATCCTCAAAACTGGCGTTTGAAAGTGATGAAATTCTGATTTCTGTCACTCTTCCGTCCTTTTTAGGCGTTACAAATTCCAAACTGTATGAATCTCCGCCTTCTTTTACTGTTACCAGTTCGCCTGTTCCGGCACTGTTTTTCACCCTCTTTATGCCGTCTTGCAAAGTATTAGTGCCATGCATCATTTCTACTTTTGCTGATTCGTCGCCAAAAACACTGTTATTATAATTTGCTGATTGTGCATTTAAGGGGCTCATTGCTATCAATGTTGCCAATGGCACTGCCATCACGGATGATCTTAAATTTGATGTATGTTTGCGGCTTTCGTCTTTTCTGCCTGAAAATGTGATGTTATTTCTTGTATTAACACTAAAATTTACTGATGTTACCGGTCTTACTGCCATAATGTACTACTCCATATTAACCCTTCACTATTAATTTGTTTATGAAAAAATCGCAAAAATATTTTTTTTGCTAGCAGTTTAAAAACTCTTAATTCACTAAATACCCCGTTTTTCTGCATTATAATATGCTTTTAGCGGTTTGTAAAATTATATATACGATTTTAATATTTCTTAACACTTGCGCCATTATCGTTTTTGTAGTAATTTTCATGGTGTATAAAAAGTTTATCAAAAGAAGGAGAACTCAAATGAGTGAAAGAAAATTAGTTGGAACCGGTGAAATGTTTAAAAAAGCACTTGCAGGCGGTTACGCTATCGGTGCTTACAACGTTAACAACATGGAAATTCTTCAGGGTATTGCTGAAGCAGCTGAAGAAACTCAATCACCTATCATTTTGCAGGTTTCTGCAGGTGCAAGAAAATATGCAAATCAAACTTACTTAATTAAACTTGTTGAAGCAGCTCTGGCAACTACAACAGTTCCGATTGCATTGCACCTTGACCACGGTGCAGATTTTGAAATCTGTAAAGCTTGTATTGACGGCGGTTTCTCATCTGTTATGATCGACGGCTCAAGATTCCCGCTTGAAGAAAATATTAAATTAACAAAACAGGTTGTAGATTACGCTCATCCGCGCGGAGTTTCAGTTGAAGCTGAACTGGGTAAACTTGCAGGTGTTGAGGATGACGTTAAAGTTCATGCTAAAGATTCAACATATACTGATCCTGCAGAAGCTGCAAGATTTGTTAAAGAAACCGGATGTGACTCTCTTGCTGTTGCAATCGGTACTTCACACGGTGCTTATAAATTCAAAGGCGAAGCTAAACTTGACTTTGAAAGACTTGCTGAAATCAAAAAAGCTGTTAACGAAGCTGTGGGATATGATTATCCGCTGGTTTTGCATGGTTCATCATCAGTTCCTGCTGAATTCGTTGCAAAATGCAACAAATTTGGCGGCAACCTTCCTGACGCTCAAGGTGTTCCGGAAGATATGCTTAACTACGCTTCTAAACACGGTGTTGCTAAAATCAACATTGATACCGACTTGAGATTGGCTATGACTTCAACAATCAGAGAATTCTTTGTTGAACACCCTGAAAAATTTGACCCGAGAGAATACATGGGACCGGGCAGAACCGCTGTTAAAGAAATGGTTATGCACAAAATGCGCGATGTTCTCGGAACAGCAGGACACGCTAAAGACTAGTTTTCATAAACTATCTAAAAAATACCGCTTATTAAATAAGCGGTATTTTTTTAACTATTTTTCTTAACACGATACCATTTTATTAAAATAAAAAGTGACCATCTTATAAAGGTCACTACATACTTCCAACTTATATTGTGATTATATTTGTATCAAATAAATTCGAAAAAAAATAATTTAACAAAATTAAAAAACTGCCGGACATCTTGTATATAAAATATCCGGCAGATTTAATTTTATTTTTTCAAGAAGTCAGGAATTTCAATATTAGTAAATCCTGAACCCATTTGAGGCATTGAAGTTCTTCTTTGCTGTTGCGAAATATTTCCGTTATTATTAAAAGCTCCTGAGAAGAAATCTGATGCGCTAAGCTGTTTAACATCTTTTTTCATCGGTTCAACAGGTTGGTTTTTAAGTTCAAAACCGGTTGCAATAACAGTAACCTGAATTTCACCCTGAATATTTTCATTAATTGCAGTACCGATGATAACAGTTGCATCGTCAAGAACTGCATCGTGAATAATATTCGCAGCATCTGTAACTTCATGCAGAGTCATATCCGGACCGCCTGTGATATTAACAATTACGCCAGAAGCGCCATTGATAGAAGTTTCAAGAAGCTGTGAGTTGATAGCAATTTCAGCAGCCTTGATAGCACGACCTTCACCCTGACCGCGACCGATACCCATAAGAGCTGATCCTGAAGCCTGCATAACGTTTTTAACATCCGCAAAGTCAACGTTGATAGTACCGGGAACCGTAATAATGTCGGAAATCCCTTGCACACCTCTGAGAAGCACTTCATCAACAATAATAAATGATTCATTCAGAGAAACCTGACGGTCAACAACCTGAAGCAATTTATCATTTGGAATAACTATAACGGCATCAACGGCTTCTCTCAATTTTTCAAGCCCTTGAACAGCTTGATTTTGACGTTTGCGACCTTCCCAAGAGAAAGGTTTTGTAACAACGGCAATAGTCAAAATACCAAGTTCTTTAGCTATTTTAGCAACAACAGGAGCCGCACCTGTTCCTGTTCCGCCGCCCATACCTGCCGTAATAAATACCATATCGGCGCCGTCTAGAGCCTGAGTAATTTCTTGCTGAGCCTCTTCCGCTGCTCTTTCACCAACAGCCGGATCACCGCCGGCACCAAGCCCTGCTGTAGATTTAGCACCAAGCTGAATTTTGTTAGGTGTCTGTGCGAATTCCAACACCTGTAAATCTGTATTCATTAACCAGAACTCAACACCTGAGAGCCCTGCTTTAATCATTCGGTTAACAGCATTACCGCCGCCGCCGCCAACACCAACTACCTTAATTTTAGTTGGGTTTACTGCGGAACGAGCAGCCGGAGTCTGATTGTTTGTTGGATCTTCTTTCTTTGCGAAGATATCTGATACGTAATTTTCCACTTTGTTACCTCTTTATATTTAAATATAATTACATAATTCCGGTTACATAGCCCGATAAATTATTCCGGACTCCCCAATTATATAATAACATACTATTTTAAATAGAACAAAAGTACAAGAATTTTGCCCTAATTATGAACAAAAGTTAATAAAAAAAGAAAGAATACAAGCGTTTAAAAAGATTAACATCGCATGAATAGAGAGAAAAATTTTTACATCACCCTCCACTCATCATTTTCTTACTTATATGTACGTAATGATATAAATTTAAATAGACATTTTTTCAGCACATCTTGGCAGGAGAAGTTCCCCAACTCAATTTATCTCTGAGTAAGGCATAAAAATCAGAATCATCTAAAAGTGCAAGTTTTACTTTATGTAAAGATTTTTTAATTTTAATATCTGTCTTACATTCATAGAAATTCTGTCCATCAGTGGAAACAACAAACCCGTTTTCACAATTTCCCACTGAAACAGTAATAACTTCGGTATCAGGAACAACAAGAGGCCTTGCAGTAAGGGTATGTGGACAAATCGGAACAATAACAAACGCATCAAGATTTGGAGCAAGCACAGGCCCTCCTGCAGAAAGACCGTAAGCCGTAGAACCAGTAGGCGTAGATATAATTAGCCCGTCAGCCAAATAATCACATACTTCTTTTTCATTAATTTTCAAAGACAAACGTGCTGTTCTACCATGCGAGTTTCCTTTAATAACAAAATCATTCAGTGCAAGATTTTCACCGCTTTGGAGCATAATTCTTTCTTCAATGTAAAACTGAGCATCAAGAATCTTTGCTACAGCATCTTTCAGATATTCTCTTGAGGCCTGAGAGAGAAACCCTAAACGACCAAGATTAATCCCGAAAATAGGTGTGTCAAATTTCGCAAAAAATCTTGCAGTTTTAAGAATAGTGCCGTCGCCTCCGATAACAAAAGCAAAGTCAAATCCGTCTTTAAGATTATCAATATCAAGAACTTCGCAAAATATATTTTGCTCACTCAACAATCGAGCAAGATTATTTTTCACATCCACAGAATTTTGAATTTTATTATTATAGCAGACTGCAAATTTTTTAGTTTTCATAGGGAAAATATAACATATTCAAACTTAATAAGCAACAAGCAAAGGAAAAGGCGCCCCTGTGTAATTACTATAAAAATTGGGCGCCTATATTGAGCAAAAAGTTTTTGTTTATACAAGTCGGGCAATCTTGCCCGACTTGTATTCGTTCGGATTTTTCTTTGGAGTCAAGCTGTCCTCTAAGGATCCTCATTTCCGTAGACTTCTTCCCATTTCTGGAAGATACCTTTATGACAACCCGTAGATTGGCTCCAGCTTTCGACCCAAAGGGTCGCATTAACAACTTCAGTTTGACCTTTACGGATTGTACCTGAGAATTCATAAGGTCCTTCTGGTCTGTACCCCACCGTATCTCTTACCCAGAAATTAACCTTAAAAGGATAGTCTCTATCTGCAGGTGCAAGCACATAGGCTCTGCCATACACTCTTCCGCAATTGGATTGATACCCCGGCCGATAACTATAATCCATATATAGCTGATAGAATATTCTCAGTCTATCCTGACCAAAGCCTGCCTGGATTGCAGCGTCACTTGTTGGAGTGAAGGTTGTGCTTTGAGCTGTAGCATCTGCAAATGAGCCGCTGCCACTTACTTTTGACCATCCGCCGAACTTATACCCGCTGTTTGGTGTAGCCTTAATTGACAAAGCCTGACCGCAGGTTACAGTTGTTGTTCCGGATGGAGAAACCGTACCATTAACAGCACTCTCCATTGTGACTTTACACTTCTTTGCTTCTTCATTCGTGTAATAGAAAGTTATCGTATAATCACTGTTAGGCATAGTAAGTGGGGTTATGGCTGTTGTTACAGTGTTGGTATGAGTATTTTTACCAAGCTTATACCCTTCCGGAGGGTTGTGTGCCATAATTACTTGCTTGTATCCAGCTTCTAGTTGATAAGTATCATCAGGGAATAACTGTTTATTTGTTCCTTCTTCCTGATATTTTACCGTTAAAGTATAGACGGTTTTTGCAGGGCTTGTTACATTAAATGTAACGGAGGCACTGTTTGAGTTATAACCAGGACTTATCGGATTTGGATTAGCCGTTACTATTATCGGAAAAGCCATACCGGTACTTGCATTAAAGTACTCAACACTGCCATATGTAAGCGGATACCTAGTTGGAGGAAGACACACTGACCCAATTCTATACTCGCCTGAACCAAAACCTCCGCCAGTGGTAATAAGCACAGAGTTTCCGTCACGACCACTCAACCTGAGACCTATAATTTGGATATACTCCATATCATAATATGAACTCGTTGAAGGATCATAATATGAAGCACCTTTTTCTAAACCATTCACTATTTTCCAGTTCAAGTTTATACATTCGCCGCCGCTGCTGTCACCATCTTTCTTGAAGTCAACCTTAACATCTTGGGTTCCGCTTTCTGGTATCTTGAATGAGCCAGACGGATTTACAGTTGCTGT
>CALUVL010000012.1 GCA_944324225.1 Candidatus Gastranaerophilales bacterium
GCCTCCGGTGTATCCGGTTTAGTCAAAGTATCCGGAGAATTTCCTTCAGCATGCTTTTGAGTTTTTGGCGTATAGTTTTCTTCTGCCGGATTGTTGGGTAATTCAGCCTCCGGTGTATCTGCAGAACTCAAGCTTTCAGGAGAATTGGTCTTTGTCTGATCAGCCGGTTCGGATTTCTGAGCGTATGTCAATTGTCTCAATTGAGTCTGATCGAGAGTCTGTCCGTCTTTTTTAAATATCAGGACATTGGTTCCGTCAATATTCGTGTATGATGCTGTAATTCCTTCGGGCAATCCGTCCGGAAATATTGTTTTAACATCCTTGTCTAATTGGGCATTGTTGTTAGCATTTGCGTTCATATCGGCAGTTTTTGGCCGTGTAAGTTTGCTGTCGAGATTGGCTTCTGGTTTTGGCAATACGGAGTGCTGTTCCTTGATAACTGCCGGCGGGGGCTGTTTGAGGTTTGCGGGTTGATCTTTTGCTTTTTCTTCTATTTTTATCGGGTCAATATAGCCTTCAAAAATTGCATTGTATTCTTCAACACTTAATTGAATTTGTTGACCATGCTTAACTTTGAAATTATTCTCATCTCCGCCAAAATATTTAGCACCTCCTTCAAAGATTGAATTCCCGGGACGAGTGCCGTTGTCACGTTCTGCATCAAATATTGCAACCCTTTGTAATATTTCATTCAGTTGATTTTCATTGATTGTCTTCCCGCTGTTTTCTTTAATAAAAGCTTTCAACGTCGATGCAAGATTTTTATTTACTGTAATTGCCTGCGGTAAATTAGGTGTCATAACAACTCTCCTTCTATTATTTATATAAAAACTTCGTGACAGAAAGTTTTTCAGGGATGCTTATTGAATAAATTTTGGCCAAAACTTGATAGTAAGCTGTTTTTAGGATGTAAAATATGTCGATTGTTTTTTTACAAAAATTTACAAAACTGTTATTCAAATAATTCGCTTGATAAATATCTTTCGCCGCTGTCGGGAAGAATTACAACTATTAATTTACCTTTGTTTTCGGGACGTTTGGAAAGTTCATTAGCAGCCCAGAGTGCTGCCCCGGAAGAAATTCCGGACAAAATCCCTTCTTCTTTTGCCATTCTGCGGGCTTCCGCAATTGAGTCGTCGCTTTTTACTGGGATAATTTCATCCACAAGATTTTTATCAAAGTTCTCAGGTACAAAATTTGCACCAATTCCCTGAATTTTGTGTGCGCCTGCCTGTTCGCCTTTTAGAACCTGACTTTCAAAAGGTTCAACGGCAACGGCTTTAATATCGGGATTTTTTTCTTTTAAGGCTTTTGAAATCCCTGAAATTGTTCCGCCTGTACCGACGCCTGCAACGATTATATCAACTTTTCCATCAGTGTCTTGCCATATTTCTTCTGCTGTTATTGTGTGAGATTCTGGATTTGCAGGATTGGAAAACTGCTGCGGGATAAAAGAATTTTTTATTTCTTTGTGAAGTTCTTCTGCTTTATCGACAGCCCCCTGCATGCCTTTATTTCCGTCAGTCAGAACAAGTTCAGCACCATAGGCAGAAAGAAGTTTCCGTCTTTCCAAACTCATAGTCTCCGGCATTGTCAAAATCATTTTATATCCTTTGATTGCGCAAACTAACGCAAGTCCTATGCCTGTATTTCCGCTTGTTGGTTCAATTATTACAGTATCTTTATTTATCAAACCGGCTTTTTCTGCTTTTTCAATCATATTAAGGGCAGGACGGTCTTTGACAGAGCCAGCAGGATTTTGTTTTTCAAGTTTTACAACGATTTCAGCCTCTCCATCATTTATTTTGTTAATCTTGACAAGCGGAGTTTTCCCGATAAGTTCTAAAAGATTATTTGCAATTTTCATAAAACTTTCCTTTCTAATTAAGTGCGGTCGTGATTGCCACGAAATCCTTTTTTACAGGAAATCGAACGTCCGATTTTTGCCAGTTCTGTTTTTAAACTTTCGTAATTCACCGAAACTTTATTCGGATAAATTTCATAGCTCTTTTTGTATTGTTCAAAAGTAATGTTCGGCATAATTACGTTAGCACCTGCCTGAAGTGCCAAAATTCTACCCTGTGGGTGTAGAGTTTCCATAGCTGTTGTTGCCGGAATGTTTATGTCAGGCAATAAAAGCCGTGTAAGAGCTAGAACTTTTATTGCAAGAATTAAATCCCCGTTTTTTTCGTCTTTTAAGGGTGTTTCAGGGTGGACAATTAAGGGGCCGATGCCTATCATATCGGCATTGAGTTTTTTGTAAAACAGAATATCGTCAGCAAGGCTTTCCGGAGTTTGCCCCGGAAGTCCGACAAGAGAGCCGGTGCCTGTTTCATAGCCGAGTTGTTTTAAATTAAAAAGACATTGTTTTCGATTTTCAAGCGACATCTGCGGGTGCATTTGTGCGTATAAATTTTCGTCAGTTGTTTCAATCCTGAGTAAAAACCTGTCTGCACCAGCTTCTTTTAAAATTTTATATTCATCAAATGTGCGCTCGCCAATGCTTAATGTTACTGCAATATCATTTTGTTTGATTCCTTTTATAATTTCAGCCAGATATTCTGCTGTAAAAAATATATCTTCTCCACTTTGCAGAACTATTGTCTTGTATCCTGATTGGACTGCATAGTTTGCAAGTTGTAGAATTTCTTTTTTTTCAAGTCTGTATCGCGAAATATTTTTGTTGTCACGTCTAATTCCACAGTATTTGCAATCACAGTGGCAGATGTTTGAAAACTCAATCAGTGCTCTCAGGTAAACCTCGTTGCCTGTGTAATTTTTTCTTACCTCATCAGCATTTTTAAAAAGATAATCGTTTATTGAATTGTCTTTTAGAATTTCTACGATTTCGGATTTGGAAAGAGTATGTTCAATTTTTGCTTTGTCAATCAACTTTTGCATAAATAAATTATTGCACAAAAAAGTTAATTGTTTTTACGTCATTTTGAGCGAAGCGAAGCATCACCTATTTTAGCCATTTTGTCTTTGACTGTCATTCTGAACGTCAGATTGACCTCTGTGTTTCAGAATCTCGTTGAGATACTGTGGAAAACCAGACATTTTGCACGAAATCATAGATTTCGGCAAAAGCAGTCAACTAAATTCAGGATGACAAAATGGCTTTAAAAAATTGAGTGTGAAGCATGAGTTCACGCTCAGGTCGGATATTTTTTCTATTGCCGCCATAGCGTAGTGAACAATAATTGCAGGCGAGGCAGATTGCAAAGGCGGGTATTGTTTGAGCGCAGCGAGTTTACCCGCCATTATGCCGAGCCGTACAGATTATTAGTGAACGAAGCGTGCGGCTGGTTTTGCGCCGCTTTTGCCACCAAAAGCGGCCCCGTCCGGAGGACATTCATATATGCAACAATGAGAAAGAATTATACATTATAAAATTCTTTGTTGGGCGAAAGCCCAACCTGCTCTTGCTAAAGTTATTGCAAATGAACTGGATGAATTGTCAATGTATTTTCAATATTATTAAAATGAAAAGGCGGGTTTGTACAAACCCGCCGGTCATAAAATAAATAATATTCGTTCCCGTTAGATTGATTACAATTTATTTAATTGCATCAATACATTCTTCACAAATTCCGTCGGAATTTAGTTTTCTGTACTTCCAGCAGCGGGCGCATTTTTCGCCTTCTGCTTTTGTAACCCAGACAGTATAATCATCTTCTTTATATTCGTTTAAAACATCTGACGGCTTTTCATCTGTAACGTAAGCTTGAGATGTGATGAAAATATTGCAGAGTTCATCTTCATTAGCTTTCAAAACAGCGTTATCTTTGACGCTTACGTAAACCGCAACTTCCAGTGAGCTTCCGACTTTTTTGTCTGCTCTAAGAGGTTCTATAGCACGGCTTACAACTTCACGTGCTTTCAAAATTTGAGTGAATTCTTCTTCCAGTTTTTCATTATTCCATTCGGATTTTACCTCTGGCCATGATGATAGAAGAATACTTTCAAGTCCGTCTTTTTGTACTTCCGGAACACTCATCCAGATGTCTTCAGCCTGATGAGGCATTACAGGTACAAGCATTCTGACCAGTGCCTGAAGAATTTCGTACATTACGGTCTGGCAGGCTCTGCGTGAAAGTGATTTTTTGCCGGCGGTATAAAGTCTGTCTTTTACAATATCAAGATAGAATGAACTTAAATCCACTGCTGCAAAGTTTTGCAGGTGCTGGAAGTATTTGTAAAACTCATAATTTTCAAATGCAACAGTTACTTCTTCAATAAGTTTGTTGAGTTTGTGAAGCGCAAATTTGTCGAGTTCTTTCAGGTCTTTATATTCTACATAATCAGCTTTCGGGTCAAAGTCAAAAAGATTTCCGAGCAAAAATCTTGCTGTATTTCTTGTCTTTTTGAAAATCTCAACAAGCTGTTTTACGATATTGTCTCCAATTTTGGTATCGTTTCTATAATCTACCGATGCAGCCCAGAGTCTTAAGATATCTGCGCCGTAATTTTTGATAATGTCATCAGGACGAATGTAGTTTCCTAAAGACTTTGACATTTTTCTGCCGTCTTCTCCGAATACAAATCCATGTGTAAGAACTGTTTTATACGGAGCCTTGCCTTCTGTAGCTACAGAAGTTAAAAGAGAAGACTGGAACCATCCTCTGTGTTGATCCGAACCTTCCAGATACATCTCAACCGGAGTTGAGCCGAGCTGTTCGCTTCTTTTTTCGACAACTGCGCGCCAGCTTATGCCTGAGTCAAACCAGACATCCATAATGTCATTCTCTTTTTTGAAGTGAGTTTTTCCGCATTTTGGGCATTTGAAACCTTGTGGTAGCAATTGGTCTGCAGTGTATTTAACCCATGCATCAGAACTTTCTTTTTCAAAAATCTCTGCAACGTGGTTGATGGTTTCGTCGGTTACAATAACTTCGCCGCAGTCTTCACAGTAGAATACCGGAATCGGAACCCCCCAGGCTCTCTGACGGGATATACACCAGTCTGTGCGGCCTGCAACCATGTTTGATATTCTTGATTCTCCGCCGGCAGGAATCCATTTGACGTTTTTGATTGCTTCAAGCGCCTGATCTCTGAATTTGTCCACTTTTACAAACCACTGAGGCGTTGCACGGTAAATTACAGGATTTTTACATCTCCAGCAGTGCGGATAGCTATGGTTAATATCCTGTGCTTTTAAAAGCGCTCCGCAGTTTTGAAGTTTTTCAATAACAATTTTGTTTCCTTTGTAGTACGGAATCCCCTCAAGGTCTTTATCCTGAACTTTTTCAGTCCAAATCCCCTTGCCGTCAAGCGGTGAGAATACTTCTATTCCGTATCTGCATCCGACTTCATAGTCTTCAAGACCGTGCCCCGGAGCTGTGTGTACTGACCCTGTACCGGCATCAAGGGTTACGTGTTCGCCTAAAATTATCGGTGATTTTCTGTCATAAAGCGGGTGCTTTGTATTTAAAAGTTTCAGATCCGCCCCTGTGCATGAGCCTACAACATTAATATCTTTTTCATCCCACTCAACGTCATTCAAAAATGCGCCGAGAAGTTCCTGTGCAACAACGTAGATATCCCCTTTGTATTCAAAGAAGGTGTATTCAAACTTCGGGTGCATGCTGATTGCCATGTTTGAAGGAATTGTCCATGGAGTTGTTGTCCAGATGATTGCGTAAACAGGTTTTGTGTTGCCTGATAAAATTTTGTCGTTAATTTTCTTTGTGCTTTCCTCATCAAACTTAAATCTTACATAAATAGAAGTTGATGTATGATCAGCGTATTCAACTTCGGCTTCGGCAAGTGCGGTTTCACATGAAGCGCACCAGTAAACTGGTTTCATGCCTTTTTCAATGTAACCTTTTTTGTACATTTCGCCAAAAACTCTCACCTGTTCGGCTTCGTATTCAGGCGCAATTGTAAGATACGGGTGTTCCCAGTCGCCCCAGACTCCGAGGCGTTTAAATTCACTTTCCTGACCTTTCAAGTTTTTGTGGGCAAATTCTCTGCATTTCTGGCGAAGTTCATAAGGTGTGACGGCGCTTCTTCCGCCTTTAATTTCTTTCACAACTTTGTTTTCAATCGGAAGCCCGTGGCCGTCGTATCCCGGAACATAAGGCGCATAAAAACCTCGTTGTGATTTATATTTTGTAAGGATATCTTTCAGAATTTTGTTGAGTGCGGTGCCGACGTGAATTTTTTCACTGCTCAGATACGGCGGGCCGTCATGAAGAATAAATTTGTTATTTTTATCTTTGTCTGCTACAGATTTTTCGTAAATCTTGTTTTCTTCCCAGAATTTTTGAATTTCAACTTCACGCACGGTTGCGTTTGCTCTCATTGCAAGGCTTGTCTGAGGCAGGTTTAAGGTATCTTTCAATTCAACTTTTGTGCTTTCACTCATCTTCTGTATCCTTCTTCTTTTTTGTGTAATTTTAAAAATTATTTTCTTTCGTGGTCTTTTCTGAATTTTTCAATATCAGCGCCGATACTTTCGGCTTTTGACTGAGCCACGAACGCTTTCATTTTATCATAATCAAAAACTTTTTCCCATCTTGCAATAACTACAGTCGCAACACAGTTTCCGATCAAGTTTACGGTTGTTCTTCCCATGTCGAGAATCTGGTCTATGCCTAAAAGTATTGCAACACCTAAAATCGGAATGTCAAAGCTTGCTAATGTTCCGGCAAGGACAATCAATGAAACTCTGGGAACACCTGCTACCCCTTTGCTTGTCAGCATAAGTGCGAGCATAATTATTATCTGCTGATTCAAATCAAGATGGATGCCGACGATTTGAGATGAAAACAGAACGGCCATTGCAAGGTACAAAGTGCTCCCGTCAAGATTAAAAGTGTATCCTGTCGGCATTACAAAGCTTACAATATTTTTCGGAACTCCGAAACGTTCCATAATTTCCATGGCTTTCGGGAATGCAGCCTCTGAACTTGCGGTTGTAAATGCAAGAAGTGCCGGCTCCTGCAACGCTCTTAATAACGTTCTGAAAGAAATTCTAACAATTTTGCAGACAATGAACAAAACAAGAACAACAAAAACTGCAAGTGCTGTATATAATGCACCGATAATTTTGAAATAGTTTTTTAAAACAGACAGTCCGTTTGCTCCGACAGTTGCGGCTATTGCTCCGAAAATACCGAGAGGCGCAAAGTACATTACGTATTCAGTAAACTTAAACATAATCTGCGAAACAGAGTTTAATAAGTCCAGAACGGGCTGTGCTTTCTTGCCGACGGCACAGATTGCAAGTGCAAAAAATATTGAAAATACAACTATTTGAAGCAGATTGCCTTTTGCCATGGCATCCACGACACTTGTCGGGAAAATATCCGTAACCATTGCGCCTATTGATGTATGCGCATGAGAGGCCGCCACAAGTCCTGCTGCCTGCATTTCTATTGCATGAACCGAGGTGCCGGAAACAAATCCGACTCCGGGTTTGAATATATTTCCCATCGTAAGCCCGATAATAAGCGCCAGAGTTGTTACAATTTCAAAATATATAATTGTTTTAAGTCCGATTTTTCCAAGACTTTTGGCATCTCCGTGTCCTGCAATTCCGACAACGAGCGTTGAAAACAGCAAAGGAGCAATAATCATCTTGACCATTCTCAAAAATATTTCGGCAAACGGACGCATTCTTACCGCAAAATCAGGGAAAAAATGTCCGACAATTACACCTAAAAATAATGCTATAAATATCAGGGCTGTAAGTCTTGAGTGTTTCAAATAAATTCACCTCGCCAAGTAATTATATTATAAACATGTAATTCACTAAACTTTAAAAAAATATTTTGTTACAAAACTGAAAATTATTAGGATATCCATGTTGCATGCCTTTTCTTGTTGTTGTAAAATTAGAGAACGAACCATGCTTTAAATATTTTTATTTATGGGGATGATTTTTAAATTTTTAATTTGATGAATAAGAAGACTTGGACTAATAAATGGAGGTTAGTGTGAACTTAGTGGAAGAAAAATTGAATTTATCCGAAAATGCAATAAAAGTTCTAGAAAGAAGATACTTGAAAAGGGACAAAGACGGAAATTGCACAGAAAAACCTGCTGATATGTTCAGACGTGTGGCTCTTGCAATTGCATCAGGCGATTTGAAATTTGGCAAAACTCAGGCTGAAGTTGAAAAACTTGCTGACAGATTTTATGATTTTATAACAAAATGCTACTTTATGCCGAACTCTCCGACCTTGATGAATGCCGGAAGAGAACTCGGACAGCTTGCTGCCTGTTTTGTTCTTCCTGTTGAAGACAGCCTTGAAGGAATTTTTGAAACCGTTAAAAATACGGCATTAATTCACAAATCAGGTGGTGGAACAGGTTTTTCTTTCTCAAGATTACGCCCCAAAAACAGTGTTGTAAGATCAACCATGGGTGTTTCATCAGGCCCTGTTTCATTTATGGAAGTATTTAACGCTGCAACCGAAGCGGTTAAGCAGGGCGGTACAAGACGCGGCGCAAACATGGGTATCTTAAGAGTTGACCACCCGGATATCTTAGACTTTATTAACTGCAAATCCGATAACAATAAATTGAACAACTTTAATATTTCTGTTGCAATTACTGACAAATTTATGGAAGCACTCAAAAAAGGCGAAGATTATGATTTAGTTAATCCTCAGAACAATCAGGTTGTTGCAAGATTAAGTGCTAAAAAAGTATTTGACCTTATTGTGGACGGCGCATGGAGAAATGGTGAACCCGGAATCATCTTTATTGATAAAATGAATGCAGATAACCCGACTCCTTTGGTTGGTCAGATTGAATCAACCAATCCTTGTGGTGAAGTTCCGCTTCTTGCTTACGAAGCCTGCAACTTAGGTTCTATAAATCTTGGCAGAATGGTTATTGATGGAGCTAACGGATCTGAAGTTGACTGGAAAACTTTAGCGGAAACAACAAGAACTGCAATCAGATTCTTAGACAACGTAATCGCCGTAAATAACTATCCGCTTCCGCAGATTTCCGAAATGGTTCAGAATAACCGCAAAATCGGACTCGGTGTTATGGGCTGGGCTGATATGCTTATGAAAATGGGAATTTCCTACAGCTCGGAAGAAGGTACAAAACTCGCTTCTCAGGTTATGGAATTTATTGATTACGAATCAAAATGCGAATCCATTGAACTTTCAAAAGAAAGAGGCAGATTTAACAACTTCAAAGGAAGCGTTTACGACGGCAAAAACTTCCTCTACAACAAATATAAAGGAAAATCTGCCGGAAAAATTTCCGATGAACAATGGAAAGAGCTGGATGCGCAAATTGAAAAATTCGGAATCCGTAACGCAACTACAACCTGTATTGCGCCGACAGGTACAATTTCAATGATAGCCGGAGCCTCAGGCGGTGTTGAACCTCTGTTCGGGCTTGTATTCTCAAGACTGATTATGGACGGAACTGAAATGCTTGAAATTAATCCGATTTTTAAAGAATACGCTATTAAACACGGATTCTATTCTGAAGAATTAATGAAAGAAATTGCTAAAACCGGTTCTGTTGCTCATGTTGATAACGTTCCGGCAGATGCCAAAAAGATTTTCGTTACGGCGCATGACGTTTCTCCATACTGGCACGTTAAAATGCAGGCTGCTTTCCAGCTTCATACAGACAACGCTGTTTCTAAAACTGTAAACTTTGAAGAACACGCAACCCGTGAAGATATTGAACAGGCTTATGTTCTGGCTTACGAAAATAACCTAAAAGGTATCACTGTTTACAGAAACAACAGCCGTCAGTTCCAGCCTATGAACCTTGATTCTAAAAAATCAGAAGCTCAGGTTGAGGCTGAAAAATCTATGAAAACTGTTTCTGAGCCTGAAAAGAAGGCTGAAGTTACAAATCCGATAAAAGAAGAAAAAACGGAAGATTACAATCCGACAGGCGAAATTAAAACAGTTAAGTGCCCTGAATGCGGAAACGAAATTCAGATGGCTGAAGGCTGCTTCATCTGCCTCAAGTGTGGTTATTCCGGCTGTTCATAGGCGGACGAAGTCCGCTTTTACACATTGGCTAGATGTTAGTAAGAGCCGCTTTTAAAATAAATTAGACAAACTTAAAAAAGACATGTATAGGCGCTTTTGCCGGTACATGTCTTTTGACAAAATAAGTGAAGTTTTAGCAGGTTTGGAAGACGAAGTCCGCTCCTACACATCGGTTAGATGTTAGTGAGAGCCGCTTTTAAAATAAATTAGAGAAACTTAAAAAAGACATGTATTAGCGCTTATGCCGGTACATGTCTTTTTGTTATCCAATCCTTATTTTATTCTCTCCTATAGATACGTCATCTTGTGACAAAGCCAAAAGCTCCTGAAAATTTTAAAGCTAACAAATAAATAAATTGCTGCTATAGCGGAGTGAGCAATAATTGCAAGCGAGACAAACTTTAAAGGCGGGTATTGTTTGAGCAAAGCGAGTTTACCCGCCTTGAGTCGAGTTGTGCAAATTATTATCGAACGAAAGCGTGCAGCTGGTTTTGTGAAACTTTTGCCACCAAAAGTTTCCCCGTCCGGAGGACAAAATAATTAAATTTATCAGACAATAAAAAAGAAAAGACAAAGAGGAAGCGTTTTTACAAAATGGATTTCTTTTTGTGTAAATATTCATTAAGTTGCATTGGAATTTTAGCAAAAATTTTAAGCATTAATACTTTATATATATAAGGTAGTGTAAACAAAAGGGATTTATTATGAAAGCACAAATGGTAAACACTCTTAATTCGTCGATTATCGGCGGAAATCTTGTTCAGGTTGATAACAAGAACAGGTATCATGTTACTGATAAAAACGGGCATAAAAAAGTTTTAACCCAGGATGAATTCAGAAAAAATCTTGCAAATAATGCGGATAAATTAAAAAACGGGGAAGATATTAAATTTAAAAAGCCGATGTCTTTCTGGCAGAAAGCAGGTCTTGCAATTTTGGGATTAGGCACTGTTGCAGGTGTAATTTACCGCAAAAATATTGCGGATTTCTTCAAGACTTCAAAAACTAAAGAAGTTTTAACAAACATTGCCAACAGCGAGAGTGCCCAGACAATAAAAGCCACTGCTCAAAAAGCAAAATCTAAAGCGCAGGAAGCTGTCAAAAATCCGAAAGATACTCTTCACAAAATAGATGAAGCTGTTGCAAAAGGCACTGAAAAAGCAATTAACGGTTTTGCAAAAGTGGTAAATTTTTTCAGAGGCTTTAAAAAGTAAATACCTTCATATAGTTACGAAAGGGCGGTGCATTTTAATTCATTAAAGTGTGCCGCTCTTTACTTATATATTACTTTCGGATATAATTGTCAGGCAGAGGTATTGAAGATGTCACTTGCAGTAGCGGAACAAAGAATAAAAGATATAGTTAAGGAAACTAATTTAAAACATATTGCGATAATTATGGACGGGAACAGAAGATGGGCAAAAGCTCACAATCTTCCCTCAGCCTTCGGTCATAAGAAGGGTGTTGATGCACTTAAAGCTGCAATGAGAGCCTGTGATGATTTCGGTGTTAAATATTTGACTGTATATGCTTTTTCGACTGAAAATTGGAACAGAAAACCAGAAGAAGTTGCATTTTTGATGGATTTGCTCGGGGTAACTCTTCAAAATGAGTTACAGGAAATGCACGAAAATAATGTTGTGATAAGTTTTATCGGCGACACAGGCAGATTGAGCGAAAAACTTCAAAAAATCTTAAATAATGCAGTTGAAACCACAAAAAACAATACAGGCGTAAACCTTCAAATAGCCTTTAATTATGGTGCACGTGATGAGATTGTTCATGCCGTTAAAAATATTTGTAGAAAAGTTCAATCAGGTGAAATTTCGGCTTCTGATATTACAGAAGATACAATTTCCGCCCACTTATACACCAAAAATATTCCGGATCCGGATTTATTAATCAGAACTGGCGGTGAAATGCGGGTTTCTAATTATTTGTTATGGCAGATTGCTTATTCTGAGATTATAGTTACAAAAAGATACTGGCCTGAATTTGATAAAAATATGCTCTCAGAAGCGATTGAAGAGTTTTACGGCCGTCAAAGACGATACGGTAAATAATAATTATAAAGGGAGTTTTATGAAGATAATAATTGCAACCCAAAACCCGCACAAACTTGAAGAAATCAGAGAAATAGCACATCTTTATGGTATCATCGGGGTTGATTTTGAAGCGATAGATTCAAGTTTGGATTTTAATCCGGTTGAAGATGGCAAAACTTTTGAAGAAAACTCTCTTATTAAAGCAAAAGAAGCAAATCGCCTGACACATACTTATACGATGGCGGATGATTCCGGACTTTGCGTTGATGCACTCGGTGGTTCTCCTGGAATTCATTCGGCAAGATATGCTGATACGGCGCAAAAAAGAATAGACAAACTTCTTGACGCTTTGAAGGGTGAAACAAACCGGAAAGCAAAATTTGTCTGCGCTATTACCTTGATTAATCCTTCGGGAGAAGTTGAATTCACTGCAAGAGGTGAATGTAAAGGCGAGATTGCTTTTACACAATCAGGAAGTCACGGATTCGGTTATGATCCTGTTTTTCTTGTTGAAGGAACTTCAAAAACAATGGCTGAAATGAGCGAGGATGAAAAAAATAAGATTTCGCACAGAAGCCTTGCTATGCAAAAATTGTTTGAATATATAAAAGAGATTATTAACAATTAAAAGTAAGTTTGCTTCTGAATAATAATAAGTATTAATACATTTTTGTAAAAGTGTGTTGTTAATTAAATTTGGATAATTACGCAATTTTAGAAGGTAAAAATACTTTATATAAGTATGTTGGATGGGGAAACTGGCTGGAAAACAAATGAATATAAAATTTTGCAGATATGTTTTAAATATAATTGGAAAAGCGTCAAAAACTTCAGTAAGACCTGCAATTAGGTTTGAAAAACTTGATGCAATGGGAATCAATAATCCCTTATACAGGGGAAATTATTCTTAATAAAAAACTAAATTCTGGTATCATAAAGCCAATATTTTTGAAGAAATATTTAAGGCACGAACTTAAACATGCCGAGCAATTTCAGATAATGGCCCGGTATTGTGCAGGTAAAGCAAAAAGTACCGAAGAAGGACTTTGCCAATTTCGCAAAATGTTAGGCGAAAAATTGTATAATGATCCTTCAATAGGTTTTCTTGACAAAAAATATTATACCAGAGTAATAAATAGTGACGGCGTAATTACTGAAAATAATCCGCTATTTGAGAAGGCAGAAGCTTATATAAAAGCATTTAAAGAATATCCTGATATGTCTAAAGCTTTGGAAAAACAATCAGATCAAAGTTTTTGGGATTACATAATCAATTTGTATAAGGTTAAAAAATCTTATAAAAGTAATCTGCTGGAAAAAGAGGCTGTGTCAGCCTCAAAAAATAAATAGCAATTAGCGGATTTTGCCATTTCATTGTGAAATAAGCTAAAAGTAAATCTGAATAAGAATAAAATATAAGGATAAGCAAATTCTATTTATCCATGTAATTATATTGCTTTTTAAAATTCAGTTTTGTATAATTGAATTGTTGCAAAAACAACATAGTTTATTTAAAATATACATATATCCGATTTAAAAATGATTAGGGGACACCGATGAAGAAAACAATTTTTATAATATTAGCGGTATTATTACTTGCGATTATCGCAAGATATGGTGTAACAGTTTATGATAATATTAAAACCGGAAAAGCAATGAGAAATAAACCGGCACCGCAGGTTGTAGCTGAAGAAATACAGGAAAGAAGCATTATAAGAACTTACGATGCTCCGGGGCGTGTTGTTGCCAAATACAGGGTAGATGTTCTTGCCCGTATTTCAGGTTATCTTACAAAAAGCTACTTTAAGGAAGGCGATTTTGTAAAAGCAGGCCAGACATTGTTTCAGATAGAACCGACGGAGTTTTCAAATTCGGCAAAAATGGCAAGTGCGAATGTTGCAAACTTAAAAGCCCAGCTTGCTTATGCTGAAAAACAACTTGCAAGAGCGCAGGAGCTTGTAAAAAATGATTACATTGCAAAATCAAGATATGATGAAATGCTTTCTCAGAGGGATTCTCTTAGAGCACAGCTTGCATCAGCCCAGGCAAGTTACAACGACAGCCAGCGTATAATGGGTTATACAATGGTAAAGTCCCCTGTAGACGGTCGTGTCGGGATTATAAATGTTACTGTTGGAAACTATGTAACACCGTCTTCAGGTGCATTAACAACGATTAACAGTACAAACCCGATATATGTTACATTCCCGCTTGATTCAAACGATTATGCAATCCTTGCAAATTCTGATGCAGAGGCAAATTCTAACAGAAAAGTCGAATTATATCTTTCTAACGGTGAAAAATACAAATTTGACGGGGTTCAGGATTTTCAGGACAACAAAGTTGACCAGTCGACAGGTACAATTACAATGAGGGCAACTTTTCAGAACCCGAACAATGCTTTGATTCAGGGAGAATTTTTGACAGTAAAGCTTTATGCTAATAAACCTTCAAATATTCCTGTTGTTCCGCAGACTGCAGTTCAGGAAAATCAGGCAGGTAAATATGTTTATAAGCTTGATGAAAATGATCTGCCACAGTTGACCTATATAAAAACTAAAGGTCAAAACGGAGATAACTGGATTGTGGAAGAAGGGCTCAAAAAAGGCGACAGGATTATTACAGACGGACTTCAAAAGGTAGTTCCTGGCAAGCCTGTCACGATTGTTTCAAAAGAAGAAATGCAAAAAATTAAAAATTCAGAAAAGACATCTGATAATAAATCCGGACAGGAGACAAAATAACAATGGCAGAAAATAATAACGGCAATCTTTTTATAAAAAGACCGAAACTTGCGATAGTAATATCACTGGCGATTATTCTGGCCGGCATGCTGATGATAAATATGCTGCCATTGGAAGAATATCCGTCAATTACCCCTCCGCAGGTTGTAGTAACAGCGACTTATGCAGGCGCAAGTTCTGACGTTGTGGAAGCTACTGTTGCAGCTCCGATTGAGGCTCAGTTGAACGGTGTTGAAGATATGATTTATATGTCATCAACTTCTCAAAACGGTCAATATCAGCTTACTTTGTATTTTGAAATCGGGTCGGATCCTGATATGGCGGTTGTAAACGTTCAGAACCAGCTTCAACTTGTTACTCCACGACTTCCGGAAGATGTTAGACGGTATGGACTTTCCGTTAAAAAATCTACAGGCGGCCCCGGTTTAATGATGATTGCCGTAAACTCACCGACTCATACTTATGATTCTTTGTATATTGCCAACTATGCCTCAATTTATATAAAAGATGAACTTGCACGTATCAAAGGGGTTGGTAAAGTATCCGTATTTGGTTCGGCGGATTATTCAATGAGAATATGGCTTGACGCTGCAAAGATGGCAAATCTTGGAGTTTCGATAGCCGAAGTCAACAATGCCATTCAATATCAGAATACACAAAGTCCTGCTGGTGATCTGGGTGTTGAACCCATGAAAAACAAGCAGATGATTAAGCTTACAATGCGTACAAAAGGCCGACTTCAGGATGTAGAAGAGTTTGAAGACATAATCGTCCGCTCAAAACCGGACGGTTCTCAAATAAGATTGAAAGATATCGCAAGGGTTGAACTGGGTGCTGAAAGCTATTCATACTTTTCTCGTATCGGCGGAAGAAATTCGGCAATCATTTCAATAAGCCAGCTTCCGGAAGCAAACGCTATTGACCTTTCAAACAAAATCAGAAAGAAAATGGCTGAACTTTCAAAAGGTTTTCCTCAGGGTATCGAATACAAAATCGAGCGTGACGAAACCGACTTTGTGCGTGAATCAATCAAAGAAGTTATTAATGCAATCGGTTTGGCAATTGTGCTTGTCGGAATCGTAACTTATGTGTTTTTGGGAAGCGCACGTGCTGCATTAATCCCGTTCTGTGCAATTCCGGTTTCATTAATTGGCGTGTTTATATTTATGAATCTTCTCGGATTTTCAATAAACCTGTTGATTTTGTTCGCCCTGGTTCTTGCTGTCGGTCTGGTAGTTGACGATGCTATTGTTGTACTGGAAAATACCCAGCGCCACATTCAGGAAGGCAAGAACCCGAAAGATGCAACGGAAATTACCATGAAAGAGGTTTTCGGCGCTGTTCTTGCAACTTCACTTGTATTGATGGCGGTATTTGTGCCGGTATCTTTTATGGCAGGGATTACGGGGCAGATGTTCAGACAGTTTGCACTGTGTATAGCCTCATCAATCGGGCTTTCAACACTAGTTGCATTAACTCTTGCACCTGCGCTTTGTGCAATGATTTTAAAATCAGGTGACGAGCACAGCCACTTTGTTTTTATCCAAAAATTCGACGAATGGTTTAACAAAATTCGTGATAAATATCTTGTCGGAGCTAAATTCTTTATTGATTCTCCAAAATCTACTATTGTGACATTTATTCTTATAGTTATATTTATCGTATTTCTCGGGAAGTTAATTCCTCAGGGATTTTTGCCGACAGAAGACAAGGGTGCAATTTTCTCGCAAATCCAGCTTCCTGACGGATCTTCAGCATCAAGAACCGATATTGTAGCAACGGAAATTGAAGAAAAAATACTTGCAATTCCGGGGGTGGAAAATACTATTACACTTGTCGGTTATTCCGGTGAAAATACGGCGCTTATTGTTGCAAGACTTGCGGATTGGTCCAAAAGAAAAGATAAAGAACTTTCGATGCAGAGTATAATGAGCAAGATGCAAAAAGAATTTTCTGATTATCCGTCAGCAAAAATAGCGGTATTTTCGCCGCCTTCAATTTCTGGTTTAGGTATGTTCGGCGGTTTTGAATATGAACTTCTGGACAAAGGCGACAGAACTCCGCAGGAGCTTTACGATGAAGCCGAAAAGCTTATAGCTGCGGCAAATAAAGATCCTGCATTTCAGCTTGTTTACACATCATTTACCGCAAATCTCCCGCAGCTGCTGATTAACGTAAATGCTGATAAAGCAATGGCACAAGGGGTTGAAATTTCTGAAATTTACAGTGCACTTGCGGGTTATTTCGGAAAATCCTACGTAAATGACTTTAATAAATACGGACGTGTTTATCGTGTTTATCTTCAGGCAGATTCCGAGTTCAGAGAAAAGCCTGCTGATATTTATAAAATATTTGTCAAAAATAAATACGGAACGATGGTGCCATTGACTTCCGTAATAGATATTAAAGAAATCGTCGGGCCATATAGTTTAACAAGGTTCAATATGTATCCTGCGATTACCATAAACGGTATGACAAGGTCCGGTGTAAGTTCGGGTGAAGCTATAAAGATTATGGAAAGGATTTCGGAAGAAGTTCTGCCGGATGATATGGGCTTTGCCTGGTCAGGAAGTTCTCTGCAGGAACAGGAATCTTCCGGCCAGATCCTTCCGATTATTATAATGTCACTGGTATTTGTTTACCTGTTTCTTGTCGGGCTTTATGAAAGCTGGATGCTTCCGGTAGCCGTAATGCTTGTATCTCCTGTGGCATTGATGGGTGCATTGTTCTTCCAGTATGTGGCTGGAATGTTTGGAACATTTGCCGGATTGTCGCTTGATATATATGCGCAAATCGGGCTTGTTATGCTTATAGGCTTGTCTACAAAACAGGCAATTTTGATTATAGAGTTTGCAAAAGACGCACATGAGCAGGGTATGCCTTATAAAGAAGCAGCCTTGCAAGCAGCAAAACTCAGGTTCAGAGCTGTAATGATGACAAATATTGCGTTCATCTTGGGGCTGCTGCCTCTGGTATTTGCAAAAGGCGCAGGTGCAGCAAGCCGAAATTCTGTCGGTATGACTGTGTTTGGCGGCATGATAGCAGTCGCTTTTATCGGAACATTCCTTGTGCCGGCATACTATGTTATTATTGAAGGATTTAAGGAATTTACTCACAATCTGGCTAAGCGCTATCGTGAAAGAAAAAATAAGGAAGCTTTATAAATTATGTTAAAACGAATAATGATAACGGTTTTAATATCACTTTTAGGGGCTTCGGCTTTTTCGCAGGAAGTCGCCCAAAAAGTCGGTAATACTATAAACCCCAAAGAGTTCCCGCATGCAGAAGAAGTTCTTCCTAAAAAAGTTGACGATAAAATTGTTATAGAAGGTTCAGTTGAAAAAAATATTGATCTTACACTTGAGAGATGTATTGAAATAGCACTAGGAAATAATCCGCAGATTAATGCAGCTTTTCATGATGTTCTTGCATCTGATACAAGAATAAAGCAGGTCTGGTCGAATTATTTTCCGCAATTCAGCTGGCAGACAGGTTACACAAGAATCAAGCAGCTGCAGTTGTCTGACGTATTCAACAGAAACTTGACTTTTAACTATTATATCCTCGGTCAAATAACCCTCCAGCAAATGCTTTATGACTTCGGGGTTACACAGAATCAGGCAACAATCAGAAAATTAGAATATGAAGGGCAAAAGTCAACATTGTCTGAAACAATTAACAATGTTGTGTATCAGACAAAAGATGCATATTTTAATCTGTTGTATTCTTATGAGAATAAAAGGGTTGCTGAAACTACAGTTGCACAATACACAATGTTCTATGATCAGGCAAAGGCTTTTTATGAAATAGGTTTGAATCCGAAAGTTGACGTAACTATTGCAGAATCTAACCTGAGTAATGCAAAATTACAGTTAATTCAGGCAAGCAATGCTGTTAATCTTGCAATAGCAAGGTTAAATAATATCATGGGTGTTCCATTTATAGAGCCTTATGATGTGAAAGAACGATTGAGATATGAACCTGTTGATATCACACTTGAAAAGGCCGTAGAAATAGCCAGAGAATCAAGACCGGACTTAAAGCTTGCTGAAACAAAGGTTGAGGCAGCAAAACAGACTCTCAAGCTGGTTAAAAAATCTTATTTCCCGACGTTATCAGTCGAAGGTCAGTTTCAGGTCGGCGGAAAAAACTTTACATCCAACTACGGTTACAATATCGGGGGTTACTTGAACTTTCCGACAATCAACGGTATGTTGATTAAAAACGAGATTAAAGAGGCAAGATATCTTTATGACAAGGAAATCGCAAATGCTATAAATACCCAGAATCAGATTTTTCTTGAAATTCAGAACGCATACCTGACGCTTGTTGAAAAGAAAAATCAGATTCCTGTTGCGATTTTGCAGGTTAAGCAGGCAAAAGAAAATTACGAACTTTCTTATGGCAGATATCGTGTCGGAGAAGCCGACCCGATTGAATTAAAAGAGGCGCAGACAACCTATCAAACGGCACAGTTAAACTATTACAGCGCACTTTATCAGTATAATACAGCCAAGGCTTCTCTTGAAAAAGCAATAGGTAAAAATCTTGCAAGTCAGGCAGATGATGATATTGAACTTGAATTGGATATGGATACAAAAACATCTTTAAACAAGTCAGGACAGTAGTTTCGGAGAATTGTTAAAATTTCTTAACATTATAAAATGCAAAAAGGCAATTTTTTAACTCTTATATACTTTATATATATGTAAGAGATAAATAAAGAGAAGTTAAGAAAGAGAGCATAAAGATGTTACCAACCACAACTAATACACACAACGAAACAAGCGGAAACGGACAGTTTGGAACTTTGATAAGAAAAAGAACAAGACGTAAAAGTAATAAAGGTTTTTCTTATGAAGACTATACATTTTTAGATAAGAAAGACAGAAGAATGAGATTTAACAATGCACGTGATCCTATATATTACGTATTTGAATGTATCGAAAACAGACCGGTAAGCACACTGGCAAAGGAATTTGTAAAAGATACGTTCTTTGAGATCACACACTTTGTATCAAAAGTCGTTGCATAATTAATAGGAAAAAGGAAAAAGGAACAATAAAAAAGACGGTATTTAAAATCCGTCTTTTTTTATGCCTAAACTCCGGAAACCGGAGGTAAATCAATTCTTTTCAGTCTTTGTTCAATTCTTCTGTACCATTTGAGGTGTTGTTTGAAAAGAATTTTATAATCTGAAATGTGTCCGTGAGAAATTTCGTCATCCTGTTGGTCGCAAACTTCAGTCAAAGCTTTTTCAAGGAAGTGAGTATATTCTTTTCTGTCGATTTTCGGCTCTCTGAGTTCGATACGTTTGCCGAATTTAACAAGGACTTCCGGTCTGTTATCTCTCAGAAAGCAATAGTCAATAGCAACAGGTATAAGGTTTACTTTCCCGTAACGTTTGACGGCATTCTGCGCAATGTAAGTCAGTCCTGTCTGAAACTCAAATGGTCTGAAATGCGGTGGACGGATAATTCCCTGCGGAAAAATACAAAGTAAATTTCTTGTATCGCCGACAACATCCACTGAATATTGCAAAGCTTTCATAGCAGACTGCGGTGATTTTTTATTAACAGAATAAGCCCCTCCGCGTCTTAAAAGCGGAAATCTGTTGAGTTCTTCTACCATAAGCCGGATTTCTTTATGGAAAATTCTGTGTGTAATGTTGTAGAAAACAATTCCGTCCCACCAGTTGCAATGCGGAGCAAATAAAATTGTCGGTGTGTCCTGTCCGCCGTCAAAGTAGTTTTCTTCTCCCTGATAACGGAAGGCAAAAAATCTGTTCTGCAACATGTTAAAAAAGAACATACTTGCTACCCAAAGCCAAAATTTACTGGTCTTAGCGGGTTTAAATTTCTCCTCTTTATTCCGCAACTTTGTCGGAGGGATGTCAGAATATAGTTTTTCCTCTAATGCCATAAATAGATTTTACTCCGATAAATTAAAATAGGCAAATGTGATTTTGTTTATTTTAATAAAAGTTAACCTCTTAGTTTTAGTTCTTTGAAATCATTTTTTATTGTTTTAATAATTACAGCAAATTCATTTTCCGAATAGGTGTTTTCTTTTGTAAAGTCAGGATTAAGTGTTTTTGCAGGGACAAACTTCTGCAGGTAATATTTTTTTGCCCCTTTAAGCATCTGCGCAATATTTTCAAAATCTTCAATTTTCAACTGTGATTTGACGACGGTTGTCCTGAATTCGTAATCAATGCCGGAATTTTTAATTAGTTTAATACTTTTTAGAATTTTTTCTGTATCAATTTGAGAGGATGATATTTTCTGATATTTTTCAAGCGGGCCTTTAATATCCATTGCAATATAGTCAATATGTGGTAGAAGTTTTTCAATGATTTCCGGAAAACTTCCGTTTGTGTCGAGTTTAACCAGAAAGCCAAGTTTTTTAATTGCTATAATAAATTCTTTTAAATCTTTTTGCAGGCAAGGTTCCCCGCCCGTAATCACGACAGCGTCAAGTTTTCCTTTGCGTGTTTTCAAAAACTCAAGGAAATCGGAAGCCTTAAGCTCCTGATTTCCCTGAGTGTCGAAAAGTTCCGGATTATGGCAGTATCCGCATCTGAAATTACAGCCTTTTGTGAAAACGATTGCGCTGATTTTTTCGGGATAATCCAGTAAAGATGTTTTTTGTATTCCGCCTATGTTCATATTTTTACCTGTTCTGACATTCTGAACCGGAATCCGTTGAGCCAAACTCAAAACGTGATTTTGCCCCTGTCCGGTGTTTCAGAATTTCAGGATGTAATTTTACTCCTGAATTAAAAAAGTTTTTCTGTCGGAAAATTCTTTTTGTTTACCTTTGTTCCACTGATTGACAGGGCGGATGTAGCCGACAACACGTGAGTAAACTTCACAGGCTGAGCCGCATTCAGGACAGGTAAAGTGTTCTCCTGCAACATAGCCGTGGTTAGGACATGTGCTGAATGTCGGCGAAAATGTAAAATAAGGCAGTTTGTAATTATTACAGATCTTTTTAACGAGATTTTTTACCGTATTCAGGTCGTATATTCTTTCACCCGCAAAAATATGAACAACTGTTCCGCCCGTGTATTTGGTCTGCAAGTCGTCCTGATGGTCAAGAACTTCAAAGATATCATCCGTGTAATTTACTGGAAGCTGGGTTGAATTTGTGTAGTATGGATATTTATTTCTGTCGCATTTGGCAAGTCGGTAGGATGTTCCTTCTCCAGGAGTTGCTTCTAGATTGTAATTGTTGCCGGTTTCTTTTTGAAATTCAATTATTTTTGCCCTCATAAAGTCCATAACTTCAATTGCAAAATGTTTCCCTCTGAAACTTCCGATGTCGGTTTTTAAAAAGTTTATACAGGCCTCATTCATTCCGATAAGCCCTATTGTGGAAAAGTGATTTTTCCAGTAAACTCCAAATCTTGCCTTTATATCTCTCAAGTAAAATTTTGTGTACGGATAAAGATTTTTTTCAGTGTAATCTTCAAGAAGTTTGCGCTTGATTTCAAGACTATCTTTTGCAAGAACCATTTTCTCTTCAAGTTGTTTAAAAAATTCTTCTTTTGTAGACACTTTTTGTGCAATTCTGGGGAGGTTAATTGTCACAACCCCGACCGAACCCGTAAGAGGATTTGAGCCGAAAAGTCCACCGCCTCTGTATTCAAGTTCTCTGTTGTCAATTCGGAGTCTACAGCACATTGATCGGGCATCCTCCGGCGACATGTCAGAGTTTATAAAGTTTGAAAAATAAGGAATCCCGTATTTGGCTGTCATTTCCCAGAGCCCGTCAATGTTTTTGTTTTCCCAGTCAAAGTCTTTTGTAATGTTATAAGTAGGAATCGGGAATGTAAAAACACGCCCTGAATTGTCCCCTTCAAGCATAATTTCAAAAAACGCTTTGTTAATCATATCCATTTCAGGCTGGAAATTTTTGTAGGTATCTTCCATAAATTTTCCACCGATGATTACTGCTTGATCGGCATAGTAAGACGGTACAGTCAAATCCATTGTTATATTTGTAAATGGGGTCTGAAATCCAACACGTGTCGGAACGTTCATATTAAAGATAAATTCTTGCATTGCCTGTTTTACCTGTTCGTAAGTAAGGTTGTCATATTTTATAAAAGGTGCAAGAAGTGTGTCAAAGTTTGAAAATGCCTGAGCGCCTGCTGCTTCTCCCTGCATTGTGTACATAAAATTGACAATTTGCCCGAGGGCTGTTCTAAAGTGTTTTGGAGGTGCGCTTTCAATTTTGCCCTTAACCCCTCTGAAACCTTCCATCAGCAAGTCTTTCAAATCCCAGCCCACACAGTAGACTGAAATTATATTCAAATCATGAATATGAATATCTCCGCTGATGTGCGCATTTCTTATATCTGCGGGGTAAACCCTGTTCAGCCAGTAATTTTTGCTGATTTCCGAGGCAATGTAGTTGTTCAGCCCCTGAATTGAGTAAGTCATGTTCGAATTTTCTTTAACTTTCCAATCAACCTGTTTCAGGTAATTTTCTACAAGTTCAACATTTGAATCTTTTACCTGAGTCAAAGCATTTGAAATAAAAACTTTTTTAGTCGTGTCTAAGGCGACAACATTGTTGTCTTTGATAACAGTATTTTTCATAAAAAAATCTCCCAGATTTCCGTGGTAACATAACTAAAATAAGCATTCCGACTGTAACGGCTGCGGTCCAGTGTGGGAATTTCACCCATGCTTTCCTTAAATTAGTAAACCAATTTTATAATTTTAATTAAAATTTGTCAACGAATTAAAATAAATCATGGGGTCGATTTTTGCAGAAAAAAATATTAAAAATCTGTAATTCTATACTATCGCCATGTTTAGCAGATAATTGATATTTGTTTTTTCTTGTTTTATAATCAAATCAGCAAAGGAGAGCTTATGGAGACATTAACAAAAAACGAAGGGATTATTACAAAGATTATCGGACCTGTAATTGACGTTGAATTTCAAGCAGGCGAACTGCCGGAAATATATACGGCTTTGAATATTTATAAAGACGACGGAAGTTTTGTTGTAGCAGAGGTTCAGCAAATGCTTGGCGGAAATCGGGTTAGAACGGTTGCTATGTCTTCAACTGATGGTCTTAAAAGAGGTATGAAGGTTGTTAATACGAATGAACCGATTAAAATCCCAGTTGGAAAACCAATTTTAGGAAGAATTTTGAATGTAACAGGTCAGCCTGTTGACCAGATGGGTCCAGTCGAAACTGATACTTATCTTCCTATCCACAGAGAATCTCCTAAACTTACAGATCAAAATACTAATATTGAGATTTTGGAAACAGGTATAAAAGCAATTGACCTTCTTCAGCCATACCAGAAGGGCGGAAAAATCGGTCTGTTCGGCGGTGCCGGTGTTGGTAAAACAGTTTTGATTATGGAACTTATCCATAACATTGCAATGGAGCATTCAGGTGTTTCAGTTTTCGGCGGTGTCGGCGAAAGAACACGTGAAGGCAACGACCTCTGGAACGAAATGAAAGAATCAGGCGTTATTGATAAAGTTGCTTTGATTTATGGTCAGATGAACGAGCCGCCGGGAGCACGTATGAGAGTCGGTCTTTCTGCGTTGACGGCTGCCGAATACTTCAGAGATTTTTCTAAACAGGACGTGTTGTTGTTTATTGATAACATTTTCCGTTTCACTCAGGCAGGTTCGGAAGTATCGGCACTGTTGGGCCGTATGCCTTCTGCCGTTGGTTATCAGCCGACTCTGGCAAACGAAATGGGTGAACTTCAGGAACGTATTACTTCAACTAAAGACGGTTCTATTACGTCAGTTCAGGCAATTTACGTACCGGCCGACGACTTGACCGACCCGGCTCCTGCAACTACATTCTCACACCTTGACGCTTCAACTGTATTGTCAAGACAGATTGCATCTCTGGGTATTTATCCGGCTGTTGATCCGCTTGAATCTTCTTCACGAGTTCTTGATCCGAATATTATCGGGGAAGAACACTACAATACAACCAGAAAAGTTCTTGAAATTCTTCAAAAATATAAAGAATTGCAGGATATTATTGCAATTCTCGGTATGGATGAACTTTCTGATGAAGATAAAGAAACGGTTAACAGAGCAAGAAAAATTCAAAGGTTCCTTTCTCAGCCGTTCTTTGTTGCTGAACAGTTCTCAGGTATCCCCGGCAAGTACGTAAAACTTGAAGATACCATCAGAGGATTTAAAGAAATTATTGAAGGTAAACATGATGATTTGCCTGAACAAGCTTTCTATATGGTTGGTACAATCGAAGAAGCTGTTGAAAAAGGTAAAACATTAAATGCTTAATTAAATTTTTCAGGCAGCGGACAAATCTCGTTGCCTGAAATTTATAAAGTTTAAGATAAGAGGATTTTATGCATTTAAAGATAATTACTCATGAAAAAGTTGTATTTGATGAAGAAGTTGATGAAATTTATACAAGAGGAGTGGACGGAGAATTCGGTATCTTAAAAGATCACGTTCCTGTTATGGCGGCACTTGATATCGGTGTAACCAAGGTTAAAAAAGGGGACGAAGCCAAATCTTATACAACAATGGGCGGAGTGCTTCAGTTTAAGAATAATGAGTGTATTATATTAACCACAACGGCCGAATGCGGTGATGATATTGATGTTGCGCGTGCTGAGGCTGCCTTAAGACGTGCTAAAGAGCGTCTTGCAGAACATGATGCTTCAATTGATGCAAAACGTGCAGAAGCAGCTGTTGCAAGAGCCATGGCCAGATTAAAGGCAACTTTGAATAATTAAAATGGAAAAATCTTTATATAATATTTTTAAAGCTTTTTTTAAAGTGGGAACTTTGTTGCTTGGCGGCGGATATGTAATCTTGCCTATTATGCAATGTGAACTTGTAGAAAAGAGGGGATGGATTGATAATGATGAATTATGTGAATACACCGCTCTTAGCCAGAGTCTGCCCGGACTTATCGCTGCGAATCTGTCGATTTTTGTGGGGTATAAATTACGAGGAACCATAGGGGCAATTGTTGCGATTTTCGGAATGGTTCTGCCGGCTTTTTTGTGCATTGTAGTGCTGGCAAAAATTCTGGAAGAAATTATTAATTTGAGAGTTGTGCAAGGAATATTCTGGGGCGTCGGAATCGGGGTTCTTGTTTTGATTTATCTTGCAATAAAAGAAATCTGGAAAAAAAGTGTTAATGACAAATTTACGTTTTTAATCTTTTTCGTTATATTTTTGTGTTCTGCATGTTTTAAAGTTTCGCCCGCTATCCTTGTAATTCTTGCTATTTTAACAGGCATTGCAAGGCAGTTTATATTGAACCGGAAGAAAAAGGAGGCTGAGGAATGATTTATCTTCAGTTGTTTCTTGAATTTTTTCATATAGGTTTATTCTCGTTTGGCGGCGGGTATGCGACATTGCCGTTTTTGTACCATATTGCGGAAACCCGTCACTGGTACACAGCAAAACAATTGACTGATATGATTGCAATATCTTCAATTACACCTGGGCCTGTCGGGGTCAATGTTGCAACATTTGCAGGGTATACAACATCAGGACTTTTGGGTTCTGTTATTGCTACAACTTCTGTTGTTTTACCGTCTTTGATTATTGTTATTATTGTTTCAAAACTTCTGGAGCAGTTCAAGCATAATAGATATGTGCAATCAATTATATATTGTCTGAAACCTGCAGGATGCGGACTTCTTGCGGCAGTTGGAGTCGGAATGTTTCTTTCTGACTTTAGTGTTGTTGGAATAATGTTATTTTTAATCCTGTTTGGAATGAGTTTGATGAAAAAACACGATCCGCTTGTATATTTGGGGCTTTCTGCTCTTGCTGGGCTTGCTGTTTATTTGCTTAATCCAAATATATAATTGGTATTCCTGTTATTCCATCCGAACCTCTTATTATCATGGTCGATACAAACGGAGGCGGAATGAGGCCTAACAGGTTAGGGTATGATGTTTTTGTTTTTCAGGTTCTGAACAAAAAAACTGAGAGTAATGGGTGCAAAAGATACTCTTTATCCGATTGAAACATATAGCTTTTATTTCAAGCACGGCAGTATTTCCAAAGACGAACTTTTAGGGGTTAATTGTACTTACCGGGCAATGACAGATAAGAGTTATTTTAAAAATTTAAAATAATAGTTATTGGTTAACAAAATATTTTATAAATATTATTAAGATAGCAAAAAAAATATTTATGATTTTTATCTTGAATACGAAGTAAAATTTATAGTTATAGTTAAACAAGGAGAATTACAGAAATGAACATTAACAGATCAACTTCATCAATGAATTTCACATCAACATTTATCCCGTATAATTCAAAAAAAGCTTTAGGCTTTTATTTGAATAATTTAAAATCAGTAACTTCATTTAAGCCGGTTGGTTTTTACAATAAGTCTGCGGAAGCAATGCAAAAAAAAATCGGACATGGACAGATTGGAGTATCTGTTAATAAAGGCGGACTTCTTTTTGCTGGCAAAGATACTGCAGCAGATAACTGTATCGGTAAAATTTTAAGTTTGCTTGATAATGATGTGAAGTTTGTGGATGATTTATCAGAAGTTAGATCAAAAAGCTCGGTTTTGGATACACTGGTATAAATTATAAAAGTGATTTAACCATTTTTAATAAAAGATACAGTTTTTTGCTGTCATCTTTTATTTTTTCAATGGCATTTTGAATTTCTATTAGCAGCTCTTCTTTTGTTTTTTCTTTTTCAAACAGAAAAAATTCATAAGGTTCAACCTGTAGAATTTTTGCAATTTTAGCTAAGTTTTCTGATGTAGGATAGCTTTTCCCGGTTTCAATTTTGCTCAAACTGATTGTTTCAATTCCGATAAGTTCAGCTAGTTCTTCTTGTGTTAGTTTAAATTTTCTGCGTGCTTCCTGTATATTCTGTCCGACGCCTTTTTTAATATCCATTGATAAGAACCTCTTTTTTATCAATTTTGATTGATTTTAGAAGTTAATATAATAACCTTAAAGTATTAACTAATTGACAATAAATATTTTAAATATTAGAATTGAGTAAAAACTAAACTTTAAAGTATATTATATGTTTAAATTAGGAGGGAAAGTATTTGTTTGGAAAAGCTTTTACATTAGCGGAAGTCTTGATAACTATCGGAATAATAGGAGTTATTGCCGCTTTAACATTTCCGGCGATGATAAGCCATTATAATAAAGTTGTTATGTCCGCGCGTAACAAAAAGTTTGTTAGTTCAATAGATCAGGCAATACTTCGTTCTATTGTGGATCATGAGGAACCGTATTCCTGGGCCGCCAATATAGAATATCATAATTCTGAAGCTTTATACGACTGGTTTGATGAGTATATTATGCAGTATATGAATGTATTGAAAAATTGCAGAAAAAATTCATTAGAATGTATTGGGGAATATTCGTATTGTGAAACGGAAGATCGTTGTACACACGCAAATGGGATTGCTAATAATTATGTCTTGTATATATTTAATGATGGAAGTATGATCACAAGTTTAACTGGAGGAAATCCGGATGATAAGGGTGTAACAAAAGGATTAACTTTACATATAAGGTTTGATGCAAACGGTTACGCAAAACCTAATATGTATGGGAGAGATATTTTTTCTTACAGATTTACTGTTGACAAAACAAAATTTTATCTGACATGCGACACTCATAAAAATATAACAGGCGGCAGCGTTTCCTTAAATAATAGTCGAAGCGAGCTAATTGAAAGTTGTAAAACGGATCCACAGACTTGCAGTTGTCTTATAATGAAAGACAATTATGAATTCAAAAAAGATTATCCTTTCAGGCTGTAGGCAAATTGGATTTTTCGAGCATTCTGTACTGTAGTGCCTGCATAAGGTGGGTCTGCTGAATATTTTCGGAGCCGTTAAGATCAGCAATAGTCCTTGAAAGTTTCAGAATTCTGTCATATCTTCTGCCGGAAAGCTGATATTTTACGATTGCTGTTTTGAGAAGTGCTTCAGAGGATTTGTCGAGACGGCAGTATTTTTTGATAAGTTTCGGGGTTAATTCCGAGTTTGTCAGAATATTGTCGTTTTTGTATCTTTCATATTGAATTTTTCTTGCTTTGATTACCCTTTTTCTGATGTCGGCGGAAGATTCTTCTGTTGCTGTTGACTGCATAAGTTCTTCAGATGTGAGCCTCGGCACTTCAATTTGGAGGTCGATTCTATCAAGCAGAGGCCCTGAAAGCCTTGATAAATATCTGTTAATTTGAAACTCTGAGCAGGTGCATTGCTTTTCTTTGTCGCCAAGATAACCGCAGGGGCAAGGGTTCATTGCTGCAAGAAGCATAAATTTGGCAGGATAAGTGATTGAGTGATTTGCCCTTGAAATCACGACTTTTGCGTCTTCAAGCGGCTGCCTTAGAACTTCAAGAACCTGACGGGGAAATTCCACAATTTCATCCAGAAACAGAACACCTCTGTGCGCAAGCGTAATCTCTCCGGGTTTCGGGTTTGACCCTCCGCCGATAATTCCGTTTGCAGAGGCTGTATGGTGAACAGAGCGGAACGGCCGTGTTGTCATCAATGGTTCATCAGGCGATAAAAGCCCCGAGATACTGTAAATTTTTGTGAGTTCCAGAGCCTCATCGAGTTCAAGAGGCGGAAGAATTGAGGCAAAGCATTTGGCCATTAAGGTTTTGCCGGATCCGGGAGAACCTGACATAAGAAGATTGTGCCCGCCTGCCGCTGCAATTTCCAGAGCTTTTTTGGCTTTTTTCTGGCCTTTTACGTCCTTAAAATCATAAATGTATTCTTCTGAATGGTGTCTTGCAAGATATTCATTTATGTCAATTTTTGTGATTTTTAAAGGTGTTTCTATAAAGTGGTTCACGACATCTGTCAGGTGGTCGGCGCCGTAAACATTTATCCCGTCCACAAGTGCGGCTTCGTTTGCATTTATTGCAGGAACTACAACATTTTTTATTCCGCAGTTTTTCAGTCCTATTACTATCGGCAGAACCCCTGACACCCCTCTGATTTCTCCGTCAAGCGAAAGTTCTCCGATAAAGGCATAGTCTTTTATTTTTTCTCCGTCTATTATGCATTCTTCCGTCAAAATTCCGACAGCAATCGGAAGGTCAAAGTTTGTGCCGGCTTTTTTCATATCAGCAGGCGCAAGGTTTATGATAACTTTTTTGGAAGGGAATGTGTAATTGCAGTTTTTGATTGCGGATCTAACCCTGTCACGGGCCTCGTTTACGGCAGTATCAGGCAGCCCGACAATCGAAATTCCAGGAATTGAATTTATTACATCAATTTCGACGGTTATTTTGTAAGCTTCCAGTCCTATTACGGTTGCTGTTGTAACTTTGTTTACCATAAATTAATTATACACAAAAAATTACTTTTTGCTTTTGATAAGTTTGGAGAGCAAAACACCAAGAATAATCCCCGTTCCGGAATAGATAGCCGCTTGAAAACGATTAAGCAGTGCATATTTTACATCAGAATTTTTCATGTAAGTTCCAAATATTGTGTTTTCAAGCCGGTATTCATTTGGAAGTTTGTCATAGTATGTGAGAAGGTCTTCTTTAGCTGAAGTTTTTTTGCTTTTTATAATGTATGCAGTCGGACGTTTGTATATAGTATTTGCCAATGCCGGCTCAGCAGGTCTATAATAGCCATTTTTTGTGTAATAGTTGGTCTCTTTCGTTATAAAATAATAATCCTCAGGCAAATTTCCGGTTTTATTTGCTGTCTTAACCTCTTCATCTGACATATTCGGAACCTTGACAACCCCGTGGTTGCCTAAACTGTATTGGTTAAAATCCGGTAAATTTGCACAAAATGGAATTTTCATATCTAAATTAAATATCAAAAAAAATTTTTTTGCTAAAATATACTTGTTATGAAAAAAGATTTTAAAAATATACTTGCAATAAATTTTGGCGGAATCGGTGATGAAATATTTTTTCTTCCCTCGCTGATTTCTTTGAAAAAAGAATTTCCGAATTCAAAAATTACCTTAGCCCTTGAGCCAAGAAGCAAATCAGTGAAAGATTTAACAAATATCATTGATGATTTGATTCTGGTTGACGTTAAAGGAAAAAATAAATACTTTGAACTTTTGAAACTTATCACTAAGGCTAGAGCCGGAAAGTTTGATATAGTCATATCTTCAGGCGGAAACAAGCTTATCAGTGTTCTGCTTTATATGACAAAAATCAAAGAACGTTACGGTTATGATACTGGTGATTTGAGTCGGAAATTACTTACAAAAGCGGTTAAGTTAAATAAAAATCAATACGCCTGCAAGATGTATCATGACTTAGTTTCCGCTATAACGGACTGTAAAACCGAACTTCCTGCAATCAATGTTCCGCCTCAGGAAAAAATTCCCAATTCAATTCTAATTCATCCCGGAGTAAGCCGTTTAAGCGTGCAAAAAGGCATGATCAAAACAATTCCCCCTGAAATTTGGGCTGAAACTATCAATATACTGTTGCAAAAAGGAAAAAAAGTTATACTTGCCGGCGGTCCTGATGACAGGGATTGTATTGAAGTGATTTTGAAAAATGTTAAGGCAAATGAATTATTTGAAAATTATTATGGCAAAACAAAAAGTCTTAAGGATTTGGCGGTCTTAATCGGCAAAGCAGAAAAATTTATCTGTTCCGATTCTGCGCCTTTGCATGTAGCGGTTGCGATGAGAACAAAAACTTATGTAATTTTTGGTCCTACGGATGACAAAAAATTAATTCCACAGTCAAGTCTGGTGGTTACAATAAAAGCTAATGACAACTGTCCGCTTAAGCCATGTTTGTGGGAAAGACGTCAAACAACCTGCAAATCTTTAGATTGTTTAAAAATTTCTTCAAAATCTATTGCAAATACAGTTTTATCGTAATATTATATATTTGTACCCCATTTTATAATATTGAAAGGAAAGAAAAAGAAAATGAAAATTCAAAGAGTTCAATCTAGTTCAACCCCATCTTTTGGTGCTTTAAAACGGAATCCGTTGACTATGTCTGAAGAAATGTTTAATTCAATCAGAACAATCCCGGTAATTGATAATTTTTCAAAAAAATACGATGCTGTTGTAAGTTTTAAGCCATTCGTTAGTAATCATGATAGCAACAAGGTGCAAATGGCTTTGCAGTTTTCTCATATCAAGCCAAAAAACATTATTGAACGATTGTATTATAAATTTGTCAAACCGCCCAAATATAGTAAAATTGTTTTGAAAACAAAAGCTGTTGATGAAGCCGGAATGTATGAGGAACTTGGAAAAACATCTAAGAATCGTCTTTTCGAAATTTACAACAAATAGTGTGAATTACGAATGATTTTTTCAGGATGATTATATTCCAACGCTAAGTCCTGCGCATAGGTTAATACCCTGACCTGTAATTCCTCTTGCTTCATTTGAAATAAGATATCTTACAAGATTTGTGATTTCTTCCGGAGTCACAAATCTTTTTTGAGGAATACAATCAATGATTTCTTCTTTAGTAAATTCTGACTGTTCAATTGAATCATTGCCGAGTTCCGTATCAACCCAGCCGGGGTTTATTGTGTTTACAGTAATACTAAATTCCGCAAGCTCAAGCGCAAGTGCTTTGGTAAGTCCTAAAAGTCCGGCTTTTGATGCTGAATAAAGACTTGCATTTGCTTCTCCCATAACTCCAGAAATTGAGCCTATATTTATTATTCTTCCAAATTTATTTTTTTTCATATATGGAATGGCTTTCGATATCAAATATGCTGGCGCAATCAGATTTGTTTTATGAATTCGCGCAATTTCTTCAAGCGTCATTTTTTCAATTGCACCGTAGATGTATTCTCCTGCGTTGTTTATGAGGATATCAATGTTATTTTTTTCTATAAAATCGCCGAGAATTTCAGGCTTTTGCGCAAGATCACAAATGCAGTAATCTTTGGCATTAATATTTTTTAGAGCTTCTTCGTTTCTTCCTGAGACAAAAACGTTTCCAATGTTTTTTAAATCTTCTGCAATTCTGCGTCCTATTCCTTTAGATGCACCTGTAACCAGTATATTTGACATTATTTTATCCCTTCAATGAGTTTTCTGACAATATATGATGCCATAAAAATTCCGGCACAGCTTGCTACAAAAGGTGTTGAGGCCGGTGTAATCTTTGTAAATTCAATTTTTTTACCTGCATTTGTTGTAATTTCTTCTTTAGCCGGAAGTTTTTCAAGGGAAAACGGTTTTTCTCTGCTTGCAACAACCGTAATTCCTTTTTCAATTCCAAGTTTTTTTAATTGATAGATACAGTTTGAGATAAATGGTGCATTTTTGTTTTCTATTTCTGAAATATCGCAAATATAAAGCATTTCAGGCGCAATTCTGTTTCCTGCACCAAGCGAGCTTATAACCGGAATCCCTGCTTTAAAACAGTTTTCAAGAAGAGATATTTTGGATCTCATAGTGTCGATTGCATCAGCAACAAAGTCTGTTCCTTGAATAAGTCCAGTTTCGCTTGTGTAAAAATCATCAATGATGTTTAGTTTAATTTCCGGATTTATATCAATAAGTCTTTGTGCAATAATGTCAGTTTTCTTTTTGTTAATAGTCGATGTGAGTGCTGCTGTTTGTCGATTGATGTTTGAGATTGAAACTTTATCAAAGTCAATGATAGTAAGTTCGCCAATCCCTGATCTTGCAAGACTCTCCGCACAATAACCTCCGACTCCGCCAAGCCCAAATACTGCAACGTGTTTTAATTTAAGTAATTTTTGGGACTCAGCTCCCCAGTACAATTCGTTGCGTGAAAATCGTTCACTCATATGCGCTCCGCATTAGATGTTTTCAGGATATTACTTGATAATTCCGTATCCGAGAAGAAATGTGCACACAATAAATACGGCAGCAATTATGCCGGTTACTTTATTAAGACCCTTTTCTGCACTTTTTTGTGATGAGAATATTTGTGATGCTCCGCCCATTCCGGCAATTCCGTCGCCTTTTGGAGAGTGAAGAAGTATAAGAACTATCAAAAGCAGTGCTGATATGATTTGGATTGTCCAGATAAATGTAACCATTTTTATTTTTTCTCCTTTTTATTTGAAATAAAATGCGCACGCTTTGAATTTAGTTTGATATTTTCAAAAGTATAAAGCCGTGCTGGCCTTTTTGAAGAAGATTTAGTATATTCATCCAATTCAATAAGACCTTCTGTAGAAAGTGCTTTTTTACGGAAATTTCGTTTGTCCAGCTTTTTGTCCATAATTAACTCATAAGCTTTTTGCATTTCCGTAAGGGTAAATTTTTCATTCAATAACTGATATGCAACGGGACAAATTTCCAATCTTTCACGTGTACGCTTTAGTGAATATTCAATAATTTCTTTGTGGTCAAAAGCAAGCGGCGGCAAATCAGAAATTTTATGCCAGCCGACTTCAGGTGAAGATACGATTTCAATATCTTCAGATCTTACAAGCGCAAAGTAAGCACATGTAATAACACGTGAATTAGGGTGTCTGAGCGGATCTCCGAATGTATAAAGTTGTTCAAGATAAATATTATCTACATTTGTACGTTCTTTAAGGACTCGAACAGCGGCTTGATCCAGATTTTCGGATAGTCGGACATATCCTCCGGGTATTGCCCATTTGTCTTTAAAGGGTTCATTCAGTCGTTTTACAAGCAATACCTGTAAAGATCCGTTCTTAATTGTCAATATTACAACGTCTACAGTAATCTCGTGTGTCTTTGTTTCGTTGAACATAATTATTTTTACCTTAATAAAATAATACAATAAAAATATTTTTTTACATAAGTTAATAATACAGATTATTAATATTTTTTTACAAATAATTCATAAAAAGTAAATTTTCCTTTGAAAAAATACTTTATAAATATATAACGGGGAATCAGGGAAAGTTATGACGTATTGTTTTATGGGATTAAATAATTTTAATATGTTTACTGCCGGCTTGGGTGGCTGGTATGGCGGATTTGCTCCTGTAATGACATATTCGTATTACAATCCTTTTTCTGTTTTCAATATGGCTATGCAAGCTTGCAATAATAATTTCTGGGGAGGGGGAAGTTTTTATGCAATGCCGTCTTACACTCCTGCTTATTATAACAATTACAATTACAATAACAATAACTATAACTATAACTATAACACTTATTCTATGTCAGCATGGAATATTCCTGATTATGCAATGAAGTCTTATGACAGTCTTTATGACGGCTGGTATGCGTATAAACCTGTTGATTATACAAAAAATGATTATCCCGTATTTGGCGCCATTACGGCAGGATTTGATATTTCAAACAATGGCACATTGTCTTTGAATGTTGAAAGAGCACCTTCTGTTTCAAAATCTTTTGTTTCTTCCGTTTATCCCGAAACAAAGCCTATTTATTCTACTTTTGCCAGAAACTATCTGAACAGGGAGTTTTTGAATAAAGTTAAGCAAGTTGCGAAAAATATCAATTGTGACTATGAGGATTTGCTTGCTGTTATGAATTCAGAATCAAGCTTGAAGCCGGACGCTGTTTACAGAAATAAAAACGGAGAAAAAACTGCTGTTGGTTTAATTCAATTTACAAAAAGCGGTGCAATACCTGCATTAAACAGCCGTTACGGGCTTGATTTAACCGTTGAAAAAATTGAAAATATGAGTGCAATTGATCAGCTTGATCTGGTTGAAAAGTATTACAAAATGAATGAGGGCAGACTTCCAAAGGGAAGAAAATTGACAGCAGCAGATTTGTATGCTGTAACATTCCTTCCGGCAAGAGCCAAAAAAGAAGTTTTGACAAGAAGCGGTGAAGACTATTATGACAGCAACAAAGGTCTTGATGTAAACGGAGATGGTGCTATTACAAAATCGGATCTTAATGTAAGACTTGCGCAAAAACGGGTCAATTTGGATACGTTTGTGTAAGTGTGAAGTGTGATTTAAATAAATATTACAATTTTTTTATTAAAAGTTGCAGATAAAAATTGTTTCGTGTATTGTCATGGATGAATAACCTTTTTTTAATTATAATGGTTATTAATTAAATTATTCGGCGCAAAGATTTGACCGGATTAGCGGAAGGAAAAGTATGGATAAGGGATATATTGAAAACGGTTTTATCGTTGACTTGAGCAACGCCAAAAAGACTTCTGAAATTATCTATGAACTTAGCAGAATTTTGGATTTGCCGGAGGCAAAAGAAAAAAATGTTTGTCTGAAATTGGGAGAAGTCAGTCTTAATCAATCCCAATTAATAAGCGTAAAAGCATTGATAGAATCAATGGACAGCAATCTTGCGTATATTTCAACGGTGTCTGATGAAACAAAGGAAGCGGCAACCGGACTCGGAATATCTCTTTATGAATTGGAAAATACTGTAGAAGCACCTGGATTTAATGATGAAGGGAATGCTGATGAAAATGTAAATCCGGAACTGGAAAGCGCACTTGACAAAATTTTCGGTGAAGGCGATTTTGAAGAACGTTACCCGGAAGAAGAAGAAATAAAAGAAGAAATTCGTTCTGAAGAACATATTACTACTGATGAGTATGCTGATGACGAAGAAACACTTAGCGAACTAAGACAACATATGAAAGAAGCTGAGAAGCTTCCGACACTTTATATTCAAAGAACTTTGCGTTCAGGGCAAAGCCTTAAGTCAGAAGGGAATATTGTTATAATAGGTGATGTAAATCCCGGTGCTGAAATAATCGCAAAAGGTGATATTACCGTATGGGGGGTTCTTGGGGGAATTGCGCAGGCAGGGTCTGATGGTAACAATTATTCCCGTATACGTGCACTAAAACTTAATGCAATTCAGCTTAGAATAGGCGATGTTTTTGCCCGTCGTCCTGATACTGTAAATGTTCCGTATGTTCAAAAAACGGATTCTTTTATCCCCGAAGAAGCAAGAGTAAGCCGAAAACATATAGTGATTTATAAATTGCATGAAGCCTCTTAGCTTGTTCACAAGTTTTAAAAGTAAATAATTTAAAAGGAGAAATAATGAGCGGTCGAGTTATAGTAATTACTTCCGGAAAAGGTGGAGTAGGCAAGACAACAACCAGTGCAAATATAGGAACTGCACTTGCGAGAGCAGGCAAGAAAGTCGTATTGATTGATACAGACTTGGGATTGAGAAATCTTGACCTTTTGCTAGGGCTTGAAAATAGAATTGTTTATACAATTGTCGATGTTGTAGAAGAGCGTTGCAAACTAAAGCAGGCACTGGTTAAAGATAAGAAAAATCCTAATCTTTGCCTTCTTGCAGCAGCCCAGACTCGTGATAAATCCGCAATTACGCAAGATCAGCTGAAAAATATATGCGAAGAGCTTAAAAAAGATTATGATTTTATTCTGGTTGACTGCCCGGCAGGTATAGAGCAAGGTTTTCAGAACGCTGTTGCAGGCGCAAGTGAGGCAATAGTTGTTACTACCCCTGAAATGTCAGCAGTTAGAGATGCTGATAGAATTATCGGGCTTCTGGAAGCAAGAGAAGAGATTAAATCATACAAATTGCTTCTCAACAGAGTTCGTCCGAATTTGATAAAGTCAAATGATATGATGAGTGTTGAAGATGTTGTGGAAATTCTTTCAGCCGATTTAATCGGTATAATTCCGGAAGACACTGGTATTATTACATCAACTAACAAAGGCGATCCGATTGTAAATGATGACAGTTCTCTTGCCGGAAAGGCCTACAACAACGTTGCTAGAAGAATAATGGGAGAAAATGTTCCTTTTATGAATTTGGAAGAAAACAACGGAGTTCTTGCCAAAGTCAAAAAATTCTTCTCCGGTCTGATCGGAAAGGAGAAGTAAGATGAGGGATATTTTTCAGGATTTATTCAACAAAGTTTTTGGATTTTTCCGTCAGGCTGAAAAAGAAGAAAATGCAAAAGATACAGCCGTTAATCGTCTGCGTGTTGTTCTTATGCAGGACAGAACCAATTTAACACCTGAACTTCTGGAAAAAATGCGTGGCGAACTTATTGAACTTCTTTCAAAATATGTTGAAATGGACAAAGATGCTCTGGAACTAAACTTTGAACAAGAAGGCAATCAGATGGCATTAATGCTTTCAATTCCTGTTTTGAGAGCAAAAGATGAAGATGAAATTGAAGAAGCTTCAGAAAAATCAGAAGAGGACGAGAAAACTACAGACGAAAATTCAGAAGAAGAACAATATGAAACTTCTGAAGACAATGCTGAATGCGAAGCAGAAGAAAACACAGAGGTTCAGAAAGAATCAGAAAAAAAAGAATCTAATACCAACTCAAAAAATAAATCAAAATAATCCTCTGAAATATTTCAGAGTCTAGGAGAGAGAAAATACCATGCCGCACAAGCGGCATTTTTTTGCGTATAAGTGTTTTAAATGAGGCACAATTAAGTTTTATTAATTTTAGCCTGCTTAGATTAAAGTTATTGAAAAATATGCCGTTTTATGCGTTATGGAAAACAGCAAGATAAATGGTTTTAAAGCAGACGATTATTTTATATCCAAAACTTATGATACGAATAATGATGCCAAGCTTCAGTTATCAGAGATAAGTGTTTGGTGCAGAGATAACGACATGAAATATAATAAAGAAACTAAAAAGATTGTTTCTGCAGCAGGCGACTATTCTGAATATGATATCGAAAATAAATTAGATGATAAAAAATATTCAATGGAAAGTTTAAAAAATCGTTATCCTGATTCTAAGTATAAAGTAAGCGAAGAAAACGGACAAATTATTGTAACGAATAAGAGCACTGGCAAAAATGTTATAACTATATATAGATGTGCGGACGGAACAGCCATAAACATGTTTGATGATGATGGTAAATCCGTTTACTTCAGAAACTATGATAAAAACGGAATATTGTTTTTTTACGATAAAGATAATGAAAGATATTTTCCGATAGCAGAAAATATCAATGCTGCTGTTTCAGCCAAAAAAGCAAAACTTATTCCAACAACAGATGTTAATAAATTAGTTTCAAATATCAATAAAATTACTCCGGAAAATATTTATGTATTAGAACGTACTTATCAAAAAGCTTATGGTGAAAGTATTCTGGATTCTATAGAAAGTGAGTGGGGATTGGATGAGAAGATAAAAAATAATTTGATTCAACATCTTAATAAATGCAGTTACGAATTCTTAAAAGGGAGTAAATCAGCCCCAAATTGTAAAATAGATAATGATTTTAAGCAGGGCAAAATTGGTGATTGTTTTTTCCTAGCAAGTATTGCCGCAATCCGGCGTTCTCCTAAAGGTCAAAAAATTCTTGATAATATTATAACGGACAATCAAGACGGCACATATACAGTAAAATTCAAAGGAGCCGATAAAGAATATAAAGTTGGTGCTTGTGAATTGTTAAGTAAGAATAACTGGGTATCAGGTGATATGGATGTAAGAATATTAGAAATTGCAGCGCAGAAACACTATGCTTTAGGTATAAAATATGGCGGATTTGACGGCGCAGCAATGGATTTATTATTGGGTACATGCGATATGTGGAAAAAATTGTTAAGCCCTGTTTTATCAAAGCCCGATCCCCAAAAAATAAAGGAATTATTAAATAATGAAAATATTGTTATGACGGCCGGTATTAATCCTGTTTCAAAATTGTGGGGATTGATTGTAAAAGAATTACCTCACAGGGCAGAATATAAAGAAGGTATAGCAATAGCACATGTTTATACTGTTCTTGATATTGATGATGATAATATTTATTTAAGCAATCCCTGGGATACCTCAAAAACAATTGCAATTCCTCTGGACGTGTTTGATGAGTATTGGGGAGATGTACAATACACTGAAATAAAATAATCCTCAAGCAATATTATTTGATGAAACATCAAACAACTTTTACGTTGACTCTGAAGTCATCAAGTTTTGCAAGTACATCCGCACGTGTGATAATCCCGTCATTGCTGACGTCAATTCCTTTGTTTGATTCATAATAATTTAGCAGTTTGCCTTTTGAATTTTTTTCACCTTTCTGGCAAAGAATATCTCTTCCTGCTCTTCCCGGAAGGATTATAAGGCTGTACAAATCAGCAGCGTCAAGTTTTTTCTTGTTTCTTATTCTCGGCGCACTTTTTTTACACATTTTTAAATATTTTTCAACCAGTTCAATCTGTTCTTCCGCATTCATTTGGGCAACAGCCTCTTTAGTAAGATTCAGTGAATATTCTTTATTCAAAGCTTTGATGCTTGCACTTGTAAACTGAATTAATCCGACAGGTTTGTCTTTGCTTCCTGCGCCTTCATTCGGATCCAGACCGCTTTCAAAGTTCATAACCGTAATTAAATCTTCATAAGAGCAGTTTAGTTCATCAGCAAGCTTCATTAATTTTGTATGAAATTCATGTGAAATAGTTCTTGTCTTGCCGCCGAGTTCTCCTGTTTTAGGAATTTTTATTTCAAATGGAGGAGCAAGGTTTGTCGTATCCTTTGCTGCAGTTACAACCTGCATTTCATCCATTTGTTGAGAATAATTCATGGATTTCATTTGGTTGCTAAGATACTCAAAACCAGGATATTTATTGAAATCGTTAAGAGACTCATTTAAAGCTTCAAGTTTTTCAGATTGAGTTATATTTGAATTTACACTGTCAGAGTCCGCCGCGTGTTCTATTGACAAACCTTTTACTGGCTTAAAACCATCCAATTGTCCGGAAACATTTGAAGCCGGCAAATTTTCTGTATTGACCCCCATTTCTTTTAATATCCTGTTCATTTCCTCATTAGAAAATGAAATAGTGTTTTTTGTTAAGATAAAATTTTCATTAATATTTCCGTTTAAATTAGATCCGCCAGAATAAATTGCATTATCAGCAGTTCTTTTACTGTTAATTTCAGCAACAATTTCCATAGTTTTTTGCCATTGTTTAGAAGACAATTTGATGTCTTTGCCGCCATTAACGGATTTTGCATAATCAGCAAGTATGTAAGTAAGCCCTCTGTGGTTATTGTCAACTTTAAGATCTACCATAAGAAAATCCTCTGTAATCACTTCACTAAATAAATAAAGTATTCGGCGAATAAAAAATTTTAAAAAGTAAAAAAAAGTTTACAATTCTAAACAAAGTGACAAAATCATTGTTGACAGGGTTTTATGTTTATAATAGTATCAGTATGCTTGAAGTATAGTAAATTTTTTACAAATACCCGAAATTATTTACAAATAGCGACTCAGGCAAAAACAAGGCGGCAAGGAGGTTTCGCCTGATTCAAAAACCTCACGGTGTAAAAGCAAATAAAAGAAAAGGAATAAAAATGGCAAGCACAAAAAGACAAAGAATCAGAGTTTGTTTAAAGGCATACGACCACAAATTGATTGATGTGTCTTCTGACAAAATCGTAGAAACTGCAAAAAGAACAGATGCAAAAGTTGCAGGCCCGATTCCTTTACCGACAAAAAGACGTATATATTGCGTTCTCCGTTCACCTCACGTTGATAAAAAGTCACGTGAACATTTTGAGTTGAGAACACACAAACGTATTATCGATATATACGAACCGACTCAACAGACAACTGAAGAGTTAAGTAGATTAGATTTGCCGGCAGGTGTAGATATTGAAGTAAAACTTTAATATCAACAGCAAAAGCAAAATTGAAAATTTAATAAGCATTATGCATAAATAATGTGATCTACTACCCGTCCTGAATGAAAATGACGGCGCGGAGGGTGAAAGTCCCATTGGTAAAGTACAAGGCAGCAAGTAGCGCTCGCAAGTGAAAATGCAGAATTACACAATGCGTCAATTACTCGGCATTGAATGCCTGGTTGCGATAAATGACAAGTGTAATGAAGCTAGAAAGGTAAAATATGACACTAGGTGTAATAGGTAAAAAATTAGGAATGACACAAATTTTTGACGAACATGGTTTGGCAATTCCGGTAACCGTAATTAAAGTTGATGACATTGTTGTTACACAGGTAAAAACAGTAGAAACAGATGGTTATAACGCAATTCAGGTTGGAACCGTTCCGGCAAAAGAAAAACATTTGACAAAAGCTCAATTGGGTCATTTCAAAAAGAATAATTTGGAAAACTACAGACACTTGCAAGAATTCAGAGTTGACAATCCGTCAGACTACAAAGTAGGCGACAAGATTGAACTTTCAATTCTTAACAATGTTGAAAAAGTTGATGTTACCGGCAGATCAATTGGTAAAGGTTTCCAGGGTACAGTAAAACGCTGGAACTTTGGCAGAGGACCAATGGGACACGGTTCTAAAAATCATAGAGAACCTGGTTCAATCGGTGCAGGTACAACTCCGAGCCGTGTTATCAAAGGCAAAAGAATGGCAGGTAACATGGGCAATGAAAGAGTAACCATTACAAAATTGAAATTAGTTAAAGTAGATGCTGAAAAAAATCTTGTATTGGTAAAAGGTTCAGTTCCAGGATGCGAAGGAAGATTGGTAACAATCGTTCCGACAAGAACAAAATGGAATTAATAAATCAAAATAAATAAAGACAAGGAAAAGTCAAAAAAACCGGCCGGTCGTGCCAGATAAAGCTAAAATGCAAGCGGTAAGCGGTCTTAAACGGAATAGTAAAACATAAAAAGGAAAGTAAAAATGTCAAAAGAAATATTAAGTACAAATGGAGAAAAATTAGGCGAAATCACATTGAATGCTGATGTATTCGGTGTAGAACCGAATTTGCACGTAATGCACTTAGCATTGAGAAGGCAATTGAACAACGCACGTCAGGGGTCAGCTTGTGCTAAAACAAGAGCTGAAGTTTCTGGCGGCGGCAAAAAACCATGGAAACAAAAAGGAACAGGCCGTGCCCGTGCTGGTTCATTGCGTTCACCATTATTTGCCGGAGGTGGTGTAATCTTTGGACCCAAACCAAGAAGTTACGCATTCAATATGCCCCAGAAGGCAAGAAAATTAGCTTTGAAATCAGCATTGTCTGCAAGACAGGAAAGATTAATCGTTGTAAAAGATTTCTCAACAATCACAGAACCGAAAACAAAATTGATGGTTAGTGCTCTTAAATCATTGAACGTAGCAGGAAAAGTTCTTGTAATTGCTGATACAAAGGCAGCTGAAAACAAATTTCTTGAACTTTCAGCGAGAAACATTCCAAGTGTAAAAATGATTTTACCTTCAAACATCAATGTGAAGGATTTGTTGGAAGCTGATTTTGTCGTAATGACCGAGGCAGCTGTAAAAGATATCACAGAAAGATTAAGCTAATCAGAAGTCAGTAGATATCATCCAAGAAAGAAAAGGAAATTAAACAATGAGTAAAGAAAGAACAAATACAGAAAAATTATACAGCGTAATCAAAAAGCCTTTAATTACTGAAAAATCAGTAGGTGCAACAACAATGGGGCAGTACACTTTTGAAGTTGTAAAAGATGCTACAAAAATTGAAATTGCACAGGCCATAGAACTAGCTTTTCCTGGAAGAAAAGTAAAAAAAGTAAGAACAGTTTATATGCCATCTCATGCCAAAAGAATGGGATATAAATTTGGTAGAACAGATTCTTCTAAAAAAGCAATTGTAACAATAGAAGGCGATCCGATTGAGGAATTAATCGGTGCATAATGGATAATTCCTCGCCACTTACGGGAGAGGAAAGGCATTCAAGGTGAAACCAACTTAGAGTGTCAGTATAATGGGTATAACCCTAACTAAAGAGGGGCGTCTGGCACAAGTCCCGACAAGTAGAACAAAGCCAACCAAAGGAGAAAAATAAAATGGCAATTAGAAAAATTAATCCGACATCTCCGGGTCAAAGAGGTATGACAAAAAGTGATTATCAGGAAGTTACGACATCAACTCCAGAAAAATCATTATTGAAATCATTAAAGAAAACAGCAGGCCGAAATAATACAGGTAGAATTACATGTCGTCACAAAGGCGGCGGTGTAAAAAGAACTTACCGTGTAATAGATTTCAAACGTGAAAAGTTTGGAATTCCGGCAACAGTAAAAACAATCGAATATGATCCGAACAGAAATGTTAGAATTTCATTAGTATATTATGCTGACGGTGAAAAGAGATATATTCTTACACCGGAAGGATTGAACGTAGGCGACGTAATTGTATCAGGCCCGGAAGCACCGGTTCAAAACGGAAATGCACTTCCTCTGGAATTGATTCCGTTAGGTACAATTATCCATAACATAGAACTTAATCCTGGCCGTGGCGGTGTAATGGTCAGATCAGCTGGTAACGCAGCTCAGGTTATGGCAAAAGAAGGCAACTACGTTACTATCAAATTACCGTCATCAGAAATGAGAATGGTAAGAAAAGAATGTATGGCAACAATCGGAACTTTAGGTAATTCTGAATTTAAAAACATTTCTTTAGGTAAAGCTGGAAGAAAACGTTATATGGGAATCAGACCTACGGTTCGTGGTGTTACAATGAATCCTTGCGATCACCCTCACGGTGGTGGTGAAGGTAAAACCGGCCCCGGCGGACACCCGAAAACACCTTGGGGTAAACCTGCTCTCGGTCAGAAAACCCGCAAAAAAGGTAAAGCTTCTGATAAATTAATAGTCAGAAGAAGAAAGAAATAATGTAAGTTAGCTGGGAAGGCTTTGAATCCCAAAGTCTTCCTAAATAAAAAGCGAACGAGCAAAAGCCTTAAATAAAATAACTAACAAAACAATAAAAGGAGAAATTAATGGCACGTTCATTAAAAAAAGGTCCATATGTAGAAGAAGCTCTACAAAAGAAAATTGAAAAAATGAATGCGAATTCGGAACATAAAGTGATTAAAACTTGGTCAAGAGCATCAATGATCGTTCCTGATATGCTTGGTCACACAATCGCAGTTCACAATGGTAAAACACACGTTCCGGTATATGTAACAGAGCAAATGATTGGACACAAATTAGGTGAATTTGCACCTACAAGAATGTTTAGAGGACATGCAGGCTCTGATAAAACTGCAAAAAGGAAATAGCACGTAAAACAATCTTAAAAAAGATTGAAACAAAACGAGTTAGAAAAACAAAAGGAAAGTAAAAATGGAAGCTAAAGCAAAACAAACCGATATAAAAATGACAGCAAGAAAACTCCGCAGAGTAATCAACGAAGTCCGCGGAAAATCTGTCAAAGAAGCTCAGGATATGTTACGTTTTATGCCTTATTTTGCAGCAAGAGTAGTTGAAAAAAACTTGAAAGCTGCAGTAGCAAATGCACAGGAAAAATACGGAGTGGGCGCTGAAGCTTTGAAGATTTCTGAAATCTTCGCAGATGAAAGCGTTACATACAAAAGAGCACGCACAAGAGCTCAAGGCCGTATGTACAGCAGACTAAAACGTACATCACACTTAACATTAAAAGTTAGTGACATCGTTAAAAAGTAGTAGTAAAGCAAAAGGTATAAAATATGGGACAGAAAACACATCCAACCGGATTTAGAGTAGGAATCATCCAAACTTGGGCAAGCACATGGTATGCCAAGTTTAAAGATTATCGCTACTTAGTAAAAGAAGATGATAAAATTAGAAAATTCATCAAGAAAAAATTATACACAGCAGGTGTATCAAAGGTTAAAATAGCAAGAAAAGCACAGAATATTACAATCACAGTAGTTACAGCAAAACCTGGTATTGTAGTAGGAAGAGGCGGCCAAGGTATCGAAGAACTTAAACAGGACGTATCTAAATACATTGGTAAACCTGTAATAATAAACGTTGTAGAAGTTGCAAGAATTGATGTAGATGCTCAGCTTGTGGCTGAACAAATTGCACAGCAGCTTGAAAAACGTGTAGCTTTTAGACGTGCAATGAAGCAGGCAATGCAGCGTACAATGAGAGCAGGTGCTCAAGGTATAAAAGTAATGGTATCAGGACGATTGGGCGGTGCTGAAATTGCTCGTTCAGAATGGGCAAAAGAAGGAAGAATCCCGCTTCAGACACTTAGAGCTGATGTAGATTATGGCTTTACTGAAGCTGATACAATTATGGGTAAAATTGGTGTTAAAGTTTGGATTTTCAAAGGCGTATTGATGCCTGGCGAAAAAGCCGATCAAAACATCAAATCAAAAAATGAAAAAGGCGGATCTGATAAAGGAATGAGACGCCCGAGACGCAGCAGAGCAATCGAAGCTGCCGGTGAATAATTAAGGTATATGAAATAATAGGAGCAGATAAATGTTACAGCCTAAAAAAACTAAATACCGCAAGATGATGAAAGGCAGAATGAAAGGTACCGAAACGAGAGGTACACAACTTGAATTCGGCGGTTATGCGCTTCAAGCTGTAGAACCGGGTTGGATAACCAGCCGTCAGATCGAAGCAGCACGTCGTGCAATGACCCGTGAAATCAAACGTGGCGGTAATGTTTGGATTAAAATATTTCCGGATAAACCTATTACGGCAAAACCGGCTGAAACCCGTATGGGGTCAGGAAAAGGCAATCTTGAATACTGGGTTGCTGTTGTAAAACCGAACAGAATCCTTTTCGAACTTGATTACTTTGACAGAAGTGTCGCAGTTCATGCATTGGAGCTTGCAGCACAAAAACTTCCGATTAAAGTAAAAATCGTCGAAAAATCACAAGCAGAAGCAAAATAACAGTGATTTTCCTCCGGAAATTCACAAAATAATAAAAAGGAACTAAAGAATGAAATTAGATGAAATGCGCGAAAAAACAGTAGAAGAGCTGCAAAGTGCAATAAATGATTGGAAGAAAGATTTGTTTAACTACAAATTACAGCTTTCAACTCACAAATTAGAAAACACAGCATTGATTTCTAAGACTAAAAAACTTATAGCTCAAGCAAAAACTGTAATTAAAGAAAAAGAGGTAGAACATGCCTAAAAAAGAAAAACAAGGAATCGTAATCAGTAACAAAATGGATAAGACAGTAGTTGTAAAAGTAGCAGACTACGAACCTCATCCTAAATACAAAAAGATTATTGAATCAAATAAACACTATAAAGCACACGATGAAAACAATATCTGCAGCGAAGGTGATAAAGTAAGAATCATTGAATCAAAACCTAAATCATCAGACAAACGCTGGACAGTTGTAGAAATCGTTGAAAAAGTAAGATAGTTTAATAATCTATCAGGCAGCATTACCACCGAGTAATGAGAGGCTAACTGTAGTAGTGAAAATACTATAAAAGATAAAGGAAATAAAAAATGATACAGCAAGAAACAAGATTAGAAGTAGCAGATAATACAGGTGCAAAACAGCTGTTATGTATTCGTGTTATGGGCAGTTCTAACAAAAAATTTGCAGCAGTAGGCGATGAAATCGTTGCTTCTGTAAAATCAGCAGCTCCGAACCAGACAGTAAAGTCAGGTGAAGTTGTAAGAGCGGTTGTTGTAAGAACTAAAGCCGATATAAAACGTGAAGACGGCTCAGTAATCAGATTTGACGAAAATGCTGCCGTAATCATTAACAAAGACGGCAACCCAAGAGGTACACGTGTTTTTGGGCCTGTAGCACGTGAACTTAGAGATAAAGGATACATGAAAATTGTATCTCTGGCTCCGGAAGTTATCTAAAAGCGTTCCACGAGCCGGTTTATATAAGGTCGATAAACCAAATTAACAGAACTTACGCCCGGTAATCAATACCGGTAACGTATGAAAAATGGAGAAAATATAAAATGGCAGACAAAAATAAAAAAGGCTTGCATGTAAAAAACGGTGACAGAGTAATCGTTTTGTCAGGCAAAGACAAAGGCAAAATCGGTAATGTTAAAAAAGCCGATCCTTCAAAGTCAAAAGTGACAGTAGAAGGCGCAAACATGGTGACAAAAGCTCAGAAACCCCAGCCGATGGCAGGAATTCAGGGCGGATTAATCAAACTTGAAGCTCCTATGGATGCATCAAATGTTATGGTTGTATGTCCGGCTTGCGAAAAACCGACAAGGATCAAACACGAAGTAGTGAACGGTAAAAAAGTCCGTGTTTGTAAAAAATGTGGTGAACAATTAGATGCTTAATTGATTTGATAAAATCATAAAGTGTCCAAGAATTAAGGAAAATACGAAAATGACAGTAACAAAAAGCTTAAGAACAAAATACAATGAAGAAGTAAAATCAGCATTGAAAGAAAAGTTCGGCTACAAAAACGAACATGAAATTCCGAAACTTCACAAAATTGTACTGAACATGGGTGTTGGTGAAGCTTCTCACAACTCAAAAATTGCAGAGTCAATCGAATCTCAATTAACAAAAATTGCCGGACAAAAAGCGGTTATTACAAAAGCTAAAAAGTCAATAGCAACATACAAATTGAGAGAAGGAATGCCGGTAGGAGCAATGGCTACATTGCGTGGCGAAAGAATGTATGATTTCCTTCAAAAACTTATATGCGTGGTACTTCCGAGAATCCGTGACTTCCGCGGTATAAGCCCGAAATCATTCGACGGCAGAGGAAACTATACTTTAGGTTTGAAAGAACAGGCTCTGTTCCCGGAAATTACATACGAAGAAGTTGATCTTGTAAAAGGTATGAACATATCTATTATCACAACTGCTAAAACCGATGATGAAGCAAGAGAATTACTTCACTTACTTGGTATGCCTTTCAAAGGTATGAACAAGTAACAGAAACTTAAATCCAAAATTGACGTCTGAAAATTCAGGCAAAAAGTAAAGAAAAACAAAACTAACAAAGGAGAAATTCATGGCTAAGAAAGCGATGATAAACAAAGAACTAAGACGCGAAGCACTGGCAGCACAGGGCAAATACCCGAAAGTAAGACTGCACAATAGATGCTCGATCTGCGGCAGACCTCACGGTTACCACAGAGATTTCGGTCTTTGCAGAATTTGTTTAAGAAAAATGGCACATCAGGGATTGCTTCCGGGTGTCACAAAAGCAAGTTGGTAGTAAACCGTGTGCTTGCGCTTACAATTTTGCATAATATATACGAGTGGAATAATAGTTAATGTATCAACAACCGGATGACTGCTATGTTGTCTGTTTTGTTGTCAGAATTATATAAAAACCAAAAGACCGGATTATGCGGTCTTTTTTGGTATGTATTAAAATTTTTTTAGCAAAATATTTTTCTTTAGTTCGGCAACTTCGTCATTGGCGAAAGTTAAAAGTCTGTCGTAAAAAAGCAATTCTTCGTCAGAAGCGTTATAAAGAGTTTTTATCAGTTTAACTCTTGTTTTATTGTTGTCTTGCGGTGTATCAATAACAAAATTACTCATATTAATATTTAGAATTTCTATGATTTTAAAGAACGTACTCAGTGATGGATAAAAGTCTCCAAGCTCAATGCGAGAGATTTGTTTGGTACTAATATCAATTTTTTCGGCAAGTTCGGCCTGAGTAAGCCCACGCTTCAGTCTGTACTCTTTAATTTTTTTAGCAATAAATTTTCTGTCATTAAGAAGCATAAATCAAAATCAACCAAGTTTTTTTTATTTATACCCTATAAATGTCTATTATTAAACCTTATAAATGTTATTTTAAATGTAAAATAAACCTTTATGTCCTTTGGAATAATACATATAAAATCCGGTAAAATGCTTATATATAAACAAAATTAAGTGTAAAAATATATGTAAACAAATGTTACGTTAATATAAATAAATGAGCAATTTTTTAATATAGATTTTTTTTATATAGAAGTTGGTACTACAACAACGAGTAAAATATTTTAAGGAGGATTACTATGGTATTTAAAATCGGAATGAAGATTGAGCAAGTTCTTAATCAGGTGCAATCAGGCCAGACGAAAGTTAACGATAAGACAAAAGAGCTTATTTTTAATTTTTGTCAAAATGATACTGATGGCGTAATAAGTAACGGTAATGAGCTTGCAATGTTAAATGCCTGGGCTTCAGGCTCTGAAAAAGTACCTATGCCAAAACATAAAGAAGCACAGACTGCGGAGTTTGTTGAGGGTCATGAACATCATAGTGTCATGTTTGAACATGATCAAGAAAATAATCTGTTTACAACTTATGAGCCGGGTGCAGTATTAACTAGTCCTATGAGAGGAAAAGATAGAGATTTGAAGGATATACTACGTGACACTGATGGTGACGGTTTCGCAGATGAAAGATCGATACTCAAAGGTTCAGCTTTAGCAGGAACAGAGCATTTGATTATGGAGGACAAAAACCTTGATGGTGTTCCTGACGATCCCAAAGAATAGATAAAAATTTTTATGTAAACAAAGTTTACAATGTTTGTTGTAAACTTTGTTTTTTCATGCTATTTTAACTATGACAGTTCCGAACTGCCAGGGGATGCCTTGTTGTAAACCTTAAATAAGGCAACATTAGCTTGGTAAGCGGTGTAGTAGTAGTTAAATAAGGATACTGCCTTTAAACTGGAGGCAAGTCCGGAGGTGTATTAAATGTCAATGACAGATCCAATAGCAGATATGCTGACAAGAATCAGAAACGCAAATATGGTATCTCACGAAAGTGTTGAAATACCTTCATCTAAATTAAAAGTTGAATTAGCAAAATTGTTAAAAGAAGAAGGATTTATCACAGATTACGAAGTTAAAGAAGTTGGTAAATTCAAAGTTTTAAATATTACCCTTAAGTACGATATGAACAAAAAACCGGTTATCACAAAACTGGAAAGAATTTCAAAACCCGGTTTGAGAAACTACTGCAAGGCTAAAAACCTTCCGAAAGTTCTTGGCGGAATGGGTATTGCAATCGTTTCAACAAGCAAAGGTTTATTAACAGACAGAAAAGCAAGAAAAGAAAACATCGGCGGCGAAGTTCTCTGCTATGTTTACTAATTTTTAAATATATACAGGAAAATCACCCTTGTTATAAGATGAGGGTGATTTTCTTTATTAGATAAAAATTTGTTTCAGGAATGCCTTCCCACAAAGCCTGTAACGGAATGGGATTTTTCTTCAAGAATATTAACAAGATATTTACAAAGAATTTTATCCATGCTAGAGTAAAAAAGCGGGTGCAATTGGTAGAAAAGCCCGCAGGCAAAATCAAAAGCCGAAATATTTTAAGATTTTGCAGATGTAGTAGATATACCCATAAGGAGAAAATTATGTCACGTATTGGTAAAAAACCGATTGAAATTCCGTCTGGAGTTGAAATTTCTATTGACGGACACACAGTTACAGCAAAAGGACCTCTTGGAACTGAATCAGTTACAGTTCGTCCTGAAATCGAAGTAAAAGTAGAAGACAATCACATTATCCTTACAAAAGTAGGTACAACAAGAGAAACTGACGCACTTTACGGATTGTCAAGAACACTTGTTGCAAACGCTGTTCACGGTGTTAAAGAAGGATTTGAAAAGAAACTTGAAATTCAGGGTGTAGGTTACCGTGCAAATATGGAAGGTAAAAACCTTAACCTTGCATTAGGGTATTCACATCCTGTTATTGTTGAACCGCCGGAAGGTATTACAATTACAGTCGAAGCTAACACAAAAATTAGTGTTAAAGGTTCGAACAAGCAGACTGTTGGCGATGTTGCCGCTTTCATCAGATCAAAACGTCCGCCTGAAGTATATAAAGGCAAAGGTATCAGATATGAAGGTGAACATATCAGACGTAAAGCCGGTAAAGCTGGTAAGAAATAATCTTAGAATTTAGAAGGTCGATTTTATGAAAGTATCTTTTTCAGGAATCTATGATGTTCGTTTTCCATATGGAACAAAAGACGAGGTCATAGAGCAAAAAGCCAAAGAAACACAGGCTTATTTGATAGAAAAACAGTATATAGATCCTGGTAAATTTGAACCTTTGCATGTTGAAGTAAAAGATTCTTTCAATGTCCAAAAAACAGACAAAAAATTGGCTGATAAAGGAATAAGAATTTCTTCCGGAACTGATAATGCCTGGATGTTATATGATATATTTGAGCATATGAATCTAGGACAACAGTTTATAGATAAATCAAAAGTAGAATTAGTACTTGATACACAAGCATAAAGCCCAGATGAACCCTTGATACGGTTTTTCAAGAAGGTTCGGGCGAAAGGAGAAAATAAAATGATTAAACAAGAAGTAAGAAAACCGAAAGTTCAAAAAAGACACAAAACTATCAGACTAAAAGTTGAAGGAACAGCAGAGTTCCCCAGACTTGCGGTTTACAGAAGCACAAAACATATCTATGCACAGTTGATTGATGATGAAAATCACGTAACAATTGCTTCAGCATCTTCAAATGACAAAGATATGAGAGAACAACTTAAACACGGCGGCAACATTGAAGCTGCAAAAGTTGTTGGTGCTGCAATTGCTAAAAAAGCAAAAGCTAAAGGTATTGAATGTGTAGTATTTGACCGCGGAGGATTTCTCTATCACGGTCGTGTAGCTGCTTTAGCTGATGCAGCCAGAGAAGCTGGATTGATGTTCTAATTTGAACGTTAAAATACAAAAATAAAGAAAACAGACGGTTGAATTTATCTTCCGTCTGTTGTTTTTTGCATTTGTAAGTACAAGTTGTTTATTGTGTTACTGCAAAATATAGAAAAAATTAGAATCTAAAACCTATTCCGATTTCACCTTGAGAAGTTCCTTTGTTGCCAATAAGGCATTTCCCTGTGAAATATACTTCATGTCCTTTATCATTAACAATTTGTGAATATTCAGCTTTAGCACCCATAAAAGCTCCAATTTTATTAAGTTTATTGGATCTTTCTACTATAGGTGTTGCCTCTTGTGGAGATATAACTTCTGGTTTGGAATAAAATTCAGCACCTCCCATAAGTGACATTCCGAATTTTCTGTCTTCATCACAACAAAGATTTCTTGAAAATCCGACTTCTAACCCTGTTTTTAAAGATTGATTGTGCGCTAAATTATCAGAATAGCTTACGCCTGTAATATTACCGGTTTCATCCTTTATTAATTCACCGGCAATTGCCTCTTTCTTTCCGGCTTTGGTATAATCAGCCATTAAACCTAAATCATACTGAGTGCAATTTAATTTACCGAATTCAAGTCCGGCATAGACTCCGCCAGATCCACCAAGTTCTTTGCCGATAAGCATGTTGGCATTTGCTGATAATTTGTATCCGGTGTTAATATTGTTGAAATCGCCCTGATAAGTGTATTCAGCACCTACTTTTCCGTAATTTTTTGTATCAAATCTTGCGGCACCTGCGCTGACGCCAATTTTTCCATAATCACCCATGTTTAAACTCCTTTATTATTTCCCCAAAAATTGTGTACTTCTATATAAAGTTTTTTTCTTATAAAAAATTGTCCTTTTAGAAAATTTTGCTTTACAATTGTTAATATTAAAAAATAATTAATTAATCCCAGAATTTTAAAGTTTTGTATTATCATTAGAATAGAGGTAATTTGAATTATGGAATATAAAGATTATTATGAGATATTAGGTGTAAAGCGTGACGCAGCAGATTCTGAGATTAAATCTGCATATAGAAAGCTGGCACGTAAATATCACCCTGATGTTAATAAAACAAAGGAAGCAGAAGGTAAATTTAAAGATATAAATGAAGCTTATGAAGTTTTGTCTGATAAGGCAAAGCGTCAAAGATATGATAGTTTGGGCGCAAACTGGCAGGGAGGACAGAGTTATACACCTCCTCCGGGATTTGAGCAGTTCGGATTTGGAGGCGGTCAGGGCGGAAATTATCAAAGTTTCAGCTTTAATGGTGAAGATCTGGGCGGGTTTTCAGATTTCTTCAGTTCATTGTTTGGTGATATGATGATGGGCGGCAATGCATCAAGAAGAAACGCAGGCGGCTTTGGCGGTTTTGACTTTGGCGGTGCACAGCAGGCGCGTCAGTCCAGAACAGCAAGAAAAACTCAAAAAACAGAAGACCTTGATATTACAAAAAATCTTAATGTTACAGTTGAAGACATATTTGCCAAAAAGCCGATAAATGTACGTTATACTGATATGAAACGCTGTACTCAATGTCAGCCTGGCGGCGGATATTGTTCTGCTTGCGGCGGCACCGGTATTATAAATGAACAAAAATCTATCAAAGTAAAGCTTCCGCCGGAAATCAAGCAAGGCCAAAAAATCAGGGTTAAAGGCGAAGGTAAGGCTGATGAATATGGTAATAAAGGTGATTTGTACCTTATAATAAATATTACGGACGGTGAGTATAGTGTTGACGGGTATGACTTAACAAAAGATGTTGAAATAACCCCATCGGAAGCTGTTTTAGGCACAAAAAAGGAAATAAAAACACTCCATGGTGATATTAATATCAAAATTCCGCCTAAAACTTCATCAGGTCAGATGTTAAGGCTTAAAGAACTAGGCTTACCGAAAAAAGGCGGCGGTTATGGTAATCTGAATGCTAAAATTAAGATTGTTATACCGAAAAATCTTAATGATAAGCAAATTGAACTATACAAGCAAATTCAGGCGCTAGAAAGTTAAATCGGAAAATAATTGTAAACAAATGTAACAAAAAGTCATATCGTTGAAATCCGAAATTCTTGAAATACTTTATATATGTAAGAAAGTAAAATAAAGATAAGGAGAGATGATATGACTTTTTTAGCAATTGATTCACAAAAGAGCTTGCTTACTTTGCAAAAAAGCCAATTACAGTTTGAGCAGACATTAGTAATGAACCAGGCAAACTGGATTATGCAGGAAATGTCGGCCAGATCAGAAGAGCTTAACGAGGCATCATCAGGTACAGGAACACCAGTCGATTTGGATAATGACCCGTATTATGTAATGTTGCAGCAGCAGGAAGAGTATCTGACGACAAGACAAGATGCTTTGGATTCACAGATTTCATTGCTTGATAACGAAATTTCAAGTATGAAGACAATGGTTCAGAACAACATCAAGTCAAGCTGTGGTTTGAACTTAATCGGCGGCTAGTAGAAACTGTCAATAATATCTATAAATTTTTCTCAAAGAGTTCCACGGTGTTGGACATAAGCATGGCGATAGTCATCGGTCCGACTCCGCCGGGAACCGGAGTAATATATGATGTTAACGGTGCAATAGAAGCAAAATCAACATCCCCTCTGGTTTTGCCGTTTTCATCCTTAAAAATTCCCACATCAATAACAACACAATTCGATTTAATCATGTTTATTCCAATAATTTTTCCCCCTACAGCAGAAACAAGAATATCTGCTGTTTTTGTTATCTCAGGAAGATTTTGGGTATGGCTGTGGCAGATTGTGACAGTGGCATTGCGATTGAGAAGCATTTGTGCAAGTGGTTTGCCCACAATGTTAGATCGTCCGACAATTACTGCGTGTCTGCCTTCCAGCGGAATGTTGTATTCCTCAAGAAGTCTTATGATACCTTTCGGGGTGCAAGGGTATACGTAAGGAGCTTCGCCAGTAAAAAGTCTGCCGGAGTTTTCAGGAGTGAAACCGTCAACATCTTTTTTAGGCGATATAGCGTTAATCACTCTGAATTTGTCTATATGTTCAGGCAGAGGAAGCTGAACAAGAATTGCAGTAACATTTTTGTCAGTATTCAGTTCGTTTATTTTGTCCAGCAGAACTTGTTCTGATACATCAGACGGATAGTTAATTACAATAGAATTTATGCCGAGATTTTCGGCTGTTTTTTTCTTGTTGTTTACGTATATCCTGCTTGCAGGATTATCGCCGACCAAAATTACGACAAGGGTAGGCTTCAAAGTATATTTTTCAAGCCTTGTTTTTAATTCTTCAAGAATTTTATCCCGCAACTTTTTCCCGTCAAGAATTACTGTCATTTTGCACCTCAATTCTTAGTCTGCGGCAAATTAAGCCTGAAATAGAACTGTTTTATTGCATCCTGAACAACTTTGGATTCTCTGGAAATCGAGTTTTCTTTCAAATCTTTGTCAAACGGAATTACACCAAGAACATCTAACTGGTATTTGTTTAAAAGTGTTGAAATGGAAGCAATATCGTTGTTTTCAACTTTGTTGATTACAACGCCTAATTGTCCGCCCGCAGCATATTTTGCGCTGAATTCTTCAATACGTTTTGCAAGATGAGCGCTTTCATCAGTTGGATTGGCGACAATTATTGTAGTATCAATGTCTGTATCCACAAGCTGGTTAAGATATTTAAGATCAAATTCACAGTCAAATATTACAATATCATATCTTTCTATAAGTTTTAACACCGCATCATTAATCTGTCCTGTAATCGGGCATCTGCAGTCTTTCGAGCCGACAAACCACGAAACTATAATGTCAACGTTCTCTGTTAAAGGAACAACAATATCTTCCATTGCCCATTCTACATATTCCTGTTTGGTCATTCCTTCCGGAATTCCTGTTTTGTATTCATGTTTTCCACTGCGAATGCCATAAATAGTGTTTCTTATATCAAGTCCGAAGCTGTGTCCGAGTTCGCTTGCAAGGTCATTGTCAAAAAGCAGAATGCTCTTTTCAGGAAAAAAATCCTGAAAAATTCTCAAAAAAGCCTTTGTTATTGTTGTTTTTCCGCTTCCGCTTTTGCCTGTTATTGCAAGTTTAGTCGTCAATATTGTATATCTCCTTTAGGCTGATAGATAATTCTTTTGTTAAATCCATTGCTTTTTCAGCAAGTTCCACCGTCAAAACTCCGGCTCCGCAGGATGGTGTTATAATCGAATTTTCTATTACAAGTTTCTCATCAATTCCGTTTTTAGTCAAATATTTTACAGCAGTTTGATATTTTTTAATTAAATCTTCTGCGGTTATTTTTTCAAGTGCGGCTTTATCAAGTGTCGGAACGATTCCGAAAGCAATTTTTCCGCCTTTTTGCAGAAACTCTTTTATCTCTCCGGCAAACAGGCTTAAGTTTTCAGAGAATGAGTAAGCGTCCGGATTGATTATTTCAAAACCTGAATTTAAGGGGATTGACCAGTTGCATTTTCCGCAGCAGTGGATTGCAGGGATAGCGCAATTGTGTTTCAAAGTTTGTGTAATATCTATAAACATATTTTTCACTTCATCCTCTGAAACACTTACATACGCTGATGTCCCTAGTTGGGAAAGTGTCGGTTCATCTGTGAAGATTATCGGTGTGGTATTTGGACTTGCTTCTTTGATTTTTTTGATTTGCCATAAGGCTTTTAAAATTAAGTTTTTTGTTATTATTTCCCGAAGGGTTTCGTCATAGACTGCGGTTTGTTCGTCTTTGGTATATAAAGCCGAAGAAAGTGTGAACGGCCCGACTATCTGACCTTTTGCATAAGGCGGCCGCAGTTCTTTTATTATTGAAATGTATTCTTCAAATGCTGATGCGTGGATGATTTTGTATTTTTCAAGAAGCGGAGAATTTATATCCGATATTATAGTTTCGTAATCGTTGAAAAATTCCTCCAGATCCTCGAAAAATTTGTCATAATTTGTGTCAAGGAATACTTTATTATTTTCGCAAAAAAATGAGGGCATATTATCCAGAAACTGGAAAATCATGTCCTCATTTTTATTAATTTTTACCATCTGCGGCCAGAACGGGATTGTTGAAAAATCTCTTCTGACAAGTTCGGCAGCTTTGGTGATGTCAGTATGCGGAAGTGAACCGATTGCAGTACATTCAAGAGTCAAATTTTTGGACTGATTCAAAATGCTTTCCTCACTTACCGCAATGTTGAAAGTTATTCTTCTGTTGTTTCAGCTTCTTCAATTTCTTCAACTACAGATTCTTTAACAACTTCTGAGGCTGTAACTGAAACAGGAAGTTCGCATTTAACTTTAGAAGTTAATTTGATAAGCATTGTGTAGTTGCCGATTTTGTTAATCGGAGCATTGAGAGTAACAGTTTTTCTGTCAACTTCGATACCTGATTTAGCAAGAAGTTCTTCGGTAAGTTTTTTGGTTGTAATAGTACCGAACAATTTGCCTGATTCGCCTGCTTTAGCTGAAAGTTCGAGAGTACCGAATTTTTCAATCTGTTCAGCTTTAGCAAGAGCTTCGTGGTGAAGTTTTTCCTGTTTAGCTTTAATTCTTGCCAGATTCTGTTCTCTGTTTTTCAAAGCACCTTCAGTAGCGACTTCTGCTGCGTTTTGCGGAAGCAAAAAGTTTCTTGCATAGCCGTCTTTTACGTTAACAATATCACCGGCTTCGCCGAGGTTTTGTACGTCTTTTTTTAATATAACTTGCATTTCAAAATTCTCCTTTAGTATTTATATTCTGCCAGTACGAGCATACTACAACAAACATAACTGCTTGTCGAGCCTTTTTTATCAATTGTTAAGTTAGGTGTAGAAATGGTGAAGCGTGAGGGAGGGTGTGGCGCAGTTCCCTCTCCCCTTGTGGCGGATTTTCGGTAGGGTGGAGCGAAGCGAAACCCGTAAGGTGCGGGTCGGACGTTACTCCGCTCCTGTCCCCGCCATCTGCGGGGCGGGCCCGAATAATCCAAGAGGGAGAGGGTCAGGGTGAGGGGGTAATTTCGTTGAAGGGCTGAAAAGTTGAACGGTTGAAAGGTTAGTCATTGCGAGCGCAAGCGAAGCAATCCAGCCGATTGGGATTCTGAAATAAATTCAGAATGACAAAATGGCAGGAAATTAGATTCTTCGCTTACGCTCAGAATGAGATAACAAGTTGGGTAGGTCGGATTTACTAATCCGACATTAAGTCTAATTTTTCATCCATTTTGAGTTATTCACCCTCACCCGAATTTCTAAATTCGCTATGCTCATTAAGAAATTCAACCCTCTCCCGTCATCAGGGAGAGGGAGAAAAAACTGGATTGCTTCGCCTTCGGCTCGCAATGACATTTAATTTTCTCTCCATTAGGAAAAAGCAAAACACCCAAAAACCTGACAGTGTAACAAAATGTAAAGATGAGTTTAAAAAAGTCTGAAACCTAGTTATACTCTGCTATATGATATGATATGATATGATATGATGCGATGCGATGCGGGCGTGGCAATACTTTTGGCCTTTTTGTTTTAATAAAAGCATAGGGGAATTGATTCTAACCTGAAGTGGAATAAAAAACAGAAAGGAAAAGGAAAAATGAGTATTGTACAGATTGGGGCACGCCTTGTCCGCAAATTCGGCGAGGGAAAAAATTTAAGAATAGTAGTATCAGAAACATTAAACGGAAAAACACTTACCAAAGTTTTGGATTCAAATGGAAACACTATTATAAACAAAGCTAAAAAAATAGACCGTTATGAAGTCGGGAACAAAAAAGTTTCAACAATAACAAAAGTATCAGAGGAGTCAGGTTATTGTCTTGAAAAAACAGTAACAGATCGTGTGTATGACGCGGAATCCGGCTTGTTGGGCATGAGAAGGACATATTTTCTTAATGTAGGACGTGATACTGAATTTGTTAAACTGTCTACCGCGAAAAGGTTTATGGCTGGAGACAGAAGAGGAATTAACAAAGAATTTGATGAATACGGTATAGCTAAATCAAGAGGAATTCTTGCAGATGGCCATAGGATATTGTACCATAATAGCTATGGTTTACCAGTGCGCGGCTCTTATCCCTGTGACTATGCTTGTAAGATATTGGAGCATAATAACAAAGGTTTACCGATACCTAGGGGTACAAATCCAGAGGAAATGAAGGATATGAAGCTTGCCGAGATGCGGTGCTGGCATGTGCTGCATAATCCTGACCTATCTTATGCACCTGCAAAATTCAGACTTGGTTATCTCAACAAACAGGATGAAGTTCTCGGAACAATTCATGATCTTGACAAATTCTTTTAAATCTAGATAAGCAGACAGATACTAAAACCGGACAGGTAACCCCCCGTCCGGTTTTTATAATTTGCCGCAAAAATTCTTCCGGAAATCTCCGTTTAAGTTTTACTTCACATCAGGAAATACATACTTAACCCCGTCGTCGCCTCTCCAGCGGATGTAACCTGTTTTTGGAATTTTATCGAGGTCAACAACCGACACGAGCGCCCAGTTCCCACGAAGAACATTCAATTTTATAAATTGTGGATGATTGATATGCGCAACAACCTGTGAATTTTCGTCTGTATCAGAATATAATTTGTAAGTGTTTGCCGGTGCGTCTTTTAGAATTTTCAATCCGTATTTTTTGCCGTAGGTATTGTAAAAATGTATCCACGTCATAAATTTATACGGATCATCTTTTTTTAGCCAGCCGCTTTTGTTGTTTTTGTTGTCGTAAATCAGTTTTACCCAGTCTTCGGTTTCGTCATCTACCGCCATCAGGGCAAGCTGTTTTGAGCCGATAAAAACAGTAAAAACGTCATCAAATGACAATTCCTGCGGAGTTAAACTGTCGGATGTCCAGTTGATTGTCTGTATAACTTCCGATTTTTCATCAGGTTCCTGATGTAAAATTACAGGTGTTCCAACCTGATAAAACCCGTAGGTTTTTGTATGAAGTGTTGTGCTGTAAGACGGGATTACGTCTTTGCAAAACGCAGGCAATGTTATAAATATTGCCGTACATATTGATATAAGAATTTTTTTAATCATCAAGTTTTACTCCCTGAAACTTATGTCAGCATAAGTTTTTTTGAGTTTGTCACGTACGGAATTCATTTGTTTTTCGATAACTTCATCCGTAAGTGTTGAATTCTCATCCTGCATTTTAATACGGAATGCGACGCTTTTGTATCCTTCCTGAATGTGTCCGCCCTGATAAACATCAAAAACTTCACTGCCTTTGAAAATGTTTTGCTGGACAGAGCCTTTTATAACCTTCTGGATTTCGTCAAAAGTTACGTCCTGATTGATTACAAATGCTAAATCTCTTCTGACTTCAGGGAATTGCGGAAGTTTTTTGTATCTCGGTGTTTTTTCTTTGACAATTGAAATAACTTCATCAAGGTCAAGTTTGAAAATAAACGCATCCTGATTAAGTTTCAGTTTGTCTTTCAATACAGGATGAATCTGGCCGAAGTATCCGATTGTCGTGGGAGTTTTGCCAAGAAGCGTGATGACGGCAGTCTTGTACGGGTGAAGAATTGCGTGTGTTTTAGCCAGTTCTGTTTTTTCCAGAGGCTGGAGTTTTATGCGTTTTGAAATCTCCAATTCTTCAAATAGTTTTTCCATAATTCCTTTGACAGTATAAAAATCTACTTCTCCCGAATGCTGCCAGAGTGAATTCTGAATATCTCCGGTGATAATGCCTTCAAGGGTTTTAGTTTCTTTTACACCTGAATTTTTTTCGTCAGGTGCCGAAACCTGATAGTAAGTTTTTCCGATTTCGTAATTCCAGATGTTTTTCTGTCCGTTGTCAAAGTTGTATTTCAATACGTTTAACATATTTGCGGCAAGGGTTTGTCTTAGCATTGTGTAGTCTTCGCTTGCCGGATGTTCTACGCAGACAGCTTTTGATTCGTCGTATGGAATCATAAACCTGTCTAATAACGGTTTTCCGATAAGAGAACTTGTCTGGATTTCGTTCAGACCGCAGGAAAGCATAATTTCATGAACTTTTTTGATAATTTTTTCTTCCAGAGTGATTTCCGGAAGCTGAACTTTCTGCGGAAGCGTCGGTGAAATCTTGTCATAACCGTTAATCCTTGCGATTTCTTCAATCAAATCTATTTCACGGGTTACGTCGTAAGCACGGAACGAAGGAACAAGAAATTTTGCCGCAATTTCGTTTCCGCCGAGTTTTTTGAACCCGAGGTTTTCAAGAATATTGATGCATCTTTCAGGCGCAATTTCAACTCCGAGAATTCTTTTCAACTGGTTGTATCTTAATGTGATTTCAATCGGTTCAAGTTTGTTTTTACCTGTTTCAACAACTCCTTCGATTTGTGCATCAGCAAGTTCCGCCATCAACTGCATAGCACGCATCAGGGCAGGTTTTATTGCCTCAATATCAACACCTCTTTCAAATCTTGAGCAGGCTTCGCTTTTGTAACCGACGCTGTGGGAGTTTTTGCGGTTGCTTGCAGGCGGAAAATATGCCGCTTCAAGCGCAATTGCGGTTGTGTTGTCGTCGATTTCTGAGTTTTCTCCGCCGAAAACACCTGCAATACAAACACCTTTATTTCTGTCGGCAATCAAAACCGTGTCACGGGTAAGGTTTCTTTCAACTCCGTCAAGCGTTACGATAGTTTCGCCTTCTTTTGCCCGTCTTATGCAAAGATATCCGTCAAGTTTGTTCAGGTCAAAAGCGTGGAAAGGTGTGCCGTATTCAAGCATTACATAGTTTGTAATATCTACAACGTTATTAATTGCACGGACACCTGATGCAATCAGTCTTTTTTGCATCCAATCAGGCGAAGGCTTGATTTTAATGTTTTTCAGAATTCCCAGTGAATAGTATTTGCAAACATCATCATCTATAATTTCAACTTTAAATTTGTCGGTTGAAAGATCTCTTGTGCATTCGATTTTGTTTATTTTAAGAGGTTTGTTGAAAATTGCGCTCAATTCTCTTGCAACACCGATTACGGACATTTGATCACCTCTGTTTGCGGTAGGTGCAACGTCAAGTATGTAATCTTCTTCAAATCCCAAAACTTTTTCAACGTCTTCTCCGACGGTTACTGAAGGGAAAATTCTGTTAAGTATCAAAATACCGTCTTCTTCCTGATAACCTCTTTCTGCGACCCCGAGTTCGTCGTCAGAGCAAAGCATACCCTGAGATTCGACACCTCTTATAACGGCAGGAGTGAGTGTAAACATTTCACCGGTTTTTCTGTCCAGAACCTGGCTTCCGACACTTGCGTAAGGTACAATCTGTCCTTCTTTAATATTTTGCGCGCCGCAGACAAGCGTTTTCAAGCCCGAACCTGTGTTTACGGTTACAAGATGAAGACGATCGGAATTCGGATGGTTGTCAATTTTTTCAATTTTAACTGTTCTGATGTTTGTAAATTTTGGCTTAACTTCTTCAACAGCTTCTACTTCCAGACCGCTCATCGTAAGTTCATGTGCTATTTGTTCGACTTCTATATCTGATAAATCAACAAATTCATTTAACCAGTTTAATGATACCTGCATTTCTTATTTCCCTCTTTTGTCCTTTTAAAATTTAATTTTTATACCAAGAATATTATACCAAAAGAAAGTAATTGTAAATTATTGATTGTAATATGGTTAAAAATATATGATAATGCTTTCGCTTTTGTGAGTTGCAAATGGTACTATTTTGATTACACAAGAAACTTCCGTTTTGCAATAAACAAAAATAAAGAAATGTTCACATATAAATATGTTACGACAGATTAATAGAATTCTTGATAATAATCATGTTTGTGTGATAATTTTAATGAGGCTAAATATAAAATAGCAGAAGTACACAATATATAAAAAAGGAAAAACAAAATGGCAAGAAAAACTCCATTGGAAAAAATCAGAAACATTGGTATAGCCGCCCACATTGATGCCGGCAAAACCACTACAACAGAGCGTATCTTGTTCTACACCGGAAAAACTCACAAAATCGGTGAAGTTCATGACGGTGCTGCCGTAACAGACTTTATGGAACAGGAACGTGAAAGAGGTATTACAATCCAGTCAGCAGCAGTTACTGCAGAATGGAAAGGACACCAGATTAACATTATCGATACTCCCGGTCACGTTGACTTTACAATCGAAGTTGAACGTTCACTTCGTGTATTGGATGGTGTTGTTGCTGTATTCTGTGCAGTAGGCGGTGTTCAATCCCAGTCAGAAACAGTTTGGAGACAGGCTAACCGTTACGAAGTTCCGAGAATGGTTTTCGTAAACAAAATGGACAGAACTGGTGCAGATTTCTTTAGAGTTGTTGAACAAATCAAAACAAGACTCGGTGCAAACGCTGTTCCGATACAGCTTCCGATTGGTGCTGAAGATAAATTCACAGGTCTTATTGACTTGATGACAATGAAGGCTGAAATTTATACAAACGACCTCGGTACAGATATCAGAGAAGAAGAAATCCCTGCTGAATTGGCTGACAAAGCAAAAGAATACAGAGATGCAATGGTTGAAGCTATCGCATCAGAAGATGATGTTTTGATGGAAAAATTCTTTGAAGATCCTGA
>CALUVL010000013.1 GCA_944324225.1 Candidatus Gastranaerophilales bacterium
TTTAATATTTTAAATTTATGTTGCCCAAAATAATCAAACCATCTGTAACAAGAAATCAAACCATGTGTTCTTTTACACATACAAACTGTTTTTTAAAATTTTCTAGTGTTTTAGTTAGATTTTTTGTGCAAGATTGTATATAGCTGTCTAAATTTTACATTATGTAGAATACACAGCAGAAATACCCTGTTTAATTTGCAGAGCGTGCTTTTTTTAAATATCTGTTTATTGTTGATATTGAAATATTCAAATCATCTGCTATCTGAAGTTTGTTTATTCCAAGGCGGATTTTTTCCAGAATTTTATTCAACAAATTTTCTTTTTTACGCTCTCTGTTGCCGAGTTTTAGCCGCTGACGCATTGCGCATACTGAGTTTGGGGTCATATTCATAAGTTCTGCTATTTCTTTGTTTGAAAGATCGGTTTTCAATAAATCAACGATCTGTTGATGTCTGAGATTTGCAAGAGAGGCTGAATATTTATCCTTATAGTATTTGCTAATTGAATATCGGCTTAAGCCTGTTAATTCAATCAGCTGCCGTATTGAAAGCCGTTGTCCCGAGTATGGTTCTAGAAGTGAGTTTACATTGCCATAATTTTTGTATTTAGGAGTGCATAATCCGAAATATTTTATTAAATTATAGATTGTACCTTCACTTACTCCGAACATTGCGGCAACATCTGCAACAGATTTGCCTTCTTTAAAACACGTTTCCAGTTTCACTTTTGAAATTGCGACACCTGTAAAATTTAGAACGTTAGAAGTAGAACTAAAAGAATAATTATAATTTGTATTAATCATATCTCATTTAAAAAGCGTAAAAATATTTTTTGCTAGCTTAAAACAAAGATAATTGATTCATATTTTCTTGATGTTTATATTCTTTTTCAAATTTGGAAAGTTCAATCAAATCACGTTCTATTTTTGCAAGGAAAGGAGATATTTTCTGATTTTCTGTTTTTCCGAAGATTGTTCTTTTTTGGGCTCGGCATAAATACAGCCGCTGTTTTGCACGTGTCATACCAACATACAAAAGCCTGCGTTCTTCTTCTTGCTCTGATGGTGATTGAGAACGGGAAAACGGGATTATACCGTCTTCCAGACCAACTATAAAAACACAATTAAATTCAAGACCTTTTGAGGCATGCAAGGTCATCAGAGAAATTCTGTCCGCACGCTCATCAAGCAGATCCGATTCTTTGAGGAGCGAAACCTCATGAATAAAATCCGCAATATTTTCACATCGGGAGGCAACTTCTTTCAGACGACTAAAAATGTAGCCGCCGATTTCGGATATCACATCAGGAGAAACGTTTTCAAGCTGTTTTACTGCGGGTTCAGACGGGTCAAGACTTTTCAGAAGATTTCTTACGGCTTTTTTTTCGCACAAAAGTTCATCAGAAAGATTCACAAAAGGCATACCTGAACGCTTTAGGGCTTCCTGCAACGGCTTTAGCTGTGCGGACGAGCGATATAGAATTGCAAAATCTGAAAACGAGAAGTTTTCTTTTTCGCCGTCAGTCCTGTCCGAATCTATCGAGAAAAAGCTGTGTCCGCCGATAAGGTTTTCAATTGTACTTACGACAAATTCAGCTTCTGCATTATCTGTCGGGGCAGTGTGTATTGTGATTTTTTCGGATGGTTTGTCATACTTTGATACAATGTTAAAAGTGTCAATCATTTGATTTGAAGCGTTGACAATTCTGTCTGTGGAGCGGTAATTGTTTTTCAGGCTAATCGTCTGAACGTTTTTATAATCTTTTGCAAAATTTTTAAAGTATTTTGAACTTCCGCCTCTAAAGCCGTAGATTGCCTGATTCGGGTCGCCTATTACGCAGATATTGCCGTCTGACGGGGCCAGATGTTTGATTAATTTGTATTGAGTTTCATCAATATCCTGATACTCGTCAACCGAGATATATTTGAATTTGTCCTGATAGAATTTTAAGATATCCGGATTTTCGTCAAACAATTTCACGGTTAAGGTTATCAAATCGTCAAATTCAATCATATCTGACCGCAGATTTTCTGCGCTATAGAGTGCTTTTTCCTGCTCTGTTATAAGCTTGAAGTTTTCAGATAGTCCTGCCTTTTCATAATTTTCTTTCAAAATTGCAAGGCAAAGAGAATGGAAGGTGTGAATATTTACAAGACACTGATTTTCCAAAAGTTTATTCAATCGTTCACGCATTTCTTCCGCAGCACGTCTGGTAAATGTAATAGCAAGACAGTGTTCTTGCGGGATTGATTTTTCTTTAATCAAATAAGCTATACGACGGGTTAAAACGGTGGTTTTGCCTGATCCCGGACCTGCTGTTATCAAAAGCTGGCTGTTTGAGTTTTCAACCGCTGCCTGCTGGTATTCATCAAGCCCGCAGATTTTTTTTGGTTCAGACATGGATGTTTTTGCCGGTGTATCTGCTTTGTTCACTGAAAAAGCATGCTGTAAAGGTGATGTTTTTGGTGCCGGCGCAGAGGCTTGAGGAATATTCATATCAAGCTTTAAGTTTACAAAACCTTTCCGTTTTAATTCACTGTCTTCAAAAAGCCTGATTACACCATATTCACCGTCAAAACCCGCATGTTTTATTACCTGACCTTTTCTGAGTCTTGAAATCCCTTCTCCAAGCAGCGGAAAATCTTTTGACAAATCTTCAACCGGAACTTCTTGAAGTATTGAAAACTCCGAGCCGAATTTTTTAATTAATCTTTCATATTCATTTGTAACAGATTTGCTTGCTGGCCCGACATTCAAAATTTCGGAAATTATTTCCGGCAACGGAACCAGACTGAACACCTGACCTGCCGTTTGAGGTTTGAAGGTGCTGTTAAAATCTCTGTCCGCAAGTTCGCACACTCTGTTTAAAACTCCTATTGTCAATGGTTTTCCGCACACAGGACAAATTCCGCCGGTCTGTTTTGTTTCTTCAGGCGACAAACAGACGTTACATTTTCGGTGCCCGTCTTCATGGTATTTGCCCTCTTCTGGAAAAAATTCCACTGTTCCGACGTACCCGTTTCCTGTTTTTAGAGCATTCATAATACTGAAATAATCAGGAGATGTATCAAATACTGTTGCTTCACGTGCAAGCTTTGAGGGTGAATGCGCATCAGAATTCGACACAAGCCTGAATTTGTCAAGCTTAGACACTTTCCAGTTCATCTGAGGATCTGAAGAAAGACCGGTTTCCACCGCAAAAATATGTTCCGACAAATCGCCATAACATTCTTCTATTGAATCAAAACCTGATTTTGAACCCATAACAGAAAACCACGGGGTCCAAATGTGTGCAGGGATTATAAAAGAATTTTCGCCTGACTCTAAAGTTATTTCAAGCAAATCTCTTGAATCCAATCCGAGTATAGGGCGCCCGTCTGAATTTATATTTCCGATAGCATCAAGTTTATCTCTGAATCTTCCGGCAGCCGCCAAATCAGGCACAAAAACAACATGATGAACTTTTCTGGTTTTATCCCCCTTCTTATAAATAGTCGAAATCTCAACGGACAACAAAAATCTTACAGGACTGTCCTTTATAAAAACCTGCTTTTCAATTTCCGGCCGCAATCTGTAAGCCCCGTTTCCGTCAGGGATAAGTTTTTCGTTTATTTCTTTAAACCATGCCGGATGCGTAAAGTCGCCGGTGGATATTACATTCAAACCTTTCTTCTGTGCCCATAAAGCCAGCTGTTCCAAATTACAATCCTTGCTTGTTGCACGTGAATATTTTGAATGAATATGCAAATCTGCGTAAAAAAACATTTTCTGCTCCTTAAAAATTTATTTTAAGAGTAGCAAAAATATGCCCTTATCGCAACGCTGATACTGTCAAACTTCATATCTTACAGAAATTAAAATATTTCTGATTTTCATCAATGTTCTTGTGAAGGAAATGAGTTCATTCTTATTAATAAATTTTGCCAGAAGCTCTATCATTTTATCATATCCCGGAGCATTTTCGTTATAAAGCCTCTCTCCAAGATCTTTAAGTTTGTAATATTGAACCTGAATGTCATTGTTTTTTGGCTTTACTTCCAGCAGCAGCTTTTTTTTAATTAACTTTGCAAGAATACTCTCAACATAAGACTTTTCTCTTATAAGTGTCTTTGCCAGAGTTCCCGCATTCAGGTGCGGATAACAAACGAAAGCTTCAAGAACCGCAAATTCTTCTAAAGTAATTTTATTTTTGGAATATTTTTGAAACATCTCTTGTGCAATAGTATAAAAAATCCTCGCAGTTACCTCCAACTGAAACGTCAAACTATTTGCAAATTAATTTTGTTAATATTCGTTCACAAACCCTCAAGTTTTGCCAAAAACAAACCGTCATTGCATAAGTATCTTAATTTTTTTAAGAAGAGAGTATACTTTGAAAGAAAGGACGGATAGGTATGACAACATCTATTTCAGCAGTTAACGCCGGAAGTTCAGCAGTAAGTGAAGCGCTCAGCAAAAAGTCTTCACTTTCAAATGACACTAAAGCTAAACTGGAAGCTCTTGGAATTACTGTGACTGAAGGGATGACAGAGTCTGAAGCGAAAGCTAAAATTGCGGCTAAAGAAGCTGAAAACAATGCTCAAAATCAAGGAAACCAGCAGGGGAATTCTTCAGAAAGTGAAATTTTGTCTGATGCAAAATCACTTGCATCATCTGTCGGTGTTTCGGTTTCTAGTGATGCAACAGTAGACGAAATTCTTGACGATATAAGCAGCGAACTTGAAGTAATGCTTGAAGACGCTGAGGGAAATCCTTCTATACTAACACAGCTGTCTTCCTATCTGGCTCAGCTCAATAGCCTTGAAGACAGGTACGATTCTGTCCAATCATCCCAGGCAAGCATGTATTCTGCAATGAATATGATTTCTACAAATAACAAGCTTGCTCTTGGATTGCAATAATTTATGATTTATACTTTAATTTCGGCGCTTTTAATAAATTAAAAGCGCCTATTATTTTTATTAATAAGTTATCTCATCACAATCCGCTATGCAAATTCTAGGAAAAATTCTACTCAACACTTCCTGCGGGCCAAGCTTATCTATAAAAGGGTCTAAATATCTGCTTGCAACTATCCACTCATCAGAACTGCTTGTATAGGCAATATCCACACGTTCATAAACATCTCCGCCACGAAAATAACTCGTCGGAATATTCTGTTTTTTCAAAAAATTGACAAAATTGTCAAACAATTTTAAGCTTCTTTTATCATCAGGGTAATATTTTCCACCAATTACAACAGCATTCAAATTCAAATTCTTTAAATTGACTTTATCTTCTATAAATTGTTTTATCTTGGAAAAATCAGCATTTGCAGATTTTGTCGGGCAAATATGCATCATAAAAACATCTTTTCCGTCTGTAATTCCGCACATTGTACAGTCTTCAACACCTGTTGTAAAAGCACTTTGTGCTTTGCGGCTTTCTTTACATGTCCAGGGATAACTGACAAAATTATTTACTGGAATCTTGTCTGTTCTGAACATAAATTTTGACATTTTGACTGGCTTTATTAATGAGGTAAACGATATATTATCCATACCGTTTTAAAACCTGTAAAATTATTTTTTGCGCTTACAAAAGCCCAAGCTGCAATCTGTTCAACATTGCCAGCTGTTCGGTTCCTTCACCTTTGTCTGTTATACCGGTATCTTGAACATCAGATAATACATTTTCTTTTTTATTTTGAGAATTTGAAAACTGAGTATTCTGACTGTCTTTAGCCTGCTCTATTTTATTAAGTTTAGCCTTGTCTGCATAAAAATCTCCGCTTGGTGAAACTCCGTAGGATCTAAGTTTTCGGATAATTTCCTGATACTCACTGTCTGAGGATGATACACCGCCCCAGAATGAACACGACATAGATAATGCATTAATCGACATATAAAACTTCTCTCCAATTTATATATACTTTATATATACCCAATTATATATATTATTTAACACCTATCCTTTACTTCTATTACAAATTTATTAATTCTTAAGTAGTTACCCATATTGTGGATTTTTATTCAGAAAAAACAAAATATAATAAATTTATGTTCTACAGTTATGACGACAATTTTTTTAACAATATAAACAAGCCAGATTTCCAACCACCAAAATGGATTTTTAAATATGTGTGGAGTACTCTGTTTTTATTGATGCTTACTTCATTTTTAATTATTTTATTCAGACCTGCTTCCGGTGACAAATACATTGCTGTAGGCATATTTTTTATGCAGCTTGCATTTAATCTCTACTGGACAAAGGCTTTTTTTACAGAACACAATATTAAAAAAGCTCTTATTGTTGCGGTTATTCTTCTAATCCTTGTTGCTGCGATGATATTTTTCTTTTTTAAATTATCATTTTTGGCCGGTTTCTTACAAATTCCATATCTTCTATGGGTCGGTTTTGCCTGCATATTAAATAAAGTAATCTTAAACCTGAACACATAAAAAAGACCGGTTTTTCCGGTCTTAACGTATCTTCCATTCCTATCCTTTGAATTTGCCTTTCCTATCCTTAATTTCCAACGGGCTGCAAGTTTTGCATAACCCGCGGTTTTATATAAAAACCGCTATGCTATAAAATTGGTTCCGTATCTGCTTGCACCGTGAAAAAACGACTGCCTCATCATTTCAACAAGTGTTTTGCGGATAACCTGTCTTGTTTCAAATTTTACTTCTTTTAATGCTGTTGAAGTTTGTTTATATTTTTCTGTAACATCAGTAAACAACAATGTTCTTGCCATTTCTAAAGCCTCTCTTTTTCTTTATTTGTCTCTCGTACTTATATAAAAAATTTTGGTAAAAAATTATTGACTTTTTATATTCATTTTATGTATTTTTTTTACATATCTTTACATTTTCTTTTTTTTAAAGTTTTGTTAACTTACAAAAAGCTGTATCCATCAAGATTTTTGGGCTTTCTATTTCAATTTTATATTAAAGATTCCAAAAAGAATTTCCGACTATAAAAATGTATTCTTTGCATAATATAAGGAGAAAACCACATGGTAGACGCAATTAACGGAAATTATGGAGTTAAACCGCAAGACACGAGCATTAACTGGAATGATTTGACTGCAAACGAAGTTCTGGAATACGAAGAAGAAGGTCAGGATGTACCTGACGAGATTCTGGCCTGGGCGCAGGATATGGCAAAAACTGATAATGCAGATGATGTAACCTATGAGATGTTTGAAACCCAAGAATCAGAATCTTCCGGAAATGCCGCTATAGATTTTCGGGAAGAAATGACCGGAAACAAGATGAATCTAAAAGAACAAGGTGAAGCATTTATTGAAGAAAGTCGAAATAAAGAAAATTTAACCCTTCAGTCTATAACCGAAATGGCTCCGCTGTTAAGCGCCGCACAACAAATTGGAAATGAGGCTGTTGCAATAGGTGATGAAACTAAAACTCAATTAGATGCCATAAAAGCGCAGATTGACGCTCTTATAAACGAAAAAAATGACAAACCAAGATTTTTCCAAAGCAGAAGCGAACGTAGCGAAATACAAGGACTGCATGCAGTAGCACAGGCGCTAGGCGCTAATGCTCAAAATCAGATAGGAGGGCTTGATGCTGAGATTGCAGAAGTTGACGCTATTGTAAATGAAGCTGCATTCAACTCACAGACATCAATTGACTTTGGAAATGAAACAACAGAGATCGGCAACAATCTTATGGATATCAAAAAAAGTCTGATAAGCATGGGTCAGGGGATGTTGAATGGCAGTTCTCCATACTTTATTTTTGGAGGCAAGCGTGTCGGACGTGAAGCCGTAGAACAGGGCGCCAGAACAACAGCTATTGGAGAACAGGGGCTGGAAATTGCTGAACAGAACGCAGCAGTCAACGGAATTGCTCTTGACTCAGTTTACCAAGCCACAGGTGGAATTGACGACACCCCATCGAATGAAAGTTCAACAGGGGATGAGTCAAATAACAGCGAAGAGACAAACAACGCAGAAAATCCTGACACCGCAGATGCTTCAAATACGTCAAGACGTGAAGGTTCCACAGAAGAAGAACTTGACCCGACATTAGCAGATACGTCTATTACAACTGATCCTGACGAAATTCTGAGAAGAAAAGAACGCAGAGGATTAGCGTAAAGAGCCAATCGCTTCGGAAACATTTTCCGAATTAAATATATAACTTCCGGCAACTAAAGAGTTTGCGCCTAATCTGGTGCAGACTCTTGCCGTTTCATCATTTATACCGCCGTCAACCTGCAAAATCAAATCTTCATCAGCGTATTCTCTAAAAAATGGTAATTTCTGCGCACATATTTTTATAAACTCCTGCCCGCCAAATCCTGGCTCAACTGTCATTACAAGAATCATATCAAACCCGCCTATATATTCTATAATTTCTTCCGGATTTGTATCTGGCTTAATCGCCAGACCTGATTTCAGACCAAAATTTTTAATATATTCAGAAAGCTCTAAAATTTCAGTACGTTCGACAGCTTCATAATGAAAAGTTATTATATTTGCGCCTGCATCTGCAAAAGGCTTTATAAATTTTCTAGGATTTTCTATCATCAAATGCACGTCAAGAGGCAATCCGGTCACTTTTCTTATGGACTTAACGACCGGAACCCCGATAGTAATATTCGGTACAAAATGTCCATCCATAACATCTACATGAACCCAATCAGCTCCTGCTTTTTCAATCATTCTTATGTCACGACCAAGGTTTGCAAAATCACTTGATAATATAGAAGGTGAAATAATTATTTTTGACATTCTAATACCCCCAGTTTTTGACAAGCCAAATATGCACATCGTTGTTCTGCTTCTTTTTTTGATTTCCCGTCTGCCTGGGCTATTACATCCCCATTATAGACAACTTCTACTGTAAAAACTCTATTGTGTGCAGGACCAGACTCTGCCACCAATCTGTATTTGGGAGTTTCTCTGGTTAAGCTCTGTGTATATTCCTGAAGCAGTGCTTTTGCATTATATTTATCTAAATTTGCATTAATTTCTTCTATATAAGACGCAAATATATCTTCAAGTTTTCCCTCAAGTTCTTGCATTTTGCCATCAAGAAAATATGCGCCTAATACGGCTTCAAACGCACATGCTGTAACCGATTCAAGTTTTTTTATTCCCTGTTTTGCATCATGTTCAGAAACAAGAATTATGTCAGCCAACCCCATTTTTTTTGAGATTTCTGACAAAATACTGTCTGAAACAGCAATAGAACGAATCTTTGACATATCACCTTCATGATAATCAGGAAATTTTATATATAACATATTGGAAACGACAAGCTTAAGCACGGCATCACCCAAAAACTCAAGCCGTTCATAACACTTTGTATATTCAAGGTTCTTTTCTTGCGTATAAGAAGGATGAGTAATTGCACTCAAAAACAATGACTTATCATCCGTTTTTATACCAAAAACATCTTCTACAGTTTTCATTTAGAAAAGTCCTTTTAGCGTATTTACAATATCACTTACCAGTTGATTAGAAAAGATAAAATATTTGCAAACATAATACATAACAGGTATTGTAAAAATAAAGCTGTCAGTTCTGTCTAAAAATCCGCCATGGCCGGGTAAGGAATCACCACTGTCTTTAACCCCTGCATCTCGTTTTATCAACGATTCGCATAAATCGCCGATTTGGGCAAACACAGTACAAATAAGACCAACAACAACAGCCCAATACCATTCAAATCCAATAAAAAATGAAACAACAACAGATCCTATAACAGCGCTTATAATCCCCCCGAAGGATCCTTCTATAGTTTTGTTAGGACTAACAACAGGAGCCAATTTATGCTTGCCAAGATGTCTGCCAGCATAATAACACCCGATATCAGTCAGAAGTATTGCCGTAAACATCATAACAACAAACCCGAGTCCGCTATCGAATTTAGGTGAGGAGAGCTCCCGCAAAAACATCAAATGCAACGGAAACCACCCGCAATATATGATACCAAGCACTGTAGTTGCGGCATTAGCAATATATGGCTGCCTACCTCTGAAAAGCACCCACATAAATGATATTATAGAGAAAAATGAAATTACAAGCGCAGATAAATCAAAACGTTGCAAATATGCAATAATTCCAATTACAATTTCTGCGCCCCATATAACCTTTAAACTAGGATAAAAACCCTTGTGTTCAAGTATTTTCACGTATTCTCTTGAAGCAAAAAAGACAAAGACATATAAAAGAACAAGAAGCGGAATTCCGCTTAATATAATACATGTCATTGCTATAGTCCCAAGAATAAATCCAGTAAGCATTCTTGTGGCATTTTTGTTCAAGCCGCCAATTACATCCATTATACAGTCATAACCTCTTTTTCTTTTTCTGAAACCGCGCTGTCGACAATTCCTGTATATTTATCAGTCAGTTTCTGGATTTTATCCTGATTATCTTTTACTGTATCTTCCGGAAGATTATCTGATTTTTCAATTTTCTTCAAATCATCAGCCATATCACGACGGACATTTCTTATTGCAACTTTAGCCTCTTCCCCGAGTTTCTTAACATCTTTAACGATTTCTTTACGTCTTTCTTCAGTAAGAGGTGGGAATGTTAATCTGATACAAATTCCGTCACTGTTTGGGGTAATACCGATTTCTGCTTTAATAATAGCCTTTTCAATCTCTTTTAAAATTGATTTGTCATAAGGTGAAATCACAAGAGTTGTTCCGTCCTGAACAGTAACCTGTGACATTTGTCTTAATGGAGTTGGAACTCCATAATAATCAACTAAAACTTTATCTAATATCATAGGATTTGCACGTCCGGATCTTATAGATCCGAATTCACGCTTTAACGCTGTAATGGCTTTTTCCATTTTTTCTTCGCCAAATAAAAATAATTCTTCTAGACTTTCTGACATCTCTTACCTCTTTCAATAGTTATCTATAAACTTATATATGTTCCGACTTTTTCACCGTTTAAAACTTTTAATATACCGTCCTGCAACAGAAAATCAAAAACAACAATCGGTATATTATTTTGCTGGCACAAAGCACAGGCCGCTGTATCCATAACTTTTAAACCATCTTTAATTATATCATTATAAGTAATTTTATCCAATTTTTTAGCATCAGGATTGACATTTGGATCATCAGAATAAACCCCGTCAACACCGTTTTTAGCCATAAGCATTGCTTCGGCGTTGATTTCGGAAGCTCTCAGAGCCGCTGCTGTATCCGTTGTAAAAAACGGATTTCCGGTTCCGGCTGCAAAGATTACAACTCTGCCTTTTTCAAGGTGTCTGATTGCACGATGCCTGATATAAGGTTCAGCAACCTGATTGATAGTAATCGCACTTTGCACACGGCAGGGAACGTCAATTTGATTAAGTGCACATTGAAGAGCTATTGCATTCATTACTGTAGCAAGCATTCCGACATAATCGCCTGAAGCCTGATCCATGCCTAATTTTGCACTGTTCTTCATTCCTCTAAATATATTGCCGCCACCGACAACAACAGCTATTTCTGCACCTGCATCTTTGGCTTTTTTAATTTCATTTGCAATCATTTTTACGGGTTTTTGATCAATGCCGAACTGCTGATCCCCCAAAAGTGCTTCTCCGCTGATTTTCAACAAAATTCTTTTATATTTAAGCTTTGAATTTTCCATTTTTCCCCTTTTTCGTATTATACTACCCTAAACCAACAGGGATGTAAAGATGCATAAAAGCATGTTTTTTTGTAAATGTAAACTTTTGTAAACTTAATTTTATTATCCTTAAGCCGCATAGCACAAGCTTTTCCAAAAATCAGATATAATTTATATATAAAAAATAGCAATTTTTTATATCGAAAATTGTTTATAATAGTATAAGAGATAAGTTTAAGAAAACAAAGGAGAATATATGGCTAGAGTCTTAATTTCAATGCCTGAAGATTTTCTAAACAAAATCGATCAGGTCGCAGATGTAGAAAATCGTTCTCGCAGCGAATTAATCCGGGAAGCACTTCGAACTTATATCTACAAGCAGAAAATCCGGGAATCCACCACAGCAGTAAAAAATGCTGATATTCTTGAAGCAATGCTTGAATAAAAATTTTTATGAATCATACAAAATCCGCAGGAATGCAAAAATTATTTTAGGATTTAGTTATTTAAACTAAATTCAGGGGCACTGCCTCAGACGGTTTGAAAATACTCAAACTGTCAGGATGTTAAAACATTCAGGTTCTATGAACATCAAATTCTATTTAAAATAAAGCAGGAAACGGTTACTAGATTTGGGATATATAACGGACGCTCTTTAGCGTCCGTTTATGTGTTAACAAACTCTGCCCGGTTGAGCAGAGTTTTCTTATCTATTTTATAATTATAAGTTTCATTTTAAATTATTCTTCAACTACAGCGTTTTTTTGCTGATTTAGCAAATTTTGAAGTTTATCTCTGATTTCATCACCTTTTTTCTGCATATCAGAAACAACATCATCCGCTTTTGATTGAATTTCTTTTACAGTTTCATCTGCTCTGCGCATAACATCTTTTGTAGTATCTGCAATAATTTGTCTGGTTTCTTCACCAGATTTTGGAGCAAGCAGAATACCTGCTATTGCACCTATTGCACCACCTACTATGAATCCTGCTAAAAATTTAGTTGCTGACATAATAATCACTCCTTTTCTTTTATATTTCTAATCCGGTTAATTAACTTTCAGGCAAAGGATAAAAACTTTGCAACCGTATAAAAGTACCTGTACCGATTTTAACAACAAAGCCTCCTGTATTAATCACCATAAAAGGCTATTTTTATTTCCTGGAAAACAAGCCCATAACGGTAACAAAACCTTTAACCAGTCCGCTGACAATAGATTCGGAAATCATTTTCGTTTTTCCGAAAGTTTTTTCCACTGCGGTTTTGAAATTATCCACATTCTTGTCTGTACTCTTTACAAGTGAATTCACAGCATGTAAGGTTTCATTAATTTCTTTTAATGTGGGTTTCAATTCAGTATTTACAAGAATTGATGTCTCGTTTAAATTTTTCGACAGAGCTGATAAATCTATAAGCAATTTTATAAGAAAACCGCCTACAACAAGGATTACTATACCTGTAACCCAGGCTAAAAATGTCAGACCCTGATTCAATGCGATTTGTGAAAATTCCATTCCTTTGTTCCTTATAATTTAGTAGTCAAATTCTGTAGCTTCGGCTCCTTCTTCAAGTTCCTTTGCTTTTTGCAGTTTCTTAGATTTTAACATATTGTTAAATTTTCTGAATTGTCTTTCTAACTTATATTTCATCAAATCAACATTTTCCATAGCCTGTCTTTTAGCTTCATTTATAGCCGGCGAATGTTTTTCATAGAGTTCGCAGGCCGCTTCTTTAAGCTCTCTTCTGGATTCTTCACCGGACTTTGGAGCAAAAAGCACACCGGCGACAATTCCGCCTACAACACCAGCCAGAAGTCCCATTCCGAACATAAAGGATTTATTTTTTGACATATTTACCTCTTCTTTCATTATATATACACATTATAACAGTTTTTTGGAAATTTACAAGATTTCAGCCCGGAATACTGTCCCAGACATCTTTTACAAGGAGCAATCCCTGACAAATGGATGCAGCTTTTTTACATTTGCCCTTAAATAAAAACAAAAGCAGATATACTATAATGGTTTTAGCCATATTAACTATCCACTGGTTACGCTTTTTTCTAAGATAGTTAATTACAATTTCCTGTTTTTCATTAACTTCTTTGATTCCGGCTTTAACTCCTTCAAGCACAGCCTTAATTTGCGGTCTAACGGCAACTGCCTGTCTGTGAAGTTCAACAACGGCCCTGTCCGCCTTTACAATAAACAAAATCAGGGTTGTCGTTATGATTAATTCTGCTATAAAAATTATTGCAATAAATAAAAACATTTTAATTATTTCTAATTTTGTATTATATTTGGATTATAGAATAATTAAGAGAGATTGGAAATACGCCTAAAGGACTATTTATGCTCAACAAATTCAAATTCTACACATCACTGGTACTGGCAAGAACAGCATTTGCAGGCATCAAACTATTTTCAAAATCAGGCGGAACGTCTTTTGCCGGAATGATGGTATTAAAATATTATCCTCAATTTCTCTCAAATTGCGGGAGTTACATAAAAGAACAATTCATTACTGTAACAGGCACAAATGGAAAGACAACTACTTCTGGCTTAATCTCGCATATACTTGAGAATACACATCGGAAAGTTATTCATAACCTAAAGGGTGCAAATATGCTGACAGGCGTTGCAAACACTTTTGCGCTTGAAATTGTACCATTCAAGAGGTTTGATTATGCGGTTATTGAATCTGATGAAGCCTATCTGACAAAACTCTATGATTTTATCAAAGCCGACTATCTTGTTGTAACAAACCTTTTTAGAGATCAGCTTGACCGTTATGGCGAACTTGCAACAACTGCAGATTTTATTCAGAACGCAATCAACAAAAATCCTGATTTGAAACTTATTTTGAACGCAGATGATCCACTGGTAGCAGCATTTGGCAATAGCAAATCTGCCGTATATTACGGTTTTGAAGATGTCCAATACAATTGTGATTATAACAACAAGTCAAATGCGCCTTCAGAAGTTTTTAATTGTTCTTGCTTGGAGCCGTTAGAATATTCAAAACGTTTCTTTGCACAGCAGGGACACTATTTCTGTAAAAACTGCGGATTCAAAAGACCTGACTGCAACTATTCTGCAACTGCGCTTGTCTGCAACAATCACTCAATAATAAAAGTTAAAAAAGACGGAATTGAATATGAATTTAAAATAAATCTTGTCGGTCTATATAATGCATATAATGCCCTTGCCTCAATTGCACTGGCCTTTGAACTCGGACTTAACCAGACAGAAATCCAGCATGCACTGGATTCTTACAAATCAATTTTCGGCCGAACAGAATTCAGGACAATAAATGGTCATCAGGCCATCATACAGCTTATCAAAAATCCGACGGGCGCAAGCGAAGTTCTTAAAACCGTTGATTTGAATTCCAATATACTTATTGCGATTAATGATAATTATGCCGACGGCCGTGACATAAGTTGGCTTTGGGACAGCGATTTTGAACAACTAAAAGCGGCTAAAAAATTCGTAGTAACCTCGGGCGCAAGAGCCGAGGATATGGCACTAAGGCTAAAGTATGCAGGTATTCCAAAGGACAAAATCATCATTGAAAAATCAATAGAAAAAGCAATCGAAATTGTTTCCAAATCCGAAAATAATGATGAAAAAATAACAATTCTTCCATCTTATACCGCCCTTTTAAAGCTCAACAAACTCAAAATAAAAAAATAATCCCTGTTTATTGACAATAAACTGTGATTGTTTCAAAATATCCTTAGCCGGAATAAGACTTTGCGCTAAAACGGCATAAAGAAAGAGGTAAACATGCTTTTAGGGGTAAACATCGATCACGTTGCCACATTAAGAAACGCCCGAGGCGGTATTGAACCGTCTGTAATGGAGGCTGCAAGAATTGCGGAAGAAAATGGAGCAACATCAATCACAACACATCTTAGAGAAGACAGACGACATATTAAAGATGAGGATGTTTATACACTCATAAAAACCCTGAAAACACAGCTTAACCTTGAAATGGCGATGACTGATGATATTCAAAAAATAGCTCTTGAAATTAGACCTCACTCTATATGTCTGGTTCCTGAAAAAAGGCAGGAAATTACAACGGAAGGCGGACTTGACGTTGCCGGACAGCTTGACAGGGTTACGGAATTCATAAAGCCGCTTCTTGATGCCGGAATAATTGTGAGTCTTTTCATTGACCCTGACGAAAATCAGGTTAAGGCTTCCGCAAAAACAGGCGCACAATTTATAGAAATGCATACAGGGACATACTCTGAAGCATTTGGAACAGCAAACGAAGAACAGGAATTTCTAAACCTAAAGAATGCCGCAAAACTGGCTCAAAGCCTTGGTTTAAAGGTAAATGCCGGCCACGGTCTGAATTACGAAAACGTAAAAAGAATGCACGAAATTCCAGGCCTTGTGGAACTTAATATCGGACACAGCATAATCTCACGTGCGGTTTTCACAGGACTTGGCGAAGCCGTAAAAAAAATGCACGACTTAATAAAGTAAATGATTAATTCAAATTTCTCAAACGAAAGGTCACAAAAACATGCCTGATAATAAAAAAATTATAGAAGAAATGCAGCAGGTAGCCGAACAAATGCGGCTTGACGATATTGAAGAAAACCCCGATATTGTAAATGAATACTTTGACTGTGATTGCTGCGGTGAATATAAATGTCTGGCAGGTTCAATCCAATACGGCACCTACAGACTCTGCAACGACTGCGTGCTTATTGCAGAAACAAGCTTTGCTCTGAACAAAATCAAAGACATTCAGGAACTGATAGACGCGATGGAAGATAAAAGGCTTGAAGGGATGTGCGACTTCTTGAGGCTTGAAGAACAAAGAAAATTAAACTAAAAGAATTAGTTGTAACCAACACAAAAGTATAAGATTTACACCATAACTAATAACAATTCACTAATACTTTTGGCTGTGAGTTTCAAAGCCAAAAGTAATACAAAAGTATTAATTTTTCTTAACAAATAGTTATAAAGAATTACGCCTTGGGTATATATATAATATACACGGAAGATATTCTCAAGATTCATATAACCCCGAATGCAATTGCTTTGGCAGGAGTGCAACCATTTTTAGAAGTGCGGTTGCTGCCACAACTGCACACCTTATTATATCAATGTGAAACCTTGTATTCTCTTAGAAAAATATCATATACGATTTGATGAGCGGCAATGTCCGCTCTTTTGGTATGTTTACCATATATTTTCAGTGTGTATAATATTGGTATGGAAAAAAAGATTTCAGGAAAAATTATCAATCGCTTGACATTGTACCATTATATTCTGGATGACTATATCAGCAAAAATATAGAATTTATTGCAAGCAACCAGATAGCGGCATTGTTGAATATTGACGACTCTCAGGTTCGAAAAGATATAAGTATTCTCAACAATTCAGGCAAATGCAGGGTAGGATATATAGTTAAAGAACTCAAGAAGTCCATTGAAACAACTTTAGGTTTTTCAAAGACCAAAAATGCATTTATTATAGGAGCCGGAAACTTGGGGATGGCACTTGCAAAATATGACAATTTCACAAATTACGGACTGAATATTATTGCGCTTTTTGACAACGACCACAAAAAAATCGGACACAGCGTAAACAACAAAATCATTCTGGACATCAATAAACTTCCGAACTTAAGCCGCAAAACAGGTGTTGATATTGCAATTTTAACAGTCCCAAAGGAATTTGCACAAAGTACAGCAGATTTTCTGATAAAAGCCGACATAAAATATATCTGGAATTTTACCCCTGTTGTTTTGTCTGTTCCTGAAGACGTACAGGTTTGGAACGAAAACCTTATGGGGAATTTCCTGCAATTTACATATAATATTTAGCCTCCGGCAATTTCACACATCTTAAAATTTTGATAAACAGCAGCAAAAAATATCCTGTTTAAACTTATAATAAACATCATGAAAATCACTGCAAATTACACTAACACTTACCCTTCATACAGCCCCAGCGGTTACAAAAGCAACTGCACACCATCATTTGGCATAAGTTTCACGCCAAAAATATTAAAAGACATTTTCATAAAAAACACCACTCTTCATGGAGTTTCAAAAATAAGGAACGTACACGCAGGAAAATTCGGCACAGTCTGCAGTGGTTCTAAACCTCTGAAAAATTTTGAAGACAGAATTGGAACCAAAGAACTTGAAAAACTGTATAAAAAAGGACTTTCCACAAACACAGACGGCTGGGCAAACTGCTTTTTAAAATCAAAAGCTGACAGACCGCTTTCGACATCCTCCGTATATGATTGTTCTGTGATGTACTTGTTCAACGAAAAGACAAACACCCACTTTTTATATCACTCATACTTTGACACAACAGAAAACACCTTTGATTATTTGATAAAAACTTTCATGCCGGAAGGCTTCACAAAAGCAAACCTTGTGACAGGCTATGCAAAATGGTACCCGAAACACGGTGAAACCTTAACACAAATGCTGAAAGCATTGAAAACAAACACTCAAAATGCAGAGGTTAATATATATCACTACAACTCTGAACTTCCTGAAATTGTCGGCTATAAAGGGAATGTTTTTGAAATTCCTAATATCAGAACCAAACTCGGTTTCAGCGACAAAGGACAGGCAAGCTTTAAAATTTGTGATTTGCAGATTGAAAAATTGACCTCTGAATTGAATACAAAATGTACCTCAACCCAAAACATTGAAACCTTAAGAAAAATTTATGCAAAACTCGGTTATGACAAAGAAATTCTCAAAGTCTTTAACAAATTGCTTGACGAAAGAGCTGATAAAATAAAAGAAATGGAATCCTGCAAAACTATTGAAGAATTAAACTCTATTATCAATTCATATCCGCTTAATGAAAAACTTAAATATTTTAATGCAATGGCAAGCCAGCGGAACCGTATTTTATTAGACCAATTTTTCCACAAATAAACAACTTACATAACAGCCAGCGTATTCAACTGGTAAAGGTATCTCAGCCCTTCCAGAGTAAGAGTTGGGTTAATAAAATCAAACGGACGCTTGAGGTAATTTGAAATAAGCCCAGAATATCCGCCTGTTGCAACAAGAACCGCTTTTTCACCGAGTTCCTGCTCACACTGTTCGACAAGCCCGTCAATCATACCCGCCGTTCCTCTGATTACACCTGAAAGAATAGCATCCTGAGTATTGTGGCCGATTGCATGATTAGAGATTGCAACATCAATTCTCGGCAGTTTTGACGTAAAAGTATTCAAAACCTTCATCTGAAGATTAAGCCCCGGAGCAATGACTCCGCCGATAAATTCGCCATTTTTATTCACAATATCAAAGGTTGTGGCTGTACCAAAGTCAATCACAATAACAGGTTTGTCATACAAAACATAAGCACCAGCCGCATTTGCAATCCTGTCTGCACCTGCTTCTTCGGGATTGTCCAGCGCAATTTTTATGCCTGTATTAATTGCCGTACTCAAAAACAAAGGCTCAATTTTAAAAACATTCCTTACTGCATTTTTAAACTTTTCATTCAACTCTTCCACAACAGAAGAAATAATACATCCGCTGACATTGAAGTTCTTGAACAAAGATTTCAACAGAACCTCATACTCTTCCAGCGGCAAATCCTTGTCTGATGCAAGCCTGAACTCTTCAACAAGCGCATCATCCTCAAACAATCCTAATGTGATACTTGTATTCCCTATATCAGCTGTCAAAAGCATAAAAAATAGTCCTCTTTTCAAGGACTATTTTATAACAAATATTTTTTACATGCAAAACCTATGCCTGAATTGCATTGTCAGAATTTTGCAAACCTTTGCCATTGAGCAGATTTCCGATACCGCCTGCTGGCATATATGCAACCTGGTTTGGAACATGAATTGAATTCATTTCCTCCAGTTTTTTCTTAAATCCTTTTTTATCAATTGATTGGCTTGAATAATCTTCATAACTTCTATCGACTTTATAATCACTTCCGATTCTTTCTACTCCGGCCATAATGTAAATCTCCTTTGTTTATGCATGAGTCCTCTTAATATATCTCTTACATATATAAAGTATATTATTCCATTAAAATTGCTTTAATTAACAAATTTTGTTACATAAGTTTACAAAAATCGACTTAAATTTAATCATACCTTGATTGTTGACAAAAAGAATTTGTCTAAATATAATTTTCTTATGGTTAAGATTATTAATGTAGTAAAAGGGACAAAAGATATACTTCCGGCAGATGCTCCGATGTGGCAGATGTTGGAAAAAAACGCACTTGAAGTGTTTTCCAAATACGGATATAAAGAAATAAGAACACCGATTTTTGAAGTAACTGAACTTTTTGCAAGAGGAGTCGGCGATACAACTGATATTGTAAACAAAGAAATGTACACATTTGAAAAAAGCGACCGCTCATTGACTTTGCGTCCTGAAAATACAGCCGGAGTTGTCAGATCATTTATAGAAAACGGAATGACAAGGCTTTCACCACCGGTCAAACTCTGGTACAAAGGCCCTATGTTCCGCTATGAACGCCCGCAGGCAGGACGCCAGCGGCAGTTCCATCAGGTCGGAGTAGAGATGTTCGGCGTTAAAGAACCGGCTGCAGATGCTGAAGTTATACTTTTAGCAGTAAATTATCTTAAATCACTCGGATTGAATGACCTTGAAGTTGAAATCAATTCTCTTGGCTGTCCGGAGTGCAGGGAGGCTTACAAAAACAAGATTAAAGAAGTCTTAAAGCCTGAATTTGACAATCTTTGCGATGACTGCAAAAACAGATACGAGAAAAATCCGCTCAGGCTTCTTGACTGCAAAGTAGAATCCTGCAAAGCAATCTTTGAAAAACCCGAAATTAAGGCGGTAATTCAGTCTGACTTTATCTGCGAAGCTTGCGCTGAACACTACTCAAAACTTAAAACATACTTAGATGAACTTAATATAAAATACGTTGAAAACAAACTTCTTGTAAGGGGTTTAGATTACTACAACAGAACTGTTTTTGAAATCAAATCAAACAATCTGGGTTCTCAAAATGCCGTCTGCGGAGGCGGACGCTATGACAGCCTTGTCCGAAACCTCGGAGGAGAAGACACCCCCGCTGTCGGCTGGGCTATGGGTATGGAAAGACTTATTTCGCTTATTCCGCCTGTTGAAACACCTAAACTTGACGGCTACATTGTTTCCAACACACCGGTTGAAGCCTTCAAACTGGCGGAAGAACTTAGAAATGCAGGGGTTGAAGTAGAATTCGACCTTCAAAACAAAAAATTCACAAAACAGCTTGAAAAAGCATCAAAAGTGGCTCAATATGCGCTTATTCTGGGCGAAGATGAAATAAAAACCAATACTGTGTCCGTTAAAAATCTGGCAACTTCAACACAAAAATCAATTGCCAGAGCTAACATAGGGAGTGAATTTAAAAATGTCTGAATTACTTGATGAAGTAATCTCAAAGTTATCAAATGCCTTCAGAAGAACCTTTGATGACTACAAAGGGCTGTACCTTTTCGGCACCTGCATTGACGGTGAAATTCATGAGGGAGAAGATATCGAAATTGTCGCAATCTTTGACATAGAAGACAAGTCAAAGCGCGAACAAATATGGCCGATAATCGGCAAAATCGAAACAGCGCTTGATGTTTGCATAGATTTATACCCTTACACAATGGATGACTTCAAAAAAGACGAAGATTTGTATGAAGAAGTAATGGAAGAAGGGATTTTTTACAACCCGCTCGGCATCAGGCAGAATAAGGGGTTGAGTTAATCCGCTCTTGATTTATTTACAAAATGTGCTATAATAAGAACTTGTTAACCGGAAATTCAGGGGAAAATTATGGAAAAAATTACTATTCGTTCAGACAGGGACACAGATTACACTTTTCAGTACAAAGGAGAAGATGTAACACTTAAAGCCAGAAGTATTTTGAGCATAGCAGACGGGCTTAATCACGTTGTTTTGCCGACCTGCGCAATGAAGATTGCTAACAATCTTATCATCATCAAGGATGACGTTAAGAAAAAAGCTGAATAACACGCTTCTGCCAGCCAAATAAATAGAATAAATTTGTCATTCTGAGCCTGTAATCTGAGATTCTTCGGGCTTTGCCCTCAGAATTACAGTTAGGCGAAGAATCCATTTATTTTCATGTATATCAATGAATAATTGCGAATTTTTAAATAGAAAACAGCCTTTCAATATTGTTTAAAAAGGCTGTTTTTTAAATATCCGTTTAAAACTAAAAATCCGTCGGGTTCAAAGCCTATGCCGCAATCACCGGAACATAATCTTCGCCGTCTCGAGAAACCCTGTATGCCCATGGCTGGTTATTTGTTGTCGTTTTTTCTGGCTGAGCTTCGCCTGAAAGGTTTGCAAGCTTTTCATTTATGCTGTCAATTAAATCATTGTCGCCAGTCTTTTCAGCATAAGTTTTCGCTTTCTGGAGCAGTCCTCTGGCTTTATTATCGCAATTGTAGTCAATCATAATGTCCGCAGCATCCATATAATTCTGCGCAACTTTCAGCGGAGAATCAGCATCAGCATAATGTTTAACAGCTTTTGAGTAAGACTTTAAAGCCTCCTGAGGTTCGCCGAATCTGTCGTAAGCCTTTGCAAGACTTGACGAAACATAACCTTTAACTTTGGAATTATCAGTTTCTGCCGCAAGATCATCTGCTACAGTAAGATAATCAAGAGCATCTTGCTCATACATATCTCTGTAAATATTTCCCATTTTGGTCAAAGATGTTGACTGTGCCGCAAGGTTTTCACACTCACCGCCCCAGGCAACAGAGCTGTAATAGTGGTCTAGCGCAGGTTTAATCTGGTTTACATCATCATAAATCTGCCCCATTGCATAGTGAGCTTTTGTCTTCACATTGTTGTCAGTTGTCTGCTTAAGCGACATGTTGTAACTTTTGAGAGCCTGAGCATAAATATCGTGGTCATCATAAATTTTTCCGACTTCATAATATATTTTGGCGCCCGTTTCGGTATCTCCGAGTTCTTCTGCTCTTTCAAGCGCCTTTTGGAAATTTGCGATTGCTTTTTTAGGCTCATTTGCATAAGCAAGCCGTTTGGATTGAAGAAACATTGTTTTTAGTTCTTTGTCCTCAGGAACAAAAACATTTGATTTTGTCTGTACCTCAACAGAAGCCTGTTCTTCAACAACAGAGCTTGAAACCTCCATTTCTGTGACATTTTCCGGCATAGCGGAGGTTTCTGATTTATGAATTTTTTCAGTAGAACCTTCAGGAAATTTTACAAGAAACTGGGGATTGATATTATTTTCGTTATATTTGAAATCTATATCCTGCAAAAACAGAGCATTGACCCAGTTTTCAACAACCTTTGAATCTTTATTCAGTGTAGCTGAAATATATCTGTCTAACTGGCGTGAAGCATTCATCAAATCCGATTTAACAAGATTTGTATCAGGATTTGGCTGTGCAAGTTCGGCCTGAATCAGGCTGAGTCTGTTATTTACTTCATTGCTGAGATCTTCGGGGGTCCCGATTGCAATTGCAGTATTTTTAAAATCCTTAAGAATCTGCGCAATATTGATAGTTGCGGATCGACCTGCAGAAATAGACTTTTGAGCAGAACTCCTTGCCGATTGTGATGCACCCTGACTGCCGCCAGCACTATATGAATATTGTCCGTATAGCTGTTGTGCACGCTGTGATTGTGCAGGAGTAATATTTTGATACCCTTGAGTATATTGCAGCCCGCGGCTCCTGCCTTGAGAATTGGCGCGTTCTTCCTGTTCCGCCTGCGTTAGCGTCTTTTGGGCATCTTCATCCTGTTTCTTTTTAACAAGAGTTCTGCCGTCTTTTACAATATAAGGGCGCTGGTAAATATTGTTTAAATTCAACCCCATACCGGTTTTACAATACCTCACTAATCTCATTTCCGCACTAGAACTGATAATGCGTCAATTTAACTATAACCTGAATTACACATATTGTTATCAATCTTTTGGATGAAATATTCAATTTTTTTTTAAGGTTTTTTGAGTAAATGTCAAGAATTATATAATTATTAATTCAAATTTTCGTACAAAGTAGGTGCTTCCTGCACACTCACGTTATTTTGCGGAATTTTTACTACTCTTACACAAACAGTTCTGTTCGCATATTCAATCTTTATTATATCCCCTTCTTTTAATTGTTTTGAAGGTTTGGCCGGAGTCTCATTCACAAGAACACGCCCCATGTCCGAAACTTCATTCGCAACAGTTCTTCTCTTTATCAATCTTGAAACTTTTAAATATTTATCTAACCGCATTTCTACTCCTTTGCTCTTTACAATTTTATCACGTAAATATTTTATGTTATAATCACTCTATAAAATTAACAAAAGGGGTAATTCTGCCGGATGAGAAGATTTCTTATTAATATATTATCTGTATTATTTTTTTTAGTCGCAACCACAGGTGTAGCTGGAGCAAAAGATATCAAATTTGTTCAAGTAACAGATGTACATTATACAGTTCAAAATGAATATTCTAAAGAGGCTCTTGCAGGTGCTGTTGAAGATATTAACAAACAAAAAGACATCTCATTTGTTGTTTTCACAGGCGACAATATCGGAAGCCCCAAACAAGAAAATCTTGTCGGCTTTGTCAGAGAAGCCAACAAGCTGGATGTTCCATATTATCTTGTTATAGGCAATCATGATGTTTATAAAGCCGGCGGAATGTCTAAAGTAAATTACATTGACATAGTTAAAGACAACAATATTTTATACAGACCTTCAAAACCCAATTATGTCTTCAAAAAAGAGGGATTTGTTTTTATAGTTGTTGACGGAGCAAAAGAAGTAATCCCTGGTTCTATTGGATATTACAAGGATTCAACTCTTACCTGGCTTGATAAACAGCTGAAAAAAAATAAAAAACATCCTGTAATAATTTTCCAACACTATCCGCTTGTTGAACCAAAAGAACATAAATCACATAGAACATATCTGCCAGAAAAATATTTTGAAGTCTTAGCTAAACACAAAAATGTAATTGCAATAATTTCTGGGCACTATCATGTGAATGCCGAGAAAATGCAGGATGGGATTTATCATATTTCAACACCGGCACTTATCAACCCGCCGAATTATTACAAAGTGATAGATATTGTTACAACTCCTGGTTTTTCACCAATGATTTACACTGAGCTTAAGTCCGCTGACGTTAAGTAGGCCGGTTGTTGCAATTTTTTATCAATAATATTATAATTGACCTATAGTATAGAGTTTAAGGGAAATAAATATAATGGAAGAGTCGGGCAACTTAATTTTTAACTTATTTGTAATAGTACTTTTGCTTTTTTCAAACGGATTTTTTGTAGCATCAGAGTTTGCAATGGTTAAGGTGCGGAAAACAAGAATTGAACAACTTGTAAACGAAGGTAACTTCAACGCTAAAATTGCACTTGAAGCAATAAAGGATTTGGACAAATTTATTGCAGCCGTTCAGCTTGGTGTTACGATTTCAAGTATCGGCTTAGGATGGGTCGGAGAAGGAACCCTTGCAAGAATTATTGAACCTATCTTTGCATTCCTGCCAGGTATCAGCCAGAACGTTGCAACACATACAGTTTCTGTTTCTATTTCTTTTGCTTTAATTACTTTCTTACATGTTGTTATCGGTGAATTGATTCCGAAATCAATAGCTCTGGAATATCCGGAACAAACTTCTCTTGTAATTGCAAGGCCTATGCATGCAATATCTTTTGTATTTACGCCTTTTATTTGGCTTTTGAATGGATTTGGCAACTCATTACTAAATCTTTTCCATGTTCCGCACAAACACAAAGCCTCTCTTGTTCATTCAACAGAAGAACTTGATATGCTTGTTAACGCAAGCTACAACGGCGGAGTTCTGAACGAAACAGAAAAAGATATTCTTCATAATGTTTTCAAATTTTCAGACTTGACCGCCAAACAGGTTATGGTGCCAAGAACAGATATGGTATGTATTTCAGACGATATAACCCTTGAGGAGCTTAACAAAATTGCGGCAGAAACCCAATATACAAGATATCCGGTTTATGACAGCGACATAGACCACATTACAGGCTTAATCCACGTTAAAGACTTGTTTGCACTTTCCGTTAAGGATGAGGTATGCCCGATAAAGAAACTTCAACGTGAAGTTATGCTTGTTCCGGAAACTATCACCATGGATAATCTGGTTCTGGAGTTTAAAAAACGCAAAGGACAAATGGCTATTGTTATTGACGAATTTGGAGGGACTTCAGGTCTTATCACTCTTGAAGATGTGCTTGAAGAAATTTTCGGTGAAGTGCAGGACGAATTTGATGAAGAAGAAGAAATCTGCGACATTGTTGAGGTTGAACCCAATCACTACATTGCAAATGCGATGGTAAGACTTGATGAAATGGCAGAATTTTTCAAGATTAACGAAAACAAAATTGACGATGAAGACATTGATACTATCGGAGGTCTGGTTGTGAAGCTTCTGGGCAGAATTGCAGAAGTAAATGACACAGTGACTTTTGAAAACCTGACATTTATAGTAAAAGAAATTGACGGCGCAAGAATTACGAAACTTGATATTATCCAGACTCCGGAAGATACAGAAGAAGATAAAAAAGAGTCAGAAGCCGAAGAATAACGGATCGTTGAAAGGGTTGAGAAAGTTGCTTTCACACTTGATTGGTTAAGTGTGAAGTTAGTTGAAGCGGCAAACATTTTGTCATTGTGAGCCGAAGGCGAAGCAATCCAGCTTTTTTCTCCCCCTCTCCCTGATGACGGGAGAGGACAGAATTTCTTAACGAACTATGTGGTGAGTTTAGAAATTCGGGTGAGGGTGAAAATCAAAAAAACTTTTGTCATCCTGAGTACAGAGTCCGAAGGAGCTGATATAATTAGATTCTTCGCTCCGCACAGAATGACAGTAAAATACAAGTGTTTTGTCTTTGCATTTATTTTAATTATGTACATTTCTTTCTCTTTGTTGCGGCGCAAAGAGAAAGAAACGTACCAAAGAAAGAGAAACACGCTGACCGTTTAATCACTACTAAACTCAACTTTAGCGGATTAACTCGCTTCGCTCAGACAAAATCCGCTCTGTTGATGTTTCGTTAAGTAGTGATTGACGTTTTTTTATTCCTGTCATTGTGAGCCGAAGGCGAAGCAATCCAGCTTTTTTCTCCCCTCTCCCTGATGACTGGATGACAAAAATATCAGATTCTTCGCTTCGCTCAGAATGATATAAAAAGTCACAATGTCATCCTGAGGCTAAACTAACATAACAAAATCCCGATAAATAAATATCGGGATTTTTAGTTTATAAACACGAAATATGGTTTTCTGCTTATTTTATACGTTTTCTTCAGCCGGAGCTTCTGCTTTCGGAGCAGTCATTTTTGCACCGATATAAGAGCAAACACCGATTACTGCTGCACCGATTGCTGCCCATTTAGCACCAGCCCAGAGTTTTGTATCTTTCGCTGCTTTTTTAATTGTATCGCTTGCACTTGAAAGATCCAATTTCTTATCTTTAATTAAACCTTTTAATTCATCAGCTTTACCGTTTAGCTCTGTTAATACAGAATTAACTTTTGTTTCAAGAGCTGATTTTGTTGTAATAGTTGAAGTACCGTCAGCCTTTTCACCTAAGATTTCAGCATGTTTTTTTACAAAATCTTTTACAGCATTTTCATCCGGATTGTCGCCTAATTTTTCAAATGCATTTTTCAATTTTGTTAATTCTTTACCGCTTTTCTTATCTACATTTGCATTTTCAACAACTGCTTTTTCCATTTTTGATTTCAAATCTGCGGCTTTCGGTTCTTCACCAACAAAAGCTTTAACAGCATCATCAATTGTTTTACCTTCTTCAGCTTTCACACCGAATTTTTCAGGATTAGCTTTTACGATATCTGTTAATTTTGCAACATCTTCACCTGCGTTTTTATAAGCATCAGACTCTATAAAAGCTTTTTTAGCTGCTTCTGCTGCATCTTTAGCGCTGTTGTCATAGTATCTTCTAACAAATGCATCAGACGGAGCATCTTTTGACAATAACGGTTTTGACAACCATCCGCCGTAAGCGCCACCTGCTACGGCACCTACACCTGCACCAATGCCTGTATATACGGCATCTCTGTTGTTGTTAACTGCATCTACCATATTCTTGTGTCCTTCCTTTTATTAATACACACTTTACTTATATCTCTAATAAAAATTCTAAAGATTTTTATTTGCCATGTTTTTGGTAATTAGTTTACAAATATTTACAAATTAATATAAATATTTTGTATTTAACCACCCTGCCATTAGTTTGTTCAAATTATAACACACTTTTGAATAAAAGTTAAGCCCTTTAGGTAAATTTTTTGAGAGAACGAATAAGCTTTTGAAGTGAAAAAAGTATGGTAGAAATTTTGAGGAGTAAAAATACCACTCAATTTTTCTTCACCATTCACAACACCACTTTATCATGTTTCTCAACCAATCCTCCCAATTCAACTCTTCACCACTCTTTACTTAGCAAAGCAATATTTCAACCTTTTAAATGATGTCCTGCCAGACAGATTGTATAAAATAATAATGTAACATTTTTTAATATTTGGGCGGATTAATGGATCAAAATTTTGATTTCACATCTTACAACAACATAAAAAGACTTTCGGAAGAGGAATTAACAGCACTTTGGGAAAAATACTTTGAAGATAAAACCAAAAAAAATGTGCGAGATTCGCTTATTGTGCAATATATATATCTTATCCGCTATGTAGTCGGACGTGTTAAGGTTACCCTTCCTGCAACTATTTCTATTGAAGACATCGCCGGATATGGTGTAGAGGGGCTGATTAATGCTATTGAAAGATATTCCCCGCAAAAGAACACAAGATTTGAGACTTATGCACTTATCAGAATCAGAGGCGCAATTCTGGACAGAATCAGAGCACAAGACTTTTTGCCAAGAAGTGTCCGCAAAAAAATTAAAGACATTAAAAATGCTCAGGAACACCTGAAACAGGAACTGGGCAGAATTCCTACAACAACTGAAGTTGCAAATTATCTTGATATGGATCCTGACAAGGTTAACCAGATTCTTGCCGAAGATACAACTATGACTTCCATTTATGAGAAAAAGGGTTCCAGCGAAGACAGCATGGAAATCATTGACACAATTCAGGACACAAACAAGCTCAATCCGCAGGAACAGATGGAAGAAAAAAACATTAAACAGCAGCTTGAAAAAGCACTCCAGAGGCTTCCGGAGCGTGAGCGTGTGATTATGGTTCTTTACTATCAGGAAAACATGACGCTAAAAGAAATCGGCGCAACTTTAAATATGTCGGAATCCCGTGTCTGCCAGCTTCACGCTCAATCAATTATGAAACTCAAAAACATTCTCAGTGAAGACCGTTCATCAAGACTTCGCAAAAGCATTGTTTCCTAATCTCTTTTATATTCGTAATCGAAAATTACAAAATCAATTCTCCTGTCAAATCCTTTTTTTGATGCGGAAACACTATCCCGAAACGGCATACAATCTCCGTAGCCGAGCGTAAAAACCCTTGAGGCAGGAATTTGGCCGCAATAAATTAAATAATCCGCAACAGACTCTGCTCTTGCCATAGAGATTTCCCAATTTGTGCGATATACTCCATGAGTGTTATTATGACCTTCTGTATGACTTTCTACAGTACAATTATTGCCTATCCGGCGCAGAACAGAAACTATAGCATCCAAAACAGCAGTGCTCGATTTGTTGAGCAGAATATTCTCACCTTTAAAAAAAATATCCTCTTTTATACTTACAATTAACCCTCTGGGCACAACTGTATAAACAACAGGAATATCCTCGGGCAAAACTTTTTCAAGCATATTCATCACATCAGTAGCTTTGTTATTAATCACAGCATTAATATAAACGGTTTCGGAGGCAAAACAGACAGTTTTTATCCCTAAAAACAAAACTGATAATATCAAAAAAAGAACACCGTAAATCTTCACGACACCTTACCTTCAAAAAACGGCACCATAAAAATTATCCTTTATAATATGGCACTAATCCATTGCCTGACATGATAGCATGCATCTGTTAAGGTTTGAGAATTACAAGAACAGACTTTCCATTAAAATATTTTTCTGCACAACTTCTGAGCTGTTGAGCAGTTACTGTTTTAATTCTTTCTTTAGTTTTTTCGTAAAAATCAAATCCAAGCCCTAATATTCCATATTGGGCGTAACTGCATGCTTGCTGGGAATTTGTTTCAAAAGAAAAGGCCAATTTGCCGAGAATATTTGTTTTTGAATTAGCCAGTTCCTCTTCTGAAACTTCTATCGTCTTAATTTTTTCAAGTTCTTCATCAAAACCTCTCAACGAAATTTCAATATTTTTGGGCTCTGTAGCAATATAAATAGAAAATGCAGCTCCAAGCAGAAAAGCTTCATAAGAACTTCTGACAACATAAGCAAGGCCTTTTTTATCTCTAAGTTCAAGGAACAATCTTGAGGAAAGCCCGCTTGCACCGAGAATTATATTCAAAAGAATTAATGCTGGATAGTCTTCGCTGTCAAAAGTTTCAGTTCTCCAGCCTTTTATAATATGTGCCTGATTGGCGTCAGGTTTTTGAATAAAAATTTCCTTGTTATCATCAAGTGCAACAGGAGCTTTTTTATTCAAAAAAATTCCCCCCTCCGGAAGATCTCCAAAGCTTTCGTTCAAAACTTTTTCAACTTTTTCATCTTCAATATCACCAACAAAAGTAATAACTTTTTTTGCATTATTGTATAAATTTTGATAAGCTTCAACAACCTGCTCTTTTGTAACATTTTGAAGATTTTCAAGAATTGTTGTGCTTGAAGTTCCGTAACTATGGCCTTCAAAAATATTTTTTGTGAATCCATCCATAACTTTCTGCCGTGGAGAATCCAGTTCTGCAATAAGTTCACCCTGCAATTTAGCTTTTTCTTTGTCAAATTCATCAAATGTAGAATTTTTTACAAGATCTGTTACAAGATCTACAGCATGCTCAAAATCCTCATTAAGACTCATAAATCTGAACCTTAAATAATCCATCTTCATTTCAACGACAAAATCAATCCCGCGGCTGTCAAATTCTTCAGCTATTTGTTCCGCTGATTTTGTTGTTGTTCCCTGAAAAAGCAGTCTTGCCATAAGTGCATACACGCCGGGAGCGCTCTCATAATCACTTAACGCAAAGTTCATACACAATGCGGCTCTCGGTGTATCCGGATTTTGTTTATAAAAAAATTCAATATTATTTTTCAGTCTTACTATCTTGCGTTCCATAATCTCTCCTAATATATGCATTCTAACACAATTGTCTTTAAATAACAATCAACCTGCACTAACTGACTGTTACTTGTAATTTCAGACTGTTTTAATTATAATTTTTGATATGGAAAATAAGAAGATAGTTAAATTAAACAATTTTGAAATCGGATCAGATAAACTGACAATACTTGCAGGGCCATGCGTTGCTGAAAGCCTTGAGGTTCTTGATGAAACAGCAAAAGGATTGAAAGAAATTACCAGAAAACTCGGAATAAATTTTATATTCAAATCATCTTTTGATAAAGCGAACAGATCCTCAATTACCTCTTACAGAGGCCCGGGGCTTGAAAGAGGGCTTGAAATGCTTGCTGAAATCAAGTCTAAATACAATATTCCGATTGTAACCGATATTCACACCCCTGAACAGGCGGAAATAGCAGCTGAAGTTGCGGATGTAATCCAAATCCCCGCATTTTTATGCAGGCAGACAGACTTGCTTGTTGCTGCCGCAAAAACAGGGAAAATAGTAAATATTAAAAAAGGACAGTTTCTGGCTCCGGAACAAATGGGAAATCTCGTTAAAAAAGTCGAAGATTCAGGAAATACAAACATCCTTTTGACAGACAGAGGTGTAACTTTCGGATATAACAATCTTGTTGTTGACTTCAGAGCAATACCTATTATGCAGACATTCGGCTATCCGGTTGTTTTTGATGCTACACACAGCGTACAACTTCCGGGAGCACAGGGGACATGTTCGGGCGGCGACAGAAGCTTCGTGCCGGTTCTGGCAAAAGCCGCTATGGCAGCAGGTGCAAATGCTCTGTTCTTTGAGGTTCATCCGGATCCGGACAAAGCTCTGTGCGACGGCCCCAATATGCTGTCACTGGATACCGCAGAACAGGTGTTCTCAATTTGTAAACAAATATTTGATATCGTGAAAGCTTAAATATGATTATAAAACAATACATTGCAGGCCCTATTGAGGCTAATAATTATCTGGTTGCTGATGAAAATTCCAAAGAAGCGGTCTTGATTGACTGCTCTGAAAGACTTCAGCAAATCATTGATGATGTCAAAAATCTCGGACTGAAAGTTAAGTATATTCTTCTTACCCACGGCCACTTTGACCATGTTATGGGTGTGAACGAGATGAAAAAAGAACTCAATGCCGAAGTTTTAATAAACAAAAAAGACGAAAAACAGCTTGAAATGACAAAGACAATTCTCGGCACATTCGGGCTTTTTGTCGATAAAAACCCTGAGTATGACCGATTTATTGACGGAAATACAGAACTTAAAATCGGAGATATCCCGATAAAAATTCTGGAAACACCGGGACATACGGAAGGCGGAATATGCTATTTGATTGACGGAAACCTTTTTTCAGGCGACACTTTGTTTAAAAGATACGTCGGCAGAACTGACCTTCCGGGCGGAAACTACAGCAAAATAGAAAACAGTATTAAAAATGTCCTCTATAAACTTGATGACAACACGATTGTTTATCCCGGACACAACGAAAAAACAACAATAGGTTACGAAAAAGAACATAACGAAATAGTCTGAATATGCAGAATCAGCATAGACAAAGAGGGAAAATAAATGAAAGAACAACTGGAAAAAATTTACGCAAATGCCGCTGAAGATATAGAAAAATCATCTTCAATCAACGACCTTGAAGAAGTAAGAAATAAATACCTGAGCCGCAAAGGTGAATTCAATGAAATCAAGAAAAACCTTAAAAACCTTTCTGACGAAGACAAAAGAATCGTAGGCTCGCTTGCAAATGAAATTACCCATAAATTGGAAGCTTCTTTAAAAGCTAAATTCGATGAATTCTACAAAAAAGAACTTGATGCAAAGCTTTTGAAAGAAAAAATTGATATCACGCTTCCGGGTCAGTTCCAGCGGCTCGGGAAAGCACACCCTCTTACAACAACAACAAATGAAATTGTTTCAATTTTTCAAAGCCTTGGTTTCTCAGTTGTTCCTGACTGCCAATCACCGGAAGTTGAAACTGAATATTACAACTTTGACGCTCTGAACGTGCCAAAAGATCACCCTGCACGTGATATGCAGGACACTTTTTACGTAAAAAATGCACCGGGTGTAATCTTAAGAAGCCAGACGTCAGGCGCACAAATCCACGCTATGGAAGGCAAAAATCCGCCTATCAGAATTATTGCACCGGGCAGAGTTTACAGAAACGAAAACGTAAATGCAAGAAAAAACAACTTTTTCCATCAAATTGAAGGGCTTTACGTTGATAAAGATGTAACATTCGGAGATTTGAAAGGCATTTTGAACGAATTTATCAGAATCTATTTTGGCGCAAGCCGTCCGACAAGATTCAGAAACAGCTTTTTCCCGTTCACGGAACCTTCTGCCGAAGTTGATGTACAGTGCATTATGTGCGAAGGCAAAGGCTGCAGAACATGTTCAGGCACCGGCTGGCTTGAAATTCTCGGCTCAGGTATGGTTGATCCAAATGTTTTGCGAAACGTCGGAATTGATCCTGATGTTTATTCAGGCTTTGCTTTTGGCATGGGTGTTGAAAGGCTTGCAATGTTAAAATATGCAGTTGATGACATCAGATTGTTCTTCAACAACGACGAAAGATTCTTAGCACAATTTTAATTTGATACTGAAAAGCTCATATAATACTTTAACCCTCACGTATTAACAAATACAGGAGGGTTTTAAGTTATATTAATATTTACAATTTTATCCATTGACATTCACACAAATAGAATAAATTGTCATTCTGAGCCGGTAATAATAGATTCTTTACGTTTATTTTTACTTACAAATTCTCAAAATCCGTCCGATTATTTTACAACTTTATGAAGTCCGTGCGGTTTATCAACGTTTCTTTTCAATTTCTTTGCGATCTCCAATGCCAGAAGCTGGCAAATGACAACAAGACAGAAAGATTTAACTATTTCACTTTCACAATCGATATTTACATTATAGTCCGCAGTTACTTTTTCGTTTGAATTTCCGATTATGCAAAGTACGGACTTGTAGTCTTCTTTAATTTTGTTCAAATTTTTAATGGCTGTATAACTCAAATCATCAACACTTATATGAATTTGGGCGATTTTGTTATTCATAACCGCAACATGCCCGTGCATAAATTCACCTAAGATGCTTGAGTAAACATTGATATAAGAAGTTTCTTTAATTTTCAAAGAAGCTTCTCTTGCAAGAGCATAGGAAATTCCGTCAGCAGTTACAACAAGATTTTTGTATTCCGACAACACTTGCGCAACTTTTTTGACTTCAGGCTGAAGCTCAAAAGTCTTTCGCACAAATTCAGGCAATGTTTTTAACTGTTCCAGATATGGAACGATATCAATGCCTTTGTATGAAGCATACTTCAACACAAGAAGTGCGCAGCATATCATTTGCGCCGTAAGAGATTTTGTTGCCGCAATGCTTTTTTCTTCGCCGGCGCAGCAGTCAATCTTGAAATCCGAAGCATTCCATATTGTTGAATCCTTTTTATTTGTTATGCACATTGTCTGCATGCCAAACTCTTTTGCTTTATTCAAAGCTTTGTTGGTATCCGAAGTTTCGCCCGACTGGGTTATAAACACATACAGAAAGTCGTTGTCATGCGGAATTACAGACTTCAACAAAAATTCGCTTGAATACATTGCGCCTGCTTCTATATTTGCAAGATTTCCGAACAAATCTGCCGCAAACCTTGCACAATTGTAAGAAGATCCGCTTGCAACAAGCACAACTTTTTTGATATCCGACGGAATATCAAAGAGAATGTAATTATCGCTATTTATATGTGATGAAAGAATATTTTCGAGCACAATTGCCTGCTCAAAAATTTCTTCTTCCATACTGGATTTTTTTTCTTGATCGCCTTCTTTAAAAAACATTTTTCACCTGTGCATGTATAATTAAACGTTTAAGTTACTCTGCAATTGCTACTCAAGAACTTCTTTCATTAAATCATTAACAGCCTTAGGGTTAGCTCTGCCTTTGGTTTCTTTCATTACCTGACCTACAAAGAATCCTAAAAGCTGAACTTTGCCTGATTTATATTTAGCGACCTGTTCAGGGTTGGCTTCAGCAACTTTCTGACAGATTTCTTTAATTGCGCTTTCGTCGGAAATCTGGCTCAAGCCCCTTTTTTCAACGATTTCAGAAGCTTTTTCTCCGGTTTTCATCATATCAACGATAATCTGTTTTCCGATATTATTTGAAATTGTGCCTTTTTCAATCATTGAAATTAATTCAACCAGATTTTCCGGTGTAAGTTTTGTATCTGTAATTTCAATATGGTCTTCTTTCAAATATGCGGCAATTTCGCCCATAATAAAGTTTACAGCGATTTTCGGTGTTGCACCGAGTTTAAGAACTTCGTCAAAGAAAAGAGCAAGCCCCATCTGTTCAACAATTACGGAGGCATCATATTCGCTTAAACCTAAGCCCATATATCTCCGGCGCTTTGCTTCCGGAAGTTCAGGCATTTTGTCTTTAATTTCCTGAACCCATTCACGTGATATTTGAAGAGGCATCAAATCAGGCTCAGGGAAGTATCTGTAATCGTGAGCATCCTCTTTACCCCTCATAGACTTTGTTTCACGTGCATTGTCATCCCACAAACGTGTTTCCTGAACAACTTTTCCGCCTTCTTCAACAATTTCAATTTGTCTGTCAATTTCGTATTCAATTGCACGCTGGAGGGCTGAAAAACTGTTTACGTTTTTGATTTCGGCACGTGTTCCGAATACTTTGGAGCCTTTGGGCATAATTGAAATATTGGCATCACATCTCATTGAGCCTTCTTCAAGGTTTCCGTCGCAGACACCTATGTATCTTACGATATTTCTGAGTTCTTCCATATAAGCTCTTGCCTCGTCAGAACTTCTCATATCGGGTTCTGATACAATCTCAAGAAGCGGAGTCCCCGCACGGTTCAGGTCAACAAGAGAATAACTTGAACCTGCAAGGCCGTCAGCGCCTGCATGAACAAGTTTACCTGCATCTTCTTCCAAGTGTGCTCTTGTAATACCGATTCTTTTACCTTTAATATCAATATATCCGTTTACACAAATAGGCTCATCATATTGTGATATCTGATAACCTTTCGGCAAATCCGGATAAAAATACTGTTTTCTGTCGAATTTGCAGCGTTCCGGAATTTCACAGTTAAGAGCAAGCCCGGTTAAAATCCCCATATTAACAACCTCTCTGTTCAACACAGGTAAAACCCCCGGCATACCAAGCGTAATCGGGCTGGTTTCAGAGTTTGGCTCCTTGCCGAATTCTGTTCCGTCCGGTGCAAAAATTTTAGATTTTGTTTTTAATTGTGCATGGACTTCCAGGCCTATTACAACTTCATATTTATCTCTTAAACTTTCCATAACTTCTCCTTATATATCGACTTTAGTTTAATCTTTTTTAAAGCGTTGGGAAAATCTCCCTTCTGACGTAAATATTCTATCACAAACATTTTTAAGAAGTCAGATTTTATTCTGCAACAACACGGGCAGGAAAATTATTTCTCAACAAATCATCAGCTACGCTCTGTGCTTTTTCAGCGGTGCTGAATGATCCGGCCTGCAAGGTGTAAGACCCGTTTATATTTTTCACAAACACATTGACTCCTGAGCCTGATTCTGCAATAATTCCCTTTGCAACTTCAGCCTGAGCGGCAGAGGAATAACTTCCGACATAAACCTTATAAGTTTTAGGTGCCGGTGCAGGAACAGGCGCCGGATTTGTCTGTTGAATATTTTCTGCTGCCGAAGGTGTTTTAGGTTCTGCAGGATGAACTTTTTCCGGCTCCGGTGCAGGTGCAGGAGAAGCAGTTTCCGCCTTTTGCACAGTTTCCGGCTGGCTTTGAGGCAAATCCAATACTATCGGAGCCGTATCTGAGTCAGACTCTGTGTTTTCCTTATTATCAGGTATTACAACTTTTTCGTCCAGAGATGTGTCTATAGTTGTTTCTGCGGTGTCGGCTTTGTTATCTTCTTCCTGAATCTTTTTTAACCTGTCATCCACATTTCCACGGACAATTCCTTCTTCCTCGTAGGTAACTTCCGGTTCGTCACCAATTGCAATATCTACATCAGGCGACATTATCTTTGCACAGCCCAAAAAAGCCAGCAATAATATGAAAAATGTTGATATAAACAGAACAAGCCCCTGATGAGGATTTTTTGATAATCTTTTTTTATACTCTCTGTAGCTTATATGGTCAGGATTAACAATTTGTTTCGGTTCTTTTTGTTCGTCCAATGTTACACTCCTCTTACTTTTGTACTTGCAAGAACAATGTCCTCAAGTTCATTTGCATAATTTTTCATAATTTCCTGTGCTAATTCTTTAATATCAGTAATGCCCAGGTCGTTTTGAAGTCCGCTGGCTCTGACAGGGGCGCCTTCTGAATCTATGTTTACTCCTGTATGAATTAATATTGATGTTAATGATTTGGTTGCTATTGAAACCGTTAATTTTTTCCCATTTACAAAAAGATCATCGCCGCTTCTTTCAACTTTTATTCCCCGTTTTTCAAGTGCTTCTTTAATTATGCATATGAGTAACCTCTGTCTGAAAACACCTTCAATCAGCTCAACATTAAATTGCTCTGTAATAAAACTCAGCATGTTTTTGCTGTATATCGGCTCATCATTTATCACATCCTCGATATCAACCATTTCATCAAGCTTTACATCGCATTCACCGGTAAACGCAACAATAGCATCTCCTTGAATCTTAAAGTTTTTATAAATCCAATGCGGGCAAAGTTGAAATCCTTCGTATTTTATCTCTCTATCTATAAGCTTGCATTTCATAATTATTTTTTACCTTAGATTAATCAAACAATTCTTTCACTATATCCGTATAATTATTATACAACAAAGCATTTTTTAATCTCACGCAGGACTCGCATTTACCACAATGCCTGTCATCTCCGAGGTAGCAGCTTTGCACATAATTCAGCGGTATCCTGTTTTCAACCGCCAGTTTCACTATATCATTCTTGGTGCAATTTATCAAGGGCGCAAGCACTTTCGGGTGATTTTGCGTTGAATATTCAAACAATTTTTCAGCACGCTCTGTAAACTCTTTCGTATTGTCAGAAAATGTTGCACTCTCTTCTAAATTTGCACCGATTATTATATAATCAAACCCCTCACTGTCGGCAAAACTCGCCGCTATATTCAAAAATAATCCGTTTCTGTTAGGAACCCAGACATTTTTTGCACTTTTTTCCGGATTCAAAAGCCCGTCACCTGTCGGAACAGCTTCTGATGAACATAAAGAGGTTTTGGTTATATCTTTTAAAAAGTCCAATTTTATAACTTTATGTTCTATGTTGTAATATTCACAGATTTTTGAAGAAGCCTTTATTTCAGTTTGAGCCGCTTTCTGTCCATAATCAAATGTCAATGCAAGTTTTACGTTATATTTTTGTGAAGCCAGCCCCAAACTCACAAGCGAATCCAGCCCGCCTGATAACAAAATTACGGATTTAGCCATCTAATTCCTCTTTGAATTTCTGTGCAAACTTTTCATCTTCATCAGTTTCGTATTCATCAATCATTGAAACAGCTTCAACTTTCAAAACATCACTGTATAAAGGCTCTCTTATGACTTCATCCAAGACGGATCGCCCATGAAGATTGTAAAGCGCAACAAGTGCATTTTTCTTAACCTCGTCATCATCATCAAAAAGACAGTTTTTTATTGTTTCGTAAGCTTCCGGATGCTCGCTCTCCATTATTGCTTCTATTGCATTTATCCTGATTTGAGCGGATTCGTCCATCAAAGACATTTTTAAAGCATTAAAAACCCGTTCGTCGGCCCCAAGCCGTAATTTTCCCAATGCCTCAATTACCCGTTCTTTCAAAAAAGTGAATTTATCAATAATTCCCTGTTTGGTTTCCAGAATACTGACAAGCGGATCAACAGCACGCATGTCTCCCAGCATTCCAAGGGCTGAAGCAGCTGATTCTCTTAAATAAACTGATTTTTCTTCCTCATCCTTGACTACATCAATCAAAGGTGCAACTGCATACTTGTCACCGATTCGTCCGAGAGCATCCGCGCATGCAAAGCGGACTTTATAATTTTCATCTTTATTATTCAAACAATACAATAAAGGCGTAACCGCTGATGTGTCACGGTAATTCGCAATAGCTTTTGCGCACATTACACGCAGATTTATATAACTTTCCTTTTCTTCAGGATTTAAGTTGTCAGTGTTTTTCAAAAGCAGCATATCGACCAGCACCGAAAGGGTTGAATAATTTCTAAACCTGTCAGCAAGAGCGATTACATGCATCAAAACTTCCACTGATTTTGAATTCATTAGAATATAATTATAAATTTTTATCAGATCTTCAGAGCCAAAAACTTCATCCAGCGCTGTTATGCGGGAAATTAAATCATAAGTATTTGTCGTATCTAACAAACTATATTTGTCGGCTATTGCCTCTAAATTTAATTTGTCGTCTTCCGCCATGTTAAAACCCCTTGAATTTACCCCGCTTTCTAAGAAAAAAATACTATAAATACGTTTTTTTTTCAAGCAATTCACAAATTTTCATAAAAACAAAGACTTGAAAATAAAAATTTATTTGATAGAATTTTTTTGTACCTCTGCAAATATATATAACAATAGGGGGCACATCACAACTAAATAAGCGTGTGTAGCTCAGTTGGATAGAGCGTTTGGCTACGAACCAAAAGGTCGGGGGTTCGAATCCCTCCACGCGTAATAAAAAAGACTTCTCTTCCGGAGTCTTTTTTTGTTATGGAGGGATATCTCTCTCCCGACGAGGGTTCTTGCCTCTCGCAAAACAATACTTAATTGTTTTGCCCGGCAGAGTCTCCACACATAATAATAAAGAGTTGTGCTTCGGAACTTTTTAGACTGACTGTGATTAATTCAAGTCCAGCATATCTCCAAGAATTCTGTCGTATTTTGGAGTCGAAAATTTCATATATCCGCTCGCCGGTGTAAATGTCATTTCGCCAAAGTAAATTTTGCCGTTTACATTATGAAGGTCTACACGCACAAATTTAAAATCTTTTGACAGTTTTCTTGCTATTTCAAGCATTTTGTCAAAATTTTGCGGAGGCAAAACAGTTTCTGTATGCAGGTTTCCGCCGTAATTGAAGTGAAGATTATTCCATTTTGTATCAAACATTGTGCAGCAAATATTTTGGGTTCGCTTGCCGGACGCAAAAAGAATTAACTTAGGTTCGCCGTTAAAACAGAAAAACAGATATTCAAAAAGTTCGTTTGTATTTTTGATGTATTCTTCGGTAAAAATCAGCGGTTTTATTTTATCATATTGCATTTCATAACCGCTTTTATAGGCATAATTTATTTTGAGAAAATTATTAAACAGCTCCGGATAATTGTCCTCCGGGATTGCACCCTCAATCACAAGCCTTTGCATTTTGCATCCGTGGTTTGTTTTTATCACATACTCTTGCGGAAGTTTTTTAAAATCAATATCTTCATATTTTTCGTAAACTCCGTAGATTTTTTTTAGGTATTCTTCACCTATTTGCTCTTTTATCCAATCTCTTACAAGAATTTTGTCAGCCAGCTGAGTTTTAATCGGGGTGCAATCGTAAACTTTCAGCCATTGAATTTTTTCTGTAAACAATTTCGGATTGTTGAAATTTATAAAACGGCCTTTTCTAAAAAAATACTTCCAAAAAATTTTTCTTTTAAGTTCTTCTCTGTTCATAAACTTTTTTAGAAACTAAAAACTTCTTCGCTGTATTGTAAGATTCTTCGGCTTTAGCCTCAAAAGCCATATTGCTTCTGATTTTATTGTCAAATTGATTAGATTAAAAAAGGACATTAACAAAATTAATGCCCTTAAATTTTATTATTGAACCGGTACGAACCAGTATCCGTCAAGCGGATTGCCTGTATCTTCAATCAAAATGCCATCCGGATCATTCGGGTATGTTGTTTCGAAAATTGTACCGTCCGGAATATCAGGATTGCCATTTATTTCAAACTGATTATTGCCAAGATATTCTGCTGTTCCTCCGTTTTCAGGAAGTGTAAACTCTTGCCCTACCTGAACATCAGCCGGAACATCCATAACATCTTGTTCGTTTCCGCCCTGACCCGGATTTTGTTCCTGTCCGCCTTCTCCCGGTCTATTCTGTGATGTTTGATCCTGTGCTGTTGACATAGCTATTCTCCTTTCTTTAATTACATTTTTAGTTTAAAGAAAGGAAAATTTTATGTAAAGCACCGCCACCCCATCCTATCCTATCCTATCCTATGAGGGATTATAGCTGAATTTCAGAGGTTTTAAATTCTTTTTTACAAATCTTTACATTTAATAATATTTCAATATTTTGTAACATTTTTGTGCGGTTTAAACCGGCATTAAATTTTCTTTAGTGCAAACCTTTGTCTGAAAATACATCAAAATAATAATCTTTTTCTGAGGCAAATAATCTGTCATCATGGTTTACAAGTTTTAATTCCATTCTATACTCAAGAGCTTTATTATTTTTAGTTATCTTCTTTATTCCGGAAGTGCCCCAATCTCCGCTTACATTTGTTAAAGCTTTTTCAAATGCATTCATAAATTCCAGGCATCCCGGAAACATATATTTGTAAAGAATCTGTTTCTTGGCTTTTGAACTTATCGTTGCTTCTGTTGTATCAGTGTCATTCAATTCAACTGTTGAAGTCGTATCTGTATTTATATAATCATTTTCAATTATATTTTTTAGAATATATTTATCCACACCGTCTTTAATATTAAATTTATCTATATATGACTGAAGATGGGATTTTTCGTATGCACCGAGTTCTTTATATTCACTGTATTTGCACAAATATTTTATTGCATCATCTGCTGAATCGGAACGCTCTATAATATTTTTAATTAAATCTTTTTCTTTTCCTTCCAGATAATCGTAACTTTGCGGAGCATTCATTACAATTGAAGAATTTACGAGAAACCGTCCTGCCATTTGTTCTTCTATTTCACCGTCAGGTTTTCTAGCATATGCCATAGCTTTTTGAAAAATTTCACTGTTCGGATCTGCTGATTTGTAGGATTTGTATGTATCCCAATTCTTTATTTTTGTTTTAAGGGAATCAACATTAGACAATTCAGATGATTCTAATGTTTTAATTATAAATTCAGCATTTTCTACCGACCCTTCCGACAGGTCCTCAGGCCTGTATTTTGAACAAATCAAAGCAATTCCGTTCAAATTGTTTGAATATAATTCATTTATTGCATTATCAAATTTTGATTTTAAATACCCCAACTTAACAGCCTGTTCTTGCTGTAAGCGTAACGCCTCAACTATTTTCTGTTTTTCGGCTTCATTTATTTTTTCGGTTTCAGAGGGGCGCAGATTTTCTTCCTGAATAAGTTTTACTGCTGTTTTTTCAGAAATTTGTCCATCTTTTACCTGATCAAGAATGCGAAGAAACCTTATTATTGATTTTTTATCCCCTGGAGCAAATTTACAAGAATCAAATGCTACAATACGATTAAATATATCTTCATTATTTGCGATTTCGTTTCCAGCAGATTGCCCCAAACATTCCCGGAGTTTGTCTGTACTAAAGTTTTCATAATCACGTTTCGCTAATTGAATTTGTTTCGCAGTATTTATTATTCCTTTTATTCTTTCCGAAGATTTCTCAAATTTATATGCCTTGTCCTGCAAAGATGAAATGTTTATTGTTGTAAGCCCGTCAGAATATATTATTTCATTCGGCTTTTTACCGTACAAATACTGCTGTCTGAGTACAAAAAGAACATAATCATCATAATCGACCGACAAAAGTTTGATATCATTTTCAGTAATATGAACACTTTTATTTTTCCTGAATTGAGGAATAGTTGAAAATGCATTTTTATCACGCAGTTTTTCATACTTGGTCAACAAAATGTTCACTGCCGGTTCAAAACATTTTTGATAAACGATATAAGGATTTCTTGCACTGTCCCTAATTATTTCTTTGACTGTCCTGTCACACAAATTGTAGATGCCTTCTGTATCTTTTTTGTGCATCATGATATCCATTGTTTCATAGAATTCCCGGGTCAAACCGGAAACTATTTTTTCTGCGACCACATCCTCTGGTTTTGACGGAATTTTTATTTTTGGATATTTTTCACTCAATTCCTCTGTATCTGTTATTTGGGTCAAACCCTCATAATAATCCTGATAAACTTTGTCCAGATTAAAATTGTCGTTTATTACTGCTGTTTTAAACCTGTTTACTAAAGCTGTATCAATATTCGGGTCTAAAGGTTTTGGAGGATTGAACGGTTCAAATTTATCCAGATTTTTTTGCATCATATTGAATTGTTTCTCCAGGCGGATCAAATATTGCTTTTTATCTGCATTTGATAATACTGTTGATTCACTCAACTCTTCAAGTTTTTTTAACAAAGCCTGAAGTCTTTGTTGTTTCTGCATCATCTGGTTCATAATATGAGATTCATACAACTGCATCAAGTCCAAAACATCAATATCTGAAGCCAACAAATCATCAAATAATTTTAAAAGTTTTTTAGTACTATCTTCCGGATTTACATTCTTCTTATTTACATCAGCCTTGCCTGCAAATGAAATGTATGGATGATAATATCCTTGTATTTTTCTGACTTGTACGTCTGAATATTCAGTCTGCCGGAATGGTTTAATCTTGGCAGCATAGGATAATGGGGTATATGTCTTTATTGTTATTCCGCTTATCTGCATTTCTACTCCGTTTGAACAAAATTTGTAATTTTGGTTCTTTTAAAAGGTAAATGTTTTATTTAATTACTATTTATTGCATTATTTATTTTAGTACAAACTGACAATTTGTAACCTTTTAGCAAACCAAAAGGCCGAAAATTATATTTTCTTTTTATAATTCAGGCCTCGTTGGTTGTTAAAATTCGACTGTTATGACTTTTGAAGTTCATCTTCACGTTCTTTTTTGTGAGCAAGGAACTTGTCGCCGAGTTTGTTTGCAGCAGGTGTTACTGCAACCGGTACAAGATATCTGTAAATAAGAGTACAAATCAGTAATGTTTTTGCGATATCCATACCCTTTAATCTTGCAACAAGCTTTTTATCCTTCAGATAATCGTTAGCATAATCTATTACATCAATTTTATTTTTGCCCGCAGCCTTTAATTTTTTATTTTCTGCAGCAATTTTGTCCATCAACGTATTGTCTTTTGTATAAAGTTCAGCGTATCTGTTTGTAACTTCACGCCATTTGCCGAACAAAGCGCCGTCAACAAGATAAGCACCCGCTGTTGAAACACCGAATGTCAGTGCGTGGTTTGCGGCTAGAACTTTCTTTCTGTCGCTTTCCATTTTCTTTTCCGGTAATTTCAGGGTTTTATAAATGTAAGTTCCGGTACCTACTGCTGCACCTGCTGTTATAATATGGTTTGCAATATATTTGCTGTCTTTTGTTTTTTCTGCGAAATTAGCAACAAAATTACTGTTCATAGCTTTTGCAATAATATTTTTGGCAATCCAGTCGGTTGAGGTATTCCAGGCCTTTTCTAGAGGTTCAAAGAAAGTTGATTTTGATGTAAAAGTATCAATCAAGCTTCCGCTTCCGCCAAATGACGGGGTTGCCTGATGCCGAGGCTGAGTGTTATTTTTGAGCGGTGTATTTTGCTGATATTTTATTGTATTCAATGTTACCTGCATTATCTAACACCTCCTCTGATTGCATCAAATGCTGAGCTGTTCACCGGGGCACCAGCCATTTGCAATTTTGACATATCAACATCTTTGTCTTCTGATTTCATTTCTTTTTCTTTCTTTTTGTCTTTCGCCGGATCCATACCGAACACGTATTTCAAAATCGGCGGGATTAGTGCAATTGTAATCCAGGCTCTCGGTATACCGATTATGATATCCGGTCCCATCTTAATCAATTTTTCAACATTTTTGAATTTTGGAGTCTTGGTAAGTCCTTTTGCTTTCAAATCTCCGAGGTATTTTTGTGCACCTTTACCGAGGTATTTTGCAGGATCAGCTTTAATCTTTTTCATCGCTGCATCAAACGGGCTCATAATTATTGTCGAAGATATAAATCCGATTACACCTGAAGAAACTGCGTGTGCGGCAGCGTTAAGTTTATCTTTTTTATTCTTTCCGCTGATTTCGTCAGGAAGTGCCATAATTGTTGCCGGCCTGAAAATTCCTGCAAGGACAAGAGAGAACAAAGCGTTGCAGGAAATCGGATGATCTTCTGCGTATTCAAGGATTGCACCAAAGGTTTTACTGCCGAGAATTTTGTCCCCGAAAGATTTAGCGGCAACCTCGCTCACTTTTGCTGTCGGATTACCGCTAAAACTCACACTATATTCTCTTGTTTCATTTTTCTTTGCACACAAACCTGCTGCTGTTCGCTCTTTGAAGGTCTGCGGATCCTTCGGAACCGCACCAGAGCCCGATAAATAGGGCTTATTGCTGTTGAGTAAGTTAATTTTCATGTTCCACCAAATTTTTAACTAATAGTCTGTACATTTATTCTAAATCAAAACATATTCTTTTTTGCCTGTATTTTTAAAAAACTTTACAATTCGATGTAAATTTTTATATAAAAAAAGGCTGCACTACAATAACAGTATGACTTTTCCGGATAATAAGAGTTCTTAACATTTAGTGTAATATTGACACTTTATATACAACAACTATGTTCTACATATCTAATGCTATATCAAGTGTGGGCGCTTTTGCCACTATTGCACTTGAGGAGATTATATCAACTCCGGTTGAAGCAATTTCATTCACTGTTGAAAGATTTACATTTCCACTGGCTTCAATTGTTGCGGTTTTGTTAATCATTTGAACAGCTTTTTTCATGTTTTCAACGGACATATTGTCTAGCATTATAATATCAACACCGCATTCAAGAGCTTCTATAACCTGTTCCAAAGTATCGCATTCGACTTCAATTTTATGTGCGTGAGAAAGGTTTTGGCGAAGCTTCTCTACCGCTTTTGTAATTGAACCTGCAAGCCGGATATGATTATCTTTTATCATTGCACAATCAGAAAGATTAAATCTGTGAAGGGCACCGCCGCCTGTTTTAACCGCATATTTTTCGAACATTCTGAAATTTGGTGTTGTTTTTCGAGTATCAACAATTTTTGCATGATAAGGAGCAATTGCATCCTGATATTTACGGGTTTCAGTCGCAATTCCACTCATACGCTGAATATAATTCAAAGAAAGTCTTTCGCCGATTAACAGCTCCTTTGCAGGCCCAGAAATAGTCGCAAGACAGTCACCCTTTTGGATTGTATCGCCATCTTTAAAATGGAAGTCAATTTTGATATCTTCACTCAGAAGTTTATAAACCGTTTTGAAAACATCTATCCCGCAGAGTACACCATCGCTTCGGGTGTTCAGATAGCCTTCAAGCCTGTCCGTCTCTTCCGCAAGATTTTCGGTCGTAATATCTCCGTATCCTAGGTCTTCAATTAACGCATTTTTTACATGATCTTCCATTATAAATTTATTAAGCAATTCTTTTCTCCTTATTTAGGTGCTGAAAGTTTATGCAACGGCACCGCAATCTGAATCAGAGACTGTAGATTTGTCATTAAAAATCTGAGCTCGATACATTTTCTTAAAATCCTCTAGTGATGATCTGGTAATAGTAGTGTGAATACATTTTTCATCAGTCTGCGGGAAATCGATTCTATAATGTGCCCCTCTGGATTCTTTACGCTTAAGTGCCGAAATCATAACCATTTCAGCAACAGACAACATGTTCCTGAATTCGTATTCTGCTTTTGATATACACTTATCACTTCTGTGAAATTCCAACTTCAAATCCTCTAATTTTTTCAGAGCATTTTCTAAAGTTTCTGCACTTCTCAAAATTCCTGCACCTTCCCACATAATATCCTTTAATCTTGTCTTCATTGACGTTACATCAATTTCTTCAAGATAAATTTCATCGGAATATTTTTCAATAATACCCATTATAGTTTCATTTATCTGTTTTGGAGCTTTGAGTGTAAGTGTTTTAAGGTAATTTGCAACTTCAAAAGCACAGACAACACACTCAAGCAGTGAGTTGCTTGCCAGCCTGTTGCCGCCGTGCAAACCGGTTGATGAAACTTCGCCGATTGCATAAAGCCCTTTGATAGAAGATTCACCCTCAATGTTGGTTTTAATTCCGCCCATCATATAGTGTGCGGCAGGGGCAACAGGTATTAAATCTTTTGAAATATCAATTCCGCATTCAAGACATTTTTTGGAAATTGTGGGAAATCTCTTTGCAAGTTTGTCTTTATCAATGCAGGCAGCATTCAGAAAAACTCTGTCAGAATTTGTTTTCAACATTTCATTGTAATTGGCTCTTGTCACAATATCACGCGGCGCAAGTTCAAGCCTGTCATCATATTTGGACATAAATTCTTCGCCGTTTGCGTTGAGAAGCTTAGCGCCTTCGCCCCTGACGGCTTCAGATATAAGAAACCTGTTTTCCTCACCGTCAATTGCAAGGGCAGTCGGGTGGAATTGAACAAATTCCATATCCTGCATTACGGCACCTGCGTTGAAGGCTAATGCCATACCGTCACCGGTTGCGCCTGACGGGTTGGTTGTGTATTTGTAAAGCTGCCCGATTCCGCCTGTTGCAAGAATTATGGCGGAAGAATATATTACTTCGTATTCGCCGGTAAAGTTGTTGAAAACGATTACGCCTTTGCACTCGTTTGTTTCGTCAACCAGAAGCTCAACCGCAGTTGTTTCTTCGTAAATATCAATATTGGAATTACCGGTTACGGCTTTACACAGAGCAACTTCAATCATCCTACCTGTTGCATCTCCGCCGGAGTGAAGAACACGCCTGACACTGTGTGCCGCTTCAAGAGTGAAGGTAAAATTGTTATTTTCATCCCTGTCAAACTCAACCCCGAAGTTAAGTAAATCTTTTATAACTTTGTCAGAATTTTCGGAAATAAATTTTACTGTATTAAGTTCGCTTAAGCCTGCACCTGCCTTAATTGTATCGCTTATATGAGAAGCCGTGGAGTCAGATTTGTTTTCTTTCAAAACCCCGACCATTCCGCCCTGAGCATAATATGAATTGCTTTCTCCAAGTTTTGATTTTGTAATAAGGAGAATTCCGTCATCAAGCTTTGACTGCTGCTGGATTTTCAGTGCAGCATACAAGCCTGAAATTCCGCTTCCGATTACTATGGCCGAATATTTTGAATATTGCATGGTTTTATATCCCTTTTCCTATCTCCATTATTTTAACTTAAACCATGAATTTTTTCCAGCCGGCAAAGATAAATTTTTTATTAAGAATAGAAAAATGTCGGATTAGTAAATCCGACCTGCTGCCGTCAACTTTTGTTGGGCTGAAAGCCCAACCTACTAATCTTTGTTGTGTCTGTATAAGGTACTTTCTTGTGCCGACAAGAAAGTACCGCAAAGAAGCTCCCGACCTGCGCTTCGCTCACTGATCAATTGTAACCGTTTCACATAGAGCAAGTGAACTCGTGCTTCGCACTCAATCTTCTCAAAGCCATTTTGTCATCCTGAATTTATTTCAGGATCTCAAAGGGATTCTGAAACAAGTTCAGAATGACAGTAAAAGACAAAATGGCTATTTTGTATATAGCACTTGCTTTGTTGTAGTGAAACGGAACATTGATTGTTCACTCCGCAAAGGTCGGATGGTTTTATGTCATTCTGAGCGAAGCGAACAATCTAATTGGATTTTTGTAAGATCCTTTGGCTTGCGCCTCAGGATGACAGGTTTAAGAATCGGCTGGATTGCTTCGCATACGCTCGCAATGACAAGAATTAGAAAAATCATCAATCACTACTTAACGAAACATCAACAGTTAAGTAGGTCGGATTTACTAATCCGACATTTTATCTATAACTTTGTTGGGCTGAAAGCCTAACCTACAAGCTCCACCCTACCGAAAATCCGCCACAAGGGGCGAGGGAATAATACCCTTCACGCTTCACTTCCTCCACTTATCAAGCCTTTCAACCTTTCACCCTTTCAACTGTTCAACCCAACTTCACTTTTTTATATATATTCCAATCTTCAGACTAATCTGACATCAAATTTTATTTATTAATTAGCCTTCAAAAATATAGACAACAGCAAATTTAAGCAAGACTGATTAAAAACCAAGACAAAAGTTTTTTAATTAATAATGCGCAACTCTAACAAACATAGGAGGATATATGACTAATTCAACAATCAGAATACTTCTTGTAGAAGATCAGAAACTTATGCGTGTAGGGCTTAAATCCTTGTTTGACGAGCATAAGGAACTTGAAATAATCGCAGAAGCCCAGAGCGGCAAAGAAGCCGTTGAAAAATACAAAACCATCCGCCCTGATGTTACGCTTATGGACATCGGTCTTCCGGATATGAGCGGAATTGAGGCTACTAAAAAAATCCTTGAAATTGATTCGAAAGCTAAAATTATTATACTTACTTCCCACCTTTCTGAAAATGAAGTTATCGACTCTCTTCATGCCGGCGCATGCGCTTATGTAATGAAAGACATTAACACTGAAATTTTAAAAATGATAATTAAAACAGTAAAAGACGGCGCAATGTGGCTTGATCCGCAGGTTGTACCGATTCTCAGAGAGAAAAATTGCGGTGTAATTCCGCCCCGCCAGATGTCAAGAGCTATGTTTAAAGAACAGCATTCAAACCTTACGCAACGAGAATACGAGGTTCTGAAGCTTGTTGTTGACGGAAAGTCAAACAACGAAATTGCACAGGCTCTCACGATAAGCGAACATACGGCAAAAGCCCACGTTTGCAATATTATCCAAAAACTCGTTGTGGACGACAGAACTCAGGCAGCAGTTAAGGCGCTGAAAGAAGGGCTTGTATAATAAATTCCGGCACAATTTTGCGGATTTTTCGCTTCGCTCAGAATGACATATCTTATTTTTGGCTATATGTTTCCGGTCAATTATTAAAATAAGTAACAATATTATTTTTTCAGCTTAAGAAATACCTTAATCATTCCGTCATTCTTCTTGTAGAAAGGGTTATTCTTATGCTAGAAAAAGATGTTGATAAATTTTTAAATGAACTTGCTGTATCAAAAGCCTGGGCAGATGATTTCGCCAGCGCAATTCAATCCGAAAACGATCTTGAAATTTTGAAAGAAGCCGCCAGCCTGAAAAGTAAAAACGGCGAAAGGCTTTATGATAACTTCCAGCTTTTCCAGTTCCTCGGCGACAACAAGGAAACAAAACTTGCGCTTGCGAAAAAATTCATTGAAGAAAATCCGGAATTTAGCAGCAAAAACTTTAATTTACCGGTTATAAATTATATTATTAAAAATAACCTCACCGAAGAAGAAGCCGCTTCCGTAATTCAAAACGCAGGCAAATAAGCTATTAAACCGATTGAATTTAACCTTATTTTTGATATATTTTATAAGTGGTTATATAATAATATCATTGGAGGTTAAAAGAAGATGAGAAGGCGGGCCGCCGGATTTTTAAACGGTTCGATTGCCGCCGCAAGCTACGGGACAAATCCACTTTTTGCGTTACCCCTGTATGCCGGCGGAATAGGTGTGAATTCAGTACTTTTTTACAGATATTTTTTCGCTGTTTTAATCTACGGATTATGGCTTAAATTCGTTAAAAAAACGTCTTTCAAAATAACGATGAAAGAATTTTTTCCGCTGTTTTTTCTCGGAATATTCTTTTCGCTTTCATCGCTCACGCTTTTTATAGCATTTCAGTATATTGAAGCAGGAATAGCCTGCACAATTCTTTTTATATATCCGGTTCTGGTCGCAATATTGATGGCTGTGTTCTTTAAAGAAAAAATAACCAAAACAGTTGTCGGCGCAATATGTCTCACTACATCAGGAATTATCCTTTTGTACAAGGGCAACCCCGGAATGGATTTGAATATTAAGGGAATTTTAATTGTTTTAAGTTCAGCGCTCCTATATGCTTTATATATAATAGGTGTCAAAAATATTAAAGCAATTAAGCACATAAAAAGTGACAAGTTGTGTTTTTATGTAATGCTTTTCGGGTTGCTTGTTTATGTTGTGAACCTCAAATTTTGCACAGAACTTCAGATTATCGACAGACCTTTTTTGTGGCTTTGCGCATTGGCTCTTTCAATATTCCCGACAATAATTTCTATTGAAACAATAAATATTGCTATAAAACTCATTGGCTCAACAACTACAGCCATTCTTGGAGCTCTTGAACCCTTGACTGCAATATTTTTCGGGGTTCTGTTATTTCATGAACATCTAACACCACGAATCTGCCTCGGAGTTTTCATGGTTTTATCAGGGGTAATTCTTATCGTTACAAGAAAAATGAGAGTTACACATAAATAATTATAAAGTTTAATTAAAAAAAGATCTATTATTAATAGAAAACCTTTTTAAATATTCATTTATGGTTCATAATTATACTTAAGTTGAGCATGCTTAACGTTAAATGGTAAATATAAAAAAGAAAGGCTTACGATGGAAAATTTTTCTTCAAATTTACCTTACAGATATGAAATAACCAAAAGAGAAAAGTTAATATTGCAATACATCACAGACGGCTATGACAACCTGGAAATTGCGGAAAAAATTCATGTAAGTATTCACACAGTAAAAGCTCATGTTAGTGCAATAATTAAAAAAATGCACGCAAAAAACAGAACTCATGCGGCTTGCATGGCACTGAGAAAAGGTATTTGCAAATAATGTTCCGGTATAAATGTATAACTGACATTTTTAAAACCAAAATATTTTTTAAATATACTAAATGTAACATTTTTGAATGTTTTGAAAATTCTTATTATAATATCTAATGTGGATATTTATTTATGAAAACATTCTTTAAAATAATTATATTAGTATTTTTGTTCCTTTGTACATTTTCCCAAAACGTTTTTGCGGAAGATGTATATAAGGTCACATCGTTTAATTACGATACTTCAAACTCATTTATTCTTTTGACAGTTCCGGATACAATACCCGAACCTGTTCTAAAAAGTGTAAAATTCGTAAAAATGGAAAACCCGACACGGGCATATTTTGATATAAATTCATCAGTACTGACAGTTCCGAAACAAGATTGGACTTTTACTTCAAATGGACTGAAACAGGTTATTGTAAGCCAAAATTCCACAAATCCGAATATTGTCCGTGTCGTTATGTATTTTGATGACGATTATGATTTGTCCAAAATCCATTTCTACAGAATGAAAAATAATATCTTCATACAGCTTAAAGATACTACTATTACAAATGATTATTTTCAAAATACATACAGAGATGATCACGCATCCTCCAGTGATTTTTATGAATATCTGACAATGACAACACCGGAAGAAGTCCACACAGATATTGCAAACGAAATTCATGAGGCCTTTGATTCAAAAAACACCTCAAAAAAAGAACTTAAACTTAACACGAAATACTATATAGACAACATTACTGCAAAACAAAACGCAGTTCTTCTAAACGGTTTTGGAGCCATTACAATTGAAAAGCCGATGATTTTAACTAATCCGTCAAGAATTGTATATGATATTCCGAACACGCTAGTCAAAGGAGCCATAAGAAATACAGAATACAAAATCGGTACAAACGAAACAGTAAAAATCGGCCAATTTTCGGTCAATAAAGCCCGAATTGTAATAACTACTCAAGATGTAAAAAAATATATTCCTATAATCTCAAGCGACAATCAGTCTTTGTTAATTGCAAATTATGACAAGATTAACAATTTTAACCTTTTTTCAAATGTGTCGAATATGATATCTTATTCATACGAAAAAATTGATGGTCAGACAAACTCAATGACACTGGCATTTACATCACCGGTTGTCCACGGAATTAACAGAGAAAATGACCAGTTAACAATTTATTTATATAATGTAGAAAATTATAATGAAGGTGATTTTCAGGCTGCATTTAAAGACACTCAGTTTGCGACTGCCTCAATTAGCCTTATTCCGAAGGTAGGACTCAAACTTACGATGCCTTTAGAACAAAACAGTCTTGTAAACACATTTCTTGGCGCAGACGGAAAAGCCTTTAAAATAATTATCAAAACACCTAAAAAACAACAGCCTGCAATTGCAGTTCAACCAATAACCCCTACTGTTACAACCCCGAAACCCGAAGGCAAAGGACTCAAAAAAGTTGTAATTGACGCCGGTCATGGGGGAAGTGATTACGGTGCAATCAGAGATAACATAAACGAAAAAGACATAACACTTGATGTAGCAAAACAGGTAAGAGATATGCTTGTTAAAAAAGGTTACGTTGTTCAGATGACAAGAGACGGAGATGAATACGTTTCCTTGCAGGACAGAGTTGCCATAAGCGAAAACTTTAAACCTGATATTTTTGTAAGTATCCACGTAAATTCAAGCACAGGCACTGAAGCAAGCGGTATTGAAACTCATTATTATCATCAGGAAAGTATTTTCCTTGCGCAAACCCTGCACGCTTCGCTTGTGAGTGCAATAGACACCAAAAACAGAGGCCTGTTTAAATCTAAATTCTATGTAATAAACCACACGACAGTGCCGGCAATATTAATGGAAATAGGCTTCATTTCCAACAGCAAAGAAAGATCAGAACTAAACGGTTCTGCAAGAAAAAAAGCAACAGCAAAGGCAATTGTAGAAGGAGTTGAAAACTATTTTGACCAGATTAAATAACAGCCCCATAGGATTTTTTGATTCGGGAGTCGGTGGAGTAACAGTCTTCGAACAGTTAAAAAAATTACTGCCAAATGAAATTTATATTTATTTTGGCGATACAATGAATATGCCATACGGAGAAAAAACACCTGAACAGCTTCTGGCATTTACAAAAAACATTTTTAATTTTTTCAAAAGCAAAAATGTAAAAGCGGTTGTAATGGCCTGCAACACAACATCCGCAGTTGTTTATGAAAAAATAAAAGATGAATATCCATTTGCAATATACCCGATAATCCAGCCTGTTACAAAAAAAATTTCTCAAATGCCGGTGAAACGAATAGGAATTTTTGCAACACCGGCAACGGTAAATTCTCACTGCTACAAAACCGAAATACAAAAAAATAATCCGGACATAGACGTTTTTGAAATAGCCTGCCCGTCCTGGGTTACGATTGTTGAAAACGGGGAAGAAAAAACTGACTCCGCACGCCTTGCCGTAAAAGAAAAAATGGATGAAATGCTGAAATTTTTACCGGAAAAGATAGTTCTCGGCTGCACTCATTATCCTTATCTTCTGGATGTTCTGTCCGAATTTGCACCGAAAGACACTTTCATAAACCCGTCTGTTGAGGTTGCAGATATTATAAAAAATGATTTATGGGCAAAGAATTTGTTGAATAATCAGGATATGGAAGGCTCAGAAGAATTCTACGTAAGCGCAAATCCTGAAAAATTCCAAAAATCGGCCTCCATTTTTTATGAAATAAAATCGACACCTGCGCTCAAAAACTTTATATAAGATTCAAACAATCGGCATAAGTTTCAACTTGAATAATTCTGTCTGATTTAAAGAAATTTTCGTTATTCACATCCAAAACAGTTTGATTTTCTTTTACCGCAAAGATTTTAATCCCTCGTTTCAACGCTTCAAAAACAGGGGTTGAGCCCAGAGAATTAAAAGGCATCACAAGATAATCAATTTGTTCAACTCTTATTCCGCCTTCTTTCACGATTTTAGGAGCATTGTTAAGCCCTAAAAGCACACACGGCAGAAACGTCGGCGTAATATATTCCGAAGCCGCTTTCGGGCTCACAATCTCAGTAGAAATCGAAAAATCTGCAAACGCAGGCGAATGCGCACAGGGCACAAAAAATTCTTTTGACACAGCATGGGAAATTATCCCCTCAACTCCTCCGACAGGGTCGACTCCGGAGCCGTTTGCATAATCTTCATTATCACCTTCAGGGTCATCAAAAAAGCACACAATCGCCAGAGCATCAGCACCTTTTTTCAAAAGTTTTGCACAAGCTTCAAAAACAGTTCCAATATTCCTGACCATGCCTGTCGAAATTCCGTTTTCATCGACAAAAAATTCAACACCTGCTGCTTCTTTCGTAATTTCATATCCGAAAACATCAACACCATAAACCGTTTTCACGGCGCCAATTGTATTCAGATGAATATTCAAGACTTCATCGGGAATTGCTCTGTCAAAAACAACACCGATTTTGTTATGAGAAGAAGGCTCCAAACCGACGTTTCCTTTAAACATTTCATCAAGAACATAACCTTCCGTATAAAACATATTATCGTTAATTCCTGAAAACCCGCCTGCATTCACTACATTGGGATTTACAATCAGTTTTGATTTTTCGGCAAAAGCTCTTGCCTGACAGCTTGCATCTCCAGCAAATCCGCCAATACTTGCCCCCACACCTGTCGGAACTATAAATACACCTAACTTTTCACCAGATTTCAACATACTGTAATTTTATAACAAATAAGCGGACTTTTAAAGTCCGCTTACTTTTCGAATTATTTGCTATTAAACTACTTGCTTGTACCGCCGTAAGTGAAGTCACTCTTAACATTGGTCTGAAGAAGTTTTGTCCAGGAACTTTCAAATGCCGTAATCTCATTCAATCTTGTTTCATAATTATTTTTATCAAGTTCCAGCTGTTCTTCCCAGGAGTTTAAGTTCTGCAATTCATACTCATGATCATTCTCCAATGTTGCCATTATTGTTTCATAATAATCAGGGTCAGAATCAGCATAAGTGTAATAATAATATTGCTGCTGCTCATTATACTTCTGCTGCAATTCAGAACTTTCTCTTGAAGCGTTCATCATGTTGAACATTACATTTGACAATTTTTCGTTTAACATTGATTTTTGCTTTGTATACATAAGCAATGTTTCTTGAATATTTGATATTGCCATCTCTCTCGTCCTCTTCTTTTAGTTATCTTACTTATATAAAAACATTTCAAAGCCGCTGATTTCAAGAAGGTTGCATTTTGTTACATTTGTTAATAATTAAATTTTCCTCCATTAGATTGTTGTAAGAGATTTTTTATTATATAATATCTACATATAATCAGGAGAGAAAAATGGATCAACAAACTTACATGAGAATAATGGGCTATGTCCCGACAGTTATAGAAGCTTCCTCTAGAGGAGAACGTTCTTTCGACATTTTTTCAAGACTTTTAAGAGAGCGTATTATATTCCTCGGAACCGAAATTGATGACGAAGTTGCAAATTCGGTTGTTGCACAGCTTTTGCTTCTGGACAGCGAAAACAACGAAAAAGACATTATGTTATACATAAACAGCCCCGGCGGTGTAATAACAGCAGGTATGGCAATTTATGATACAATGAACCTTATTAAATCAGATGTATGCACAATTTGTCTTGGTGATGCGGCTTCAATGGGGGCTTTCTTGCTTAGTTCAGGCGCCAAAGGCAAGAGAATGGCGCTTCCTAATTCCAGAATTATGATTCACCAGCCTTTAGGCGGTGCAAAAGGACAGGCAACAGACATAGAAATCGAAGCCAAAGAAATATTAAGAATGAAAGATATGTTAATCAGTATCTTAGCAGAAAATTCAGGCCAGCCTTATGACAAAGTTAAGGAAGATTGTGAGCGTGATCACTTCCTGAGCGCTAAGGAGGCAATGGAATACGGACTGATTGATAAGGTTGTAGAAAGAAACTCATTGTAACAAAACTTTACAAAACTATCAAAAACATGCAATTCAAAAGAGTTGCATGTTTTTATATACATGTAGGTAAAAGGTTACAAGGTTAGTTAAAAAATTATCAGGTAGGAGTTTAGTATGCTGTTAGCTTTTGAAGCTCGCAAATATCTATTAATACGGCAGATAAGTGAAAAAGAATACCACTTGATGTCACTTACCAGAAAAATGAGCGAATTGCAGCGATATGCCTCAAACATCGGTGACGGAACGGTTTCGATGAATGATATGCTGAACGTTCCTTCCTCAATGCTGCCAAGATCAATTGCTTTTATGACTTACTCTCATAATGGTGCATTACGAGGCGCACAATACAATATGCAAATGATGGGGCCACAGATTAATATGCAGATTCAACAATTGCAGCAAATGTCGCAAAATCAAACCCCTGATGCAGCAGCTAAATATCAAGAATGGATATTTAACAGCTTATATCAACAAGAACTTCAGAAATATCAAAAACATGAAGAAAAACTTCTTCACCAGCAAGAAGAAGAAATGGAACAGGAAAAATCCCGGATTGAACTTGAACTAAAGATGGCACGTGCCGAACTTGACAGTTTGAATCAGTCAACTAAGGAAGGAGTTCAATTCTGGAAGCCTGAATATGTATAAAAAATTAATTACTCCTTAAATTTTCCTTTTTTCTCCCCCCCCCCCCTTAATAACTGACCAATTAAATTCTAAAGGGTTCGTAATCTACGGATCCTTTTTTATTCTGTAACAACACAATCAACGGGGACATCAAAATCATCAACAGGAAGTTTTTCAACAACAAGTCGTTCTGAAACCGGAACAATAGAATAAGCTTTACTGGATTTAAGAAACCTATCATAAAACCCTCCACCGTATCCAAGCCGAAAGTGATTTTTATCAACCGCAAGAGCCGGCACTATTACAACATCAGGAATATCAAAAGAAACAGGCTCAGTCAAAGGTTCAAAAACATTAAATTTGGATTTTTCAAGCCTGTCACCCTTCCGGAAAGGACAAACAAGAAGATTCTCACCCTCGATTCTTGGGAGATAAAAATTTTTGTCATCCTCAAGCAGCGGTAGAAGATTTATTTCAAATTTAAGCGGATAAAAAATCATAACATTTCTGGCTCCTTTATAAACTTCAAGCCGTCTGATTTTTTCAATAATCTCACTGCTCATTTTGCCTGTATCAAGAGATTTTCTGATACTTTTGGCCCATAGTCTTAAGCCGGTTTTATTTTCCATGATTTTAATATATAATAAACTAAAGAAATATGACAGATTTTTGTGAGAACAACTTAATAAACCCGAATTGGGCAAAACACGGCTACATTCAGGTCTACACAGGCAACGGAAAAGGTAAAACAACCGCCTCACTCGGACTTGCAATGAGAGCTCTTGGAAGATGCTGGAAAGTTTTAATAATAATGTTTACAAAAGGCGGTGATGACTATGGAGAACTAAATTCTTTCCGCAACCTTTCGCCGGAAATCTCAAAAAATCTGACAATTGTACAGGCTGGTCTGGACAGAATTGTTTATGAAAATAATAAAAACGCCAATGATGAAGCTGAAATTAAAAAGGGCTGGGAGCTTGCCAAAAAGGTTATTAAAAATGATGAATACAACCTTGTCATATTAGATGAGGCTAATATTGCAATAGATTTAGGCCTGATTGATATAAATGAAGTTATAGAGGTCTTAAAAAATAAACCGGATGAGATGGAAATCGTTTTGACAGGCCGAAATGCAGACCCGAGAATTATAGAACTTGCGCATCTGGTGTCTGAAATCAAACCTGTAAAACATTACTGGAATACAGGTATTGCCGCCAGAAAAGGAATTGAATATTAACCTCAACCTTTCTATTGGATGGGGAGCTATACTACTTAATTAAAATAATATTTTTGATTACAGTATTTTTGATTACCTTTGACACATTTTAGATAATCCATATTTTCTTTCATAAGAACCCATGCCCCGCAGCCCGACCCATTCCACCAGCCGGCAGAGCTGCCTGTAGCTAACGGATTACACATTTCACTATTGGCATGTGTACCAGGACCGCCACGCGGTATAAGTTTCTTATCGGTTGCAATAATTGTAAAAGTATCAACACCCCAGCGATTTGGCGGTTTTACGCCATTCAGATCTACTTCTAACTGAAAACAATAATTTAGACTATTACTGCACAAACCAGACGATGAGGCCGCCACCTGATGCCCTACACCAAAAATACTTCCATCATTTAACAAGATTCCATTGGTTTCCATATTATTAACAGTATTATTTGTTAAATCTTTATATTGCTCATTTGCAAAACACTTTAATTGCTCTCCTTTTTCACAAAACTTTGCTTTTTGAAGATACGGCAAAAACATTTTTGCAACATCATCCCAGCTTTCAACATGCCAGCCTTGAGGCGAACCGTTTTCTTCCAGTACCATTGAATATGCGTTTGCAAGTATTGTATAATCCCTTTTAAATCTTGTGACAAGTTCCTTTTCTTTGTAGCCTTCAATTACGCCCGGAAGTGTCATTGCTATTACTATACCTAAAATACCAAGAGTAATTAACACTTCTGCCATAGTGAATAATGCTGCTCGCTTCACGCCATTCCGATTACAAATTCCGAAGAATCCCTTTAACTTTTCTAGAGCACCTTCGGCTAATGCCTCTGAATGATGTGCAAATCCACCAGGATAACATAATATTTTAACTAATTTTTTTTGGTTGACTCTTTTAAAATTTTTAATGAGAAAACGCTTACAGGAGCTGCATTACGGGTTGCCCCCCCCCCCCTTAAACTCAATCATAGCTTGCTTTTTCATCTATTCACAACTCTCCTTAATTCTTTATAAACTAATAACTTCTTCTCATTAAATCTGACAATTTAACTTCTTTTTTAGGTTCTGCAACTTTCTTCTGTGCAGCTTTGTCTATAGGGGTAACACTTTTAAACTGTGTCAGACCTACTTTTATACTATCCTCACTTTTCAGCATAAATATTTCTTTAAAAAATTTAACGATTTCGTTCATAAAATTTCTCCTAACCGCTGGGGCTTATTTAACTATATAATACATTAAAACTTTCCATCTTGCAAATTTCATTATACTTTATGTTATATTAGTCTTACAAAGCTCTTTGTTATTGAATTTGAATTATTATCCTGACCAGGAGATTAAAAAGTGGACAAAACAACAAATGGATACTGCCAAACACTGGATGAAAACTTTAAATTGGCATGCGACCTGATAGACAAAACTCAAGGACATGATGAGCTTATTACAATGCTTAAAACAGGTAATATCGCTGAAAAACAGCTTGCCGCACTCAAACTTGACACCATTAATTCAAAAGATGAAGCGCAAACTCTTGTAGATAACCTCACCGGACAGGATGGCAAAGTCAGAGAAGCTGTTTCACTTAAAATTGCGGATTTTTCATCAGATACGTCTTTACTTCCACTTTTTGAACCGGATAAAAATTTCCAGACATTTCTTGATGCCGTAATTGATATTAACGGAAACATCTGCAGAAATACAATCAGTTCTCTAAAAAACTTCAAATTAAACAGTGATTTTTGTAAAATTTTCTGCCCAGAACTACTTGCCCGCACCTTATCGATTGCCGCCAAAGTAAAAGATTTTGACCTTAAAGACGGCAAATATAAAGTTAATAAGGAAGTTTTTAAGCTCTACTGGTACCTTGAAACCATATACACATTTGCAGATCAGCTTGATTTGACTAAACTTATACAAATTCTGCATATCACAAAATCAATCAACGATTACACTATAAGAGAAAAAACCGCCAAAATTCTGACACTAAACTTTAATGCCCCGGAACTCAATGAAATACGCAAACTGTTAAAAAATGATACAAACTATTACGTGAGACGTTTTTAGGTGTATAATATTAAAAAGCGCACATTATATTAAGATATATTACAATTTCCCACATTTTAACGAGCATATATAGCAATTTTTACAAAAGAATATCCTTTATATATATAAGAGTTGCAAAACAGTTATCAGATGGGAAAATTAAAGGAGAAATTTTATGGCCAGAGTACTTATTTCAATGCCGGAAAGATTTTTAGACGAAATTGACAATCTTGCAATTAATGAAAATCGTACCAGATCAGAGTTGATTCGTGAAGCTCTCCGTACATATATGTATCGTAATCAGGTGCGTAATTCAAAAAGAGCAGAATCAAACGCAGAAATTCTTGACAATCTGCTCAGTTAACATTAATAATATAGGAAAAAGGATAAACAGATCAGGGGGAAAAATTATGGAAAACTTAGACAAAGACTATATGATGTCATCTTTAGATGAATACTTCAATTTACTTGAAAAAGAAAATGCTAAACGTTCTGAAATGGTCGCAAAATCTTTGACAAAATATTTAAGAAATTCTCAAACCTATGGCAAATTCGACGAAATTCAAGTTGCTCAAGCCAACTAATTTACGACATACAACAAAATTGAAACACCCTGTTTTTATAAAACAGGGTGTTGTGTTATATAAAATAATTTTATCTACTTAAATTTTGCAATTAATTTTTCGCCCCGCTTAATAAGCTCCTCGGTAAACATTTTAAATGTATTCATATCAAATGGCAATTCGCCATCTGCCAATTTAATTCGGCATTTTATACCGGCTTTTGCTTTGGTATTTGAAAATTCAGCAAAAGTTTCCTTTGGGATTACAACAATGCCGCTGGAAAGTCTTTTAGGTTCTCTTTGAATTGTAACAATATCAATTTGTGTGTACTTTTTACCGGCTTTAAAATTTTTGACCGCTTTAAACTCCTTAGGGTCTAAGGCTGCCTTAAATTTTGTAAGAGTTTGGGGTGAAAATCTTCCGTTAAATGAATTTTGATCGGTTAGACTAATCTGCATAAAAATTCTCCTAAACTTTGTTGTGTTTTAATAAAAAACATATAAATATTTTTTTGCTTCTAAAAAAGAGTTTGCCTTATAAATAAAGCAAACTCTTTTAAAATTTTGTTTGTATCAAAAATTATTCAATAATTTTGTCAACAACACCAGCACCAACTGTACGTCCGCCTTCACGGATAGCAAATCTCATACCTTCTTCGATAGCAACCGGAGCGATAAGTTCAACTTCCATTACAACGTTGTCGCCAGGCATAACCATTTGACCGTCGAATTTAATTGAACCGGTAACGTCAGTTGTTCTGATGTAGAACTGAGGTCTGTATCCGGGGAAGAAAGGAGTGTGACGTCCGCCTTCTTCTTTTGTCAAAACGTAAACGTTAGCTGTAAATTTAGTGTGCGGATGAATTGTTCCCGGTTTAGCAAGAACCTGACCACGCTGAATATCAGTTTTATCAACACCACGGAGCAAAGCGCCAATGTTGTCACCTGCTTGACCTTGGTCAAGAGATTTTCTAAACATTTCAACACCGGTAACAGTTGTTTTCTTAGTTTCGCCTAAACCAACGATTTCAACTTCATCACCAACTTTAACGATACCACGTTCAACACGACCTGTAGCAACAGTACCACGACCTGTGATAGAGAATACGTCTTCAACAGGCATCAAGAACGGTTTGTCCAAATCACG
>CALUVL010000014.1 GCA_944324225.1 Candidatus Gastranaerophilales bacterium
AAGGAGCAGTAAAAAATATGAAAACAGTTGATATGATTGAATTTCAGGGGGGGGGGGGCACCTGCAAATAACGCTCCTTCAAGTACTTTAGCCCTAAGTGTTTTAGAAGATTCATCCAAGAATGGTTTAGCAGCAATTCCATGTCATCCTGAGCCGTCAGGTGCAGGATCTAAAACAAGAGTAAAGAGATTCTTCGGACTCCGTCCTCAGAATGACGTTGAATGTCAAACACGGCAGGTAGCCCTCGTCGTCCCATGTCATCCTGAGGCTTTAGCCGAAGGATCAAAAGCAAGAGTAAAAAGATTCTTCGGACTATGTCCTCAGAATGACGAACAAGATTTACTCTGTCATCTTGAGCGAAGCGAAAGATCTAGCGACAATTCCAAAGGATTCTTCAGTCGTAAACTCCATCAGAATGACAAGAAGGGAAAGCAAGCCGCCTTCACAATGGCTGAAGTGCTGATAACATTAGGCCTAATCGGAATAGTCGCTGCAATGACAATCCCGCAGTTAATAAAGAACTATCAGATAAAGGTATTGCAGACAGAATTTAAGAAGGCTTATGCGGATTTGAATACGGCAAGCAAGATGTTTCAGGTTCGTAATGGTACAACCGTAAGCGATTACGCAGCAAATGCCGGTTCAATGGCAGCATTAAATCTGTTCAAAAAAGAGTTTAATGCTGTGCTTAAAACAAATGACAACGTAGATGGTACTAGAGATGAAGAAGGTAATTGGATTGGTGCAAAACCATATAAGGGTAAAGACGGCAAATGGTATGGCTGGGGGATTATTGGTAATAGAAATATTGATTTAGGCTCTGGATGTGACGTAACCCAGTTCTTTTTTGACGGAATAGGTCGACCAATATCTTTTGATGACAAGCCTGCGAGCGGCAAAAACGGTCCGAAGGTTTGTATCGATATCAACGGAGAAAAAAGTCCAAATATCTATGGCGTAGATTTTTTTGTATTTTTATTCACAACAGATGGTTATGTAATCCCATGGGGGCAAACACATAAGGATAACCAGTATGATGGCGGCAGTACGGCAAATAATTCAATTCCAAATGAGGATATGTCGCAATACTGCAATAATAAGTCAAAAGATGATAGTAGAAGTGCTTATTATTCCTGCGCAATATATGCCTTATCCAATACCCATCCGACGGATAGTCATAAAGACTACTGGCATGATTTTATAAACGGAAGGTAAATCATTTTATAATTAATTTCGGTTTGCGATTTCTCTGTTTGAAATTTTATTATGATTTGATTTTGATAAGCCCGCGGTCAATGAATTCGCCTAAGAATTTTTTTGCATAAGCGTTGTAGTCAACCCTGCTGTTTTTGTTCTTCATGCTGGCATAACCTTTGTTATAAATATTCTGTGTTTTATCCATAACCTGCCTGAGTTCTCGGCTTGAAAGCTTTGAACCTTCAACAAACGTTGCAATCTCGACAAATCTTCTCTTGGCAAGCCCTGGCATAACTTTTTTTCTGCCGTTTACAGTTCCAAGAACATGATCAAACTGCTGGGCCGCAATCCCGAATTTGCCGTCTTTTATTGCTTTTACCAGTTTAGGGCTTGAATTAAGCCCGCCTGTGTTGAAGATAAGAGAATAAATCGCTTCTTTTTGTTTTTGTGAAAGCTTGGCAAAGTCGCCTTTAAGATGTTTTTTTGCAATATTTTGCGCTTCAAGAATATCTCTTGCAAGAAGGCTGTAAATCTCTGTATCTTTAAGAGTTCTGCCTCTATATTTGGATACATCATTGTGGGATTTTGTATTATGCCCGATGCCTATTGTCAAAAATCCGCAGCCGTCATCATAAAGGGTTCGGCGTTTCTTTTCAAGGGATATCAAATCATTCAGAAAATCCTGACTGACGCCTGTTACTTCCATTACGGCCTTCTGGTTGCCGACAATTTTGACGCTTGTAATTTTTTGTTTTGCAAGCGGAAGTGTAAGCGATTTATCGCTTAAGTTGTTATAAGTCACAAGGTCTTTTACGCTTACACCGTATTCTTTTGCGATTGATGTAACGGTATCTTTGGGTTTTACTCTGTGTACTACAAGACCCATATTGGGTGAAATTACACCGTAATCTGCCGGATTTACTTTTTTTTCTCCGCTTTTTCTTTTTACGTTTTTTACACGAACTTTCGGGGTAATTTTGTTGCGTGCATTTGCTCTTTTCATTGTTAATACTTCTTCTTTAGACGGAATTTCCAACACCTGCCCGATATCAAGTTTATCTGGGTCTTTCAGGTTGTTTTTTGCGGCTATCGCCCAGGCAGGAATACCGGTTTTGGCAGCGATTGTGGATAACATATCATCTTTTGCCACTTTAATTTTCTTATTCTCGCTTTTGTGTGCTGTATTTCTACTTTTTTCAAGTTCTTGAATATCTTCTTCTGTCGGAATTTCAAGGGCACGATTTACAGCGAGTTTTTTTGCATCTTTGATGTCGTTTGTAAGCATAATTGCCCAGACCGGAACACCAAAGTCTTTTGCTATTTTTGATAATGTGTCGCCGTCTTTAACTGTATAAGTTTCTGGTGCTTCCGAAACATATTCCTCAACTTCAATTGAGAGTTCTCCAAGCCCAAGGTCATCATCTGCTTTCTTTGGCACGTTAATGATGGTTCCTGCTTTTAATGTTTTTGTATTTGGGTTTAATTCTTTAAGCATTTTTGTTGTAATATCGTGGTCTTTTGCAATTTGGGCAAATGTATCTCCCGATTTCACTTCATATCCAGGAACTTTAAATTTAGTATCAGCTTTAATATTATCAAGGTCTATGTCAGGATTGAGCTTTACTAACTCTTCTTTGTAAAGATTAAATTTTGACATAACCGAAAATGCACCTTTGCTTTTTTCAATGGTCCAGCTACCCCAAACTCTCACCCGGTCTTCCCGGTCTGTAGCAGGTTTTTGTTGAGCTTTAGCGCTTTCAGGCAGCCTTAAAATTGCACCTTCCTGTATAATTTTGTTACCATTCCTGTCTGTTTTAAGATTTGGATTGGCTTTTATTAGGTCAGAAACACTGACGCCATACTCATTTGCAATTTTATATAACGTTTCACCCTTTGCGATGGTATGAAAACCTTCAGACGGATTGTAACAGTCATATACCATATCATAATCATCCTCACCGAAAGTGGTATCAGATGAGCTTTGTGGCTCTACAACAGTATGTCGCTCCTGTGATTCTAGAAACTTCTCCTCTTTTTTCTTTTCCGACTTTCTTGTAAACAGCTCAAACAACAGCTGTGGAAGCATTATTGGGCCTGTCGTTCTGAATATTGGCATATTTACTAACCTTTTTATAGTTTGATACATATTAAAAAACGGCATTATTAAAGAAAAACTTTAAATAATACCGTTTAATTGTAAAAATATTTTACAAAATCTTATGTATTAAAAATTCTATCTCCTGCATCGCCCATCCCGGGGACAATGTAACCTTTTTCGTTAATACATTCATCGACTGCTGCCGTTATAATCTCGATATCGGGATAATGTTTTTGGATATTTTCTATTCCTTCAGGGGCTGCGATTATGCAGATGCACTTAATGTTTTTGATCGGAATTCCTTTATCAGCATAGAGTTTAATCGCTTCAAGAAGCGAGTTTCCTGTTGCAAGCATAGGGTCTGTAATATAGATGTAAAATTTTTCAGGATTTGGAGCTTCCATCGGCACTTTATTGTAATACCATATTGGCTTTAAAGTCTTTTCATCTCTGTACATACCGATATGTCGTATACAAGCCTGCGGGAGAATATCTATGGCTTCATCCGTAAAAATAAGCCCTGCTCTTAAAATTGGTGAAATAACAACTTTAATATCAGGGTCTATAGTTTTTGCTTTGAATGTTGTGATAGGGGTTGTAATTTCTTCTTCTACCAGAGGAAGATTGCGGCATGCTTCATATAGAAGGCATCTGGTTATTTTTCTTGTTGCAATTCTTACGCCCTGGCTGTCTGTATTTTTATCACGCATTGTGCAAAGGTTCAAAAGAACGACAGGATTTGAAATTACTCTGACTTTTTCTGTATTCATCTTTTCCACTCCTTTATTCTATTTTTAAAATTCCGATTGTTTTTTTCTATATTATCAAGAACATTATCAAATTTACTAATTTCTTCAGAAATTATTGAAGGATTTATAGCTTTTGTATTTTTAAAATTGGCATTTTCGCTGATTTGCTCCATAAAATATGAACTTCTTGTGCCGATAGCTCCGATTTTGTCAAACATATCATTTAGGAGTGTTAAAGACCTGAAAAGTCTTTTAGGTTCATTAACAACAATTAATTTATTTGAGCCCAGACTTTCTTTTGTAGGTTGAGTAATTTCAAGAGATTTGGAGCCGCCAAGCCCGTTGAATTCTACTGTTGCTATTGAGCCCTGTGGGATGCTTACTCCTTCTTCCGTAATAACAAACTTTACATAAACATTGTTGTTTACAATGTTTATTTTTTGTATGTATCCGACCTGAACCCCCATGAATTTAACCGGGGAACCCACAATCATTCCGTCAACGTCTGGCATGAATATCTGATAAGTTTTCAGCGCTTTTGTTTTATGGTAATGGTGGATTTTAATCCCGAATATAGTTATGCACAAAATAAGAAGCCATATAATGAATTCCATCCAAGCGTAAAAATGCAGTTTGAAATGCTTAACCATGCCTCTATTATACATGAACACATGTTTTTTGCCACTTGCAAAATTAAAAATTGTATTATAGTATAGTTGTATTGAAATTTATTTGTGAGGTTTACATTTATGGAACAGATTATAAAAGTAGCGTGGGACTTGAACGAAAATACAGATAACAGATATCAGCTGGTTTACGAAATTGCTGAACTTGCCAAAAAACTGGTTGATGAAAATCAGGCTAAAAAGGCTCATGATGATTTTGGTTTTGAAGAAAATTACGATACAGGATATACAAAAGAAAATCCTGTAGAGCATGCCATTATGGTTAAAGCATCAGAAGCTGACGATAACAGGCTTGTCGGTTAATAAGTTATTAAAGAATGCACAAAGGTTTGAGGGCTTTTGTGCATTCTTGTGTTCTAAGTTGCGAGGGGAGTTTATATGGAAAATACGTTGAAGTTTATAAATGAAAAAACAGATGGATATAAGCCTCATATTGGTATAATACTAGGGTCAGGGCTTGGCGAATTTGCTGACGAACATTGTGATTATGCAATAAGCTACAATGATATTCCTAATTTTTTGAAATCTACTGTTCAAGGGCATAAAGGCAGACTTGTTTTTGCGGATATTGAGGGCAAAAAAACGGTTATGATGCAGGGGCGAAATCATTTTTACGAAGGTCATACTATGGCTGAAATTACATACCCTGTTAAGGTTATGAAAAAATTGGGAGTGAAAATACTTATTCTTACTAACGCAGCGGGCGGTGTGAATAAAAATTTCAAACCTTCTGATTTGATGATAATAACAGATCATATAAATTTTATGGGGACAAACCCGCTTATAGGACCGAATAATTCGGATTTAGGCGAGAGATTTCCTGATATGAGCGAAATATATAAGAAAGATTTGATAGAAATAGCTGATAAATGCGGAGAAAAGTTGGGTATAAAGCTTCAGCATGGCGTGTATTTTGCATCTTCCGGTCCAAGTTATGAAACTCCAGCGGAAATCCGGATGGCCGGAATTCTTGGTGCAGATGCTGTCGGGATGTCAACTGTTCCGGAGGCTATTGTTGCCAATTACTGCGGGATGAAAGTTCTCGGTATCAGCTGCATCTCTAACCTTGCATCAGGCGTTGAAGGCGCTCAAAAACTTTCTCACTCCGAAGTCATTGAAACTACAAATTCTGCAAAATCCGGCTTCAAGTCGCTTTTGAAAGAGATTATTAAAGCAGTGTAAAAATATTTGCAGTGCTTATTCTAGGCGAACTTTAGCTGTTTTTTATAGTTACATAACACAGCAAAAGATTATAAATTTTTGAATTGTAAACTAACGTAAATTTTTTATATACTTTCACTTGTCAAATTTTTTCGTTCAGTTAAAAATACATGACGGGAAGGATCAAATATGTTAGTAAGAAATATAAACCAGACAATAAAGCCAAAGCAACAAGACTATGGCATATTATCTCCAAATGTGGTGCCAAAGTCGTCGGGTTTAACATCAGAGCACTTGTCCTCCAATTCAATAGGTTTAAATAAGAGTCCTTTAAAAACGAATTCAAAAGAGTTAGCTTTTAAAGGCTCTTTTTTTAGTCTTTATAAAGAAGCCGGCAAATATGACATTAATGCATTTCTGAACGAAATGGATAAACCGCTCGACGGGATGGTGCGTAATTTATATAATGCCGTTTCATCTTCAAAATTAACTAACAACCTTATTAAAACAAGACCGGGAGAAGAAACAGTTACAGTCTATCGTAAGACCATTCCTACACTTATCGGGAATGGTTTTTCAGATCCGTTTTTAAAATTTCCTGGGGATATTCTTAACGGAACAGTTGAACTTATCGGAAAAATAAAACCTTTCGCAGATTGGTCTGAAAAAACTTTAAAAAGACCGTTTTTTAAAAATATAAGGCATCGTTCAAAAATAGATTATGAAGTTAATGCGCTTCAGGGACTTTTAGAGTTTAAGAATATGTCTGTTAATGATGCATTGAAAGCAAAGGCAGCAGAACTTGGTGTTGATGTAAAAAGTTTGAGTGCTGAAGTTAAGGCACAGGTAGAAGCCGATGTTCAAAAGAATTTTGAATGGTTAATATTTCAGCGTTCAATGAAACCGTTTGACACAAAAGTCGGCAATTATGATACTAAACATGAACGAGCTTTAAATAGACTTGTTTCAGGACTTCCGCCGGCAATATTTCTGGCAAACGATGCCTATAACCTTTCACGTATGCTCGATGACAATCCTAAAGAAGCGAAAAAGGAAAAACGTACAAGGTTTAAGCAGGAAACTTCAAGAATTTTGACAAGCGGTTATTTGACTTTGATTACAATGGGGGCTCTGTCAAAGCTGATTAATAACTCAAAAGTCGGAATTATGGCAATGACAGGTGCAACAGTTCTTGTGACAGAAATGTACTCACGTTTGCGAAACGGGAAATATATAACAAGACTTACTCCGGAACAGGCAAGAGCTTTGAATGAAAAGAATCACGCTCCTGAGGCGGCAATAAAACCTCAAAATCTTTCATTTAAGTCAAATACGGAAAACAAATCAAATGTTAAAGAAAAGCAGCAAAAACCACTTCTTTCTTTTGATACTGTATTGAAAGCAAGTGCAGCAGTTATTGCAGGCGGATTTGCAATCAAAGGAATAAGAAAAATTCCGCATGTAGATGCCGCTTTTGAGGCTTTATTTAAACCTTTCAAAAATGTTTACAAGGAAATGACGGAAATTTCCGATTATAAGGTTACCCAGAGCCAGATTGATGAAATTGCAGATACTTTGATTGAAAGCGGTTTTAAAAACAGAGGCGAACAATATAGAAAAGTTGCTGTTCACTCTCGTGAACTGGTGGTTGACAAAATTGTAAAAGAATTGAAAAAAACTTCTGATGTAAAAGTTATTGATAGTTTTCTTGACAAGGCTTCAAAGCATGATACACATTCAGCTGATATGAAAAGAGTTTTCAAATCATTGATTGGTGTTCTTGATAAAAACGGATATAAGGATCTTGCGGAAAAATACAGATATTCTTTCGTAAATAAAGTGAAATCGGACAAAAATTTAAAAAACGAACTTGCCAAGGTCAAGCAGGAACTTCAAAATATAGGAAATCTTAATTCAAATCTTACTGAAAGAATATCTAAAAATGGGTTGAATAAGATAACGGACGATAGTTTTTGTGCCGAGATTAAAGACGCACTCGAAAAAGCAGGAAGCAAAGAAAATAAATTATACAATGAATATATGGATGCTCTGGAAGGAATGGTTAATCTTGGCGTCCGTGATAAAAAGGTTAAGCCTTTTGTGGACTTTTTTATAACACCGTTTTCGTTTATGTGGAGTGTTGTCAAATTCCCTTACAAAATTGCAAATTCAGTTGTTGAATTGTTTATGAAAAAGGCTCCAAAATCTCAAAAATCAATGGATACTTTGAATATGGAAGCTGTTTCAAAGAGTTTCGACAAAATCTATGAACAGGTAGGTAAATACAAAAAAGCGATTTCCGGCATAACTGATGAAGAAGTTAAGGGAAAATATTATAAGAAATTCCACGACTTTGTAATGGATAATACTTTGAAAGCTTTCAACGTAAATTCAATGTCTAATATATCAAACAGCGACCTTTCAAACCTTGCCAAAACCGCAGCATCTGCTGCTACAATCTGGTTCCTTATGACAGATAACTACAATATGGTAATGTTAAAGTCTAATGGTAATGATATAGAAGGTGCAGAAACAAAATTTAAAGAAAGATTTGTACAGGAAGGTTCACGATTGTTCTACCAGACACTTCTGATTGATTTGTTCAACAAGACATTCCAGAAACAGTATAACGGATCTTTGCTTGGAATGAGCTGGATTACTTTGACCAATACAACAATCGGCGAATGGCTGACAAGAAAATCAGTAGGCGTTCCAATAGGTATGCACACCAGAGATGAACTTATAAAACTTGAAGAAGAGCAAAATAATGCAAAAGGCTTCAAGAAGGATTACTATCAGTTTATGAAGCGTCTGACAGGTAAGCGTTCAATCCAGTCTTATAATGTTAACAAGACAAAGACTGCTAAGGAATCTGAAGTTAAATAATTTTACAATTATCCCTTGATGTGCACTATAATAAAAGATTCTTCGGGCTTTGCCCTCAGAATGACAGTTAGGCGAAGAATCCCATTACTGTTCTTACGTCAAGAGATAATTGCGAATAATTTAAACAACCAGAATCTGTGCAGGATAAGAGAACCGTTCCTGAATTTTTTGAATATTATCTTTCTGCCATACAAAAATTCCGATAATGATTGCAGCAATAATCAGAATTGTAATCAGAATTTTTGTAATAGCAAAGAAAATTCTGACTATTAAAGAAATTGCTAACACAATGCCAAATATTATTAAACCGGTCATTAAATCCATAATTTATCTCACTTTATTTTCTTCACCCTTTATAAGTCTTTGAATATTAGACCTGTGAAGGTATATTATATAAACTGCACCGAGTGCACAATAAACAATATATGCAATAGGTTGTTTAAATAAATACATCAAAACAGGTGAAATCGCAAGAGCAATTATTGATCCAAGAGAAACGTATTTGGATGTATAAGTAATAATGCCCCATATTGCGGCAATAATAAGCCCTACCATCCAATTTAGGGCAAGAATGGTTCCGACGCCTGAAGCAACGGATTTCCCGCCCGTAAACTTAAGAAATACAGATTTGCTGTGTCCTAAAATTACCGCAACAGCCGCTAATACCGGTAAAAGGCCAATGTCAGTGAAGGTTGATGCAAATATTTTTGCAAGAATAACAGGTAAAGCACCTTTAAATGCATCAAGAAGAAGTGTTATGAAAAACCATTTTTTGCCCATAACTCTCTTTACATTAGTGGCTCCTGTCGAGCCCGATCCGATTGTTCTGATGTCCTGTCCTGTTGCAAGTTTTACAATAATATATCCTGTCGGAATTGAACCGATTAAATATGCGCCTAATACAACCGACAGTATTTCTATAATCTTTTCCATAAATAAACTCTCCTTTATTGTCTGATTTTATCATAATGGAAAATTTTTGGCATGTTTTTAAAATTACACTAAAAGATTGATTTAAAGGGTACCCTATGATATTATATTAATAATAAGAATGCTAAAATTATGAGAGAGTTATGAATAACAGAAGATTGATTATATTAGGAATACTTATAGTAATAATTTCAGTTGTCGGCAAGCTGCTCTGGTCCGGCTTGTCCAGAGTAAAAGTCGATGATTTCAAACCTGCTGCAGTAATTTTTCTCGTAGACTCTTCGGCTTCAAACCAGAAAGCGCTTGCTGACCAGAAAAAAACTCTGAGGCAAATCTGCAATCTGCTTGATCCTGAAGATCAGGTAAAAATTTTAAGAGTGTCTGAGGATGCCTATTTGATTTATGAAGGGACACCATTCAATGGTTCCGGAATTACAAAAGCCTTGGACGCTTTTACGGCCTATGACAGCAAAGATTACGGTACAGCATACGGACTTGCTATGAAAAAAGGGTTCAATCATGCACTTGCGATGCAGAAAGAAGGTTATATTCCTGCAATAGTCGTTCTTGGTGATCTTGAAAACGAAGGCGCAATTGAAAAACAGGTCAATTGGGATTTGCTTCCGAAAAACGTGGAAAATGCAAAACAATATATGCCGGCTCTTGCAATGATGTTTTTGTATGCACATCCAGAAAAATTGGATCTTGTAAAAGAAAAGCTAACACCTGTTCTGGGTGAGAAAAAGCTAATAGTTTCTCCTGAACAGAATACTGATAAAGCAATAAGACAATTTATTCATGCGTTAGGCAGATAATTTTAAAGCAATATAAATATAAGGGGAATTTTATGACAATAGTTGTTTCATCTTCTAAACTTGAGAAAGTATTTGATGAAAAAGATGTAATCAATATCGGTACAAATCCAAATTGCGACTTTCATCTAGATTTGGATTTTGATGTTCTTTTGACATTGCAGTATGACAAAGATGAAAACAAATGTATATTGATGAATACTTTTCACAATGAAAGGGTTCTTTTTAAAGGAAAACCGATAAAGAAGGTTGAAATAGGCAATATTTGTAAAATAATGTTTGCAGGAAGCCCCGAATTTATCAATATAAAAATAGTTGAAACAACTGCGTCACCAAAGGCTGTAAAAACTATAGCTAGAGAAGAAATGTCAGAAGAAGATATGCAAAAACTATACGGCAACGATCCTAATGCGGCTATGCGTGTCAGATTGGAAAGACAAAAAGCTGATATAGAAGCTGCAAGGGTTGCTATAATTAAACAGGTCGCATTTCAGATTAACGACTTAAAAAATAAAATTGGCTCAAATACCCGTACAAATGTATTTTTACATTTTGCGATGGCTGTGAGTTCAATCCTTTGTTCGTTTGGGCTTGCAAACTATTTAATGGGGCTCTCGATTAAAGAATCTGCAAATTATCTGCATATGCCGACTAATATTAAAGTCTGGGTTGCATATTCAATACTTGTATTTGGTGCAGCTTTGATGCTTAAACAAGGGGTGTATTTGTTTCTTCAAAGTTCTGATAACAAGAACGTATCAGGAACCGCAAAATTTGCACAAGGGTTTATGATTGTCCTGTCTCTAATTTTTATGCTCGGGGTTTATGTTGTAAACCTTGTGTATTATATGAATTTGAATGATTTTGTGACATTTGCAATCTTTGTATCATTATTTTTCTCAGGTTTGCTTACGGCGCTTTCTCTTGGATGCGGATATTTTAAGCATTCATCAGGCGAGTGGGCAATGACACTCAATAAATATGAGTATAGAGAAGATTTTGAATCTATTTTGAAATCTTACAGACAATGGATTGAAAGATATGTAAACAGTTTTTCAAGAACAAAACTTCAAAACATAAAAGAAAGAATTTTTAATTTGCAGTTGAAATCTACCGGAGAAATTGTAATCGGTATATTAACAGCTCCGTTTCTGGCTTACGGTGTTTCAAATACGCTGGCGATGTGTTTCCCTGAAGCAGCAGGCTGGATAAGGATTTCAGGATTAAGATTTTCACCTGTGTTTTTGGTTCTGGCCACATTTTTGATTATTTTTGCATTTTTCTCATTTGTTGCGGCCTTTACAGCTACGAAAAAAATTCAGGCATCTCAGGTAATCAAGCAGGACGGTTTCAGTGATTACAGACAGCATGGTGTAAACATTTTCGGGCTTGAAGGTACACGCAAACTAGAATCAGACAGAGCACGGTCTTTATTTATCGGATGTTCAATTATCTTTATAGAATTTACGATGAACATTTCATACTTTGCGACCGAAATAGGCGGTGATTTGCAAGGATTATTCTTAAGTTTTATTGCGGCTCTTGTTCCGACTGCATTGTTGATTGCAGAAACATTTATGCTGGCTCAAACGATGTTTGATATATATGCATGTGATGAATTGGTTGCAAAGCTAGACAAAGACTAGAAATGAAAAATGAAGCGTTTAAGAGGGTTTATAATATTATTATACATATTTTTGACAGTGCTTGTTTTGATAATTCAGCCGGCAATGCATAAACCCGTTGCGCTTGAAAAAGTCGATTTTAAAATAAAAGAGCAGTTGATGAATCCAAAACCCCGTAAGGTTTCGGATTATATGGTAAATATCAAGTTTGTAAGAGCTAAGAAAGCAATTGCAAACAAACCGGATAATAATACTATTCATATAAAACCGGAAGATGACAAACATATTTCATTAGATTTGACAGGCGGGATAAACGGGCATGAAACATCTTTAACAGCCGAAGATAATGTTATCCAAAATACTGAGAATTTGAACATTGACATATCGCATGCTGACGATACTTATACTGATCAGGAAGCGGATTTAACAGGACAAATTCCATATAGAGAAGATTTAATAGGCTTTGAAAATCAGGAAAACGTTAAAACAAAAGACCTTGAAACTTCTACTGAAGATATTCCGCGGACTGAAATCCAGTTAAATTCGAAAGATGAAGTCGGCAGCTGGCGTTTTAGGGGATCTAAAGATGAGATAATAGCTTGGAATGTATGGCGGAGCAATCTTCAGAATAGGATAATGGATGAATCAGGCGTAGAAGCTCCTGTCGGTACTTTAATATTATTTTCGTTTGATGTATCTGCTGACGGACATATAACAAATTTGCGTTATAGCTGTTCTGATAAAGAATATGCAAGGACAGCAAGGGCTGATATGGTGAGAGTTTTAAAAAATCTGGAGGGTAATGCAGTTTTAAATTTTCCGGATAATACGAAGAGAAAAAATGTGAAATTTAAAGGGGGATTTTTGTTGGATTACACAACTCAGTACTCATCACCTGAAGATTATTCTGATTATGAAAGGGTTAGATTATGATGAACAGAAAGACTTTTTTGGTAGTTGCAATACTGGGACTTGTGGTTGCAATGTTCGGGGCCACTTTTCTGATTACCGGCATGAAGCCTCAACTTCATAAATCTTTTTTGCTGGAAATAATAAACGTGAAAATTAAGAAATAATATGTTATAATAAATACAGTTATGTACGTATGTAAAGATTGCAAAAAAACTTTTAAAGAAAAAGTAGAATATTGTGACTGTGGCAACAATGTATTTGAAGAAGTACAGGATATACCGGCACAGGAGAATAATTACCCCGTTGAAAATCAGGACATATTTCAGCCAGCACCGATGTTGCCTGTGAATATAATGTCTATAGTTGTATTTTCTTTATGTTGTTTATTTTCTCTGTGTTTTATTTTTTTTCTCGGTCCTGAACCCAAGAAACGTTCAAAAGCACCTGTTACACATGAAAAAATAGTTGTAAAAGAAATTCCGACTGTCGAGAGTTTTTGGGATGATACACCTTCATATGCGGTTGCAGGCTCAACTATCGTAAATACTGACTGGGAATTATACAAAAGCGGATTACGGAACACTCTTCTTGCTATGTTTGATTCACGTGGACTTGAGGGGACCGGAGCTTGTGAAATTGAATTTATTCTTGATAAACACGGCAATTTAAGAAAGAAAAAACTTTATCAAAATACCGCAAATAAACCTCTTGTAAATGCGGCAAAAAAGATGCTTTCCGGTGTTAAAGGCTACAATCCGCCTCCTGTTGGGTATGATGGAAGCCAGATTCGGATGGAAATAAAGGCAAACTCTGATTTTACCTATACTTTAATGTATAAAAATTAATTAATATTTCAGAGAAAGAAAAAGTACTTGACAAAAAGTTAGTCATGCCTTACATTTATATTAGGAATTTGATTTACTATTAATTACCACCAATTGTAAGGGTATTTTCCCCCGTAAGTGCGGGGATTTTTTTGTGTCTGACAGCTGTGTTAATATAACCTGCCAAGACACCCCTGTTGTGTAATTATTTTTTTATTTCTATCAAATAGAATATTTCGGTATCGTCGGTTAATTGCTCTCAGGGGAGATAATGAAGTCTAATTTACGGATATTATATATTATTTTAGTCAGTTTGTTTTTAAGTTCCGGAGTTTGCAGGGCTGAAGATATAAAGCCCTGTTGCAGATACCCTGATTATGTGTATGAGTATCTGGGCAGCGATAAATTTGAAAAATTTAACCGGAAAATGTTTAACTTTAATTTGGGGCTTAACAAATATACAATCAGACCCGTACATATTTTGTGGGCATCTATTATGCCTCAATACGGGATGGACAGGATAAAAGGAGTTGCAACCAATATTGAATATCCTGCAAGACTTGTGAGCAGTTTAATTCAGAGAGATTTTAAAACATCAAGGGATGAAACAGTGAGGTTTTTAACAAATTCTACAATAGGACTTGGCGGGATGTTTGACCCTGCCAAAAGCTGGCTGAAAATTCCGCCTTCCAATGAAAATATGGAGCAGGCTTTTGAAAAATGCAAAATTAAATCAGGGCCTTATCTTGTGGTTCCTGTCTTGAACGGAACCAGTCCGAGGGGGCTTGCAGGACGTGCCTTAGATGCGGCGCTTAACCCTTCCTGTTATATTGCAACACCTGTTCTTGCAATTGTTAAAGCAGGGCTTCTGGTCAATCGAACTTCTTATATGCAGCCTGTAATTAAAATGGTTGAATCCACTTTTGCGGATCCTTATGACATTGCAAGAAAATTTTATGGTGTTGAAAACTATATTAAATACAAGAATTATGACAGAAAAGACGTTCTGGATACGGCCGTTAAACTTATGAACAGTCATGATGCAGTGGAAAATCTTGATTATGACGAAGAGCCCGAGCTTGTAAAAGAAAATTCAGACGAACTGTATGATGTTGAAAATCTGTCGGAAAATATTAGAAGCGAAAAAAAAGTATCTGACAGCGAAGAAAATTTATCAGTAGAAAAGCTGCCGCTTAATCAAATAGTCAATGCAGGAGAAGATGCTGATAAAATAGTTCTTAATTCATACAAAGATGAAAAATCGATGCTGATGGCAGATGAATTGTTATTCGATTATCATCCTCAGGAACCTGTGACAGACAGCATGAGGACAGCACTTTTTGATTTGCCCGGGGTTGATGAATCTATTTGGGCTGAAATTTCTGTATGGAACAGATGTTTTGCCAAGAGGATACGCACCGCAAAGGTGAATGTATTAGACGGGCGTGATGATTATAAATTCAGATATATACTTCAAAAAAGGACTAAAACATCCCCGCTTGCAATTATTTTTCCGTCAATTGGTGAGGGGATTATGTCGAGTCACTCGGTTCTTCTTGCAAAAATGTTTTATGACGCAGGATTTTCGGTTGTAATTTTGGGTAGTGCTTTTCAGTGGGAGTTTGCAAAAAGTATGCCTGATGACTATCGTCCTGGAATCCCTTCTGTGGATGCAGATTATCTGAAAATTTTGACAGGCAAAATTTTGACTTATCTAAGCAATAGATATAAGTATAATTTTGAAGAAAAAATAGTATTTGGCACTTCTTTTGGTGCACTTACCGCTCTTTTTCTTGCTGACAAGGAATATAAAAATAATACATTAAACATAACAAAATACATTGCCGTATGCCCGCCTGTTGATTTAGTTTATGCAATGGGCGCAGTTGACAAGATAGCAGACGAGTGGAATAAAAATCCTGACAACCTTAAAGATCGTGTTGCTGTTACAGCTTCTAAAATAATTCAGATTTCACAACAAAAAGATGAAGATAAAAATTTTAAAATTGATCGTCTGCCTTTTACTGAGTATGAAGCCAGATTAATAACCGGTTTTATAATGCATCAAAAGTTGTCGGATCTTATTTATACAATTGAGAGGGGAAATGTAACAGATCCAAAGGAGCTTTATATAAAAATAAATAATACAAGCTACAGTGATTATGCACAGAAATATTTGCTGATCCCGCCTTACAACGACATTGAGGATTTACAGGAAATATCAAGTCTGCATTCAATTTCTGATTATCTTGAAAAAGCGGATAATTACGTGATTTTCCATTCTGTAAACGATTATCTTACGACCCCTTCCCAGTTGAAAAAATTGAAACTTTACACTGGAAAAAAATCCATTTATCTTGATAATGGAGCCCATCTTGGATTTATGTATAGAGAAGAGTTTTTGCAAATGCTGAAAGATGAAATCTCACTACTGCAAAAAACTGTCCAAAATCCTTACTAATGCCTGATTTTGAATAAAAACTACTCGCAGACATGTTCTAATGCTTTTTCAAGAATTGTTTTTACATGAAAATCATTTAGTGCATAATAAACATTCTTTCCTTTTTTGGTGGAGCGCACGAGTTTTGCAGTTTTAAGAACTTTGAGCTGATGAGAAACAGCAGATTTTGTCATATTAAGAAGAACTGCAAGATCTCCAACACACATGTCGCTTTCTTCCAGCGCCCACAAAAGCTGAATTCTGGTACTATCGCCCATAACCTTAAAGAAGTCAGAAAGTTCGTACAATATATTCATTTCAGGCATATTAGGCTTTACTTTATTAACTATTTCAATATTAATTGCTTCGCAATCAGATTTTTTAATATCCATAAAAATATTATCGCATTAATTGAATAATTATTCAACTGTTGTAAAGAATTGTGACAAAAAGCCCGTTTATAATTGACAATTGAATAGTTGTTCAATTATAATACTAATGTAGAATATTATAAAAGAGGTAAAATTTATGTGCGAACAACATCATCACACAGGACATGAAGAAGAACATGAACATAGCTGTAAAAACACCTTAAGACCGGCAAAGATTGCATTTGCGGCAGTTGTATTTGTACTTGCGTTTTTGCCGGTGCTTCCGGAACTGTTAAGAATAGTGATGTTTCTGACTGCATATTTGATTGCGGGTGGAGATGTTTTGCTGACGGCGCTTAAGAATATACTAAAAGGCGATTTTTTTGATGAAAACTTTTTGATGGGTGTCGCAACACTTGGCGCCTTTGCTATAAAAGAATACCCGGAAGCCGTAATGGTTATGATTTTGTATCAGATTGGAGAATATTTCCAGCACAGAGCGGTTGAAAAATCCCGCAGATCAGTTACGGAACTTATGGATATAAGACCCGATTATGCAAATATTGAAGAAAACGGCAGGCTTATTAAAAAATCTCCTGAAGATGTTAAAATCGGTGATGTCATCATTGTTTCAGCAGGCGAAAAAATTCCGCTTGATGGTGTTGTTATTGAAGGTGCAGCTTCAATAGATACTTCGGCTCTAACAGGAGAGTCAATTCCGAGAAAAATGACAACCGGCGATGATGCTGTAAGCGGATGCATAAATACAAATGGACTTATTAAAGTTCAGGTAACAAAAGAATTTGGTAATTCAACAGTTTCAAAGATTTTGGAACTTGTAGAAAATGCCGGTTCAAAAAAGACAAAAACAGAAAATTTTATCACACGGTTTGCAAGATATTATACACCTGCGGTTGTTGGTGCAGCAGTTTTACTTGCTGTTTTGCCTCCAATATTGACCGGCGGAGAGTTTTCTGTTTGGATTGAAAGAGCCTTAACCTTCCTTGTAATTTCATGTCCATGTGCACTTGTAATCTCAGTGCCTCTAGGATTTTTTGCGGGTATCGGTGGCGCTTCAAGATGCGGAATTCTTGTTAAAGGAAGCTGTTATCTGGAGTCCCTTGCAAAACCTGACACTGTAGTATTTGATAAAACCGGAACTTTAACAAAAGGTGTGTTTAATGTTACATCTGTAAATCCTGTAGATGGGGTCACTCCTGACGATCTGTTAAAATATACAGCAATGGCTGAGAACTATTCATCTCACCCTATTGCCCAATCATTGAGAAAAGCTTACGGTAAGACAATAGATACAGAGAAAGTAAAAGAAGTTGTTGAGATGGCAGGTTTCGGGGTTAGGGCAAATGTTGAAGGCAATGAAATTCTTGCAGGAAACACAAAATTGATGGAAAAGTATTCTATCCCTTACAAAAAAGCTGAAGACTTCGGAACAGTTGTTTATGCTGCCAAAAACGGCCAATACCTTGGATATATAGTGATTTCTGATGTTATCAAAGAGGATTCACAAAAAGCAATTAAGGCTTTGAAAAAACTTTCGGTAAAAACAGTAATGCTTACGGGCGACAATCGTAGCGCTGCCGAAAAAACAGCAGAAATCCTCGGGCTTGACGAATTTCATGCACAGCTTATGCCTGAGGACAAGGTCGAAAAACTTGAAGAAATAATAGAAAAGAAACGGAAAAACAAAAGCGTAATCTTTGTCGGCGACGGTATAAACGACGCTCCGGTTTTGACAAGAGCCGATGTCGGTATAGCAATGGGCGGATTGGGTTCGGATGCCGCAATAGAGGCTTCTGATGCAGTTATTATGGATGACAGCCCGTCAAAAATTGCACTTGCGGTTTTCGTTGCACGAAAAACAATGAATATCGTTAAGCAAAATATAGCATTTGCTCTTCTTGTAAAAGCTTTGTTCTTAATTCTTGGTGCCGTCGGGTTTGTCAGCATGTGGGGGGCTGTATTTGCAGATGTTGGTGTTACTTTGCTTGCTGTAATCAATTCATTGAGAGCTTTGCGGGTAAAATGTTTATCTTAATCTGATGTGAATTTCTATATTGAATTTTTGGAGTTTTTAATGCAGAAATATCCACTATCCGTGGGATATTTCTGCATTTTTATTGACACTCAGGACTTAAATATTTTACGATAATCTCAGGATAGTATATCGTATTAAATTAAGTTGGAGAAACCTATGAAATTCAGTATGACGAGGAAAAAATTTGCAATTCTTATTTTGCTGGTAATTATTGTTCCTATTATATATAACAAGACATCAGGTTATATTGCAGGCATGATTCAAAAGAAAATGATGATGATGCCTAAAGAGGTTGAAGTTGATACTCCGCATATTGAAGAAGTTAATGTTTCGGCAGAAGCAACAGGAAGAGTTGAAGCAAAGTATTCTGTTGATCTTGTAGCAAGGGTTCCCGGCTTTTTGATAAAGAAATACTTTACTGAAGGAGATTTTGTTAAAAAAGGACAGATTCTTTTTCAGATTGATCCGAGAGAATACCAGCTGGAAGTTAATAACAGCCAGGCAAACGTAAACCAGTACAGTGCATTATTGAAAAATGCACAGCAGGAATTGAACAGAGCAAATGCGCTTGTGAAAGAAGATTTGATAAGCAGATCAGATGTAGACTCAAGCCTTGCCTCCCGCAACCAGTACAGAGCTTTGCTGGACGCTGCAAAACAACAGCTTGAACTTGCAAAAGTCAACTTAAGCTATACATCAATAAAATCACCGATCGACGGAAGAATCGGTAAAGTAAATATTACAGAAGGCAACTATGTAACGGCAACTTCAGGCGGTCTGGTAAATATATCAAGCGTGAATCCTGTATATGTTACTTTCAGTCTGAAAAGTTCAGACTTTGTAAAGCTCTTAAGAGCAAGCAAAGACCTCTCTGACGTTGATGTGAAAGTACAGTTTACCGGCGGCTCATGGTATGACAAAATCGGAAGAATCAATTTTGTAGATAATAAAATTGATATAGATTCAGGGTCCGTTACATTGCGTGCAACATTTGACAACTCAAAAATGTGGCTTATTCCAGGCGACTATATGAAAGTGGAACTTGTAGCACCTCAGGTTGTTAAATATATGACAGTTCCGCAGTCCTGCACAAAGGGCGATGCCATGAGCGGTTATTATGTATGGGCAGTCAAGGACAACAAGGCTGTAAGAAAAAATATTAAAGTTTCAGACGATATTAATAACAACTGGGTTGTTGATAGCGGGCTTGATATGAATGATGTAATCGTAGTATCAGGAATTCAAAACATCGCAGCTGAAGGTCAACAATTAAAGCCGATCCAGAAAAGCAAAAGTGAAGATAAACAGGTAAAGGTTAATGAAGAAAATATTCGATAAGGAAAAATTATATTTATTTATAAGAAAACCGAGATTTGCACTTGTAATATCGATATGTATAGTTTTGCTGGGGCTTATTTCAATGATGAGCCTGAAGCAGGAAAGTTATCCTGAAGTTACCCCGCCTCAGGTAAGAGTATCAGCGAACTATCAAGGTGCCAGTGCCGAGGTTATTGAGTCAACCGTCGCAACAGTTTTGGAAAACAAGTTGAACGGTGTTGAAAATATGACTTATATGACTTCAACCTCTTATGACGGAAGTTATACGCTTACTTTGTATTTCAAAGTCGGTACTGACAAAAACGTAAACCTGATGAACGTACAGAATCTTATTCAGAGAGTACAGTCGCAATTGCCCGAAGATGTTCAAAGAACAGGTGTTACTGCAATAAGCAGATCCTCAGGTTCAGGTGCAATCATTTTGACTTTATACCCTGAATCCGGAAACTGGAACCAGCTTGATTTGACAAACTACGGTTCTATATATATAAAAGATGAATTGAAACGTGTTGAAGGTGTTGCGGATGTAATGGTTTTTGGAGGCGGCAATTATTCAATGCGAATATGGCTTGATCCTCAGAAAATGGCAGGCTTAAATATTTCAACAAGTGAAGTTAAAACGGCAGTCACAAATCAGAATACTCAGGTTGCAACAGGAGCACTTGGCGCATTGCCTACTGATGAAAAAAGAGCTTTGCAAATTACTCTGAAAACCCCGGGGCGTCTTGATGATGTGGAAGAATTTGAAAATATAATTATCCGTTCAAATTCAGACGGTTCAAACGTAAAACTGAAAGATATCGCAAGAGTTGAACTTGGTGCAGAATCTTATTCAAACCTCGGTCTTGTCAATGGCAAGCCGTCAGCGGTTGTTGTAATTTCACAGCTTCCCGACGCAAACATCATAAACCTTTCTAAAGCTGTTAAAGAAAAAGTAAATGAACTTAATGCACGTTTGAATAACGGTATAAAAATTTTATACGTAAAAGATGATGCCGACTTTATCCATGAGTCAATGAAAGAAGTTGAATTTACAATCCTTTTGACAGGTATAATAGTTGTAATTATAATCTTTCTGTTTTTGGGCGATGGTATGGCAACACTTGTGCCTTGTGCAACAATTCCGGTGTCATTAGTCGGGACATTCTTTGCACTGAAAGCTCTTGATATGTCAATAAACCTGTTGTCGTTGTTCGCACTGGTACTTGCTGTCGGTGTCGTTGTTGATGATGCGATTGTTGTAATTGAAAACGTAAAACGACATATAGATGAAGGTAAATCAGCAATTATCGCCACCCAGATAACCATGCAGGAAGTCGGATTTGCACTTGTTGCAATGGCGCTTGTCTTGATGGCTGTATTTGTGCCGATTACGTTTATGGGCGGAATGACAGGTGTTATGTACAAGCAGTTTGCCGTATGTATTGCAGTATCAATTGCAATATCAGCAATATGCGCTCTTACTCTTTCTCCTGCGATGTGTTCACACTTCCTCGGACAGGAAAAGAAACCTCATAAACTTTCAAATCATCCGCTGTTTATTACTCTGGATCATATAAAAGAAAGAATAGGTAAAAAAACAGCTGTTTTAGTCAAAAAGTTTAATGATTTATTCGCAGAACTTGAAGGTTTTTATATGGAATATGTCGTTAAATTTGTCCACAATAAAAAATTGGTAATTACGATATATGCAATAATAGTCGCACTTACTTTAATCGGATTTAAAACGATATCAACGGGCTTTATTCCTGATGAAGATCAGGGGGTATTACTTGCACAGGTTACACTTCCTGACGGCGCATCATTGCAGAGAACTGAGGAAGTTTCACGTAAATTTATTGATCAGATAAGAGATATAGACGGTGTTAACGAAGAAAAATTAACCGTATTTGGAGGCGACGGTGCTGTAAACCAGTCTACGGTAATTATTCAGCTGGATGACTATGCATACAGAAAAATCGGTCCTGTTGAATGGATTCAGCGCAAATTTAAAGGTCAGGCAACAGATCTTTCGCACGAAGCAATTCTTGCAAAAATAAGAACAATTGCATCAAATACAAAAGAAGCTTCAATCATAACATTTTCACCCCCTGCAATTATGGGTATGAGTATGATGGGCGGTTTTGAATTTCAGATGTTGTCACAGGGGGAATATACCCCGCAGCAGTTGGAAGCCTGGGCAAACACTCTTATTGCAGCCGCCAATCAGGATCCTTCATTATCTAACGTAACCACTACATTCCAGGCAAACGTTCCGCAGTATATAGTTAATATAGATTATGAAAAGGCTCTTGCGCAGAATGTTGATTTGCAGGAATTGTATTCAACCTTATCCTCATTGGTTGGTACATATTATATAAATGACTTTAACAAATACGACCGTGTATTCAAGGTTCAGATGCAGGCGGAAAGCAGATTCAGAGATAAAGCAACTGATTTGTCGGGCATTTATGTCAAAAACAAAAACGGTGTAATGGTTCCGATACTTTCTATCGTAAAATTACAGCAGACTGTAGGTACAGCCTCAATTACACGTTATAACCAGTATAAATCAGTACAAATTCAGGGGCAGCAGTCCGCAGGAAAGAGTTCAGGCGACGCTATGAACGCAATGGAAGCTGTCGCAAAACGTGTTCTTCCGAATGATATGACATTTGACTGGTCAGGAACTTCCGCACAGGAACGTGAGGCATCAGGACAAACACTGATGATTGTTGGTATGGCCTTAATATTTGTATATTTGTTCCTTGTTGCGTTGTACGAAAGCTATACAATTCCGGTTGCCGTACTTTTGATATCACCGATTGCGGCATTGGGAGCTTTAATATTCCAGATGATGATTAATCAGGCATTTGATATTTATTCGCAGGTTGGTATGATTACCCTGATTGGTCTTGCGGCAAAACAGTCAATATTGATTGTTGAATTTGCAAAAGAAGAACATGAAAAGAACGGTTTGCCGGTCAAGGAAGCCGCAATAAAAGCAGCAAAATTAAGATTCAGAGCTATAATGATGACGGAAATGGCATTTATTATAGGTGTATTGCCGATGATATTTGCAACAGGTGCGGGTGCAAACTCAAGAATTTCAGTAGGGTCAACTGTATTTGGCGGTATGATAGCTGCAGCAACCCTTGGTGCTGTACTAACTCCGGCATTTTATGTAATAGTTCAGGAATTTGTTGACCTGTTCCCGAAAAAAGAAATAACTGAGAAAGATTTGGAGATTTCTGTAAAATGAAAAAGATATTAAATTTATGTTTGATATGTTCTGTATTTATATTTACTTCGGCTCCGGCAATAACGGCAGAAGCAGCCGCTCCGGCATCAAAAACCGTTGAAGTTGCCAAAAAGCCTGAAAAAATAGAAATCGTAAAACCCGAAAAAAATAAAAAGGTCAACAAACGTCAGGAACGCAAAAAAAATATAGAGAACGCCAAAACAAAAGTTGAATCTTCAAAAGAAGCTGAAGGAATGTACGAAACTAAATTCCCTGCCATAAACAGTAAGATAGAATACACAGATATGAACGGTGAAGTTACGCTCAGTGATTGCATAAAACTTGCAATTACCCATCATCCGACAATTATGTCAGCAATAAGCAATGCGGAAATATATAAAACAAGAGTCGGACAAGCCTGGGCCAACTATTTTCCGACGATAAGCGCCGGCGTAAACTATTCAAGAAACGATATGTTTATGACAATGTCGAGTGCTTACATGCGTTCAATGTCACAGAAGTACAATATGTTTTATATGCCGACACTTTCTGCGGACTTGCTTTTGTTTGATTTCGGAAAAACAAAAGCTTCGGCGGACATGGCAAAAAGAAATTATGAAGCATCAAGATACGACGCTGAAACAAGCATAGAACTTGTAATTTATAATGTAAAAGTTGCATACTACAACCTTGTTTTTGCACAAATCCAGCAGACGGTTTACGAAGATACGGTTAAGGATTTTGAACTTCAGTTAAAACAGGCAAAGGCGCAGTATGAAATCGGCAGAAAAGCCAAAATTGATGTAACAACAGCTGAATACAACCTCGGAAACGCAAAGGTAAACTTAATCAAAGCTAAAAATACACTTGAGCTTGCCGCTGCACAACTGGCAAATGCAGTAGGTATTCCCGAATTAGAAGGTGTTGTTTTGAAGGATCAATTGAATACAAAAGCATATGATGTTAATTTTAAAGATCTTCTTGCAACAGCAGAGGCTTCAAGGCCGGCACTTCTTGCAGCAAAAAAATTAATGGATGCATCAGAAATGGGAGTTAGAAGTGCAAAAAGGGCTTTTACACCGAACATCAGTGCATTCGGCTCATATAACAATGGCGGACGCCAGATTGATTCGGATTATGGTTATCAGTTTGGTGTTCAGTTGAACTACAATGCTCTTAATCTTATGCTATTGAAGAAACAGGTTGATGAAGCTAAAGCAACTTACAAAAAATATGTTGCAGATTACGAACAGCAAAGACAAAATGTTTATCTGGAAGTTAAGAGTGCATACATAAATCTTTTGAATTCCCATGATAGCCTTGATGTTTCAAAACTTGCGCTCCAGCAGGCAAAAGAACGTCAATATCAGGCATTCAGAAGATATCAGGTAGGGCTTGGTGATGCAATAGAGTTTAAAGATGCTGAAAACTCCTATCTTAACGCACAGCTGGATTACTATTCAAACCTTTTGAACTATAACATAAATGCGGCCGAAGTTGAACGTGTAATCGGTGCACCTATAAAAGAGTCAAATGTGGATTTGTAATTTTGTGCAGACATAAAAAGATTATACAGAATAATTATAATAGTCGTAAAGTTCTGATTTTAATATGAAATAATCTACTACACAAGGCGGTTTATAATATTTAATGCAATTATCATTTTAAAGAATAGTAATTGGATTCTTCGCCTAACTGTCATTCTGAGGGCAAAGCCCTAAGAATTTAACAATAGGCTCAGAATGACATATTATATTTTTGTGTACGTCAAGAGATAATTGCGATATTTAACATATTGTCATGTTTGAAAAAAAATCTTGACTGATAGCAGCTCTTAAGTGTTAGAATTTATATTATTAAATGACCGGGACGATTAAAAGCGGATTTCGGTTTAAGAGGAGGGAGCAGAATGTTTAGAAAACTTTTAACAATCAGTTTGGTTATGATGATGGCGCAGGCAAATTTAGTGTTTGCCGGTACTGTAAATGAGGATAAAAATATGACAAGAACAGACATTTGTAAAGAAAATTTCAGAGAATTATTTAAAGGAGAAGCCTTAAGCCCGAACGGAGATGATCCGGAGATGATGGCGATTTTACAAAAATACATCTTTGGTGAAGTTTTCACCGTCGGTGAACTTGATATGAAAACAAGAGAAATGCTTACAGTCACTTCTCTGGCTGTACAGCAGACACTTCCGCAGTTGAAAGCTCACATCAATGCAGCTTTAAATGTTGGGGTTTCGCCGATTGAACTCAGAGAAGCCATTTATCAATGCGCACCGTTTATCGGATTCCCTAAAACATTGAATGCGCTTGCGGTATTGAATGAAGTATTCAAAGAAAGAGGCATTGAAACCCCGCTTAAGTCAACAGCAACAGTAACAGAAGATGAAAGATTTGCAAAAGGGCTTGCGCTTCAGGAACCTGTGTATGGCGACGAAATTGAAAATTCATTGAAGGGGCTTCCTGATGATATGGGGAAAGACGTTGCAAGATTTCTAACGGAAGTTTGTTTTGGCGATTTTTATACAAGAGAAGGACTTGACATTAAGACCCGAGAACTTCTTGTTGTTGGAATCCTTGTCACAACAGGAAACACTTCGGTTTTAAAAAGTCATATCAAAGGCAATTTAAAAGTCGGAAATTCTAAAGAATCAATTACGGCAGCAATAATTCAATGTCTTCCTTATGTAGGTTTTCCAAATACTATTGCAGCCCTCAAAACACTAAAAGAAGTTCTTAAGTAAAAATATAAAATGAAGAAAATAAAATTTTATAAAAGAGGTCTTTAAAAAGGCCTCTTTTTGTGTGAAAATAAAACTTTAATGATTCTTTTTCCAGTTTTTGATTTGTTCCAGTTTTGTTTTATATTTAGCCTCAAGTCCTTGTTCTGTCGGATGATAGTATTCTCTTCCGAGCAGAGAATCTGGCAGACACTGCATATTCGTCAATTTTTCTTTTGTATCATGCGCATACTGGTAGCCTTTGCCATAGTTTAAATCTTTCATAAGTTTTGTCGGAGCATTTCTGATGACAAGCGGAACAGGTTCAGCAAGTTCTTTTATTGCATCTTTTTTAGCGGTTTCGTAAGCGATATAAAGAGCATTTGATTTGGGTGCAAGCGACATATACACAACTGCTTCCGTGAGATGTACCGAGCATTCCGGCATCCCAATAAAGTGGCAGGCATGGTAGGCTGCTACTGCAATTTCCAGAGCATGCGGGTCTGCAAGCCCGATATCTTCACTTGCAAATCTTGTAACTCTTCTTGCCACATATAGTGGATCTTCACCTGCCTCAAGCATTCTTGCAAGCCAATAAACCGCTGCATCCGGGTCCGAATTCCGCATTGACTTATGCAGGGCTGAAATTATGTTGTAATGCTCCTCTCCGTTTTTATCATATAGAAGCGATTTTTTAGAAATGCATTGTTCCAGTGATTCGTCGGACACCGTGATTTCTCCGTTGTCGCCTGTTTCTCCGTTCAGAACCACCATTTCAAGAGTGGATAGAGCATTTCTTGCATCGCCGTTTGCAAATTTTGCGACAAGTTCAAGCTGAGCGTCTGTAATATTGACCTTTTCATTGCCAAAGCCTCTGGGGTCGCTGATTGCACGCCGCAAGAGCATTGTTAAATCTTCGGTCTTAAGTCCTTGTAATACAAAGACTTTGCACCTTGAAAGTAAAGCGCTATTGACTTCAAATGAAGGATTTTCTGTCGTTGCACCAATCAAAATGATACTTCCCTTTTCGACAAACGGCAGAAATGCATCCTGCTGAGCCTTGTTGAATCTGTGAATTTCATCTACAAATACAATAGTTTTCTGCCCCATTTTTCGCGCCTGTTCAGCCTGCGTCATTACTGTTTTTATCTCCTTAATTCCGCTTGTTACAGCAGAAAAGTTTATGAACGCAGAGTTCGTCTTGCGTGCAATAATACTTGCAAGCGTTGTTTTGCCTACTCCTGGAGGTCCCCAGAAAATCATTGAGGAAATTTTGTCTTCTTCTATAAATTTCCTTAAAATTTTTCCTTCGCCTGTAAGATGTGTCTGTCCGACAAATTCATCCAGATTTTTGGGGCGCATGCGCCAGGCTAACGGTTGACTTGTTTCATCTTCAAAAAGTGATTTTTGTTCCATATTATCCCTTTTTATTTAGAAAGTCGCTTAGGTTTTGCGGTATGTTTCTTGGGCCTCTTATTGCATTTATGCCGTAGTTGTTTAAGCTTTTAAACGTCAGAAAATTTTTGTCATATTCTTTAAGCAGCTTAATCTTCATGATTTTTGAGATTTTTAGGTTTTCGTCTTTGTAGTTGTATGGAATATTAACTTCAGTTGCTTTGCACCTGTATTTTATAGCAGACACCGGAGAGGCAACATAAAGATATATGATGTCGCCGGTTTTAATATTGCTGGATTGTTTCCAGATGATTTCGTCGTTTTGTCTGAATGCCTTTTCCACATCAAAGAACTTCGGATTTGCAGGTATAATCCATTCTGATTTTACATTTTTGCTTTTAGCTTTGCCTTCAGAATGTTTATGGCTTTCATCGACAAGTTCCATTATATGTCTGTCTGATACAGTTTCATCCAGAACTATTGTAATCCAGCTTTTCTTATTCATGTGATATGCAGAATAAAATCCGTTAATTTGGTATAATTCGGGTATTTTGTCCTTATCAAGTTTGATGTTCAGAATCTCAACATCTCCACTTTTGTTTTTGTCAAGTTTGGCGTAATCGACGTGTGAGATAAGTCCGTACCATTTTTCACTTTCAGGGTTTCTGAAAACTCCAAACCCCGGAAATTTTTCCCATAGAAATTCTGGGTCATCGCTGTATTTTTCTTTTATAAGTCCAGTGAGCCTATTTGCCTGTTCTGTTGAAAAATACGTTGTATTACAGCATTTTTCTGAGATTAAATTCAGGATATTTTCATAATTTTCTCTCACCTGACCGACGAAGGTTCCTTTTGCATCTTCTACAAGGTGAAGGGTATACAAATCCCCCGATGCTGTGTCAATAATCTTTGTTTCAATGCATTTTGTCTCTGTCACAACAACCGTAAGTTCAAACTGATTGTCCATAAATGACTTTGTGTAAGTGTATGTGTTGCCTTTTTGAGTGAATCCAAAAGCAGTGAGTTTGGTTGACGCAAAAATTTTGTTTTTAAAAATCCGTTTTATAAAATCATCCATAACACAATCCCTGTTTTGCCATGATTTTAGCACGGAAAAATTTTTTAATCTAAAAATATAACTTTTATAAAAAAAAGTGCACTGTTAGACACACCTTTAAACTTTTTTAAGAAAACAGTGTTTTGAATAAATTACTGTTTTTGTTATTTATTTCTAAAAAATGGTTTAGAGCTGTTTCAATCGGGTTTTTGATTGTCTGAGAAACTTTTCTGTCAGATTTAATCTGTTTGTCAGGGGTTACAACACAAATGTTTGAATATGACTTAACATCTGTTTTGTAGTTGGGTTTTCTTGCGATAACAAGCACATCACCTTCAACGGGAGATGATTTTAACAAGTTTACAGCATTGTTAAAATGTTCTTGTTTCCCTTGTCTTTCAGCCAATTTTGAAATTTTTTTCAATTCTTTAGTATTTAACAGTTTAAGACCGAATGTGGTGTTAAGTAACATAAGAAAACAGAAAAAATAACAGTAGTTTTCAGAAAAATCAACATATCAAATTTTTGACAACTCTGATATGTAAGCCGAAAAGTATTTCATCTATTCTGTTCTAAATAGTTTTTAATAATCTTTGAGTCTTTTTGCCAAGCATTTATATCGGTTGCCCAGGGAGCAAACTCCGTTACTTTTTCCCATCCGTCAAATATTTCCAGCAATTTTTTATAGAATTGGGAAATTAATGTCTTTTTGGGGATAATTACATCTAATAGAATATCCGCATCTTCAAATGTGTAGTTTTCAATTTCATTTCTGCAAAACCTGTGATAAACTTCCATAGTTTCAGCAATAAAAAACCTGACATCAGTTTTATCAACTGCTTCTATGTATAGAATTTGCTCATTTCCCTCATCATCAATGTATAAAATTGATGTTTCATCTGTTTGAGTCAAAAACTCTAAAAAATTCCAAAAATCGTTTATATCAGTTAATATACCCATAAAAGGGATGCAAAGATTCTTACCTTTTGTATTTTTAATGTAAAAAGCATACTCTCCAGAATAATGTCCGTCTAAAACTTCAGTAAAATTTAGAGTCTTAACTTTTGTTGGAACAGAAGTTTGAATTAAATTTATTATTTCGTTTCTTTCTTCATAATCTTTAAATAAGTAGTTGGTATTGCTGGGCATCTTTTATCTCCAAAATAATTTTATCATGAATAACCGCCTTCTGCGGCTATAAGTATGCCAATTATTTAATAATCTTGAAAAAGTCACTATTTATTATGCAGTTTGTTATTTATCAAGTGAGTATTTAATTGTTCCATAAATTTTTCATATTTTTCATAATTAGTCGAATAAAGTTTTAATCGCAGTACAACAACTATTTACGTATTTTCATGGTAAGATTAAACAATAAGCTGCGAGGTCGTAATGAATAAAAAAGATTTATCTGAACGTGATATTTGCACAAAATTTATAACACCGGCAATAATAAAAGCAGGTTGGGATAAAGACTCGCAGATTAGAGAAGAAGTTTCTTTCACTGATGGCAAAGTAATAGTTAGAGGAAAGCTCGTTTCACGCGGCAAACGTAAACGGGCGGATTACATTTTGTATTATAAAAATAATATTCCTCTTGCAATTGTAGAAGCAAAAGACAGCAATCATAGTGTCGGAGCTGGCATGCAGCAGGCTTTGGAATATGCTCAAATGCTGGATATCCCTTTTGTATTTTCATCTAATGGAGATGCTTTTATTTTTCATGACAAAACCGTCGATTTAGGTAAAAAAGAAATAGAATTACCTTTAGATAAATTCCCATCTCCTCAAGAGTTATGGGAAAAATACAAGAAATATAAACAACTGGAAGATGTTGAAACAGAAAAAATATATACGCAAGCATATCACAAAGATTTGGCAACAAATAAAGAGCCTCGATATTATCAAAGAATTGCGATTAACAGGGCTGTTGAAGCGATAACAAAAGGGCAAGACAGAGTTCTGCTTGTAATGGCAACCGGTACAGGTAAAACTTATACGGCATTTCAGATTATTTGGCGGTTATGGAAGGCTAAAAAGAAAAAACGTATCCTGTTTTTAGCTGATAGAAATATTTTAATTGACCAAACAAAAAGCCAAGATTTTGCACCTTTTGGTGACAAAATGACAAAAATCACAAAACGCCATATTGATAAATCTTATGAAATCTATCTGGCATTATATCAGGGGATTACAGGAAATAATGAAGACAAAGATGCATATAAAGAGTTTTCAAGAGATTTTTTTGATCTAATTGTCATTGATGAATGTCATAGAGGGAGTGCAAAAGATGATTCTAATTGGCGAGAAATCTTAGACTACTTTTCATCAGCAACGCAGCTTGGTTTGACTGCAACACCAAAAGAAACAAAAGAAGTTTCAAATATAGAATATTTTGGCGAACCCATTTATACGTATTCCCTAAAACAAGGTATAGAAGACGGTTTTCTAGCCCCTTATAAAGTTATAAGGCCGATAATAAATATTGACCTTGATGGATTAAAACTTCCTCAAGGTACCATTGATAAGTATGGTAATGAAATTCCGGATGAGGAATTCAACGTAAAAGATTTTGATAAAAAGATTGTTGTTGATGAACGAACGGAACTTGTCGCAAAAAGAATAACTCAATACCTGAAAAATAATAACAGATATGATAAGGCCATTGTTTTTTGTATAGATATTGACCATGCAAACAGAATGCGTCAAGCATTGGTGAATGAAAACTCTGATTTGGTTGCAGAAAATTCAAAATATGTAATGCAAATTACAGGCGATAATGATGAAGGGAAAAAGGAACTTGATAACTTTATTGATCCAGAAATTACATATCCTGTAATTGCTACCACGTCAAAACTAATGACCACCGGTGTTGACGCGAAGACCTGCAAACTTATAGCAATAGATAGCAACATCAATTCAATGACAGAATTTAAACAAATTATCGGGCGTGGAACACGTTTAAGACCGGATTATAATAAATGGTACTTTACAATACTCGATTTCCGCGGAGTTACAAGATTATTTGAAGATAAAGAATTTGACGGCGAGCCGGTTCAGGTTAAAGAAGTTCAAGAAAATGAAGAAATGCCTAAAGAAGAACAGTCTAAAGAAGAGGTCGAGAATATTATTGATAATCTCTCCGATGATGAAACGATTGTAGAAATTCCTCCGGACATTGATATTACGGACATAGAAAAACCTACCGGAAAATTTTATGTAAATGGGATTGAGGTTGTTCAAGTCGGTGAAAGAGTTCAATATTATGGCAAAGACGGCAAGTTGATAACAGAAAGCCTAATTGATTATACAAAAAAGAATCTCAAAGCACAATATGCGACAATGGATGACTTTATCAAAAAATGGTCAGAATCTGATAAAAAATCCGTTATTATTGATGAACTTATAGAACACGGTGTAATGCTTGATGAACTACGGGAAGAAGTTAAGCAGAAAACAGGCAAAGATTTAAGCGTTTTTGATTTAATCTGCCATATAACCTTTGATATGCCTCCGCTCTCACGCAAAGAAAGAGCAGAAAAAGTTAAGAAAAGGAACTATTTTGGCAAATATTCAGAGAAAGCAAGAAAAGTTCTTAATGCCTTGATTGACAAATTTGCAGATGATGGTATTGAAGAGATTGAAAACAGAGAAATTTTAAAATTCCAACCGTTTGATGAAATCGGTACACCAATGGAGATAATCAAAGAATTTGGTGGCAAAACCAAGTATGAAGAAGCTATAAAAGAACTTGAAAAAGAGCTCTTTAATGATAACGAGGTAGCTTGATGCATTTGAATTGGATTATGAAATTGGATTGGAATATTATTTACTCTGCAGTAACGGCAATTTCAACTTTTTTAATGATGATAGCTACAGTGTTTATGGCATTTTTTGCTTGTAAGGCTTTAAATACATGGAGAGAAGAATTAAAGATTAATAAAATATTAGAAATTTATAATGATTTATTCTTACTCTTTTTTAGAATAGAAAATTTTTTAGACAATCTTAGTATTATATATGCAAAAGAGGGGGAACAAAAATGTAATGAAAAGATTGTATCCTTCTCTTCAGAGATTGCCCTATTTAAATCAAAAATAAAAATTTTAAATAACAAAGACCTATATGATAATGTAGATTTTTGTTTTAAAAACTTTCAAAAAATCTTTGCTTGGGGTAATTCCCAAACTCTTGAAAATGGAACTATAAGAGCTACATATCAATATGAAACGTTTATAAATAGATATTTGCATGATAATAACTTTCGTAAAGAATTAAAAGAATCAATAATGAAAATAAGACAAATTTGTGAAGATAAACAATATGATTTATACAAATAGGAGTAGTAATGCCAAATATATCAAGTGTAATAAAAGCTATACAGGACATAATGAGGAAGGATACAGGCGTTGACGGTGACGCACAAAGACTATCGCAAATCGTTTGGATGTTGTTTTTGAAAATCTTTGCCGATAAAGAAGATGAAGCAGAGGTTATGAAAGATGATTACAAATCTCCGCTCGAAGAAAAATACCGCTGGCAAAACTGGGCTCAAGATGATGAGGGTATTACAGGGGATGAACTCATTGACTTTATAAATAATGATTTGTTTCCATATTTACAAAATCTGGAAAATGATTCTAACCAACAAGCCTTGATTATAAGAAACATTTTTCAAGATACTTATAACTATATGAAATCAGGTACACTGCTCAGACAGGTTATAAATAAGATTAATGAAATTGACTTTAACTCAAGTGAGGATAGACATCTTTTTAATGATATCTATGAACAGCTTTTGCAAAGTCTTCAATCAGCAGGCAATGCGGGGGAATATTATACCCCAAGAGCTGTAACACAATTTATCGTTGATATGATTAATCCTCAACTTGGAGAAAAAGTTCTTGACCCGGCTTGCGGTACGGGCGGATTTTTAGCATGTGCGATTGAACACTTGAAAAAGCAAACAGATACGACAAAAGAGGGCGAAATTTTAAATAATTCTATCTTCGGAATCGAAAAGAAACCACTTCCTCATCAATTATGCACAACAAACATGATTTTGCACGGAATTGATACTCCGATAAATATCAGACGAGATAATACTTTATCAAAACCGATTAATAGTATTTCACCTGCAGACAGAGTTGATTGTATCGTTACAAACCCTCCATTTGGTGGGATTGAAGAAGACGGGATTGAAAATAATTTTCCGGCAAGTTTTAGAACTCGTGAAACAGCTGACTTATTTTTAGTTTACATAATGAAAATGTTAAAACCACAAGGACGTGCTGGTATAGTATTACCAGATGGCTCTCTTTTTGGGGAAGGTGTGAAAACAAGAATTAAAGAAGAGTTACTACAAGAATGTAATTTGCATACAATAATTCGTTTACCAAATGGAGTATTTAATCCATACACTGGCATCAGAACGAACTTGTTATTTTTTACAAAAGGGGCTCCAACAAAGGAAATTTGGTATTATGAACATCCACTTCCAAATGGTATAAAAAACTATTCTCGTTCAAATCCAATTACAATTGAAGAATTTTTACCAGAAAAACAATGGTGGAATAATAGAGTAGAAAATGAACATGCCTGGAAAGTTTGTATTGATGATATAAAAAATACAAACTACAATTTGGATATTAAAAATCCACATATATCAGAAGATGAAAAATTAAAGACTCCTGAAGAACTAATTAATGATATCAGTACCAATTTGCTTAATGCGAAACAACTTCTTGAAAAAATTAAGGAGGAAATTGCATAGTGTCTTGGCAAAAAACAAAAATATCAGAATTTTTAATAGAACGAAAAGATAGATTTAAACCTGATAAAGCTAATGAATTGGGCCTACCCCGAATAGAAAAAATTGATTTTAGCGGAACAATCTATATTAATAATTTCAAACCAACAAAAACAGGAATGATTCTTGTTAAAAATGGCGATCTTGTTATTTCAGGAATAAATGTGGAAAAAGGCGCTTTAGCCATATATAAAGGTGATACTGATGCATTAGCAACAATACATTATTCTTCGTATACATATGATGAAGATAGAATTGATATTGATTTTTTGAAGTGGTATCTGCAAAGTAATATTTTCAGAAATATTTTAAAGGGACAAGTCAAAGGTGGCATAAAAACAGAAATAAAACCTAAAACATTTTTAAACTTAGAAATTATATTGCCAGATTTAACAACTCAAAATCAAATTACATCAAAATTAAACCAATTAGAAGAAAATATAAAAGATTTGAATTTTAGATGTTTTTGCAATAAAGAATTAATAACAAAACTACGCCAAGCAATATTGGAATCAGCAATTCAAGGAAAACTTGTTGAACAAAATACAAATGATGAACCAGCATCAGAACTTCTAGATCGTATTAAAATAAAAAAAGAACAACACCTAAGAAATGGTATAATTAAAAAAGAGAAAATTTATGATAAGAATATTAATCGTGTTGCATATAAACTACCAAATACATGGAAATGGTGTAAATTTCATGAAATAGCAAGCATTGCATCTAATTTAGTATCTCCAAATAGTTATTTAGAATTACCACACATTGCCCCCAATAATATAGAGAAAGGAACTGGTAAGTTATTATACTATACTTCTGTAAAAAATGATAATGTCGTTAGTTATAACCATTACTTTTTTGCTGGGCAAATTTTATATTCAAAAATTCGTCCAAATTTATCGAAGTTATTGATTGTTGAATTTGAAGGTTTATGTAGTGCTGATATGTATCCTATTAATTCTTATATAAATACAAATTATTTAAAAATATATATGCTTTCAAAAACATTTCTTTCTTATTCAACAATGAATGATACTAGGGTTGCAATGCCTAAAATTAATCAAGATGAATTGAATAACATTCCAGTTCCGCTTCCTCCTTTAAACGAACAAGAACGTATTGTTAAAAAAGTTGATGCATTAATGCAATTATGTGATGAATTAGAAAATGAAAATAATAATGCTGAAAAATTTTCTTCTGAATTGTTACAATCAATAATGCAAAAATATTTTACTCCGGAGGTTTAAATGATTGCATCTCCATTCCAAAAAGCATATGAATTTGAAGAAAGATATGGTATTGAACGCTTAAAAATAACTATCCAAAAAGCAGAAACTGCATACAAAACATATGAACCTGAAACTATCGGTTTGTGCAAAAACATATTAGAATCAATTTGTAAAGCGATTTTAGAAGAAAAAGATGAAATATATAGTGATAAAGAAAATACACAAGCATTGGTTGGAAAAACACTTGGTTTGCTTGATATAAACTCACAAATAAGTGGAGGTTTATGTAATATTGTTGGGGGTTGTTCCCAGATTGCAAAAGGCATTGGAGAAATGAGAAATGATAAATGCATAACAGGTCATGGTGCAACAAATAAAAAACCATTACCAACAAAAACAGATATAGAGATTTGTGTATATACGGTATTGCACATTATAGACGTAATTTATTCAGTAGTTACGAAAGAGGAAATTGATATTACTAAAACTCAGATAGGATTTGAAAAAATTGATGAAATTCCTAAATATAATTATGTCAATCAATATATAGATAATAATGTAAATGTAGAGTATGAAAATGGAACTTTATTTATAAATGGTGCAGAATTTAGACCTAGTGAAATACTATATAATCTAGATCGAGTTACATATGATGCAATACATAAAGAATGCTTAAGTATATTAAGTAATGATTATAATTACTATCTAGCAGACCAAATTGTAGAATCTTTTACTTCTGAACCACTTGAAGATTCACATATGATTGAAAATACTTGTTTCGCAAATATTCATAATATAGAAATAAAAGAATTAAATGAAATTATCACAAAAGGTTGTATACACTGGGAAGAATATGAACCTGACCCCAGCATAGAAGATTTAGTGAAAGTAGATTGCTCTGCTGAATTTCTTGCTACATTTAATTATGAATATAATGAGTCAGATGAAGAATTTATATACACATTGGAATCATTTGAATTAAAGTAAAAAAGGATGTATAAGAATAAAATATGAATATTTTGATATTAGGGAATGGATTTGATTTAGCACATGGTTTAAAAACCAAATATAGTGATTTTTTAGATTATTGCGTTGAAAAAAATAATAAAAGAATAATTGGAATGATTAACTATGGAACAACATTCATTGATAATATATGGTTACAGCATTTTATAACAACATGTAATAATTATGGTAAAAACTGGGTTGACCTAGAAGATGAAATATATCGAGTTGTATTATCGTTAAATAAAACACTGTTAGATTTATCAGGTGGTGAAATTGAGATGATTTTTCCATTAACATTTTCAATTAAAAAAGATATATTAGAATTTAATTTTTATAAAATAATTGACTATTTAAAAACTTGTAATAATAGATTAGAAACTGATAAGAAAAAATATATAACTGTAGAAACAAATGATTTTTCACATTTGTATTTTTATATTGAAAATTATCAAGGATTGATAAACTTTATATACGATCAATTAAGAACTTTTGTAGAAATGTTTGAAAGATATTTAAACGAAGTCGTTATGTCTGAAATTGATTCGGAACCAAAATACCAACTTTCATTATTACAAAGTTCAAAACCAAATATAAAGAGTTTTTTATTTATACTAAATTTTAATTATACAAATACCTTAACAAAATTATATAAAGATACTATGGATTCCAAACAGAAAAAATCTATACGAAATTTTTATGTACATGGAAAAATAAACGCAAATAATATAGTTCTTGGAACTCAATTTTTTGATGATAAAAATAATAATATTCCTTCAGAATTTAATGTTTTTAGAAAACATAACCAAAGACATAGATATAATACAATAGAAGATTATCAAAGTTTATTACAAATCATAAAAAGCAGTAATGATAATACAAAACGTATATTTCATGTGATAGGACACTCACTTGATAAAAGTGATTATGCTATTTTAAAGCATATTTTCCTTGCACATAACGATTCTATAATAAATATTTATTATCATGATGAGGAAGCGCAAGAAAGATTAATAAACAATATTACCAAAATAATAGGTGAAGAAGAAGTTATGGCAAAAGTTAGATTTATTCACCAACATGACCCCAAACGAGGAATATTGATTCCAATAGAAGCACCCGCTTTAGTTGCAAATTAATTAGATTATAAAACACTTTTTATGCTAAAATAAAGATGTTCAGAGGTATTCATGGCTAATGAAATTTCTAAAATATACAATGATATAGCAGAGTTACTTAATATTGCACGGGCGAAAGCGTATCATACTGTGAATTCCATTATGGTCGAAACATACTGGAAAATCGGACAGCGTATTGTAGAAGAAGAGCAGGGCGGTGCTTCCCGTGCGGAATATGGAACGAAGCTTATTGAAAATTTGTCAAGATACCTGACGGATACCTTTGGTAAAGGCTTTTCGGAAGCAAATTTGCAGAATATGAGAAATTTTTATTTAGTTTATCCTGAATTCCCCAGACAGTGTCTAGGAAATTTGAGTTGGTCAAATATAGCAAGGATTATAAGAATTGATAACCCAGATGAAAGAAATTATTACATGAATGAAGCGGCATCACAAAACTGGTCATACCGTCAACTTGAACGCAATATCAAAAGCGGTTATTATCACAGACTTTTATCAACTCAAGAAGGGGGAAGTAACACAGAAAAATGTCTGCCGGCTGTAATTAACACTAAAGAATTCATTAAAGATCCGTATGTTTTGGAATTTTTGGATTTGCCTGAAAACATTGAAGGCAAAGAAAGTACATTAGAATCGGCTTTAATTACAAATTTACAGAAGTTTTTACTTGAATTAGGCAAAGGATTTTCTTTTGTTGCCCGCCAATTCAGAATTAGCACCGAAACCGATCATTTTTATGCTGATTTGGTGTTTTATAATTACCTGCTCAAATGTTTTGTTGTGATAGATTTAAAGACAACAAAATTATCCCATGCCGACATCGGGCAAATGGATATGTACGTCAGAATGTTTGATGAACTAAAGCGTGGAGCGGACGACAATCCAACAATCGGTATAATTTTGTGCACAGATAAGTCCGAAACTATGGTCAAATATTCTGTGTTGCAGGAAAGTCAGCAGATTTTTGCAAGCAAGTATAAAACAGTTCTCCCGACAGAAGAAGAACTTGCGGATATGATTGCTAAGGAAAATATAAAATTATTGACTGAACAAGACTAATCAAACCCCGTTCAAAAAGTGTTCAACTGGTGGATTAAGGCGGGTTATGTATGACTTATATATAAATTCCTCATCAAAAGCATTTAAGGCTTTAAAACGGCAATTCTGGAAAGTTATTCTTCATAAGTTATACCCAAAATCTTTTCTTCAATTTCTCGAATGGTTTTGGGTGATATTTCTCGATTGTTTGCTTTTTTCGGGGCGTGTTTATCATTCAATACTTTATCCTCATAAGTTTTGACGTTTTTAAGCAAAGTCATTATTTTCGTTACAGTATGCAATCTTGAGGGTTCAACCCTTTCCCCGTTTGATATATCTGCTTTTATTGTGTCTAAAAGGGTTCTGCCGAAATTGTATAAATCTTCATGGAATGTTGTTTGGGATTTTATAAATTCAATCCGTTTATTTTCCCAATTATCAGCAGATTTCCAACGGCGAAGAGTTCTTTCATTCACATTCAATTGTTTTGCTATACTTTCTAATGTCATAAATTTTTCAGTATAAAGTTTTGCGGCAGTTTCTGCTAAAACGTGTTTTTTCATATTCTGAGTACCTCCGGCATACACAAGATAACTCATTTTTCAGCATTTTCAAGTCCTGTTTTACTATAAATTTTATCAAGCGGGTTATAATATTCTTTTTCCTGGTTTCCTATTAGATTTTTGTATATTTTAACGAAATTGGCTAAACTGTAATAACCTAATGATTTTTGGATAAATGTAACAGGAATATTTTGTTTCAAACATAAATTGGCAAAATTGTGCTGCAAGTCACTTGGGTATAGTCTTTGAATTCCAAGTTGTATGGATAAACCTCTTAAAACAACACCTTCAAAATATTGCTGAGGAGATTTTGGAGAATTGAATTTAAAAACAAAATCACTCGGAGCAGGGTTTGTCTTTTTCAATTTCTTTTGCAAAATGCCTGATATTTTATTATCAATTTTCAGCGTTCTTGCTGCAGTTCCGCCTTTGTTTACAACAAGGCGTTGTTCATAAAGAAAATATTTTAAAAATATTGTGTTATCCTCAAAATTTATCCTATCCCAGGTTAATCCTAATAACTCCGGCACACTTGCACCTGTTGATAGCGAAAGATATAGAACAGGGTATGCAGCGGGGTATTTTAATTGACAAGTATGCAACAAGTAGGCTATTTCATCCTCTGATAAAATATTCATATCAAGGGCATAGACATTTTGAATGATTTTATCACCTCTTGTAACAAGACTATTTGTTTTAGGACAGACCGCTCTTATGATTCTTTTTAGTAATGAAATATACATATTGACAGATGCCAGCTGAAATCCGTTGTCAAACATATATTGTTTGTATTTTGAAACTGTCCGGGTTGTTATTTCTCTTATGGTTAAGTTGTCAAAATGTGCTTGTAAATGATTTTTATAATCTGTTTTTTCATGTATAAACCTTTCCAGCTTGTTTTCCAGACGCAGACGGGTTAAATAAATATTTGCCGCCTTTTTAAACTCCATATTAAGAGGTTCCTCAGCTTTCATCGAGTATATTTTGACCTTTGGCGGGTTTATATTATTTCTGAAATATTTAATCTGTTCTTTGGTAAATTCAGTTTTTATCTTTCTTAAAAATGCATTAGCATTATAGGCATAAGGCTGTTCTATTTTTTGTTCGGATTGCAGTTGCTTTTGAGTTCTGTATAAGGCTTCTGATGCGGATAATTTTTCTTTTGTCAGGTAATATTTTTTGAAGCAAGTATATATCTCCTCAGGTATAGAGTTTTCTGAAGAATTATGATAATTGGGTAATATTCCTCTAAAGCCGTATTTGTTGTAATTACTGAGAATTCTAGTAAATGTAGGATATGGAATCTTTTTATAGCCAGAGGTTTCGTTAAATAAGTCAACAACCTGTCTTAAGTTTTTCGTTCCTGCTTGATGAACAAAATTCAATAATTCTGCATATCTTTTTACTTTGTTTTGGGTTTCTTCACCAAATTTTAGAAGTTCTTCATATCCATCTTCTTCTTCAATAATGATTGGTTTAAAACTACTAATAGCAGGGGGAGTATAATTATATGTTTTGGAAATCTTTTTGGGATTAAAAAAATATGTATCATTGTTTTTTATAATCACCTGACTTTTTAATAAATCAGATAATATATCTTTCACATCCTGTTCCTGAAACTCAGATATTGTAATGATTTCATCAAGACTGAATTTGTCTAATCTTCTTGCTATTTTTATTATTAAATCCTTATTTTTCAATTGTTAGTCCTTTCACCTGTTTTACATCTATTTTGTTTAATCCGTTTGTTTTGGCTAAATTCTCCAATAGAGAAATTCCTTTAATTACCTGTCTAAAACGGTTTATTTTCTCAAAAAATATTTCTTTGGCTTCATCGGTTATTTTAATTTCGGATAATTCTTCGATAATAACATCCAGATCGTCTTTAGAAAAAGGCTTAAACTCAATAATCTCCGAGATTCTGTCATATAGATGTCTGTATTTACCGAGTTTTGTTTTTGCTTCCTGCATTCCTATTAATACCATCGGTACCCCAGTTAAGTCATGTAAATCTCTTAAGGTTTCAACAATTCTGTGACGGTTGATAAGATAATCCACTTCATCAATGATTATGACTTGCGGTTTTAATCTTAAATGAGTGATACATTGTTCTATAAGATCCGCCATTTTTCTTGAGGGTGATTCGCCTAATTCATAAACGATTTTTTCTAATAGCCACCTGCAAGTCATTTTATTTTGGGCCCTTACATAGACCGCATCATTTTGTGTTGCCCACCAAACTGCTGTTCGACTTTTTCCTAAACCAGGATCACCATAGATTAATCCCATCTTAGGCACATCATTGGATTTATCTATTAAGTTATTCATTAATCCTATGAAGTTTTTGACATTACGAGTTTTTACAAATAATTTGTGCATCAAAACCTCCTTATCAGCCATATATTTGTTCATATTCATCGGTTAATTTATATTCTGAAATCCAGTCTTGCTCTTTTTTAGAAAGAGTTTCTTTATTTAGAAGATATTCATACTTTTCAAACCTTGTTTGAAAACAGCCGCTAAAATTTTCACTATTTTCCTCTTGTTTTATTTCAAGCCTAAATTGATTTAAGTCATCATCATTTTGCTTTTCAATCAAATCCATCGTTAATAAAGGTGTATGAACTTGATTTCGTTTTATTTGATTTATATATTCCTGTTCGGTTCTTTTTTCTAATTGCTTTTTAATTTTTGTTTTTTGTTTAAGATCTTCAATGTCTTTGGCTTCACCCAGATAATTTACCAGAGGATGAATGGACTCAACTCTTTTTGCTTCACACAAAAACTCTCCGTTCAATTTATAAACCTTGATTGAACTTAAGTTGAACAGGCTATATTTGATAATGACTTCTTTTTTGTATCCGAATAAGGCTTCATCATAATAATTGTTTTTTAAGAATAAAATACCGTTTCTATAAATTTTCTTTATCTCACGAGCCATCATTAGGTCATCTAATGTTTCCAAATTAACACCTTCACCTTTACCGCTTTCAAGGATTTCGCCTATTGTTTTTCCTTTTATTTGCGGGCAGGGCTGCTCGTAATGATATTTTATGAGCCAATTTTTAATAAAATTTGTCACCTGTTCAAGAGACGGGATATTGACCTTATAAAGTGCTTTATGCAATTTCTCGTTTCGTTTTAGCTGTGCCGGCTTTTTGATAATACTCGTTCCTGAATATGATGGAAGCAAGACTTCACAGCTATCTTGTAATTCTCTAAACAACCTTTCAATCGGTTTAGCCTTTGCATTATACGGCTTTGCATATACAGGCTGAATTCCGAGATTCGTAAATAAACCGCTTAATCCGTTTTCAATAAAATATTTTGCTTTAAATGCTTTGCCGTTATCCTGATAAACAAACTTCGGTACTTTGCCTAAATTTATTATTGAATTTCTTAATGCACTTGCAATACACTGAGTGTTTTCTTCCAGCATTATTTCAAATCCGACAAATCCACCGGATTTCCAATCCTGATATGCAACCATCATTGGTCTGACAGGTTTTCCGGTATATGGATGTTTAATAAAAAATGATAATCTGTGTCCGTCACCGACAATAACATCCCCTACTTCAAGTTTGGAAACATCTCTTGTTATATATGGTAAAACCTTGTCATGCAGAGCTTTATTCCCTTCCCTTGCCTCTATCCAGGTGTTATAATGCTCGTTTTTGTAATTATTTGCAAATCTTCTGTATGTTAAATCACAGCATAAATTTTCAAATCCACGCTCTTTTAATGCCAGTTTGGTTAATTTAATTGCTTTGCCGATATTTAATTGATTAGGATGTAATAAATTTTTAAGTAATTCAGCTTCTTCTTCAGCCGACATTGCGGATTTTTTAGTTTTCTCGCCAAAGGTATAATTGTTAATCAAACAATGCCAATCATCATTATAAGTACGAAGCTTTTTATGCCATTCATAAATTGTTCCTATTGCAACTTTACCTACTACATTGAATAACTCTTCGCAAATACAATTATGATTATATGCTTCAAGGAAATCTTTTCCGGCAATTGTTTTATTTTTCTTACCGGTTCTAAATTCATCCCATTTTTTGATTAAATCGTATTTTGCAAGAGCCAATTTCTTTTGTGTTTCAGGAACAACATACGATATCGGGGCTGTTAAAGCAGATTTTTCTTTGACGGTTGTTACTTTTTCTCTAACATTTTCTTCTAAGGATGTTACTAAAATTTCGTAAGATTTTGAGCATTTTCGGATTACGTATTTATTTTTACTGATTGCTTTTCGAACGGCTCTTTCAGAAATACCTTTAATTTCTGCCAGTTCTTTTGTCGTAATCCAGTCTGTATTTGAGTTTCGCATGATTATCTCCTCTCACACATTAACTCTGCTTTCCTCAAAAGTGTAGTCAATGTATCCATATCGAAACATATCCTTTTTGCTCTTTTCAATATTCAAAAATCACTGTTTAAGTGATATTGAAAAAACAAAATATTTGATGTATTAAGAAAATTTTTCAAACGGAACTAAACGGAACCTTTAAAGGTTCCGTTTGTACTATAATTAAGAAAAGGAGTAATATGGTTAGAAATTCCGAAACAGAACCTGTATGGTCAAAATACATAACTGAAGATAATTTGCCGACAGAAGATTTAAAATATCTCTGCTCTATTATTGGCTTAGAGGCGACTAAAAAATTAATGTTTAATGCTTCAGGAGAAAAGTTTTCAATCCATGCTCACTGCAATCAGCAATACAAAAAACAGTATATTATTGATAATTACCTTGATGCAACGAGTGTAAACAGATTAGCTTTAGCGTGTGATACAACCTCCAGATATGTTTATAAAGTTATTAAAGAGCATGTTGAGAGAAGATAGGGTAAAGAATAAATGTATGAAAATTATTTAGCTGAATTAAAAAAGGATATGCAATTAACTGATGAATTTGCAGAATTCTATACTCCTTTTGAAAGAAAGGATATAATATTAATTTTATCAACATTACATTCTTATTTAATAAATTTATTCAAATGTATGAATGGAAGATTACCAACTAAAGATTATACAGCTCATTTTTGGGCAGATCCTAGTCGAGAACTGATTGATACAATTGATAAAATTGAAACATTGCAACGCCGATTGAAAAATTCTGAATATTCTTTTCAAATCGAAGAATATAATCAAAGCATTATTAATAAATGCAACGAATTTCTGAGTTCAAGTGGAGGAAGTACAATTCCTGAATATATGGAAAAAATTGAGTTGTATTATGCTGTACCTATTTTTATTAAAACTAATACAGTAAGCATAGAACATCCAAATAATAAAAGTGTTAGTAATCTTATCCAAATAGGTGAAGGTTCATATGCGTTAACATACAAATATCATGATAATTTTTATGATAGAGATTTTGTTATTAAAAGGGCAAAAAAAGATTTATCTGAAAAAGAATTAAAACGATTTAAACAAGAATTTGAAATAATGAAAGGGCTAAAATCTCCTTATATTGTTGAAGTTTATTCATATAAAGATAATAATTCGTACATTATGGAATATATGGATTATACCTTGGATAAATTTTTAAAACTCAATAACGATAAAATATCTTCCGGTGTTCGAAAATCAATAATATTACAATTATTGAAAGCCTGTAAATATCTACATGAAAAAGGCTATTTACATAGAGATTTATCACCAAGCAATGTTTTAATTAAAGTATATGATGATGTATTAGTTGTAAAGATTGCAGATTTTGGTCTGGCAAAAAATCCAGAGAATAAGTTAACAACCGTCAATACCGAGTTTAAAGGCTATTTTAATGATCCTAATTTGAAACTTGAAGGTTTTAACAATTATTCAATATCACACGAAATATATGCTCTTACAATGCTTATATATTTTATTACGACTGGCAGAACCAATACATCTAAAATAACAGATAGAAAATTAAATAATTTTGTTAGTAAAGGGCTTGGAGATAAATCTAACCGTTATAAATCTGTTGACGAATTATGTGAGGCTTATCGAAATTTGTAGGTTCCGTTTGGTTCCGCAAAAAAGTTCCGTTATGGTTCCGTTTTGTGGCAGAAAAATATTTTTTACGGAACTCATGTTACTTTTTGACGGCAAAAGTCCTATGTTTGTTATCGGGTATTACCCTACAGAAATAAGACTTTATGGCATATTATTACCAACTTTTTATATACTTATGAGTATAATAGACCCTAAAATCGGACATACCGGACTTTTCTGTAACCCTAAATTATTCTAAACTTCCTTTGCACAGAGGCACTTTGAGGCAAGTTCCCTTTTTCTGTATTGTCCTGTTTCTTTACATGTGGTCTGCGGGGTATTAATTCTTAAATCCATTTGATACTCTCCTTGTTGTTAATTAATTAATAAAGCCGGAATTTAAGTCCGGCTTGCATTTCTTATATTTAAAAATCTGGGGCGAAAGGATTCGAACCTCTGAATGCCTGGACCAAAACCAGGTGCCTTACCGCTTGGCGACGCCCCATTACAGGTACTTCTTTATTGTAGCGTCTAAATCTTTATTGTCAATAATTTTGAGTTTTATAATTTAATTTTTTAAACGGACTTTCTTCTTTTGCATAAATAATTTCAACTTTGTGGTTCAAAAGATTTTCAAAGACTTTTAAAACAAGGATTTCACTTTCAAAGTGTCCGATATCGAAAAGCACTATTGGGCTGTCTAGAGCTGTATGAAATTTTAAATCTCCTGTTACAAAAGCGTCGGCTCCATCATCAAAGGCGGTTTCAATAAATTCAGAACCGCTTCCTGCGCAAAATCCGATTTTTTGAATTGTTTTAACTTGTTTTGTATTTACATATCTGAGATTTGGTGAAATTTTGTCTAGTTTTTGCGCAAAATCTTTTACCTGAACAGGTTCCGGTAAAGTTACGTATCTGACAAATCCGTTTTTGTGACTCTTATTTAGACCAAGATTTCTGATTAATTCATCAGTTGTTCCGCCTTCTATAAGATCGAGGTTTGTGTGTGCGCAAAACAGGTTTAGCTTTTTGAATTTAAGCGGAACATAAAACAGCGGATGGTGGCTTATTATCATATCGCAGTTGTTCTCTAATGCCTGATTAAAAACGTCGTCTGTGACGGTCAGCGCAAGAAGAACTTTTTTGATATCGTTGTTGCCGTTTTCCGTCAAAACCCCTGAACAGTCCCAGCTCTCGGCAAGTTCCGGCGGAGCAAAGTTATTTATGAGCGCATAAATTTCCGCTTTTTGCATAAATTTCTCCGATTATTTCCCGTGCAATTGCTGTTTTTGGCTGTTTTTCAAACTTTTTAGCCTCAAGGTTTTTATCTATTACGTAAACTTCGTTTTCGTCTGAGGAAAACCCTATATCTTTGCGGCTTACGTCGTTTGCAACAATGAAGTCGCAGCCTTTTTTTTGAATTTTTGTTTTTGCATTTTCGATTAAATTTTCTGTTTCTGCGCAAAATCCGACAATTATTGGTTTGTCCGTTGTTTTTTTATTGCACAGATATTGCAGAATATCCGGATTTTTGACCAAATCCAGAGTCATAGTGTCAGAGTCACCCTTTTTAATCTTATTAAGGCTGAAGTCTTTTACCCTGAAATCGGCAACTGCTGCCGCCATAAAAATATAATCTGATGTGTCGAATTCTTCTGTCAAAGCGGTCTGCATTTCAAGTGCGGATTTAATTTTGACTGTTTTGTAAGGCTTTTGAACCTCTTTTGTCGTAATCAAAACAACGTCAGCGCCTTGAAAAAATGCTTCATCCGCAAGTGCAATCCCCATTTTGCCTGAAGAATAGTTTGAGATAAACCTTACAGGGTCAATATCTTCTACTGTTCCGCCTGCCGTAACAACTACTTTTTTGCCTTTGAGCGGTTTGTCAGCGTCAAGGAGAACTTCAACAGTCCTGTCAAAAATTTTGTCTAAAGAAGCCAGTCTGCCTTCCCCGTTTACACCGCATGCAAGATAGCCGGATTCAGGGGAAACTGAAATAAATCCGTGATTTAAGAGTTTTTGCAAATTTTCCTGTACAAACGGGTTGTTCCACATGTTTGTGTTCATTGCAGGCGCAAGAATTATCGGCTTTTTGAAGGCTGCGGCAATTGAAGTCAAAAGGTTGTCTGCTATTCCGTTTGAGATTTTTGAAATTGTGTTTGCTGTCGCAGGCGCAATTACGAAAACATCCGCTTCGTCAGCATAAGAAATGTGTTCGGGTTTGAAGTCCGTAATCTCAAACTGCTCGACTGCAACATTGTTTTGGCTGAGAGTTTGGAGTGTAAGTTTTGTCACAAAATTCAAAGCATTTGGTGTGCAGACAACTTTGACGTTTGCGTTTTCTCTTTTGTACATCCTGATAAGCTCGCAAATTTTGTAAGCCGCAATTCCGCCGGTAATCCCGATAAGAATGTTTTTACCGTTAAGCATTTTGAATTTCTCCTTTGACAATTTTTTCAAGTCTTGAAATTGCGTCTTCAAGACGGTCATTCACGATTTTGTAATCAAATTTTTCAGCCCGTTCAAGCTCTTTTTTAACTTCTTCAAGCCGTTTTTGAATTGTTGCTTCGTCTTCGGTATGTCGTCCTCTTAGGCGGTTTTCAAGTGCTTCGAATGATGGCGGGCATATAAATATCAATACGGCTTCCGGCATTTGTTTTTTTACCTGAAGAGCCCCCTGTGTATCAATCTCCAGAATTACGTTTTTCCCTTCTTCCAGACATTGATTTATGTATTTTTTCTTTGTGCCGTAAAAGTTTCCGGCAAACTCGGCCCATTCAAGAAATTTGTTTTCTTGTATGCAGGTTTCAAATTCTTCTTTAGAAATAAAAAAATAATTTACTCCGTCAATTTCTCCTGGGCGGGGCTTTCTTGTTGTACAGGAGATTGAAAGCATAAAATCAGGATTTTTTTCAAGAAATCCTTTTAAAACGGTGCCTTTTCCGACTCCGGATGAACCGGATAATACAAATAATTTTTTGTTCATATTACAATTATACAATGAATATTTTAATAGAAAAAAATATTTGTAAATTCTTAAAGAAAATCAACACGATTACGACTTCAAAAGAGCTTGCCAAATTTGTTGCAACCGAGTCTTTAAATCTGACAGGTGCTGAGGCCTCCTGCTTTTGCCTTTTGAGTAATTTTACAAATACAATTGAGATTAAACTTTATGCATTTGCTGATGGCAAGAAGAAAAACAGCAGGCTAGTGCATGCAATTGAAAAAATTTCAAAGGTTGGCGTTGATATGCTGACCAACAATTTTGATAATGAAGATATTATTGAATATTTGAATTCGATATCAAAAGATCAGGTTATAATAGAGCCGATATATTACAAAAATACCGTATTAGGATTTCTGGCACTTGCTAAGAAAAATCGAAACTTTAAAAGAAAGAGGGCATTGTTTGTTGAAACTTTAATGGAGTCCGTAAATTCCAGAATTGAAATAATTTCACTAAATGACGAATTAAAAAGAACAAACAAAGAAAAAGTCCAGTTTCTTGCAAGTATTTCGCATGAATATAAAACTCCTTTGAATTCAATTATAGGTTTTTCAGATATGTTGAAAGCAGATCTGGCAGGAACGAAAAATTACAAATACATAGATAATATTTCAAAAAGTTCACGGTTTTTGTTGAGCTTAATTCAGGACATACTTGATATGGCAAGATCCGAGTATAAGCAGATGGAATTAAAATATGAGACTTTCAGACCCAAAGAAATAATTAAAGATATTATTTACAGCTTTGATGAAGTTATCAGGGAAAAAAATATAAAATTAACTTATACAATGATGGATGTTGAGGTTACGGCAGATTTAAGACGGTTTAAACAGCTTATATTCAATTTAATTTCAAATGCTGTAAAGTTTAACAAAATAGGCGGAAAAATTGTTATTGTGACTTATGTTGACGAAAACAGAAATTATATTTTTGAGATTAAGGACTCAGGCGACGGAATCAGAAAAAAAGATTATGACAAAATTTTCAATTTTTTCTCTCAGGTAAACCGGAACACCTTGAAGCGCCAGCAGGGTTCAGGAGTCGGGCTTGCGCTGTGTAAAGTTATTGCAAATGCACACAGAGGCGATATCGGATTTAAATCAAGGCTCAACAACGGAAGCACTTTCTGGTTCAGTATTCCGCAATGCGGTACGAATGAGCTTGCCGGATGCGAGTTTTAGATTATGATAAAATAGTTTTGGGAGAAATTAAATTGTGGCAATAGAAAAAGTAAGAGAATATTTAAAAAAATACGGAAAAGATGATGATATACTTGAATTTCCTGTGTCGAGCGCAACTGTTGAACTTGCCGCTCTGGCTCTGGGGATTGAAGGGGCAAGAATTTGCAAAACACTTTCTTTTAAATCTGATGAAGGCTGTATTCTTGTTTGTGCAGCAGGGGATGCAAGAATAGACAACAAAAAATTTAAAGCAGCATTCGGCATAAAGGCAAAAATGCTGACGCCTGACGAGGTTGTTGAATTTACCGGACATAAAATCGGAGGAGTTTGTCCTTTCGGAATTGAAAACAATTGTGTAAAAGTTTATTGCGACAGTTCACTAAAGCGTTTTAGTACAATTTTTCCGGCATGCGGAAGCTCAAATTCCGCAATTGAACTTACTCCGGATGAACTGTTTAAATATTCAAACAGCATCGAATGGGTTGATGTGTGCAAGCTGCCTGAATAAAGTTTCAAACTTTTTCTTTGCAGTAGTTACAGTTCATTGTGAGCACCTTTTTTCTTTTTTTCGTCAAGCATTAATATTGTGCAGAGTCCAATACAAATGAGCGCTGATACAACCCAGAAAGCAATTGCGCCGTTCCAGCCGAATTTATCTACCATAAAGCCGGTTCCGGTTGATGACAATACCGCACCTATATAGCCGAAAGTACCCGTAAATCCTGTTGCGGCGGAGGCAACTTTTTTAGAGCTTGATTCTACGGCGCACAACCCGCCTATCATCATCTGCGGACCGTATGTGAATGCGCCTAAAAGTCCGATAAGGACAAAATCCAGTGTGCTGATTGTATTGAACTTGAGCAGTGCAAGACAAACTACAACTCCGACAAGATAAATTAAATTGACTGGCGCACGCTGGCCTTTGAAAATTTTATCCGAAACAATGCCGGCGCAAATCGTTCCTGCTATCCCGACCAGAGGAAGCGAGCTTAATTTCAATGCGGCAATGTCAAGAGAATTTCCCTTCGCCTCATGCAGGTATTTTATCATCCAGTCTTCTGCACCGAATCTTATTATGTAAACAAATATATATGCGATTGCAAGAAGCCAGATTGTCTTGTTGAAAAGGATATTTTGTTTGAAAATTTCGATATAAGTTCTATTATCTTCTTCGCAGTTTGATTTTTTTGCGGAAGGTTCGTTGTTGTAAGTTTCGATATCCGGAAGCCCGAGCGACTGCGGTCTGTCACGGAGTCTGTCAAACAGCCAGATTGCAGCAATTAATGCGATTGTTCCCGGTGCAAAAAATGCCATCTTCCATCCGAAATGTTCAACTAAACAACCGGAAATTATTACGCTTAAAAAGGTGCCGACCTGATGCGAGCATGACCATAATGACCATTTGGTTCCTCTTTCGGAGTTTGAGTACCAGTAAGTAAGGCTCTTTGCAACAGCCGGAAACCCTGCTGACTGGAACCATCCACTTGCCCCCCAGAAAAATACGAAAATCCAGAGTAAAACAGTGCTTGTTGGCAGTCCGAAAAATGAGGCTTCGCCAGGAGTTATAAATACTGCCGAAAGCCCGAAACAAAGGTTTGCAAGTGCTGTCATAATCAATGCCGTCGGTAAAAATTTTCTAACGTCAGCCCTGTCTGCAATTACTCCGTTTACAAACTTCCCGATACCATAGGTCAGATAAAGCGAACTTCCCAAAAGCCCCAGTTCCGTGTTTGAATAACCGTATTCAGCACTAAGCCCCGGAAGTGCTACGGCAATATTTTTCTTGCAAAGATAAAAAATAGTGTATCCAATAAAGCATGCATAAAAGATTCTCATACGCCAGTATGGATACATTTGTTTAACTTTTTCAGTATCTTGAATAACCTCTTTAACAGGAGGTTCCTTGAAAAATCCAGCCAGTTTTTTTAACATATATTACTTCCCTGCTTTTATAATTTGAATATTTCTTGTTTCTGTAAGTTCTTGACGGGCTTCTTTTATGATTTCCCGTTTTTCTTCATCAAGACTGCACCCGCCGACAAGTCTGTCAACAAATCCGGTGTTAAGTTTTATAGCTTTATCAAATGCACCGACTTCTTCAAGAACTTCTTTTATCTGGTGAAGGTCATAGCCGAAAGATTGTTTGGAATTGTAAACAAGTGTTTCACCTGTTTGCGAACGGATAGGCGCCCCACCCTGTTCAAAATAAAGTTTGAATACTGACTTCAAATCCTGAAGTTCAGATTGAAGGGTATTTATTGTGTTTTGTATTCTCAAAAATCTTTCAAAAAGATATTCTACATTATCCAGTTGTTTTACTTCCCAGTCATATTTCTGCAAGTATAATTTTTTTAGTTTCGGATAAGCAAGGGCTAATCCCATAGTGTCAGCCATTGCTCTATGATGATTTGTGAGATCAACATTAAATTTTTTAGTCAAAGCCTCAAGCCCGTGGGATTCAAGATCAGGATATACTTCTTTGAACATTTGCTGGCTGTCAATTCTTGTATTGATAAGTTCTTTTCCTGTAGTTCTAAGGCTTGCTTCATTAAGGAATGTATAGTCAAAAATGGCATTATGCGCAACTATAGGATAATCTCCGATAAATTCAAGAATTTTAGGCATTGCTTCAGCTTCAGTAGGAGCGTCTGCCACCATATCCTGTGTGATTCCGTGGATTGCAATACTTGATTTTCTGATATGTTGTTGAGGATTTATAAGTGTTTGGAATTCATCTTTTATTTTGCCGTTTTCCAGCCTCACTGCTGCGAATTCAACCATTCTTTCTTTTGTATAATCCAAACCTGTGGTTTCAGTGTCCAAAACTATTTCTATTGTTTTTTTTCTTACCATTTTTTCATCCTGTAGAATTCTATTAAGATAATAGCACAAAAAAAAATTCTGTGATAAAATGAGTAGTGTAAAAGTATATATAACTTAAAGGAGATATGTATGTCTAATGCAGTTGATATTAATGATTCGGTATTTGAAACAGAAGTTTTGAATTCCGAAACACCTGTTGTCGTAGATTTCTGGGCGCCATGGTGCGGACCTTGCAGAAAACTCGGTCCTGTTCTGGATGAAATAGCAGCAGAGTTTGAAGGAAAAGTAAAATTTGTCAAAATGAATACTGATGACAATTTAGAAACAGCTAAAAATTATTCAATCAGCGGTCTGCCGAGTCTACTGGTTTTTAAAAACGGCAAGGCGGTTGAAAGATTAGTCGGATTGATGCCGAAATCGTCAATTGTTTCTAATATTGAAAAACATTTATAAATATATAAAATTGTTAAATTTTATAAAGCCGGATTATATGGAGCTAAAGCTCTTCTAAATCCGGCTTTTTCAGGTGTTGAGAGAGTTTAAAAATAAAAAATTGATTAAAGTTTCTTCAGAGCGCGCCGTTAATTAAATTAAAAGTATATTAACTGAAAGGTGCGTGTATATGTCAAGAATTCAAGCCTATAAAGACAAAATTCACCAGATTGCACAGTATCAGGTTGCCAATGAGACAGGTTATACTCTTGAGGATAAGATTGAAGAATTAAAGGCAAATCCTCAGTTTTCCGGCTGGTCGGACATCCAACTTGAGGAATATGCTGCAGGTCTGGTGCTGACTAACAATGTGCGAGGTTACGGCATTTATATGAATTCTGTATATGACAAGTCAGGCAAACCCGTTGATACTGAATGGGCACAATATACATACGAAGAAATCCTTCAAATGGAAGATAACGGTGTATTGATTCCTGATGAATATCTGGAATGGGCACATTCAATGCAGTCATCAAACGTTGCGGAATATGAACTTGATACAGGTGATGTTCAGGATACAAACGATGTCGAAGGTGCAAAAAGTGATGTCGGGCAAGCCGGTAATATGGGGTTAACTAATGTTGCAAAAGTATTAACCAAAAAAGTTGTTCTTCAGGAAGAGGCTTTGAACGATGCTGTTAAGGAATTTGAACAGTATTCTGCAGATATGGATACTATGACAAATGATGCTCTTGCTGTACAGAATAGTGCATTGAAGCAGGTGCAGGAAATGATGAATGAATGGCAGAGCATAGATAACAAAGTTAAAAACGGTGAAGAGTTGACTGCTGATGAACAGGCTCGTTATGGAGAATTAGGTCTGATGATGGAAAATGTTGTATCAAATTCCACCATGCAGGTTGCTAATTTTACATCCGATTTTGATGAGATTTCGGCGCTAATGCAATCAACATCAGAAAAAGCTGAAATCGCTCAGGATTATGCAAATGAAACCTCATTTACCGGAGATATTATTGCCCAGTATGAAGCATCTCAGCAGGGTAAATCAGTTACAGGCAATAACCATATATTTACGGGTGCAACCGGTACAGTTGCTTTAGTTAAAGCCAATGCTCTGGGAAAAAATCTTGCGGCTTCCTCAATTAAACAATCAGGATATCTACAGAATACAACATTTGATGTCGATAAATCAATAAAAACAATTTCAGCTCAGATAAATAACATGACTGCAGATTTAAATACCGGCGACAGAAATATTTCTCAGGTAATTTCAGAAGGTATGAGTACAGCAGATTCTACGATGACAACACCGCAGTCACAGACGGAAGAAGTGCCTCCGGAATATGTTGAACCAGTAGAATCAGTTGAAATCCAGGGCGAAGAAACTGTACAAAATATACCGCCTATTCCTCCGCAGGATAATAATGGACAGAATGAAAATGTATTTGCGGAACCAGAGGATTTCAATAACATCAATACAATTTTGAAAAGACAGCAGAAGACTCCGCCGAAAATTCAACCGCAGGACATAATTATCGAGACATAAAAAGTGTCAGAAGCAGCACTTTTTTATGATTGTCTCTGGAAAAAAGATGCAATTTGTTTGTGTGGAAGTATTTTTGAAATTGGTCTTCCGTGCGGACAGGTATAAGGCATTTTTGTTGTCCTCCAGCGTTTTATAATCTCTTGCATCTGCCAGATTGAAAGTTTTTGTCCTGCTTTTACGGACGCTTTGCAGGCTGTTGTTATCAATATTTTTTCCTCAAGCCCGTCAATATTTCCTTCTATGTTTTCCAGAATATCTGACAGAATTTCCTTAGGGTTTACTTTTGCAATAAGCTGCGGAACTTTCCTGAAAATTAATTCGTTATCTTTCAAAAATTCTATTTCATAACCGAATTTTTCAAATTTATCAATATTTTCTTTTAAAATTTCAATTTCTTCGCTTGTGACAGTCAAAACATCCGATACGAAAAGAAGCTGTGAAACAATATTTTTTTCGGATTTTAATTTTTCGTATATGAATCTTTCTTCTGCAATGTGTTGATCGACAATTTCAAGGCCTTCTTCTTTTTCAATAAGAATGTATGTGTTTTTGTATTGTCCGATAATATTTTCTTCCGGTTCAGGCGGTGTTTGATAGGTTTGTGCGATAAGTTTGGGCTGGGTAACCTGTGGTGAAGGCATGATGTCATTTGTAATTTTTTCAGCCATTCTATCAGAAATATACATGCTGTCATTAGACTTGTCAAAATATATATCTTGATTTTGAGTTGTTTTTGCCTGATTGAAATCAATAACCTTTTCTCTTTCCTGAGCATTGTATGCAGGGGTCGGCATTGCCTGATTTAACGTAGGTTCCGTGTAGTTTGCAAGTCCACCTTGGATTGCTGTAAATATAAAATTGAATACCATATTTGTATTTTTGTATCTTACTTCTTTTTTTGTCGGGTGAACATTTACATCTACATCTGAAGGGGGAATTTCAAGGTTCAGAACAACAAACGGGTATTTGCCGCTTGCGATAAGGGTTTTGTAAGCGGTGTCTATCGCCTTTTGAAACACCGGACATTTTACGGAACGGCCGTTTATAAACATATAGTAGTTCTTTTTGCTTGAGCGTGTAAAGTCAGGGGTGCTTACGTATCCTGAAATCTTCATCCCCGCAAGTTTGTCGGTTTTTAGAACTTCTTTCAGGCTGTCCGCAACTTCAGTGTTAAAAATGTCTTTGATTGTCTTCTTCAAATCCCCGAGGCCGTTTGTTTTGAGGACTGTTTTGCCTTCACGTTTAAGCTCAAATGATATATCAGGATTTACCAGCGCAATTGACTGGACAAGATCTTGAATATACGAAAATTCCGTAGAAGCGCTTTTTAAGAATTTCAATCTTGCCGGAATATTGTAAAATAAATCCCTGATATCCATAATTGTCCCGACTGCACAGCCTGTTTCGGTCTGTGTGACCTCAGAGTTTTCGCACTTTACTTTTGTACCGGTTTCAAAGTCTGCGGTTCTTGTGGTGCAGGTTAGTCTGGAAATTGAGATTATACTTGCAAGAGCTTCTCCTCTGAAACCTAAAGTGTGAATGTTAAATAAATCCTCATTGTTTTGAATTTTGCTTGTTGCATGTTTGGTGAAGGCAAGAAGAATATCATCCGGATGAATTCCGCATCCGTTGTCGGCAATACGGATATTTCTGCATTCGTTTGTAATTTCGATACTGATTCTTTTTGCACCGGCATCAACCGAGTTTTCTACAAGCTCCTTAACAACTGATGCAGGACGCTCTATTACTTCTCCTGCCGCAATCTGGTTTATTAAATTTTTGGATAACTGTTTAATTCTTGCCAAATTTATTTTCCTCCCGAAAATATTTTACACGAAATGTGAAATGAAAAAGCTCTTTATTACATCAAATTTTAAAAGTAAAAATACCGTAACAATTGAAACAATCAGTCCTATTGCAGCTTTTGCCAAATCCTTAAGAATATGTTTATACATTTTTTTTGTGCTTTCAAACCTGAGTCTGTGGTAAAGAGCGATTTCCCTTCCTGCCAGAAGCCCGATAAATACCCAGGTTGTGGACATAGGAACATTGTTCAATTGTATAAAATACAAAAGCAAAAATGCAAAAATAATGTCAATAATGGTTGCGGATCTCGGGTCCTGAACATTAGTTTTCATTTTAACTATTTTCTGGACTTCCCCTCCGCGTTTGCTTGCAACAATCCACATGAATGCCGTAAACGCAATCAATACAAGAACAAGCTGTGTAAAGGAGGATTTTCTTGGAAGATATACAAAAAGGTTTGCGGCATCCTGCATAAGCCACTGTGACCATAAGAATGCTGTAGACAGCCATTTTGCAGCAATCCACCATTTAGAAATTTTTTTGTCTGCCGTGTAGTAAAAATATCGTTCAACGGGACGTGCAAGAAGTGTGTAAATTACTATTGATACAATTAAAGCAAGTACATAACCGATTAATGATTTCGATAAAATCATTCCAATAACATTGATATCATTTGCAGAAAAGATACTTAGAATCAAAAATGTTGTAGATACGGGCATTCCATATTTAGTCAAAAACAAAAGAATTATAGGCGGAAGCACATGTACAAGAGTAAAAGTTTCGGGATATGGAATTCTTTCTAACCTTCCGAAAGACATATCGCCGTTATTAACAATCCATCCTGTTGAAATCGTAATGATTAATACTGCACTGGTGAATGCCCATATAAGACAGGTCGGCATTTTTTTGCTTGTGGTGAGGTAAGTTCCGAGAGTCTGGATTACGTCATTAGACACACACGAATACATAGAAATCAAAAATCCTGTAATCATGTATATATTACTTAAAGTCAGACATTCCGGAAACATATTTCCTCCATACACCCTCAACGCTACAACAAAAACAAATTCATCTAAACAATTGATTACAATTTTGAAACAATTCTATAAGATAACAATATTGTGACATCAGGGATAAAAACCTTTGATATTTAAACAGTTTGAACAGGGGAGAGAAATTTTGGCCAAAGTTAAAACAAATACAAAACTAAAACCGTTTAAAAAAGCGGATTTGCAGGTTGTTAAGCCTGTCAAAACGACAAAATACAGTGATATAGACTTGAACAACTGGAAAGCTTACGATTATATAAAGACCGATACATTATGGGAATTTCCGTCAAGACTTAAAGAGGGCGGGCATTCAAATGAATATCACGGAAATTATATACCTCAAATTGCCCAGCAGTTATATGAAAGATTTACCAAAAAAAATGATGTTGTTTTGGATTTGTTTTTCGGCTCAGGCACATCGGGCATTGAGGCGCTGAATATGAACCGCCGCTGTATCGGGGTTGAATTGAAGGATGAACTTGCAGAAAAAGTTTCAGAAAAATTTACACCGAAACAACTTGTCACAGACGTCAGAATAATTTGCGCTGATTCTGCTTCGGAAGAAGTTCGTGACAAAATTCAGACAGGTCTAGAAATTATGGGAGAAGAGAAAGCTCAGTTTCTTGTCCTTCATCCGCCGTATGACGATATAATAAAGTTTTCGGACAGAAAAGAAGACCTTTCAAACTGTGCAACAACGGAAGAATTTTATGATTTGTTTGCCAAAGTTGCCAAAAACGGTTACGATATGCTTGAAAAGGGCCGTTTTGCAGCTCTTATAATAGGTGACAGCTACAAAAATTCCGAAGTTCAGCCTCTCGGGTTTGAATGTATGGCAAGAATGATGAATCTTGGATTTAGACTAAAAGGCATTATTGTAAAAGATATTCAAGGAAATGAACGTGCTAAAGGAAAAACCGCAAATCTATGGCGTTATCGTGCATTAGCCGGCGGATTTTTTATCTTCAAACACGAGTATGTAATGATTTTCCAGAAAGTGTAAAAAATATAATTAAAATCTACATTATTTAAAGGATAAAAAATATAAACATATAGTTTATCCTGAAAACAGGAAATACTGCACACTGACAGCTTCAGAACAAAACACAGGGCATGCCTTAAAGTCATGGAAAAAATCTTATTATTACAAATTGTAACCAAGATTTAAGAAATATTAAAACGGCTGAAATCATGTCCCCGTCATGGTTTTGGGAAAGTCTTGCCGGCTACGGTATATCAAAAAACAAAATAGTTGTCCGCTATAGAGGTATAGAGTACAATTAAATTGTATATTCAAAGGTCGTAAATTTTCCTGTCGGAAGATTTAGGCCGGAGTTTCTTGTAAAGAGGAAGATAATATGCAATTCAAGGTAAAAGAGAATCTTTCAAAAATACAAGAAGAAATTGCACCTTATAGACCAAATATTATTGCAGTTACAAAGTATTTTGATGAAGAAGCTATAGAGGAAGCTTATAATGCCGGACTCAGAAACTTCGGTGAGTCAAGAACTATTGAAGCAATCGAAAAGATTGAAAAACTGCCTGCTGAAGTGCGAAACAATTCAACATTCCACTTTATCGGGCATCTTCAGTCGAATAAAGTCAAAAAGACTGTCGAGCATTTTGATTTTATTCATTCTGTAGATTCATTGAATCTTGCGGAGTCGATTTCAGCAGCGGCAAAAACTTTTGGCAAAGTTCAAAAGGTTCTTCTTCAATTGAATAATGCAGGAGAAATTCAAAAATCAGGCTTCTCAAAAGAAGAACTCTTTGAATCGTTTCCGGAAATTATCAAGCTTGACGGTATTGCAGTTGAAGGCTTGATGAATATGGCGCCACTCGGGGCTGATGACAAGACTTTGTTTGAATTGTTCAGTGACGTTGCGGCGACAAAAAAGCTTCTGGAAGAAAAATATAACTGCAAAATGAAGGAATTATCTATGGGTATGAGTCAGGATTACAGGATTGCAGCCCGGTGCGGGGCTACAATCCTGAGGATAGGCAGAAGGTTATTCAGTTAGTAAGATAAGTTAAAAATAAACGGAGGAAAAACGGTGGCGATTGTAACAGACAAAATTAAATCAGTGGTTGACTTTTTGGTAAAAGGGTTCGAACCCAGAGAAACTATATTTGATGATATGGCAGAAGATGATATGGAAGGCGGATACGAAGTTCAAGACAATTTGGCAATTGATCCAGCTTATTCATACCAGTCAAAACCTGAAAAAAATCAGGAATTAAAAGTTGTAACTCATCCAAATTACAGAGGTTATGAAGTAAGAATTATGGAACCTCGTTCATTTGATGATGCCGTACAAATTGTTCAACACTTGAAAGATAGACAAACAATCGTCCTTAACTTACATTTGCTCGATAAAGAACAATCACAAAGAACCATTGATTTTGTATGCGGCGCTGCACACGCATTGAACGGTAAACCGCAAAAAGTCGGGGATTTGGTATTTGTATTCACTCCAAGTAACGTAACTTTGTCTGTTGATATTAATGCTAACCAGAATAAATTTAATGACTCACTGTGGAGAGCACCTTTGCAGTAAGGTCTTATTCGTAAAATAATGAGAAGAGGATAGTTTAAGAGGCGGTACATTTTCCGCCTCTTTTTGTATATTCAGTGTGTAATAAGTTTTAAGCCTGCTATCCCGCTGACAATAAGCAAAATGCACAAAATTTTCATAACAGTTACTGGCTCTTTGAAGAGTATAATTCCAAAAATTACTGTTCCGATAGTTCCGATACCTGTCCATATTGCATAAGCCGTTCCTAACGGCAGATTTTTAAGAGCAAGTGCGAGAAAATAAAAACTGGCAATCATCCCGACAATAGTAAGTATCGACGGAATAATCTGAGTGAATCCATGTGAAAATTTTAACCCTACAGCCCAGCTTATTTCAAAAAGTCCCGCAATAAATAAAAACATCCAGTGCATTTGTTCTCCTTTCTCAAAACATATAAAAAAGCCTGGGGAAAATAATATCTCCCAGGTTTTTATCCTTCCGTGTACACAAAAAATGTGAATTTTCTCTCGGACCAGCAGGCTTACACCCCGGAACCCTAGAAAATTTTCTATTCTATTTGATTTTAAAATATATAAAAGATAAAAATTATTCAAGCCCCCCTTGCGGATAAGATAGAAATAGTATATAATAGAGAATTAAGTAAAAAAGCGAGCGAAGGAGCAAAGAGGTATGAAACACAGACAGGACAAGGCTTTACGGGGCGGGGGGGCACCCAAAAAATAAGCTCCTGAGAGTGAAAACAGGACAAACAACCTGTTTAGATAGGGCATTGAGCCACCCATCAGGCATCGGACGATTATTAAGCGGCTTCAGTATGATGGAGATATTAATCAGCTACGTAATAATCGGGGTATTAGCGTTAATATTACTTCCAATACTTCAAAGTGCAAAGCCGGATAAGAACGAGGCATTGCATAAAAAGAGCAC
>CALUVL010000015.1 GCA_944324225.1 Candidatus Gastranaerophilales bacterium
CACTAAAAGTATCATGGCTAAAACTCAAATGCCATGCAAGATAGATGCCAAACTAAATTTAAGATAACAGAATATCAATGAAATTTGGTGCAAAAATTGAGACAAAAGTGCAAGAAAAGGCCACCAAATCTCAATATTATAAATTAGCCTCAAACTCCCAACAACTTTGCTCCTTTGGCTATAAATACCTATCCAAAATGTCCTGTTAAACTATACCGAGTAAATTTTCTTAAATCCGCGAAAGCCTGCACGGTGCGGCGAATTTGGCATTAAAAAAGAGACTATCACAAGCCTCTGAATTTTAATGGTGGAGACGGCGGGAGTCGAACCCGCGTCCAAAATGGATTGTAACCGACGTCTACGAGTGTAGATTTTCATTTTTGGGCCGATTCGGGGGAAAATCAAAACCTTATAAATCAGCCTGTAGTTTTATTTTAGGGAAACCCTAAACCCCTGACGGAAGTCTTGATGCAGTTACCGCCAATCACTGCACTGCGTCTTGCATGATGGCCTCATAACACCGGCAAGCTGGGCGTTACAAGGAGCTATAATTGCAAACTAGGCAGCTTTTGCATAAGCTCTGCTGAAGTCTGCTTCAACTACGTTGTTAGCATTTAATTTGTTTTGCTCGTTGATAACCGTGAACAGCGCACGAACCCGCAGCCTGTTCCAACCGAAACATCCTGTCAAATCCAAAACGTCCCCATGTATTCAATTATTAATGTACAAGACCGAATGTTGTGCGATAAAAATTTGTACTCTGTTCTATAATTATAACCGCATTTTTTATTTTTTCAAGTAGAGATTAGCAAATTCAGCAGATATTTTATAAGAATTAAAATTGTTTAATTCAAAAATACTTTTTTTACTTCCAAAATTTCATCATTAAGCGTTATTGCGGGATTTTTAAGTTTCTTTTGCAATACAAAATCAAAAATTTCTTTGTATTTAGGCGAGGGTTCGATTCCCATCTTCTCCAGATTTTTGCCTGTAATTTGGATTTTAATCTGTCTTAAATTATCCAAATAATGCAGGGCTGTTTTTTCGTCTTTCAAAACCGCATAAAGTATCACGCTTTCAATTTCTTTGCCTTCAAAAGCCCTGTAAATTTCAAAATCATTTTTGAATTCTGCCGCTTCCAGTTCTTTGAAATCATCAAGAATTTTCTGCTCTTTTCGCGTAAGCTCAAGACGTGAAAGATCACGCAGAACACCTGCGTAAATCAGCCAGATGTTTTCGGATTTTGGTGTGTATTTTTTGATTAATTGTTCCGGAGAATTTGCAGGTAATTCAACATCATTTTCAGTTATGAGTTTATAAATTTTTTCTTTTATAAAGCGCTTGAAGACTTTGTCGCTGTTTAAGCTCAAAGTTTCAATAAGTTCTTTTTTTATGCGTTTGTAGCACATATCGTAGTTTATATTTTTCAAATATTCATCACGCAATTTTCGGGTTTCAGCTTCCAATTCAAATCCGAAACGATGAGAAAATTTGAGAGCACGGATAATTCTTGTAGGATCATCAATGAAGCTTTTATTGTGAAGAATTCTTAGTTTTTTGTTTTTCAAATCCTCCTGCCCGCCAGTGAAGTCAAAGATTTTACCTGTAGAAAGAGATTTGTAGAGGGAATTAACTGTAAAATCCCGCCGCCTAACGTCTTCCTGTAAAGAGCAGCCGATTTTTTCGACCTGTGGAAGGTGTCCCTTGCGGTCATAGCGTTCTGTTCTGGTTGAAGCTATATCGACTTCCCGCTCTGAAAGTTTAACCCGAACTGTGCCAAAATCAGGGTTTGTGCGGACAACTTCAATGTCAGTTTTTTCTGGCTGAATGTTAATGTCATAGAGTTTTTGAAACAGGTTCAAAATGACATTCTTCCGAGATTGCCGGAGTGTTTCAATATCCTCAATAACGCTGCCTTCGTAAACGATATCAATATCAAGCGACTTAATCCCGAGAAGTTCATCACGAACAACTCCGCCGACAAGGTATAATTTTGAAGTATCGTTTAAACTAATGATGTCCATAATACTGATTTTAGCGTAAAATGGTAAAAAATGGAATAACTTAACCCCTTGCGGCATGTTGAAAAATAAACCGGCAAAATTTAATAAAAAGGGGATTAAAGAGGAGTCATAATGTTACAGGAAGCAACAAAAGCATTAAATTCGGCATTTAACAACAGTTTTATAAAAAAATTAAGCCAGTATCTTCACGACTGTGTAAGAGAAGAAGTAAAGAGTTCTACTTTCAGAAATCTTAAAGGTGATAAGGACAACAAATGGATTTTTCTTCCCGGGGAAGAAGAACTTTTTACGCAAAATAAAGAATATATTTCACTTGACGGTAAGGACAGCAAACTAACAGAACTTATGCTTCAGAGTGAACTCGGTTCTAAAGATAAATACTTAATTTACGGCTATTTGTTTCTTGTCGGCAAAAGCAGCAAATCAAAACGACAGAATGAATTTTTGACTCCTTTATTGTATATGCCATGTAAATTAGAGCGAAACGGCGTAAACATCAACTGTCTTCCGCTTGATGAAGTTTTATCTTTGAATACCGGTGCGCTTGCGGCTTTGATGAAAAAATCCGACGACGAAGATGAAACAGATATTATGCTTGAAGGGCTTCTTGACGTTGTGCCGGAACTCCCGATAACAGAAGAAAAACTAAATATATTTTTAACCACATTAAAATCCCTTGTTCCTGAGGTTGAAATCTCATACAACAAATCGGACTATGAAACAGAGGACAACATTACAAAAACCGGGGAAAACGATTTTTACAAAGAAAAAATCGACGGTGAAAATATAGAAGATGTAATTGAACACGAAGAACAACAGCAAAAACAACGTGTTAAACTTGAAAAAATTTCTGTTACATATCAAAGCGCCATTATTTTGACAAAACGCCCCTCAATGACGGCGGGAGTTTTACACGAATTGACCCGAATTGCCGAACAGCCGAGCGGCATTTACAGAGAAACAGCATTAAGCATAATTAACGAAGAATTTGCGCAGAGCAAGGAAAAATCAGTTCCGATTAAAGATATTAATGCGGTAAAAGAATTTTATCCGATAACCCCGCTTTCTCTGTCAGACACCCAGCAACAGGTTATCAAAAACATCGACAACACAAAATTCGTTGCTGTTCAGGGGCCTCCGGGAACAGGTAAATCGCAAACTATCGTAAATCTGGTTGCCCATCTTGTCGCAAACGGCAAAACGGTTCTTGTGGCATCCAGAATGGATAAGGCTGTCGACGTTGTGGCTGAAAGGCTTAATGCTCTCGGAGCAAGCCACATGGCGCTTCGCGCAGGACGTCTGAATTATCAGCGTTCTTTAAGTAACGAACTTAATGCATTGATTGCAGAACACTCTTCACTCGATAATGATTTTGAAGATGCATTATTTGCAGGCATTGATGATATGAAAAATCATCTTGATATCCTGCGTAAAACTGAAGAAAAATGTGAACAGATTATTAAGCTCGAAAAACTATGGAGGGAAAAATCAATAGAAGCCGAGGAAGAAAGTGCCATTCATCCAGAATCTGTATTTATTAGACGCAACTTGAAGAAAAATGAGGTCGAGGCAATCCGCAGCACCATCAAAACTCTTCGTGAAAATATTCAAAAATCCGGTATTTTCAGCAAATTCACAAATTTCACAACGCTTTCACAGCTGAAAAAAATTCTTGAAATGAAAGACTTTGATGCAACCCCTCAAAATCTTTCCAAACTTGCCGAAGAACTTCAGCTTGCCGCAAAGATTTGTGATATGAATAACGTGGAAGAACAAATTCAGACACTCGGCAACCTTCACATTTTGTCAGAGCAAATCAGACAGATGAAAAAGAAACAGCCAAAACTTGCCGTGAATATTCTCAAAAACAAACGTCGTGAAGCCCTAAGAGCACTTTTGCGTGATGAAAACAAGTGCAGAAGACTAAAAATCCATGCAAAATCACTTATCTCAAACCGTAAACGCCAGCAGACAAATATTCTTGAAGAAGAAGATTTTAAACCTCTTCTTGAGGCATTTCCCTGCTGGTGTGTAACGACTTACGCCGTGTCTGATTCCCTTCCGCTAAAGCCCGGCATGTTTGATGTTGCAATTATTGATGAAGCTTCACAATGCGATATTGCAAGCTGTTTCCCGATACTTTTCCGCGCTAAAAGAGCTGTAATTGTCGGTGACGATAAACAGCTTCCGCATCTTTCATTTCTTGAAAAGGCAAAGGAACAATCTTTCTTAAGCCAGTACGGAATTCCAGACAAATACCAGCTCATCTGGCGTTTCAGGACAAATTCAATGTTTGACCTTGCGGATTATTATTCAATCAATTCAGTTATGCTTGACGAACATTTCAGAAGTCTTCCGCCTGTTATAAACTTCTCAAATCATGAGTTCTATAATGACAGAATTCGTGTTATGAGAAAAGATAAGTCGGATGATCTTGTACTTGAACTTGAAGAAGTTAAAGACGGAAAAGTTGATGCTGACGCAACCCGAAATCTTCCTGAAATAGAAGCGGTTGTCAAACGTGTTCATGAAATTGTTATTGAGGATGAACGCAAAAATTCTGATAATCCGGTTTCAATCGGAATTATTTCGCCATTTCGTGCGCAGGTTGAACAGTTGAAAGTCTCTCTCTCTAAAGTCCTTTCAGACCATATGATTAAGAAACATCAGATTGAAATTGGTACGGCACACACATTCCAGGGTGACGAAAGAGATATTATGCTGATAAGCTGGGCAATTGCAAACAACAGTTTTCCACAAAGCCTTATCTTCCTTCAAAAACCAAACCTCTTTAACGTTGCCGTTACCCGTGCCAGAAATAAAGTTATCAATTTTATCTCAAAAGACCCGACAGAACTTCCGGAAGGGCATTTCAGAAATTACATAAACTTTCTGAAACATTATCAGAATATGCGTCAGGCAATGCTTTCCGGCGACATCGCAGAAAATACATACAAAAACGAACTTGAACAAATTATTGCTTCCCAAATCAGAGAACGCGGGCATAAAGTTCAGGCAGGTGCAGAAATTGCCGGATTGTCTGCGGATTTACTTGTTGATGACAAGATAGTTATTGAAGTTGACGGAATGGAAGATAAAATCTCCTCAACAATGCCCTCAATGAAAAAACAGGCAATACTGGAACGCTGCGGTTTTAAGGTAAACAGAATAACCTTCCGTGAATGGCAATACTCGCCGAATGCCTGCCTTGACAGAGTTCTGAGAGAGCTTAATCCCGAAAAATAATCTGATAATTTAATATAGGGTAAGACCGAATCCCTCCAACTACACATCAAACACTATACTGTAACATGGGTGGAAAGGAGGTGAGAAGATGAAAACGGACATAATAAAAAGAGTCCTAAATGCAGTAGGGCTCTTTTTACAAATAATTTCGTTATTCATTTAGGGTCTGTAACGGGTGCTTGGTAGAGCACCCACCCTATATTTATTATAACTTACTTTTTATAAATTTCAAGTGGTTAGGATAATCGAATTATCTTTTTTCAAACTTTATGTCATATCCGAGAATATCGGCCATTATGTAGGCTTCTTTGAGTGAAAATGATTCTCGTTTAAGTTTGCCGGTTAAGCCGTAAAGAGTGTAGTTTTTGCCTGTGCGTTTAGTCATCTCTTCACACAACTGCGTTAAGGTCATACAATTAAGTGATAATAATGACTTTACTATAGCCCTGATGTTTGTTTCCATTTTTACTTCCTCTTAACAAACTCAATATCATAACCAAGTATGTCTGCTAAAATGTATGCTTCCTTAAGCGTCAAACTTTCACGATTTATTTTATTTGCCAGACTGCCACGTGTGTATGTTTTCTCGGATTTTTCGTTCATAAGCTGTGCCATTTTGGCTATTGTAAAGGCATTCAGTTGCAATAACGATTTAATATAATTTTTAATATTTACCATTTCAATATTATATTAAATATTGACAGAACAAGAAATATATTATAATATTATCACATATTTGTGCTAATTGATACAAATGTGTGATAATTATTACATATAAGGACACATTATGCTCGATAAAAGAATTTTTGACTGCTATATTGATTCAAATGAAATAGTTGAACTTTTGAAAATTTTAAACAGTTATCTTAATGAATATATTGATGAAGTTCCTGAAATGTTTACGACTTCCATACTCACGAAAACAATACAAACAAGGTGCGAAATTCTCTCGGATAATATTGATGAAATTTGTGCTGAACAGACCGATAACTGCTTTAAAAACCAATAAAAAAAAAACCGCCTGAATTCCTTCAAGCGGTTTCTTTTATTATGATTTTATTTTGTCTTACTTAACTTCTTTGATAACAATTGAAGCGTTTTGTCCGCCAAATCCGAATGAATTTGAAAGTGCAGCGTGAACATCTGCTTTTCTTGCTTTGTGCGGAACGTAATCAAGATTTCCGACTTTTTCATCCTGATTGTCAAGATTGATTGTCGGAGGAACAATGTGTTCGTTGATTGCCTTAACGCATGCGATACATTCAACAGCCCCCGTTGCGCCCAGAAGGTGTCCGTGCATTGATTTTGTTGATGAAACCATTAAATTCGGGTTTTTAACTTTGTCGCCGAACAACCCTTCAATCGCTTTGCTTTCTGCAATATCGCCCAGTCCCGTGCTTGTGCCGTGAGCGTTGATATATTGAATATCTTCGGGTTTAAGTCCTGCGTCTTCCAGTGCAAATTGCATTGAATGAGTTGCGCCCTGACCTTCCGGATCCGGTGCTACAACGTCATAAGCGTCAGCCGTTTGTCCGTAGCCTACAACTTCAGCGTAAATTTTAGCGCCGCGTTTTTTAGCATGTTCATATTCTTCCAGAACAAGAACCCCTGCGCCTTCGCTCATTACAAAACCGTCACGGTCAACATCCCAAGGACGTGAAGCTTTTTGCGGTTCATCATTGCGTTTTGAAAGGGTTCTGGCTGAAGAGAATGCACCGAGACCGACATCACAAATTGTTGATTCGCATCCGCCAGCAAGAATTATATCAGCATCCCCGTATTGAATTGAACGGAATGCGTCGCCAATTGAGTGTGTTCCTGTTGCGCAAGCTGAAACTACAACTTTATTGATGCCTTTAAAGCCGTATTTCATTGAAATTCTGCCTGATGCCATGTTCACAATCATCATAGGAATTGTAAACGGAGAACATTTGTTCGGGCCTTTTTCAAGAATTCTTACGTGGTTATCTTCAAATGTTCTGAATCCGCCTGCTGCAGAACTAACGATAACACCGATTTTGTACGGATCAACATCATTTACTTCTTCCAATTTTGCATCTTTAACTGCTTCTTCAGCCGCAATTAATGCAAACTGGATAAAACGATCCATTTTTTTAGCTTCTTTCGGATCAATATAATCTTCGGCATTGAAATTCTTTACTTCGCCCGAAATTTTAACAACGTGTTTTGAAATATCGATTAATTCTGACGTTGAAATTCCGCTTTTACCTTCCACAAGGCTGTTCCAAAATTTGTCTACCCCTATACCGAAAGGTGTTACTGCTCCCAGCCCTGTTATTACAACTCTTCTTTTAGACATCTCTTTACCTTTTCAATTATTCTCAACCGATTACCGTTGCAAGCTTTTTATCTTACAAACATTAAAGAAGCCTTTATCCATACAGTAATCGAAAACGTATTTTAAAATAAACTCTTTTTTAAATATACGAGGGGAAAATGAATATTCAATTTTCGCCCCCGTAAATCTTTTCATCCTCTGCAATCGCAAAGGGTCAAGTCGTTAAGTGTTTGGACACTATCCGACAGTCCGCAGATTTTGCGGATACACAGATTAATTATTTGTGTGAATCAATATAATTTACAGCATCTTGAACTGTTTGAATTTTTTCTGCTTCTTCATCAGGAATTTCGCAGCCGAATTCTTCTTCAAAAGCCATAACCAATTCAACAGTGTCTAATGAATCAGCGCCCAAATCAGCTGTGAAGCTTGCTTCAGGAGTAACTAATGATTCATCAACGCTTAATTGATCAACTACAACTTTTTTAACTTTTTCCAATGTACTCATTTTTTTTCCTCATAAATTATTGTATTACTACACGTTTTTATTATGCGCTCTCGCGTATACAAAACATTATAGACGGCACAAGATTTTTTTGCAAGGAATTTACATTTCCTCAGGCAGATTGTTAAAAATCTTTACTTTTTAGATAATCAATCCGCCGTCTACTTCCAGCACCTGACCTGTGATGTAATCGGAATCTGCCGCTAAAAATTTAACGGCTTTTGCGATATCTTCCGGTTCGCCGAGACGTTTCAGCGGAATGAAGTCCGTGAATTTTGATGTATCAAGATCCTTTGTCATATCGGTATTGATAAATCCCGGAGCGATTGCGTTTACTCTGATACCTCTTGAGCCGAGTTCTTTTGCTAAAGTTTTGGTTAAGCCTATCAGGCCTGCTTTTGCCGCAGAATAATTTGCCTGTCCTGCGTTGCCTGAAACTCCGACTACACTTGACATATTGACGATAGCACCACTTCTTTGTTTCATCATAACCTTAACTACAGGCTGCGAAACATAAAATGCGCTTGAAAGGTTTGTGTTAATTACAGCGTCCCAGTTTTCGGCACTCATTCGCATAAACAACCCATCTCTTGTGATGCCTGCATTGTTTACTAAAACGTCAATTCTTCCGAATTTTTCAATTACTGCTTCAACACCCTTTTGGGCTTCTTCTTTGTTTGAAACATCAAACTTGAAAGCTTCTGCCTGTACGCCTAAAGCTTTAAGTTCATCCACTGTTTTTTTTGCGGCTTCTTCGTTTCCTGCAAAGTTTACTGCTATATCATAACCTGCTTTTGCAAGTTCTATTGCGCATGCTTTGCCTATCCCACGGGAAGCCCCCGTTATTAATGCTAATTTTTCAGACATTTATTTTCTCCTTATTTCTAAAAATTTTAAACTGCTGCCAACTGCTCTTTCAATGCTGTAACCGCTGTTTCAAGAGAAGCTTTATCAAATACGTTATATACAGCAGCATCTGGTATAATTTTTTTGTTCAAACCTGCAAGTACTTTTCCGGGGCCGATTTCTACAAATATTTCGACACCTTCTTCTGCCATTTTCTGAATTGTCTGTGTCCAGTAAACTGATGAATAAATTTGTTTCGGCATCTTTGTTCTGAAGTCTTCAGCATTAGTTGTAAGAGATGCGTCAACATTTGTCACAACAGGAATTGAAGCGTTGTTTAATTCCAAATCCGAAACGAATTTTTCAAATTCTTTGCCTGCATTTTCCATAAACTTTGAATGAAATGCGCCTGAAACGGCAAGAGGAACAACTCTTCTTGCACCTTTTTCAAGAAGAATTTCGCCGGCTTTTTGGACGGCTTTTTCGTCGCCCGTGATAACAACCTGAGCCGGAGAGTTGTAGTTTGCAACATCAACATAACCTATAGAAGAGGCTTCTTTTAATGCGTCTTCAACAGAACCTGCCGGAGCATTTAAGACAGCCGCCATGGCTCCGCCTTTTGTTTCGCTCATAAGGTCGGCTCTTTTTTGGATTGCTTTAAGCGCTGTATCCAAAGACATAACACCTGCTGCATACATTGCGCAATACTCGCCCAGTGAGTGGCCTGCAACAAAATCTGCATTTATTCCGCATTCGGATTTTAACGCTTCCAGGGCTGCAATTGACATTGTTACAATGCAGGGCTGTGTGTTTACTGTTTGTTTTAAATCTTCTTCCGGTCCGTCAAAGCACAATGTTGTAATTTTTTTGCCTAAAACAGTGTCGGCAGTATCAAATACTTTTTGGGCTGAAGCAAAGTTTTCATACAAATCTTTGCCCATACCTACAGTCTGTGCTCCCTGACCAGGAAACAAAAATGCAATCTTTTTTGCCATAAAATATCCCTCTCTAAAATGTCCCTGTGGCAATTATACTATAAACACGTGAAATGTAAATATGGTTTGCGTGCCGGAAGTTGTTGTCTTAAATACTTTTGCCTCTGTCATTAAAATGAAATATGAAGCGACGAAAAAAGCGGACATATTGCCCGCCTTTTGGTGAAAATTTATAGAGAAACTTTTTAACAAATTCCTTCTCGGAGTCTTACTATCGCCCCTCCCCAGGTCATTCCTGCGCCAAACCCGCACAATACCGCCGTTGTACCAAGTTTTACATTACCTTTTTCAACGCTTTCTGCAAGCGCTATCGGAATTGATGCGGCTGATGTGTTTCCGTAATATTTGATGTTAGTTATGACTTTTTCATCAGGATATCCGAGTCTTTCCTGAACTGCTTGTATAATTCTGATGTTTGCCTGGTGCGGAATAAGATAGTCAATATCTTCAGCTTTCATTCCGGCCTTTGTTATGAGATCTTCTACATAATGCGGAAGAATTTTTGCAACAAACGTATATACTCCACGTCCGTTCATTCTGATACCTTTTGGCTTTTCTTCGTATTGTTCTACAAGCGGACAGTTTTTGCCGTCAAATGAAAGTTCAATTAAGTTTCCATAGTTGCCGTCAGCTTTGATATCTATTGCGATAATATCATCAATACCATCTTCTGCCTGTGTTACAACAACAGCACCGGCACCGTCACCAAAAAGAATAGAAGTACTTCTGTCTTCCCAGTTTACAAGGCGTGAGTTGTTGTCTGTTGCAACTATCAAAATGTTTTTATACATACCTGATGCAATGTAGGCTTTTGCAATGCTTAAGCCGTAAATCAGACCAGAGCAGGCTGCCGTAATATCAAATGCTGGAATCTGTTTTTTTATTCCCAATCTCTGGTGAATATGGCATGCTATTGCAGGATACAAATCAGGAGGGGCTGAGGAGGCTGCAAGGATTAAATCTATATCATCAGGATTTATGCCTGATTTATCCAGTGCTTTTTTGGCAGCATCAAAACCTAAGTCAATAGCGTTTTCTTCGCCTGACACGACTCTTCTTTCTTTTATACCTGTTCTTGTATAAATCCATTCATCAGAAGTTTCGTACAACTTTGTCAAATCATCATTTGTTATAACTGTTTCGGGTAAACTGTATCCTACACCGGCAATTCTCAGCGGTATTAATTTATCTGCCATCAACTATTCCTCATAAAATTTTTGTATTTTTTCGTTAACACCTGTTTCAACGGCATGCTTTGCAACTCTTACAGCATTTTTTATTGCGTAAGCCTTGCTTCGTCCGTGGGAGATTACCGTAATCCCTTTGACACCAAGAAGAAGCGCTCCGCCAAATTCTTCGTAGTTAATTTTTGTATAAATTCTTTTCATAAACGGTTTTGCAAGAAGTCCTATGATTTTACCGAGCAAATCAACTTTAAATTCCTGCTTCAGCATTCTGAAAAGCATCTGGGATGTCCCTTCGGTAACTTTCAATGCAACGTTGCCTACGAATCCATCGCATACAACAACATCACATACGCTTAAGAAAATTTCTTTTCCTTCAATGTTGCCGACAAAGTTCAGCTTGCCCTGTTGTTCCTCAAGGAGTTTGTAAGTTGCTTGCGCCAATTCATTTCCTTTGCCAGCTTCTTCTCCGATATTTAAAACCCCTATTCGCGGATGGTCAATACCTAAAACGTTTTTTGAGAATGTTGCCCCCATAACTGCAAATTGGTAAAGCATTTCAGGTGTACAGTTGCTGTTTGCTCCTGCATCAATAACAACAATCGGTTTTTTTATTGTGGGAAGTGTTACGGCAATTGCCGGTCTGTCAATTCCGGGGATTCTGCCTAAACCAAACAAGCTTGATGCCATTGCGGCTCCGGTTGAGCCGGCTGCTACTACTGCGTCAGAACTTCCGTGGGCTACTGCGTCTACCGCTAGGACTATTGAAGACTTTTTCTTTTTTCTGATTGCCTGACCGGGAGCTTCGCCCATTTCTATAACTTCTGAAGCATGGGTAATTTTTATATCAAGCTTTGATGTATCTATTTTGATACGATATTGTTTACCGGCTTTTCCGCAATCTGAATAAAAACCTTCATGTGAAATCTTGTCGAGCTCCTGTTCAATTCTGTCTTGTTTCCCGACCAATTCAAGAGCCACACCATATTCTTGCGCAGCCCAAACTGCACCTGCTACTATCTCATGCGGAGCATGATCCCCGCCCATTGCATCAATTGCTATTCTTGTCATATTTCCCTCTCAAAGTCTTATCAAGTTTAACGGTTTTATGACCGGATGGCTGATTATTATCAGCCATCCGTAAAGTTAGTTATTTTTCTTCAGTTTCAGAAACTTCTTCAGCCGGTTCTGTTTTTTCTGTTTCTGCTGCCGGAAGTTCTTCTTTTGCTTCTACAACTTCTTCAGCCTTTGTTTCTTCAACTTTTTCTTCTTTTACTGCTTTTTTAGTTGATTTTTTTGCAGATTTCTTTTCTTCAGCTTTAACTTCTTCAACTCTGTCTTTAAGTCTTACGGGTTTACCTTTGTAGGTACCGCAAGCTGTGCAAACTGTATGAGTTAATACCGGTTCGCCACAATTAGGGCATTTTGTAAGTTCCGGTCTTGTTGCTTTCCAGTTGCTTCTTCTTTTACCTTGTGCTGAATGTCCTGTTCTTTTCTTAGGTACTGCCATTTTTCTTTTTCCTTTTTATTTTTTTACCACTACTTATATTTCTTTTTTATCCTAAAGCCTTACAGACTCTGGATTTTACAGGTTTACTTCCTGTCGATTTGAATGTTTTTAAATACATCAAGTCTTGGATCTGATAAATTTTCTTCTTTTAAAAACTTATCTCCATTACAATTTATACCACAAACTTTTTTATTTGGTATATTTAATATTACAGATTGATACAATAAGTCATAAATGTCGATTTTATCTTCTCCGTTTAAATCCGTAATGAATTGTCCTTCTTTAAGTTCGGTTTCCTGACCGTAGTCGTCCATCAATGCGTATTTTGCATAAGTTTCGTCTATTTCAAAATTGAGTGCATAATCAAATTCTTTCAGGCATAAATCACATTCTAAAACAAGAGTACAGCTGACAGTTCCGGTAATTTCAATAAAATCACCCAGAGATTTTATTTTCAAATCGGCTTTTACCGGACCTTTTGAAGTGATGCCTTCAATAGTGTCTTCAAACTTGCAATCAAGCGTTTTGTCCTGTGAATTTTCAATATCTTCAATAGAAACTGTTAAATGCATTGATTAACCTTCTGTTTACATATACTGTTCTTCCTGCAAAGCAAGAGAGGCAATTTGATTTGAGATAAAACATACTTTCTTTAAAGGACCTGTTGTATCTTTTTCAATAAATGAAGGGGTTGGACTTTTCATTGCTATTTTTAACTCTTCATACATTGCTTCGGGATTTTCAACATAGAGCACTAACGGTGCTGTTGAACCTTTTAAAAATACAAGAAGAGATGTTCTTTTTTTAATATTTTGTGCATTAAATTGTTGAGCCATTTCTTACTCCTTTGTTTATTTTTTTTGCTTTGGCTGAATAAAAAAGCCGGATAAGTGTTTCAATTATAAAATAAAAATACAATTTGTGCAAATCAGTATATATAACTTGTTTGTTGGCGTATTGTTGCGGAGCATAATATTTTTGTAATTAGCTATTGAGATAAACATCAGGTAGCAAAGCAATCCGGCTAATTGTGTATCCCAAGGTAAAATAAGAGGCCCTAACAAAAAACATTTTGTCATCCTGAATTTATTTCAGGATCTCAATGAGATTCTGAAACTAGTTCAGAATGACCTGGAAGGACAAAATGTTTTTTTTGTCCGGCTGTTCTGTACGAATAATTACGATATTTTTTATTTTTATGTTAATATAAATTATATCATTTACAAAAAAGAGAGATTATTTAAAGATTTAAAGGGGAAATATGTCTATAATTTTGATGATACTTCTTTTGAGTGTACTGATACTGGTGCATGAGGCAGGGCATTTTCTGGCGGCCAAAATGTTTAAGATGAAGGTTGCAAAGTTCGGGTTCGGGCTTCCAATCGGGCCGACTCTGTGGGAAAAGAAAATCGGTGATGTCACTGTTCTTGTACATGCTTTTCTGTTAGGCGGTTATGTTGCTTTTCCTGATGATGAAAAGGATGAAAATTTGCCTGCGGATTCACCTGACAGATTTTTAAACAGACCTGTGTATCAGCGTTTGATAGTTGTATCGGCCGGTGTTTTTGCAAATGTTGTGTGTGCTTTTGTGCTTGTGTTTTTGACAGCGGCATTATGGGGACAGCTTCCGAGCGGAAAATATACTGTGACTGTTAAAAATATTGTTGCCGAGAAATCCGAGGCTATATGGAAATCAGGGCTTCAAAAAGGTGACAGAATTATAGAGATTAACGGTTCTGAAATTAACACTCCATACGGGCTTATGGCATTTGCAAAATTGAGCAGTAAATTTGACGGAAAAGCTGACGGGGCATATATCGGCGAAAATACGGAAAAACTTAAGAAACTCAACCCTGCTTTCAAAGAAGATGAAATCATTCCTGAAGATGTAATGGTTCAGATTCCTTCAGTCGGGACAGAACCTCAGATAAAATTGAACAGAGATCAGATTATCGGGATTGAAAAATATAAAGACAATGAAATTCCATTAAGCGACAGCCAGAAAAAATTGAGAGATGAGATTGAGGGCAGAAAATATTTTCTATCAGACGGCACAATAACTCTTAATGATGTGGCTTATGCAATTTCTGACAATGTTCATCCTATAAATATAACTGTTGAGCGAAATGGAAAAATTGTAAAATTAAATCCTGTTTATTCAAACAAAGACGGGCTTATCGGGGTTGAATACTGTGCAAATGAGATTATAATTCCTACAAAAGACTTTAAATCAATTGTTGCAGGCAGTAACAAATATCTGTATGATAATACATACATGCTTCTTTACGGTCTGAAACAGATATTTACAGGTAAGGTTCCTCTGAACGACCTTCACGGTGTAATTCTCATCACAAAAATCGGCGGCGATAAAATTCAGGATGAGGGAATTTTCTCAGGCATACTTCTTGCGGCTTTGATTTCGCTTGACCTTGCGATTGTGAACTTCCTTCCGATACCGGCGCTTGACGGCGGGCATGTGTTGTTCCTGATTCTTGAAAAACTAAGAGGAAGACCGCTGGAAGAAGAAATTATTGAAAAAATCGGCACAGCAGGATTTTTATTCCTGATTGCGCTTATGGTTTTTGTAATCTTCAACGATATTTACGCACTGATTACGCATAAGATATAAAATCTGGATAATTTTTCTAAAAATCCATAGAATTGTACACGGTTCCCGTGCAAATCACGTCGCCGTTGCGGACGATTTCGATTTTTTGCGGATTATTTGTGTTTTGGCTTTTTAAAATCCAACTTTACATTCCGTTACATTATGGCCGCAAAAATGTTAAATTGAGAATTTTTATATAAACGGGAATTTTTCTCCCGCATAACACGACTGGCTTGAGCAGTGAATTTATCTGCATATTGTGGCTAAACTTAAGTTCCCGGTTTCTTCAACCTTGCAAAATCAGCTTTAATTTCTTCTGCCTTAGCCGACAGTCTGTTGTATATTTGAGAATTTATCTCTCCGCCTACTAGAATAAGCATAGATGTGTAATAAAGCCATACCATTAAAACTGCAAATGCTCCTATTGTTCCGTAAACCATGTTGTAGGTTTTCAGGTTGTTCACATACACCGAAAATCCCCACGAACCTAATAACCAGAACGAACAGAAAAAGAATGTTCCCGGAAGTGCGCTTGCCCGTTTGAATTTCTCGTTCCCCCGCAAATCAGGCAGTATGTAATAACATAAAAATGCCATTAGATATAATGCAAGAAATGCCAGCGGCCAGCGCATTGTTAATAATGTTATGGCAACCCCGTCTGACATATGCAGATGTCGAACCAGAAAATTTATGATTACACGTCCGAAAATAATAAGGTTTATTGTCAAAAACATAACCATATTTGTTACAAAAACCATAATCAGCGATAAAACTCGTGTATAAATAAGACTTCTGGTTTCTTCAACTTTGTATGCACGGTTTAAACCTTTTAGTACAACTGCAATCGCATTTGTTGACAGGAAGAGTGTTACAATAATTCCAATAGTTGCCATTAATTTGCCCTGCGAAAATATTGTAACTTCCGACAAAACTGTAATTATCAAATCCATAGATTGTTCCGGCATTATTGTGGAAAGGAAAATTAATACCGGATCCATATAGGATTTATTTCCCATCCAGCCGAAAATTGCCATCAAAAATAGCATAAAAGGAAAAATCCCTAGAACAAGCCAAAATCCCATTTCTGCAGCCATCCCAAAAAAATCATTTTTTATAACAGAAATGATCAGGCGCTTTACCCCTCTTATGAAGGGTTTAAAAATTTTAACTTTAGATTTTTCTTTTTCTGATTTCATCAAGAATTTTCTTAACAGTTTCTTTTACCGTTCCCTTAATCACACATCCGGCAGCGAGCTTGTGTCCTCCTCCGCCAAATTCTGCACAAATTTCTGCTACATCAACATTTTTGCTCCGCATTGAAACTTTGCTTACTGAAGTTCCGATTTCCCTTACTACAAATGCAACTTCGGTTGTGACAATTGCTCTCAGTTTTTCTGTTAAGCCTTCAGTGCAGTCTTCCGGAGCATTAAATTTTTCAATATCTTTTTTATAAATTGTTGTGCAGACAATTTTGTCATCATTATAAAACTCGGCTTTACTTATACAATAAGCTTGAAAAAGCACATGGTTTTTTGATGATGATTCATAAACTTTTTTATAAATTTCAGAAGGATTTGCCCCTTTTTTAACAAGCCTGGCGGCAGCTTTAAGAGCCTCTGATGTTGTATTGTCAAATCTGAACGAACCTGTATCAGTTAAAATTGCCGTATAAAGCGCGGATGCTGTTTCTTTTGAAACTTTCCAGTCAAGAGTATCAAAAATTTCGCAAAGCACTTCACCTGTTGAACTTGCATCCGAATTAATAATATTAATATCGGCATAACCTTTGTTTGTTTTATGATGGTCAATGTTAACTGTGCATTTAGCTTTGTCAAATAGAATTTTAGCATCGCCGATTCTGTCAATTGCGGCATCATCAACGCAGATTACTAGGTCATATTCTCGTGAGATATCAATATCTTCAAACGTCTTAATTTTTGAAGCGCAATGTAAAAATTCATAGGTTTTAGGCACTTTTGACACACAAAGCATATCGCATTCTTTGAAAAAATTATCCTTAACAGCGTTAGACAATGCACAGGCCGAGCCTAAAGTATCTCCGTCAGGGTTAATGTGAGATATTATCAGTATATTTTTTGAAGATTTTATGATATTATTGAGTTGAGGAAAGTCCATTTTTTGATAATAGCATAAAAATCAAAAGATACAAAAATTTAACATCGGGTTATAAATGAAAAAAGTTCTTTATACTGATTTTGTAGGTACAGACAGCATTATCGAAAAAATGCTCGAAAAAAAAGAAATCAGAAAGGCGATTACAAGAAATAACTTATACAGATTCTGGGGAAAAATTGCAGGAGCAAAATTTGCACAAAATTCCAGACCTCATTCAATGATAGGAGGAAATATCATGGTTATTGCCTGTGCAAACGGGGTTGTGGCTCAGGAACTTATGCTTAAAAAAACTCAATTGCTTGTGAAGTTTAAGCCGTATCTTGAGTCTTTAAAATTAAAAGTTACCGATTTGAAATTCGACCCGAAAAAATGGTCAAATGAAGTATAATTAAAAATTTATGTTAAAATCAAGGCATGATTTTAATTGGCGAAAATATTCATATAGTTTCTAAGACAATCCGCAGTGCACTTTTGGCAAGAGATGAAGACTTCATAAAAAGACAGCTTTTGCTACAAAAGAATATGAATTATGTTGACTTAAATATAGGACCAGGAAATGGCGAAGTGAGTGATATTTTTCCATGGTTGTGCCCGCTTGTTGAAGCAAATTCTGATTTAAAGATCTCTTTGGACACTACAAATTTGAGTGAGATGAAAAAAGCGTTCAAGCATATTAAAAATACCGGAGATGTTATTTTGAACAGCACATCTGCTGATGAGCCGAGAATAAGTATTATATCAGATCTTGCGATTGAATACGATTGCAGTTTTGTGGCTCTTACAATGTCGAAGGCTTCCGGCATTCCGTCAACAAGCGACGGGCGTATGGAAACAGCATTTGAAATTTATGAAAAACTTTCAGATAAAAATCTGATTGAGAAAACATTTTTTGATCCGCTTATTTTGCCTGTCACATCCTGCCAGATTCAGGCAAAAGAGGCGCTTGATACTTTGAAAACACTTAAAGAAGCTTTTGAAAATTCTGTTAAAACAATTATCGGTTTGTCAAATATTTCAAACGGTGCTCCTTCAAATTTGCGGCCGTTGTTAAATCAAGTTTATGCTGTTCTGGCATTTGGAGCTGGTGTTGATGCCATTATTATGGATGGAGGAGATGAAGAGTTATTCAGAATATTAAAAATGCTGCAATCAGAAAGACCGAACAGTGAAATTGATAAATTATATATTCGACTTGCTGATATGATTAAAGATTTTTCGGATTTGGACGAAATTCAATATGATGCCGGCGATGATGAACAGGTGAAGATTATTAAAGCATGCGAAGTTTTGCTGAATAAAAAAATATATTCTGACAGCTTTGCACAAGTTTAATTTTTATGTTAATATATAGCTAAGAATACCAGCATTGTATTCAAAATAAAAGAAAAGGGTTACGGTTATTATAAAAGTTAGGAGCACAAAAATTAAAAAGCAATTATTAATTATGTCGGCAATCGCAGCACTGATGTTCAGTCCTGTTTCGGCGGAAGCTTACATGTCACCGGAAGCGAATGCTTTATATCAGCAGGCATGCACTTTAGAGTATCAGCATAATTTTTCTGAGGCAATAGTAAAAATTCAGGAAGCCATAAAAATAGCAGGCGAGGATGCTCTGCTATATACAAAACTTGCAGGACTTCTGGCAGAAACCGACAGGTATGATGAAGCGATTGAAGCTTATAATACTGTTGTCAAACTTCGCCCTGATGATGCTTTTGTTTATATCAGTATCGGTAATATTTACGAAAACCAATCAAAATATATTCAGGCGTTGGAAGCTTACAATCAGGCTCTTAAACTTTTTCCGCAGTACAAATATAACTATCTGAATATTGCAAATGTTGAATATCAGATGAATGATTACAATGCTGCAATTGAAAATTATACAAAATTTTTGGAAACGTATTCAAATCACAAAGAAGCAAGAGAAAGTCTTGCTAATGCCTATCTTGCGGCCAATAAACCCGACAAAGCTGTTGTAGAATACTCCAAATTATATGATGCAGATCCTGCTAAGTTTAAATTTTATTCAAATTACGGTTTAGCACTGTTTCAAACAGAAAATTACGGAAAAGCCGTGGAATTTTTGGAAAAAGCAATTGAGCAAGATCCGGATAGTCTGACTTCTCATATGAGTCTTGCGCTTTCTTATCAGGAACTCGGCAAAAATGAGGATGCTTTAAGACAGTATGAAATCGTATTTAAACAGGCACCGAATCTGCATTCAATTAGATTTGACTATGCAAACCTCCTAGCAGATATGGATAAAAACGGAGAGGCTATTGCACAGTATAAGATATATGCCGAGCATTATCCGGAAGATGTCAGAGTATACAAAAATCTGGGGATTGTTTATAAAAGGCTTAACGACTATGACAATACAATTGCAAATTATGAAAAAGCTCTTTCTATTGATAGTAAAGATATTGGGATTAAAAAAGAACTTGCCAATTGTTATCATATGAAAAAGGATTACACTGCAGCTTTGAAATATTACGATGAGGTGTTGGGCGCAGAACCTGAAAATTATGATATAAAAGTTAATAAGGCCATAGCTTTACATGCTCTAGACAGATACGAAGATGCTATTGAGCTGTACAAAGAAATCACTGCACAAAAAGAAAATCCTATTGTTGAATCGAATTTAACAGATGCTTATGTTGCACAGGGTAAAGTTGATTTGGATTTGAATAATTACACAAAAGCTTCAGAGGAATTTGAGCAGGCAATTGCAAGAGGTACAAAAGACGGTCTTGCATATTACGGGCTTGCAAAATGTTATCGTGTAAGCGGGGCAAACGATAAAGTAGGTGCATTATATGAGAAAGCAATAGAATTATCTCCCGGACAAACTTTATACAGTGATGAATATGCGGAGTTTATTGCGGAAATGAATGCAACAGCTGCAACTGTGTCTGCAACAACTACTCCTGTTAAACCGGCAGAAATTCAAACTGTTACAACGCCTGTGACAACTTCTCCTGCTGCCGCTCCGGATGCTGACGGTAAATTGCCATCTTTGAGTGTAGAGAATTCTGAAGAAAATGTTGTTACAATTGCTAATATTGACCGCAGTAAAGATTTAATTGCTAAAGGAGACGCAAATTACAAAAAAGATGATTATGATGCTGCAATTGATAACTACAAGGATGCGTTGAAAATAAATCCTAATGATGAAGTTACTCTTTTGAAGCTCGGTAATATTTATAAACTTAAAGATGATAACGGCAAAGCTCTTGATTATTACAAAAAATCAATTGTTGTAAATCCTGATTATGCTGACGGATGGTTTAATCTCGGTTTGGTCTATGCAAATGACAACAATATTTTAAAAAGTAAAGAATGTTTTGAAAAGGTTATTTCTTTTGATCCTGAATATGCTTATGCTTATTATGCTCTTGCAATTGCCTTTGAGGGTGAAGAAAATAAGGATGAAGCTGTTAAAAACTACAATTTGTTCCTGAAATATAATAAGGATGCCAATATGGTTAAAGTTGTTGAAGACAGGATTAATAATCTTCAAAAATAAAAATATTGAAAATTAAAACCAGATATATAGAAAAAATTTTATGAAAAGGATTTTGTTATTACTCAGCATATTTTTTATAATGTTTTTTACTTCCGCCTGTGATTCGGAGAAGCCCGGAATTTTATTCAACAAATACCCGATAACTGAAGATACCGTAATGGGGTATGAGCAAGTTTTTGAAAGAGGTACAAGAATTTATTATCTTGTTGTAATGCCTAAAAAAATTCACTCCAGATATATGTACATGCAGATTGTCAAAAAAGATAACGATTATGAACGGCTTGGCTATAAGGTGTATTATGGCAAAGATATAAGATTAAAAGACGAACAGGTATATTATTATGATGATTATATTGTGATAAACCAATCAGGTGCTTACGTGATGCAGATATTTTCAAGGGATAATCCGCAGAAGGTTCTGACTATGAATGAGTTCTGGGTTAAGTAAGGATTTATTGTTCCCGATTTTTCATAGTAATATATTCTTTGCGGTTAATTAGATCTTTATTTATGGCAAACTGCTTTCTAAGATTTGCAAGTTTTGGGGTTGCGGATTTATCTTTTATATTCAGCTGTATTTCTGTCGGGAAAAATCTTGCATAATCCATATGATAAACACGGCCGTCCGTATCAATAAGTTTCATTCCGATATAGCGGTGATAACGTCCGTAAGTTTGGAGATCCTCTGCAAGTATAGGAGTCGTGTTGTCATGCTCCTGCATCGGGGCTTTTATGTTGAAATCTTTCATAAACTGCTTCATTCTGCCGGAGGAATTTAGTGCGGTATCAATTTTGTCCATTTTTTCTGAAGCAAGAGTAAGATAAAATTTTATGTCATCTGCTGATTTTATATATTTTTGGCTGCCGTTGAGGTCATTTTGGTATAATTTTTCAAGTTTTTTTGTGACATTCTCTATAAGATTAAACATTGCCGCAATGTCAAATCCGTCTGCATTACGAGCAGTCAATCCGAAGCTTCTTATCAGTATATTAAATTTTTCATTCTTCAAAAGAGGAGTGAAGGTGAATATGGCATTTGCGATTCTGTCCGTAAACTTGTCCTTTAATCTTAAATATACATCCTTGTTGCCTGCTTTAAGTGCTTTTACACCTGCAACGTATGAGGCATTGAAACAGTTAAAAGAGAGATTAAAAGCATTAAGTTTGTCCATATTTTCGGGTTTTGCAAAATATTGCGCATATTTTTCTGCTCTTTCCTGAAGCTTTTTGTTGTCAGGATTCCAGCCGGAGGTGTCAAAAACAGTCTTTCGTCCGAGTGACCCGTGCAATTCATTCGTAAGGTCGATAAAATCGTGAAGCCTGCCTTTTTTATCTTTGACTGCAATGTCCATGCAGTCTGCGTCGTAAAAAAGTTCTGTTGATCTGTAAATAAGTGTATCTTCATCTTTAGTCATGTTTTCTCCGAAAAGCGGAAGGTTTCCCAGCCTTTTGCGAAGAGTTTTGAATCCGTCTGTAATCAGTTTAAAATCTTCCCACGACATTTCTCTTTTAGACGGTTTTGCATCAGCATAACAATATCCGCACATATTTTTGCAGCCTCTTTTTACCGCAATTACATGCAGATTTTCACTCAAATACTGAATATCTTTCATTGACAACCCTTTGAAAACTTTAATTCCGTATTGCAAGCCCTCCATGTATTCCATACTCAGATTTCTAAAAATCGGCATCTGATTTTCGGGAAGTCTGTCGAGTTCTTTGGTTACTGCTGAAACGTATGATTTTACCTTTAGAAATTTAACATAATCGTTCAAGGGTTTTAGTGGATTGCCTGTAAATGCCGGCGAAGCAGGTGTTTTGCCGGCTGCTTGCGTGTCTAAAAGGTGTGACGGTGCGGAAATTCGCCGGACAACGTTAGTTTCCGGGCGAGTTAACAAGATATTTTTTTGATAGTAATTTGAAGAAATTTTCATATACTGTCATAAATACCGAAAATAATTTTTTTGTTGTCGAATATTGTGATTGTAAAGAAATGTAAATTTGTATAAAAATAAAGTAAATTTATTTTATCAAATTTTGTTTATATAAACATACAATCTATTAAAGGATATGAGAAAGGGGATTAAGATGGAACCATTAAGGTTGAATGCATTGAAAGTGAAATTGCAGAATACTATGAGTAATGATTATTCAGTTGCAAAGACAGAAACTGTAGAAGAAAACGGCAAGAAAATCGAAACAGCTTATAATAAGCATGGTCAAGTGTTGAGAACTTCTGTGTTTGTTGACAGAAACAAGGATGGGAAATATGATCTTTCAGAAGCTGTTTCTATCAAATTCACTAATGTTGATTCAAAATCTCAGAATACAAAAGAATACAGAGATATTGATAACGACGGAAGTTATGATGAAATTATTGAAAGTGACTGGACCGGAATGGAAACTATCCGTAAGTTAAATGGAAAAGTTAATCCTGAAAGTACAAAAATGAGTGATGCCTATGGTGTAAAAAACAGCACTTATAATGTATGGTTTAAAAAATAAAATTTTTATAGAGAATATCAAACGTCCGGCTTTTGTATCAAAGCCGGACGTTTGAATGAATTTTGCTTTTTACTCTTGCGTATCATCTCCGCCAATAAGCTTTGTCTGGGCTACATTTATATCATTTGCCGGTTTGGATTGTTCGCCGGAAACAATGGTATCATCTTCATCCGGATTTAGAATTTTATTAACAGAAACGACGGCATCATTTTCGGTGAGGTTTTGAGCGCGGACACCGGTTGCGGGTCTACCCTGACAGCTTATTGAACCTGCATTTATACGTGTTACAACTCCGTTTGCCGTAACCATCATAATATCATCAGATTCTTTAACGATTGTAAGAGCGACAAGCCTTGATTTCGGTGATTTGAACTTGGTTGCAATCAATCCTAAACCGCCTCTGTTCTGGCTTCTGAATTCAGAAAGCTTGGTTCTTTTTCCGAAACCGTCTGAAGTCACAACAAGAAGATCCGCATCATAATTTCTCGGAACAATATCACATCCGACAATCGTATCCCCTGAGCGGAGTTTCATTGAAGTTACACCTCTTGCGCTTCTACCTAAAGGTCTCAAGTCTTCAATCGGGAACCTGATTGCCATACCGCAGGATGTTCCGATAATTATTTCATCGTGTGCAGTTGCAAGTTTAACCCAGCAGAGTTCATCACCTTCTTCAAGCCCGATTGCAATAATACCGTTGCGGCGGATATTAGAGAAGTTGTCAAGTTCTATACGTTTGATGTAGCCTTTGCGTGTCAGCATAATCAGGTTCAAATCATGTGAGAATGTGCTGACCGGAACAACTGCAGTAATTGTTTCATTTTGTTCTATAGGAAGAACGTTCACGATAGGCAAACCTTTTGCCTGACGTCCGCCTTCCGGGAAGTCGTAAACATTCAGACTGTAAACAGTTCCTTTAGATGAGAAGAACAGAACTTTATCATGCATCATTGCCGTGAAGAAGTGTTGAATATCATCATCTTCTTTTGTTTTTATACCAGATTTGCCTCTTGTTGCACGGTTCTGGCGTTCAAATGTATCAAGAGAAATCCGTTTCAAATATCCCTGATGAGTAATAAATACAGCCATCGGAGTGTTCGGAGTTAAATCTTCAATAGTTACTTCACCCTGTTCCGGAAGTATCTGGGTTTTTCTATCATCGCCATATTTTTCTTTGTCTTCAAGAAGTTCTTCTTTAATGATGTCAAGAATTTTTTGACGGCTTGCAAGTATATCTTCGTATTCAGCAATTTTCTTAACTAATTCGTCATATTCGGCTTTAACTTTATCCTGTTCCAATCCTGTCAATCTTCTTAATTGCATTTCAAGGATTGCATTTGCCTGATCAGCGTCAAGCCCGAATCTGCTCATTAAACCGTTTCTTGCATCGTCGGTTGTCTTTGAATTTTTGATAAGCTCGATAACTTCATCAATAGAACCCAGCGCTATAATCAAACCTGCCAAAATATGTGCTCTGACTTTTGCTTTTTTGAGGAAGAAGATAGTTCTTCTTGTGACGATTTCAACCCTGTGTTCAACGAATTCATTTAGAACCTGTTTTAAGTTCATTAATCTCGGCTGTTTACCGCAGAGAGCAAGCATATTTACACCGAAAGTTGTTGCAAGCTGGGTGTATTTGAAAAGGTTATTTTTAACGACGTCAGGTTTTGCATCACGTTTAAGTTCAATAACAATTCTCATACCTTCACGGTCTGATTCGTCGCGGATATCTGAGATACCATTTATTCTTTGATCTTTAACAAGTTCAGCGATTTTTTCAATAAGCATAGACTTGTTAACCTGATAAGGAATTTCAGTAACAACAATTGCGGTCCGAGCCTGACGGCCTCCTCCGCCGGCAATTTCTTCAATAGTTGCAACGGCAGACATTTTGATAGAACCTCTGCCTGTTTCGTAAGCCTGTTTGATATCATTAAGGCCGATAATTGTTGCCGCAGTCGGGAAGTCAGGGCCTTTGATGTATTCCATAAGTTCTGCGACTGTAATATCAGGATTGTTGATAAGAGCAATTGTGCCGTCAACAATTTCGCAGACATTGTGCGGCGGAATATTTGTTGCCATACCGACCGCAATACCTGAACAACCGTTCAACAGAAGCATCGGAAGTCTTACCGGCAGAACTGAAGGCTCCTGCAAAGAACCATCAAAGTTAGGCTCAAATTCAACTGTTTCGCAGTCAATATCGGCAAGCATTGATTGCGTAATTTTGTGCATACGGGCTTCTGTGTACCTCATAGCAGCGGCACCGTCGCCGTCAACAGAACCGAAGTTTCCGTGTCCGTCGACCGTCAGGTATCTTGTTGAAAAGTCCTGAGCCATACGTACCAGTGCTTCATAAACCGCACTGTCGCCGTGAGGGTGGTATTTACCGAGAACTTCACCAACAATACGTGCACATTTCTTAAACGGTTTATCCGGCGTCATTCCAAGCTCGTTCATTGCGTATAAAATGCGTCTGTGAACAGGTTTCAGCCCGTCACGAACATCAGGAAGCGCACGTCCTACGATTACACTCATTGCATAATCAATATAAGAACGTTTCATCTCTTCTCTTATATTAACAGGAATTATTTTCCCGTCACTAAACATGCTCTGCTGGTTACTCAATCTCTTATCCTCCAGTGTCTGATATCTTTATATCCATATCATAGCATAAAAACAAGCGTTTAGGTAATTTTAAATTAATCTTTACAAATTATTGAAACTGATTTATAGGCTGCCGGATATTTAAAATGGGAGCTCTGCTGTTAAAAATCTTTTGTGATTATTTGTTCTGGAACTATTTTTTAGCTTTAATTTCAATCGCATTGCAATCTTGTAAAATCTGTTTTTCTTTGTGCTGTGTAATTTGATATGGAATTGCGCCGCCGATTATGGCACCTGCAACTGCGGCATAGGCAGGTAAATCAATATCATTAGCCAGAATGCTCTTTGGATTCCTTTTTGCTATTTGCAGCATAAGTGCGCCGGCTCCTAACAATCCGGCCAAACCGGTTATCGCCATAGACACAAATGATACTTTTTCAGTCTTTTTATATTTATTTACAAATTCGTCGGTTTTATCCGCCGGTACAACAAAACTTCTCAGGTTTTTCCGTTTGATTTCACCGTTCAAATTGATTTCATCATATGATGAAACACGGCACGAATTTGTATTCGGGATTTTGGTTGTTTCTATTTTTAATGTCATATTTAAACTAAAACATAAAAAAATAGTAATTTGCGCTGATGAAAAACGATTATTAAGAATTATTAAAGTTGAATTCCTCAAATAAAATCTTTTTCTATGTTATAATCCGGATATGGATAGAAAAGAATTTATAAATGCCAAACGTATTGTCGTAAAATTAGGCACAAATATTTTAAGAAATGACGAAGGTTATGTTTCTTTGCCAAGGGTATTCTCTTTTATTGAGGACATGGCCTCTCTGGTTAAATCAGGAAAAGAGGTAATCCTGATAACTTCCGGTGCTGTCGGATTGGGACGGAAAAGACTCGGACTTGAAGGAACGACCGGAACTGCCCTGAAACAGGCCTGTGCTGCCATCGGGCAGGGAAAATTGATGTCAATTTACGAAGGCGGATTTGACACTTACGGGCTTGTGGCTGCGCAAATCCTTTTGACCGAAGATGATTTCGGAATCAGAACAAGATATTTGAGCCTCAGAACAACCTTGAATAAACTTCTTGAACTCGGCGTAATTCCTGTAATCAACCAGAATGACACTGTTTCAAGCATTGAAGTTGATCCAAGATACGAACACATGCAGGTTTGTTTTTCTGATAACGACAAATTGTCTGCGCTTGTGGCAAGCGAACTTGATGCTGATTTACTTTTGATACTTTCTGATGTGGACGGTTTGTACGACAAAAACCCGAAAGAAAACCCTGACGCAAAAATTATTCCTGTTGTCAAAGAAGTGACAGACGAAATTTTAGAACTCGGAACAGACGCTTCTGACGGCGGCCGCGGCGGAATGAGAACAAAGCTTATGGCCGCAAGAATGGTAACTAGGTTCGGCGGAAGAGTTCTCATTGCAAACGGCAAAATTCCTTACGTAATCAAAAAAGTCTTTGCCGGCGAAGAACTCGGAACAATGTTTTTGCCGCAAAATGAAGGGCTTTCTGACAAAAAACGCTGGATAGGTTATGCAACAAATATTATCGGCAAAATAAAAGTCAACCACGGCGCCAAAAAGGCGCTTGTAGAAAAAGAAAAAAGCCTTTTGCCAATAGGTGTTATTGATGTTATACATGAATTTAAAAAAGGGGATGTTATATCAATAATTGACGAAAATGACCATGAATTCGCCAGAGGAATGGTTAATTATGATTCGGATTCCTGCCGCAAAGTCATTGGTTGTCATTCTGATGACATAATAAAAGTGCTGGGCTTTAAGAATTACGATGCCATAATTACACGTGACAATATTACGATTTTGTAAGGAGTTATAAATGGATTTTGTTGAAATTGCTAAAAATGCTAAATTGGCTTCACTTATGATTGCATCGTTGAGTGAGGAAATTAAAAACAAAGCGCTTAATTCAATGGCAGATGCTATTGAAAATGCCAAAGAAGAAATTTTTGCGGCAAATAAAATGGATTCAGAACTTGCAGAGCCGCTTGTTGAATCCGGAGAGCTTTCAAAGTCCACGTTTAACCGCCTTAAGCTGGATGAGAACAAAATGCGTGATATGATAGCAGGCATTAGAGAAATCGCAAACCTTCCGGATCCGGTTAATAAAAAACTTCTTGTCAGAGAACTTGATGAAGATTTGACTTTGTATAAAGTTTCCTGTCCTATCGGGGTGTTAGGAATAATTTTTGAGGCAAGGCCGGATGTAATTTCGCAGATTTCATCGCTTGCAATCAAATCCTCAAATTCTGTAATTTTGAAAGGCGGAAAAGAAACAACAAATACAAATAAAAAGATTTTGGAGGTTATTAATGCCGCACTGGCAAATATTGAAGGTTTTCCTGAAAATGTTATCCAGCAGGTCTTCACACGTGAAGATGTCGGCAAAATGCTTAACTGTGACAAATATATAAATCTTATTATCCCGCGCGGTGGCAACAGCCTTGTGAAATTTATTAAAGAAAATACTAAAATCCCTGTTCTGGGACATGCTGATGGAATTTGTCATATATTTGTCGACGAAAGTGCAGACTTGATGACGGCTGAAAAAATAATAATTGATGCCAAAACACAATATCCTAGTGCCTGTAATAGTGTGGAAACTCTCTTGATTCACGAAAACTTTCCGCACAAAGATGAGCTTCTTGCCGCATTACAGCTTGACGAAATAAAACTTATCGACAACCCTGAAAGCTGGGCGCACGAATATGGCGACAAAATTCTTGCATTTAAAACAGTTAAAACCCTCGATGAGGCTATTGAACATATAAACACATACGGTTCGGGCCATACAGACTGTATTATTACAAAAAACGTTGAAAATGCCGAAGAATTTATGAACAGAGTAGATTCAGCAGGTGTTTATTTTAACGTATCAACAAGATTTGCTGATGGGTTCCGTTACGGTTTCGGCGCAGAAGTCGGAATTTCCACAAACAAAACCCACGCAAGAGGCCCGGTAGGCCTTGAAGGTTTGACTATATACAAATACAAACTTATCGGAAAAGGTCAGGTTGTATCAGATTATGTTGAGGGTAGAAAACAGTTTCACCATAAAGATTTGTTTCCCGTTGGCAGACTTGCTGTCAAACTTAAGAGGTGTTTATAATTATGAAAATAGGAGTTGTCGGACTCGGGCTTATCGGAGGATCAATCTTTAAAGGCCTGTCAGAAGCCGGATATGAAGTTGTCGTTGTGTCAAAATCCCAAAAAGGTGAAAATATCTATAGGGAATATGATGTACTTCGTAATTGCGAGGTTGTTTTTGTTTGTTCTGCAATGAACAAAACACTTGCTGTGCTTGATGAATTAGAATATTTTGTAAAACCTGATACTCTTGTCACCGATGTCTGCAGTCTGAAAGAATTTGTCTGCCAAAAACAAAGACCGTACAATTTTATTCCCTCTCACCCAATGGCCGGGACAGAACATCAAGGTTTTGAAAATTCGTTTCCTGAATTGTTTAATGGTGCCAGATGGGCAATTACACCTCACTTTGGCACCAAAGATATAACAAAACTGCTTGAATTAATTCAGGCTCTCGGCGCAAAAGCAATAATAACAAAACCAGCTCTTCATGACGAAGCAGTCGCAATGATATCTCACATGCCAATGGTTATTTCTCAGGCGCTTTTTGCAGCTGCAAGCGAGAATCCTCTTGCTATGGATTTGGCCTCAAGCGGTTTTCGCGATATGACCCGCCTTGCTATGTCCAATACCGAAATGGCCGTGGATATGGTGACTATGAATAGTAATAATATTGAACATTCAATACTTAAACTTTATAAATCTGTCGGTGATTTGATTGCATCGGATTATAGGGAAAAAATTGAAACAATTAAAGCTGAACGTTCAAAAATGTTTAAGTAATTTCAAAAATTCCGAATAGCCAAAACAGGACGTTTGGTGGATCGCCCTGCTTTTATTTTTGACTATTACTCAACATTTGCTATTTATATTATGCTTCGGTTTTGTGTGATAAATAATTTTTTATAAATGCTCCTGCAAACCCTGCCGCAGCACCTGTCAAAAGAAGAGGAGCTGTATAACGGATGTCTTTCAGGTGTTTATGTACGCCTCGAAGGATTGCTCTTGACGTTTTAGAAGCATTTTGGTCAACTTCTTTTATAATTTGTCTGAATTCTTTACCTGCATCAGAAGCTTCACCGCCGAGTTTTTTTACGATATTTTGGATGTTTTCTGATACAAAGCAGTTTTTAAATCTGGAAACTCTGTTCAGTTCGGCAACTTCCGGTGAATTTTTGCCCAACGTGAACGCAACACTGTCAAAGTCCAGATTTTTGTTATCATTTTGTTTAAATATTGATAGAACTTTTTTAGCAAGCGGAGCATCTTCACCGCCGAGTTTTGCTGTGATGTCGTCCAGAGTCAAAGATTTAAAAGCTTCTTTATCGCCTGCTTTTTCTTTGAAAAGTTTTACATCAGCGGATTCTTGAGCCAGAATTTCTTTTAGTTGGTCAAGTTTCATTTCTTTGTTTTCAGGGCGCCCGATAATTTCAAGAACCTGTTTTCCCAGAGGTGAGTCATTTCCGCCCAGTCTTTCTGCAATATTTTTCAATGTAGGATACTTGAACTGATCTCTTTCATCTACCAGTTTGATAAAAGCATCTTGAGCCGGAGTTCTTGATTTTAGAATTTTCAGCGCATTAACTTTCTTTTCGTTTTCATTTTTTCTTGCTGAATTTGCAATAGCCCTGTACGCAATATTCTTTTTTTCTCTTTCCTGAACCGGTATAGCGTATTTTGCGCCATAACCTACAGCTGCACCTATCAATGTTGAATTGATAACCGTTTGCAACGGATTTCTTTTTTCATAACTCTTTACTGCACTTACATCCATAGTTAATAAACCCTTACTTAACTAACACCACGTAATTACTATATCTTACTAACCGGAAATTTTTCATCCCGACTTATAAAACATATTGCAGATTTACACTTAAATATTTCAAGCAAATGCCACTAAAAACATTCGACTAAAACTGAGTAATTAAATCCATTTGGGATGATAACACATAATTATTTTTTTGTCAATACTTTTATGAAATTAAGTAACAACATTACAAAAATAATTACTAAAATGCAGACAGCATAATGCTTTATGGTGTTTTCACCCATAATAAGAGAGGCTATTGCACCTGCTATAATTGCCACTGATGTTAATATAAGAACGGTTTTTTTCTGGGAAAATCCTGCATGGAGAAGTTTGTGATGAATGTGCTCGGCATCAGCCACAAACGGAGATTTTCCCTTGCAAATTCTTCTTGTACTGCTGAAAACAATATCCATAATCGGTACTGCAAGCACTACAAACGGAAGAAGTAATGTTAATGTTGCGGCCTTCATAACCCCGACTATTGAAATTGTTGCAAGCAAAAATCCGGAAAATAACGCTCCGCTGTCCCCCATAAAGATTTTTGCAGGGTTAAAGTTGTAGGTCAAGAACGCCAGCATTGAACCGGCGAGAATAAATCCGATAAGTGCGACAATCGGGTTTGAAGGTGTCATTGAAATTGCAATTATTGCAAGTGTGATTGAATTGACTGTAATAACAGAACCCGCAAGCCCGTCAACCCCGTCGATAAAGTTGACCGCATTTGAAATTCCGACAATCCAGAGCAAGGTAATAGGATATGACCAAAATCCCAGATCCACCCCGCCGAAAAACGGTATAGAGTGAATTTTCACGCCCAGAAGATAAACTATTGTTGCGATTGAAAGCTGAATGAATAATTTGAACTTTGCATTCAGATTATAAACATCATCAACAAGCCCCAGAAGAAACATCAGCGAACTTCCGAGCAAAATTCCTGACAGCAAACTTCCGTAAGGATAATAACTCATAAATACAAGACATAAAAAAGTCAGCATTGTGCTCGTCCAGATTGCGACTCCGCCAAGTCTTGAAACAGGAATTTTATGGATTTTCCTTTCGTTAGGCAGGTCAACCAGACCTTCTTTTTTCGAAAATGCAATAACAAGAGGCACCAGAAATACCCCGAAAATGTAGGCTATTACGGTTCCGATTATGTGTGCATTTGTGAGTTTGATAAGCATTTTATTTAATATCCCTATTCGCTGTACAGCGGATATTTTTTACATAACTTAAGCGAGCGTTCTCTTAAGTTGTTCAATCCAATTTCATTATCTGATGAAAATATTGCAGATGCAATAATTTTTGCAACTTCAACCATATCATCTTCTTTAAAGCCTCTTGTTGTAACGGCAGGTGTACCGAGGCGGATTCCGCTTGTTACAAACGGGCTTTGCGGGTCATTCGGAACGGTGTTTTTGTTAGCCGTAATTCCGACTCGCTCAAGTACATTTGCCATATCTTTGCCGGTTTTGCCAGTCTTTCTTAAATCCAGAGTCATAAGATGGTTTTCGGTCATGCCGCCGACAATGTCCATCCCTTCATCCATAAGCCCCTGTGCAAGTGCTTTTGCGTTTTTGATAATCTGTGCGGCATATTCTTTGAACTCGGGTTTTGAAGCTTCAAGAAGTGCAACGGCTTTGGCTGCGATAATATGCTCTAATGGCCCTCCCTGCATTCCGGGGAAAATCGCTTTATCAATTCCTTGAGCGTGTTCAGCTTTGCACATTGTAATTCCGCCTCTCGGGCCTCTTAAGGATTTGTGGGTTGTTGTTGTTACAAAATCCGCATATGGTGCAGGAGAGGGGTGAAGACCCGCAACAACAAGCCCTGCGATATGCGCAATATCAGCCAGAAGATACGCTCCGACTTCGTCTGCGATTTCACGGAATTTCTTAAAGTCAATGATTTTTGAATAATTTGATGCTCCGCAGATAATAAGTTTCGGTTTATGTTCCAGAGCTATTTCACGCACATTTTCATAATCTATATTGCCGTTTTCATCAACTCCGTAACTTTTTACGTTGAAATAAAGTCCTGAGAAATTTACCGGAGAACCGTGCGAGAGGTGTCCGCCGTTTGATAAATCCATACCGAGAACATGGTCGCCTGGTTTTAGGGCATACATAAATACGGCCATATTTGCCTGTGCGCCGCTGTGTGGTTGGACATTTGCATGATCCATTCCGAAAAGTTCGCAAGCTCTTTTTTGAGCGATTTCTTCTATGATATCAATATGTTCGCAGCCGTTGTAAAATCTTTTGTGAGGTTTGCCTTCTGCGTATTTGTTTGTCAGAACACTTCCCGAGGCTTCCATAACTGCTAATGATGTGCAGTTTTCGCTTGCAATAAGCTCAATAGTGTTTTGCTGTCTTTCAAGTTCTTTTTCAATTTGTTCCGCCACGACAGGGTCGGTCTTTTTAATGTGTTCTATGTTCATATCCTAATCACCTCACAATCTATCCTGCTGAAATTATAAATAAAACATCCGTTAAAGACAATATTTTTATATTAAGTTTACAAACTTGTGATGATATGCATGTTGGCAGAGAAATGAAGAAGACTTATCCGGCTTGTTAAGCGGGAGCAGAATATAATGTTTTATGCACTGAGCTTTGCAATTTTGGCATTGAAAAGATTTTCAAGGTTTACGCCCGAAAGTACATAGCAAATTAAATCATTCGGATTTAGGTTTGCAAGACTCTTAATCTGCGGAAATGCTCCAACAACCCTTGTGTCCGTGTAGCGTTCAATAAGTTTGGGTAAATTTTTGATATTTTCGTCATTTGTTCTGTACGGACAGTCAAAAAGTATTACTCCGCTTATCTTTACACTTCTGACGGAGGCGTGGTTAATCATAATCAATATATCGTTAAGGTTTGAGATAAAAGGCGATATAACAAATAAAAGCGGAAGGTTTAGAAGTCTTGCAAGGTCTATTTCCAGAAGGTTTCCGTTAATAGGTGTTGCGATACCGTCGGTTCCGCATACAAAAAAACAGTCAAATTTTTCTCTGACACTTGTGTAGTCTTCAAAAATTTTGTCAAAACTTATTGTTACGCCCTCTTTTGCGGCTGCAACCATCGGGAGATCTTTGTTTCTGAAAAGATAACTGTAATAGGTTTTAACATTGTTATCCACGTGTTTTACATATAACAGATCCGGCACGGCAAGTTGTCCGTTTCTCTGGAAGCTTCCGGCATGAATCGGCTTGTAAACACCTGTTGAATAGCCAAGACTCTGCATTGTGGCAGCAATTCCGGCTGTTACAAGTGCTTTTCCGTAGCTGTTTTCAGAACCTGTTACAAATACGTCTAGCATAGCTAAATCCTAGCATGGTCAGCCGTTGATTGCAAAGTAAACTTCTTTAAGCCGTTTTTTGCTAATATGTGTATAAAGCTGTGTCGTCGAAACGTCGCTGTGCCCGAGAAGCTCCTGCACTACCCTTAAATCCGCCCCGTTTTCAAGCAGGTGGGTTGCAAATGTGTGCCTTAGTGTATGAGGAGATATTGATTTATGGATTTTTTCTCCGAGTTTGTGGATAAATGTATAAACCTCCTGACGGGTGACAGGTTTGCCGTCTTCCGTAAAAAGAAGATTTTTGGAAGTTATCCCGTGCTTTTGAAGAATAAAGTCACGTTCTTTTTCATAATTTTTTAATGCTTTCAGTGCCTTTGAACCTACCGGAACAATTCTTTCTTTAGAGCCTTTTCCTGTGCATTGAAGGTATTTGCCTGACAAATCAATGTCGTTGACTTTTAAATTTACAAGCTCCGACACTCTCAGCCCGCATCCGTAAAGCAGTTCAAGGATTACCTTTTCAACCCTGTTTAAGTTTTCGGCAAGAAGAGTGTTTATTTCTTCAACGGTCATAACTTTAGGTAATTTTTTTGGAACTTTGGGTTGTTCAAGCGTAAGCGCCGGATTGGTGCGGCAAATTTCGTTTGCGCAGAGCCACTTGAAAAAACCTCTCAATGATGCTGTTTTTCTCATCACACTTGTCGGAGTCAGTTTTTTATCGTGAAGCATCAGAATATACCCGTTTATATGTGTTCTGGTTATTGATGAAAGTTCTTCGGCGCCCTTTGTAATGCAGAAGTCTAAAAATTCACTTAAATCACGACTGTAGGCTTCTAGAGTGTTTATGGAAAGCCCCTTTTCTATTTCAAGATATTCCAGATATTGTGATAAAATTTGTAAATTCATTATATAAAATTTACTCTTTTTTTTTTTAATTTTCAATATTTGTAACAAAATTAGCATACAGGTATCAAAAAAATTATTTATGGACTTTATTTCACTATGGACAATGCAGGAAATATAGCATTTACTTCCAGAATATTTTTTTTACCAACAAAGGATTTTTACAACCTCTGGCAGGCTAGGATTCGTCCAGATTGCTGCGTTGACGAACCATGGGGGTTTGCACAAACAAAGTTTTCCAATGACTGGCTCGGAACTTCTGCAATCAATACCTGTACATCTTTAAATCTGGTAAAACAGCAAAATCAAGCAATGATGTTTCATCTGGCAACTACAAAGGAAAATTTTACTAATTTTTTTAAATATTTTTTACCTTTTACTAAATTGCCTGAAAATTTTAAGTTTAAGTCTGTTCTTATGATAGGTTCAAAATCTCCGACCACGCCGGGATTTGATGCTAAATGGCTGAAAAATCTGGAAAATATTCAAATGTATGATAAAGACAGTTCAAAACTTTTTGAAATGATAGAGGATGTTGTTAAAAGATTTAGTCCTACAATTTTTCAGGGACACTCAAAAGCAAATACTATTTCTAACTATATCTACTGTGTAAAAAATGATACTTATTACATTAATACAATGTTCGACATATTTGATCCAAAAAGTTATGTCAAAAATTTTGCTGACTTGAAGAGAGCCTTTGATAGAGTAGAAATATCCCCAAGAGATACATTGGATTTTATTGTTTAGGAATTGAGAAGATAAATCTTACGTACTTGTTTGCTTCACTCTCAACTTTTATTGAGCCTTTGTGTGCATCTATAATCTTTTTTGCAATATAAAGCCCAAGTCCAGATGCAAGTTTTTTGTGTTTGTCTGCATAGCTTACGTATTTGAGGAAAATGTCATCAGGATTTTTAATCTCGAGTCCGACTCCGAAGTTTGTTATTGAAAATATCAGATTTTGTGCACTTTCTTTTATATCCATTATGACTTTTGATTTTGTAATCCCGTGTTCAATTGTGTTTATGATTAAGTTGTGGACTACCCTCTTGATTTCAAGCTCATCCAGCATTGCATAAGGATCTTTGGAGCTGCAATTGAGAATATATTTCATTTTCTTTTCTTCGAAAAGATATTTTGTGTCTTCAATGCAGTTTATGATTATATTTTTAAGCGAGCATTTTGCTTTTTGCAGAATAAGATTTTCATTTTCCGCCCTGTATTTTTGTGTAATATTTTCAACAAGATTTTTCATATATTTGGCGGCGCCGAGAATGTCCGTGATAATTTCTTTTTGCAGGTCATTCAGTTTTTCGTGATTTTTGTTTAAAAGTTCCAGCGCACAGATTTCTGCATAAATAGGTGTTTTTAAATCGTGCGTAACCATGGCAAGAAAAGTTTCTTTTTTGTCATTGAGTGCATCCTGAAGCCGTTTTGTTTTCAGCATGTTATAAATCTGTGAACGAACAACTCCGACATCAAATGGTTTTTCAATGTAGGCGCTTGAACCTATATTGTATCCCATAATTTTGTTCTCTGCATCCGAAAGCGCAGAAATAAAAACAATCGGAGTTTCTGAATTTATTTTTGAACGTTTGATTATATTTGCAAGTTCAAAACCTGACATTTCAGGCATCATAATGTCCAGCAAAAATAAATCAAATTTTTCATTTGAAATTATTTTTGATGCCTCAACAGGTTTGATAAATGTGGTGATGTTCAGATCTAATACTGACAGAGTTTCGACAAGAAGATCAATATTCATCTGGTTGTCGTCTACAATCATAACTTTCAGGCCTTTTAAGGAAGAATAGTTTGATATTTCCGGAGCTGTCATTTTGGACTCTTTTTGTTTGTTAAAGAAATTTTGAATAAGCTTCGGGTCGACAGGATACGGAATAACATTTTTAACACCGTTGGCGTTTGCAAGAAGAATATTTTTTCTGGATATTTCGTTTGATGTAAGCCAGATTTCAAGGTTTGGGAATTTTTTAATCAGCCGTTTTACAAGGTATAAATCTTTAAAATCGGTTTTAGCGATACAGAGTTTCTTTTTAGACAGCCCGTTTATATTTTCTAAATCCTTTAAGTTTTCAACGAAAATGAAATTCTCATTGCTGATATTATTTATAAGTTCGTTCATTCAATGATTATCTTTATAAATTGCGGAATAACAATTGCACAGGTGGGTAATCTTTGAAAGAAGCTTGTTAATATTGCGGAAATTCTGGAATTGTGAAATTTATAGTGCTATTGTTCTGAAAATTGTATAATACCTGTAATTGCCCCAGTAAATTACAAGGGAAAGGTAGTTGTGGTCAAGATCCGTTGCCTCAAGATAAGTCTGCGGGGTCGGTTTTCTTTTTGCACTCGGGAAAATTCTTCCGATAGTATCCAGTGCTTTTATATGGAGGCTTTGCGAAATTGTCAGTTTTTTCTGCGGGATGTGATCCTGATAGAATGTAACTGGAACAACTTCTCTTTCATAGACAGGAATTATATACCTGATTTTACCGCTGTCTTTGAAGAGAATATACCATTGGTCTTTGTATTCTCTTGGAGTAAGTACGTAATATCCGGGTTCTATAGATATTGTCTTGAAGTAAATCGGACTTGAGAGCCTGAAAAGAGGGTAAGGCGACCATGTGGAACTCTGGGTATCATAATATTCACCCGGGTCAACATCATGGATATACCTGTGGGTAGGAACTTCTAAATTTCGATAAATCTGTTCATAGTCAATGTTTTTGGCGTTGACCGTCAGACCTGTCATGAGTATTAAAAAAGTAATAAAAACTTTTCTCATAAAAGTATTTTAACGTTATTTTTATAAAAAGCAATCCTTTGTCCGGAGGGAAAAGGTTTCATTTTAAATATTAAAAAACTTCGCAATAATCCCTTGACTTGGAGAATGCTAGGGTGAGGGGTTTTAAGTTGAGTAGGGCGGGATTTACTAATCCGACATTTTATCTGTCATTCTGAGTGAAGCGAAGAATCTCTTATTAAGGATTCAGAATTACAAATTTGTCTGTTGGATGATTGTGAATATTTTTGTAGTAAAATAAAAAAAGAGCAAAGGAGAAAGTATAAATGTTGAGCGGACCTTTTTTAGACAGAAATTGGATGGGGCAGAACCCTGATTACGATTGTTCGGATATAATAATGCTGGGTTTGCCTTTTGACGGAACCGTATCTTATAGACCCGGATCAAGATTTGCGCCGGAGCAGATAAGGCTTGCAAGCTGGGGGCTTGAAGAATATTCGCCGTATTTTGACAAAACTCTGGAAAAGGTAAATTTCCACGATGCCGGAGATTTGGAGTTCCCGCTCGGCAATACTTACAAATCCCTTGATGTTATAGAAAAAAATGTTTTTGATATTTATCGTGACGGAAAGCGGGTTTTCGGAATAGGCGGAGAACATCTGGTGACTTTACCTGAAATCAAAGCCGTGTCAAAGTTTTATAACAATCTTGCAATTGTTCATTTTGATGCTCATACTGATTTGAGAGAAGAATACATCGGCGAAGAAATGTCGCATTCTGCCGTCATCCGCCACTGTTCAAAGATTGTGGGTCCAAAAAATATCCGTCAGATTGGCATAAGATCCGGCATGAAAGAAGAATTTGAGTTTATGAAAACTTATAACACACTTGCTAAAAACTTTACCGATCTTGATGCATTGAAAGATAAAAAAATCTTTGTTACCGTAGACCTCGATGTTCTTGATCCTTCCGTAATGTCCGGCACCGGAACGCCTGAAGCCGGCGGATTGCAGTTTAATGAACTTTTGGACTGGTTTAAATATTTAAAAGATTTTGATATTATCGGCGCTGATGTTGTGGAATTAGCACCTGATTATGATGCCTCAGGTGTTTCGACAGCCGTTGCAACAAAAGTTATCCGTGAATTGTTGATGATTATGTAAATAATACAGGCTATTATTAGGGGAGCAATAACAGCTATGATAGACAGAATTAATTTTTTGAAAGATGAAATTAATAAACATAATTACGAATATTATGTTGAGGACAATCCGACAATCAGCGATTTTGAGTATGACAAAATGTTTGCAGAACTCAAAAAACTGGAAGAGGAACACCCGGAACTTCAAACTCCTGACAGTCCGACACAAAGAGTCGGCTCAATAAGCGAAAAATTTCTGCCCTACAAGCACAAATACAGACTCTATAGTCTTGATAATACTTATAATTACGAAGATTTGACTGTCTGGTATGAAAAAGTCTGTGCAAATTTTAACGGGAATGTGGAGCTTGTCTGTGAATTAAAAATTGACGGGCTGGCTATAGCTCTCACTTATGAAAACGGAATTTTCACAACAGGCGTGACCCGCGGTGACGGGGTTACGGGTGAAAACATAACTCCTAATTTAAAAACGGTAAAAGCTATTCCTCTGAAACTTTTCGAAGATGTCAACGTCGAGGTCAGAGGCGAAATCTATATGCCGAAAACTTCATTTGAAAAGTTGAATGAAGAAAATATTGCACGCGGTGAAAAGGCCTTTGCGAACCCGAGAAATGCCGCAGCGGGTTCTGTCAGACAGCTTGACAGTTCAATAACCGCCAAAAGAGATTTGTCTATTTTTGTTTATAATTCAAGTTTTGAAAATATTCAAAATCCGCCTTCTACTCATTATGACAGCATGATGTATTTGAAAAAACTCGGATTTAAAATCAATCCGAACATAAAATTGTGTCATAATATTTCGGAAGCCATTGAATACTGCAAAGAATGGGAAACAAAACGTTTTGATCTTGATTATGCGACCGATGGAGTTGTAATCAAGGTCAACAAACTTTCATATCAGGATGAATTAGGCTACACTGCACGTGCTCCGAAATGGGCTACAGCTTTTAAGTTCCCGCCTGAAGAAGCGACAACAGATCTTCTTGATATTGAACTTAATATCGGAAAAACGGGTGCCGTCACACCGGTTGCAATTTTGAAGGCGGTTAACCTTGCAGGAAGCACAGTTGCAAGGGCAAGCCTTCATAATTTTGATGAAATTAAAAGACTTGATACAAGAATAGGCGACAGGGTTGTGATTAAAAAAGCTGCTGAGATTATCCCGAAAGTTATAAGAGTTGAAGCAAACGAAGAACATTACAATCTTCCGCCATACGAGGTTCCTGCTATTTGTCCTGTTTGCGGCTCAAAACTTGAAACCCGTCCGGATGAAGTTAATCTATATTGCTCAAATCCTCAATGTCCGGCGCTTTTGAAGGCTAAACTTGAATTCTGGGTATCAAGCGACGCTATGGATATTGATAAAATAGGCCCCGGTATAATAGAACAGCTTTTTAATAAAGGTATGGTTAAAAATCCGATTGATTTGTACAAGCTTAAAAAAGAAGATTTCTTTAAATTGGATAATGTTAAAGAAAAATCCGCAAACAATATGTACCAGTCAATTCAGGCAAGCAAAACAAGACCTTTGAGCCGGTTTTTAACGGCTTTGAATATAAAGCATGTCGGGAAAGAAACAGCAGAAATTATTGCAAATGAATTTAAAACTCTTGATAATCTATATCATGCCGATTCCTTTGTACTAAGAGATATTCCAAATATAGGTATGAAAATAGCGATTGAAGTCAGAGAATATTTTAATAACGAAAATAATTTGAAATATCTTGATGAATTTAAGGCTCTCGGGATTAATCCGGTTCAGGAAGTTGAAAGAGTGAGCGATATTCTTAAAGGAAAAACAGTTGTTTTGACAGGAACATTAACAAATATGACAAGAGATGAAGCACAGGCTGTCATAAAATCAATGGGCGGGAAACCGTCTTCATCAGTATCTAAAAACACTTCATTTGTAATAGCCGGCGAAAATCCGGGGTCAAAATTCGACAAAGCAAAGAATTTAGGTGTTATAATATTGACAGAAGATGAATTTCTTGAAATGATAAAAACGAATTCCTTACCTTCCGGAATCGAGGAAAAATAAAATGAGAAAAAATGCTAAAATTATACAAATATCAGGTCTTAGGGGATTAATATTCATTGCATTTGTTGCAGTTTGTCTTGTGGCAGGCTTTGTAGTATTCCCGGGGCTTGTTGGAATGTGTTTGTGGAATAATCTTCTTTCACCATATTTTAACGTGCCTGAGATAAATATTTTGCAGGGTGTTTTACTCTGGTCAATTGTTGCACTTATAATATATCTTTCAGGCAGCGGCAGATCTGTTGTGCAAATGAAAAAGGCTGCACAGCTTAATGAATCCGAAATCCGTGATTTGATGGACAGGATAAAAACACAGTCGCAGGCTTCACGAATCAATTCAATGATTTTGAAAAGTGAAAAGTATGACGAAACTAAAAAGTCTGATGTTGAAAAAAAGTCAGACTCTGCGTTAAATGAGAATAAAAAGGAGAATTTATGAAAAGATTTTTAGTGGCAGCGGCCGCAGCCGCAGTTGTTGCAGGAATTACAATTAGTTCTGCAAATGCAGGTGTAACAGTTACTGAAACTCCGGAAAGAGGATATGTTACAATCAGTGCATCTTCAAATAAAGAATTGACACCTGATCTGGCTGAGATTTCAATTTCTGTTGTGACATCTGACAGCAAATCAATGCAGAAAGCAACTGCTGAAAATAAAGAAATTTCCGGAAAAGTTTATTCTGCTTTGAAAGAAATGATTAATCCTGAAAACGGAGATTATGTAAAGACTGCTAACTTTAGTGCAAATCCTGTTTATACATATTCTTCAAACAATAAAAGAAACCTCGATAAATATGAAGTTTCTAATACCGTTATTGTGCATACAAAATCAATTGACAAAGCCGGCGATATGATAGATAAAGCCATCAGCCTCGGCGCAACTGACGTAAGCAACTTAAGCTTTACGCTTTCAAAATACGAAAAAGAGTGTGATGATCTTTTATCAATTGCAACGCAGCGAGCTCGCTCTCAGGCTGATAGTATTGTAAAAGCAGCCGGTTCCTCAATCACAGGAGTAAAATCCATCAGCGGAAGCTGCAGCCCGAATGCTGTTTCAAGAGTTCCTTACAGAAACATGATGCTTAGTGCCAAAGCCGCTGACTCTGCAGAGGCAGGTACAGCCTATGGTGAATCTATTCCGCTTCAGGCAGGTGCTATAAAAATCTATGCAAATGTCAATGCAAGCTTTTTTGTTAAATAAAAATAGTTAAATAATGTAAATTTTATAAACTTTTTAGCAAAAAAAAATATTCAGGATTTTTATAATAACGGCTAAAAAGGTTAACCATGAATGTATCAAAAATAAATATTTTTAATGTAAAACGACAGGGAGTATCGCCATTCGGCGGAGATACTCCCAATGTCGTTAATAACAGGGAGCTCTGGGAACAACAGGAAGAACGTTCCGAAAAAGCAACAAAGTTTTTAAAAGGTGCAGGGATTGTGTCAGCAGCAATTCTTGCGGTTGCATACGCAGGTCGTGCCGGAGTTTTTAGAAATATCGGCAGAAAAAAGGTTGAGCCGGAAGTTGTAAAGCCTGCAGTAGAAGAAGTAAAAGAAACTATAGAAGAAATTTTTGCCAGAAAAGAACCAGTAAAACAGATTCCAGCAACATTTTCTGTTCAAAAAGTGCCTGTTGAAGGCGAGCGTTCAGAACGTTTGAAACGTACGTCTGTCAATATGGAAAAAGTTGCCGAACTTTTTGATTTTTCAACTTACAAAAAGTGTAAAAATGATGCGGATAAAGTTGCATTCTGGCAGAATTTCAGAAGTACTGTGGAAGGTCTTTCTTATGAATATCAGTATGATTTGATACCACAGTATATCAAATTCATCTCCGGACTTGCGCCTGAAGAATTGAATGTTTCTTTTTTGTCACACAACCTTAAACGTGATAATTTTGAAAGGTACATTATCAGCATTTCTGAATTTGCCGGACAGCATCCGGAATACACAGAGGTCTTTAAAGATGCAAAAGTAAGATTTGCAAATAATTATGTTAATTATACAAGACAGACGGACAACTTGGATAAAGAAGTCAGAGATATTATATTCCCTCCTGTTACGAATTCAGAGTATCAGTGTGCGCCGTATCGTGCTGCATTTTTTACAAACAGTGATAATCTTATTGCACGCAAACCTAAGGATAAACAGGTTGAAGAATTTAAAAAATATTTAGACTTTTTGAAATTTATAGGTGTTGACAGAGTTAAAAATTCAATATTATTTACGCTCGGCAAATTTGCCAAAGATGACAAGATTGATAACAATATTAAAATGGCCGGTGAGGCAATAGAGTTTGTAAAGAAAAATCCTGAATTTAATGATGTAATTGTTGATAATTTAGTGAGTTATGAACTGGATAAAAATTTTGCTCTTGAGTTAGTTTATAATAAATTCGGCACAATAAAGCTGGATCATGAAAATAACGAAATAAAAGCTTATACCGAACAATATAACAGGCATATTGATACAATAATCAAACTTCGTAAAATGCTTATTGAATCAGGATTGAGGTGTAATGAAAAAACTAGAATGAAAAATCGTCAGGATTGGTTCAATATCAAAGACCCTTCAATTAATAAATATACACTTGGTTTTCAATTTAGTCCGAAAGTTAAGGATATAAGATACGCAGCATTTGAGTATGACATGAAACAAGGAGTTACAAGAGAAGAAGCTGATATGATGATAAGGCATTTGACAGAGCTTAATGAAACTTCTGACGATTACCTAACTGAAAAAATTCTCGGAATTAAGCTTGAAGATGCTGTAAAAATTATAAACGAATCGGTTATTTCATAATTTGCATAAACGATTTAACACTTCTGCCCGTAGAATTTTCTTCCGTTGACACTACTTCAATTTCGTCTTTGTAGTTAAAAGAAGTAGAGCTTCCTCCGTCAAAAGCCATTGCTCTTGTGAGTCCCAAATCTTTGCAATATTTTTGAACTTCATACAAATCCATCGGGTGCTTATCTGTTATTATTAGAATATGTAATTCATCATCTTTAAGGCCTATAATTGTTCTTGCGGTTTTATGTAGAACTGCGGCAGATTCTCTAACTACAACGCCGTCTTTTTTGACTACAAAATATTCTTCCTCAAGCCTTAATTGCGGAAGAATAAGCGGACCTCCCTGCGCTGAAGTTTTTACAATACAACTGAAATCTGCAGATGTATTATGTGGAACAATCGCATATTTTAAATCTCTTGAATTTGTGCATTCCAAAATTCTGAATTCGGTTCTGTTTAAAATTTTATCAAGATTTTTTCTTAATACGCCGTTTTTAAGCAGGTTTTCGTTAAAATGCGGATCTTCTGAGGTGATATTGTCGGTAACAATATAAGAAGTTGATTTCCCATTTTCAGGGTCAAAGAAGCCGGCATTAATTGTTAAAAGTGCATCAGATGCCTTGTGTGCTTCGCTGTTGGTAATCAGGCTTTCGCTCGAAAGAAATTTTATTTTCTTTTTGATCTTGTCACCTGTAACAGTAATATGATATATACCGTCATTAAATTCAACTTTTACAGGTTCGGCCGCAAGGCAGATGTTACCGGAGATAATTAAAAGTAAAATAAGTAAAAATTTTTTCATAACCCTATAAATCCTTTGATTTGTAAAAACCTACAATTCCTGCGAAAAAAGCAAGTGGCGGGAACAATGCCGTTATTAAAGGAGGTAGTACTCCTTTTTCAGCCAGAAGGTCAAAAAACGGCAGAGTTATATAATATAAGAATATGCACCCTATTGCAATTGTAAACCCGACTAATCTTTGTTCTCTTGGTTTGCTGAACCCGAGTAATGTTCCCATTATAGCCAGCAATACACACACAAACGGATGGAAAAATCTCTGGAGATATTTATTCAACATAAATCGGTATTCTTCCATCAATCCTTCCTGCTTGAGAAGTGAAATGTAATTCTTTAGATCATTATTTGTAATATCTCTGTCACGTTTTGTGCTGTATGACATCAGTGTAAATGCATTTTTTGCGGATTTGCCATCATCTAAAATATTCATATGGCTGATCTTTTTGATGCTCTGGAATATTCCATCAGAATTGACATTGTACTCGGTGATGTTTCTTAAATCCCAATGGTCATCATAGCATTTTCCTTTCTCTGCAACATAAATCCCTGAAAGCTGATGAACATCATCATATTGTTTTTTAGAAAAATCAAGCACAATTACGTTTGACATATCACCCATTGAGAATCTTGATACAACGACAGCCATGGTCGGATGACCGCCGTCATCTTTCTGGGTGTAGATATATTGAGTCACAGGTTTTGCTCCTCTTATGTCCATAAGCTTCTGGCATGACATCGGGATTAGTTTGTCGTAAGTTACAAAACAAATTGCCGTAACAATAAGGCTTAAGACAAAAACAGGAGCCAGTATTCTGAAAAAAGACATTCCGACTGCTCTAAAGATTGTAAGTTCACTGTCTTTGCTTAATTTGTCAAAAGTAAAAAGCGTTCCTAACAGGAGCCCGACAGGAAAAGCTTTTCCTAAAATTTTCGGCAATTCATAAAAAAGAATTAAAACTGCTGTTTTAGCCGTATATACCCCTTCAAGAGTTCTTTTAATTGTATTCAAAAGCATTTCAGGTGCAATCCATACAACCGTAAAAAGCAAAATAGCCACAAATGTTGCAAAAAATACCTGTGTGAATATATATTTGTCATATATGGTTATTCTGAAAGGTTTCATTAAAGTGCAAAATCCTTTCCTAAATAAAATTCTTTAGCGACAGGGTCAACAGCAACATCTTCGCTTTTTCCCTGAATTTTAATTTTTCCGTCGAAGATTACATAAGCACGGTCAGTGATTGAGAGAGTCGCCTTCGGATTGTGGTCTGTAATGAGAACACCCAGACCTTTGTCCTGAGAAATTTTTCTAATGTTATCTTTAATTTCACCTATCGCTATAGGATCGATACCTGCGAATGGTTCATCAAGAAGCATAAAATCAGGACTTGCGGCAAGAGCTCTTGCAATTTCAACACGTCGTCTTTCTCCGCCGGAAAGAGAAACAGCTGAATAGTTTCGCAATCTTAGAACCCCGAATTCCGTTAAGAGTTCTTCCAGTTTTCTTTTTTTCTCGTCTTCTGTAAGTTTTTCATTCATCTGTAAAACTAGTTTGATATTATCTTCAACGGTAAGTTTTCTGAAGATAGAAGCTTCCTGTGGTAGATATCCTATTCCGGCTTTGGCTCTGATATTCATTGGCCATGCTGAAATGTCCTGATCATCAAGCATAATATGACCGCTATTAGGTTTTACGAGCCCGACAACCATATAAAAAGTAGTTGTTTTTCCGGCTCCGTTAGGCCCGAGGAGGCATACAACTTCACCTTTGTTAATGTTAAAAGATATATCATTAACAACGCTTCTGTCACCGTAAATTTTAACAAGATTCTTAGCTCTAATCTCCATTGAGTCCCCCATTTTGAATAACAATATTTTACTTAAAATATATGCTCATTGCAATTTAATATTAAGGATTGAAACGAAGTTGATAGTAATATATTTTTAAGATATGTAAAGTATATAAATAAGATATGTTATATGTTTATTTATCATGGGTATACCATGAATATAAAACCATTTTCTTTTTCTTTATTTTCTCCTACACACTAACCTTTTACAATGAGATAAAGCCGCGCAAGCGGCTGTTATTTTTTTTATACAAATTATCTCTTGACGGGCAAACGTTAAAATAAATATGTTATTCTGAGCATATCATAAAAGATCCTTCGGCTCGGGACTCAGAATAACGTAGGAAGTTTCATGTCATTCTGAGGGAACATAGTAGTAGGTTTTGGTAATCTTTGATTACCGAAACATTTTTGTTGCGGTAAATTAAAATTTACCACAACATACGGTCGAATTGTCCGAACTGTTGAAAAGTTAAAAGGCTTTTTGGTCGGTGTGATGTCATTGTTTTATGTGTAAAGATTTGTTACAAACATATCATTATGTTTTAAAGATTAAACGCCAAAATGCCGTCATACTACATGAATAATCAGGAAATTGTTACTAACTCGAAAGGAAACACGTAAGACAATGGGATTAGCGGCATCACAAGCAAGATTATTAACAATCACTGCCAGAAAGTCTGACTGTGAATATAAAAGCATGCTGCTTTCGCACCAGAAAATAGCATTGTCACGTGATATGAGCAGGCTTTCTGCAGAATATGATGATGCGATTGCTCAGACTAAATTGATTTACGATTATTACGGGAACAGCGAAGCAACACCATTAACTTACAACCTGATGATGACACCATCAGCTATGAATAATTATACTCCGCTTCTTGTTACGGATAACGGAGGCCGAGTAGTGCTTGATTCAAGGCTTGCAAAAGCCGCAAGAGATGCGGGTATTCCGCAGGAAGGGCTTGATGGACTGCCGTCAAGTGATTTGCGTAATGCGTTTATTGATTCTCTTGCTTCAACTGGTTATATTACACAGAATACTGCTGATAATATTAAAAAGACATCTTATAACCAGACAGCAGGTGTAGGGTCTGCTGATTTGATTAATATCAATACAACAGAATGTACCCTGTCAGAATTGACTGGGATGTTAGATACTCAGTACTTTGATTTTACTGATGTTCTTTCTTTTACTAACCAGTTTGTAGATGGAGTTAAACTTGAAAACCGTGAAAGTGGAACAAATGTTCCATCTCCAAATAACATGATAACATTCGCCGACATTATGAATGGCGATTATATGTTGTTGGCAGAAACACACGATGGTGATAACGGAGACACTTCATACAACAACTTAACTGTTGATGGCGGCGTAACTGATGTAATCTGTGGATTAAGTTTGTGGGAAACAATGTTTCAAACATTTGAAGGGCTTTTGGATACCGGAGATGAATATACACAGGCTGCATTAGCATATGCAAGACGCATGATTACAGATATGCTTACTAATCTTGGCGCAGGAGAAGATGATGGTACTCGCGGTGATTATGGAAGCCACGGCGGTATCGGTACTGTAGGTACAGAGGAAGGCAATGATTACAACACTGATGGTAAAAACTTCCACGACAACTTTGGGAGTTGGCGAGAACGCAATGATGCTTATGATAGCGAAGTTAATGAGCAAGCACGTGACAATATTTCTGCGGATGTTATTGGGTTAAATGGTATATACAACCACGATAATGATGGTAAATCAGATGACGACTCTTGTATGTCAATTGTTACTATCAACATTTCTACTATGTTCGAAGCTTACCTGACATACTTTGCTCAGTACATGGAAGGTATTGATAATTCAGTTTATGAAGTTAACAATACAAAAACAAATTCAAACTTGATTGATGAAATGTTTACTTTCACAGTTGTTACGGATGTTGATACCTCAGGCGACAACCTTTTGATTGCGGCATTCTACGATACATTGTTTAACCAGATTTGTACTAAAGGCTGGACTGAAAATGACAAGGTTAACGATCAGTCTTATATGCAGGAATCCATCAAAAATGGCAATATGTATATCTCAAGCCTTGCTGATGACGGCTACTATTATCAGGGCAACTACGCAACACACAATTACATCAAAGAAATTACCGATGAAGAAGCTGTTGCTCAGGCTGAAGCTAAGTACAACCGTGAAAAAGAAAAACTTAACTACAAAGAAAATATTCTTGATATGAAGATGAAAAACCTTGATACAGAGATTTCATCACTCACAACTGAATATGATACAATCAAATCAGTTATATCAAAGAATATTGAAAAAGGTTTTAAACGATATTCAGCATAATAAATCCTCATACAAACTGTGTGAGGATTTAATTTAATAGAATATTTATTAATTTATCTTTATGTTGTATAGCCACAAATGCCAGTAGGGCTGCTAAGCTGCCAATTTTATTAAAGTTTAATTCATTTAGTCTTTTGCTGGCATCCTGAATTAGCTTAATAAGTTTTAAAAGATGCTGAAGAAGACAGGACATTTGTCTGAAATCAAAGATTTTGGTAGAAGCCGTCAAATGTATGCGTCAGGTCCAAATGGCTTTTTAGATGTGTGATTTTTACTATTACCAAAATTAACATTCTTTTAGTTCATTAAGAAATTCAGCCCTCTAACATTATCAGCAGAGGACTGAACATTTTTTGTTTACAATTATCCTTAGTACATATTAACAAGACGTCTGACTTCTTTTAATACTTTTTGTGCTTCCTGTCTTGCTTTTTCAGAACCTTCTTTAATGATTTGGTGTACAACTTCCGGATGTGCTTCATAGTAAGCTCGTTTTTCACGTATAGGAGCCATTTTTTCGTTGATAACTGCCGCAAGCTGGCGTTTGCAGTCGGCACAACCTCTTAAGCCTTTTTCGCATTCAGATTTAACAGTTTCAATCTGCTCATTGGAGCCAAATATTTGCCAGTATTTGAAAGCCACTTCGCATTCATCCGGATGACCAGGATCGTCTTTTCTAATACGGCTTCTGTCAGTGATTGCCGTCATAATCTTTTTAGCAGTAACTTCTGCTGTATCTGAAATTTTGATATCATTCTGGAAAGATTTACCCATCTTGTTGCCGTCGAGTCCGCAGATTAAAGAACAATGATTTAAGAGCGGTTCGGGTTCATTAAAGAAGTCGCATTTGTAAATATTGTTGAACCTTCTTGCAATATCTCTCGTAATCTCAATATGTGCAACCTGATCTATTCCGACCGGTACATAAGAAGAATTGAACATCATAATATCTGCGCTCATTAATACGGGGTATCCCATCAGACCGTAACTAATTTGAGAATTGGCGCCTTCTTTTGTACGTAAAATTTTGGCCATGTCTTTCAGACAGGGGTCACGTTCAACCCAGTTCTGCGGGGTAATCATACCGAGATAGACGTTCAACTCGGCAATCTCAGGTACAAGCGACTGTACATATATTGTTGAAACTTCCGGATCAATCCCGCAGCTGAGCCAGTCTATTACAACATCAAGAACATCAGTTTTTAAGGTTTCCGTTTTGTCGTATTTTGTAGTCAGGGCGTGCCAGTCGGCGACAAAAAAGAAACTTTCATATTTTCTTTGAAGTTCAACCCAGTTCTGGATTACTCCAAGGTAATGTCCAAGGTGAAGTTTTCCTGTCGGCCGCATGCCGGATACAATTCTTTTATTCATATTTCCACGTCCTTTCTACGCACATTATTATAGCAAAAAATTTCGTAACTGAATAAATTTTGCATAACAAAAACCGCTTTTTTAGAAAAGCGGCAGGGAATAGTTACGAAATTAGGGAAATATTATGTTTTTTAATGTATTACAATTTAGCCTTGCTTTTGAACAAGGAAATTATTTTTCTTTGTGGTGAGGTTTTATGAAAAGATGTTGAATGTTTTTTCAACATTCTTTTCGATTACGCTTTTAACGGAATCATATTCTGTCTGAAGTGCATTATGTTCTGAATCAAGTTTTTGAAGTTCAAGGTCGTATTTGTTGTCCAGTTGTTCGACTTTTTGAAGATCATTTTTGTATTTTTGTTCGACAAGCGCAATTTCTCTTTCGTCTTCAACTTCCTGAATATTTGTATCTTCAGAAATCGAAGTTGATACAAATTTCTTTTCGCTTGTTGAGTAGTATTCAAGCTGTAATTCGCCTTTGCGTAATTGTTCTTCAAACCAGGTATTATCTTTAATTGTCATATTTGGATCGGCTTCTGTGTAATAGCCGGTTTGTTGAATTCGCTGGAAAATATTTGTCAAATATTGAATATAACCGTAATTTTCGGGTTTTGCGGCTGTTTTGAGGTCTGTCGCTGAGTTTGAATCCCCGTAGTATGCTTCGGTTAAGGCCAGTGCATAATCGTAATTGTGACGCTGTTCTTCGGTTGTGCCTTCATAGTTCAGCGGAACCGTTTCTCCGTTGTATGTGTAGGTCGCATAACCGTTAAAATATCCGTCGCCAAGGCTTGTGTAACCGAATTCAAGCCCGTGTTCTTCATCTTCAAATTCCAGACCGACGGATGTCAAATATACGTCCCATGCATCATGTATTTTTTGTTTTGTAATAAGTTTATCTTCATCTGTAGTTTCGCTGCCTTCTGTATTTTTGGTGATATCAATATCCGCCATTGAATACCCGAGGGCTGCTAAAAATTTGTTCAAATCACCGTTGCCGGACTCATATGCATCCGCAATATCTTTTGTTACAAGAACTTTTCCGTCCTTATCTGTTACAACATACTGTTTGCCTGCTGCAACCGTGTTGTATCCGGTCATCAAACTGTATGAAATATCTGTATAGACTTCCTCAGAATCATTAAATCCTGTCAGAACGGTTAATTTTGTAGCATCGAGGGCCGCTAAATAATCGTTGTTCAACTGATCCATCTTATCAGCCAGCTGAATCTTAGCATAAGAAATGTCCTGACCTGAATTTTCGTTATCGGTCAGTCGTGCCGTAATACTCAGCAATCTTGCCTGTGAAGCGGACATTCCCATATGTCGTACAGTCCTTTCTTGTTTCGTAACTTATATCTGTATTTACGACATCGGGATGAAAAATCTTTAATTTATCGGGGGTGTTTTTTACATTTTGTAACAAAGCCTAAGGTAATTCATCAGGTTCTAAAATAGTTATTGATTCAAGACCTGCAAGACATTCAAACTCTTTATACATAGCCTGAACAGGACGTTTTCTTAAAACATCTGCAGTAAACGAAATATTTGTACAGTTGTCGAATTTAGTGCTTTGTTTTTTGTTTATTTCTACAATCTGCGGGAAGTTATCTATTATATAATTATAAATCTCATCAACATTTTCGCTGACACAGGAAAGTTTTATCCGAATGCGTTTTTTATTTTTTGTGCTGTGGATAAGAACATCTTTTTCAAAAATTCTGATTGAAATAAGAACAACAATTGCAGCAATTGTTGAAATCAATGCAAGTCCGTACATTCCGGTTCCGCATGCCATGCCGATTGCTGCAGACACCCACAATGTTGCGGCTGTCGTAAGCCCGAAAACGTTTGCGCCGTGTCTTAATACGGTTCCGCCGCCGATAAAACCGATACCGGTCAAAACCTGCGCTGCAACACGGGCCGTATCACGGGTACCCAGTTCGTCGCCTGTTACTGAAACCTCAGGAAACCCGTAAATGGAAATTATTGTAAAAATACAGGCGCCGACGCACACAAGAATATTTGTACGAAGTCCGGCATATTTGTTTGTCATTTCTCTTTCTAAGCCGATCGCAAAACCTAAAAGGACGGCTGATAAAATTCTCTCTATTATGTTGTAATCAAATAATTGTCCAAATATCTCCAGCATTATCTAACCTTATTTTTCGGGTCAAGAACATCTCTTATTGTATCACCGATAAGGTTAAAAGCCAACACCGCAACAAAAATTAAAAATCCCGGAGTCAAAAGCCATGGACGTGAAATTATGTTTGTAAATTCCTGCGCTTCTTTAAGCATATTACCCCAGCTTGCGTCAGGCTGTTGGATTCCAAGCCCCAGGAAGCTTAAGCCTGATTCCGAAAGAATATAAGAAGGCACCGATAATGTCATCGCAACGATTACAAAGCTAGTTGTCTGCGGGAGGATGTGTTTTATTATAATTCCAAGCCTTGACTGTCCTATTGAACGGGCAGCCTGCACAAATTCTTGATTTTTGACGGACAGAACCATGCCCCTTACAACCCGTGCAAACCCTGCCCAGCCGACCAGTGCAAGTATTATAACTATCAGCATAAACCTCTGGACACTTGTCATTCCGGACGGCAAGACAGAAGCTAGGATTATTAAAAGATAAAAGCTCGGAATTGACATAACGGCTTCCGCAAATCTCATCATAACAGTATCGACTTTTCCGCCGAAGTATCCTGAAATTCCGCCGTACAAAAGCCCTATCGGGAAAAGTACAAACAATGCCAGAAAACCGATTGTCATTGAAATTCTTCCGCCGAAAAGCAGTCTGGAAAATACATCCCGCCCGTTAATGTCTGTTCCGAGCAGAAATAATCTTCCGTCCTTATCTGTTGTCACAAGATGCCTTTTCATCGGGATAAGCCCCAAAAATTTGTACGGTTCTCCCTGCGCAAAGAATTTTATGTAGTGTTTTTGGCTTCTGTCTAGTGAATAGACAATTCTTAAGTTTTCGCCGTCAAAATCTCTCCTGTAGTTATAGGTATAAGGTTTTGAAAGTTTGCCATTTTCATCAATTGTAAAAATCTTGGATGGTGGCACATAAGCCATTGTTCTGTCCGAAAAATCTTTTGTATAAGGGGCGATAAAATCCGCAAAAAACAATGCAAGATATATAATTCCTAAAACAATCATTGCAGCACGGGCAAATTTGTCTTTCCAGAGCGATTGCAGAACTTCTTTTATCATGCTGCACCTCCCTTAACCCGAATTCTCGGGTCTGTTATGATTAGGAGAATGTCTGCAATTAGATTGCCTAAAATAAGCATAATTGCTCCCATCATTAAAGATGCCATAACAAGGTTTATGTCAGAGCGCAAAACCGCTTCCAAGATTAACCGTCCAAGACCGGGGTATTGGAAAACGTATTCAGTGAGCGCCGCTCCGCTTAAAAGCCCCGCAAATTCGAATCCAAGAAGTGTAATCATCGGGTTGATAGCATTTCTCAGTGCATGTTTATAAACAACCTTAAATTCAGAAAGTCCCTTGGCCTTGGCAAATTTTACGTAGTCGCTGTCAAGAACATCAAGAAGATTTGCTCTCATTTGTCTTTGCAGGCTTGCAAGCGAAATCGTGAAAAGAACCGTAACCGGCAGAACAAGGTGGTGCGCAAGATCCCATATTTTTCCGCCGAATGACATCTCTGCAAAGTTTGACGACGTAAGTCCTCCGACAGGGAACCAGCCTGTTTTTACCGCAAAAAGAAGCAATAATACCGCAAAGAAAAATGACGGAATTGCCATTCCGATACTGGTTAAAACTGTCAAAACCCTGTCAAGAGGCGACTTCCATTTTAAGGCAGCAAGCACCCCCAGCGGAACCCCCACAATCCATGTCATGAAAATTACGACAACCGCAAGCAGAAGTGTATTAGGAATTCTCTCTTTCAATTTTGTGCTGACCTGCTCGCCGTTTGAAGTTATGCCTAAATCCCCTCTCAAAAAAGAGGATGCCCATTTGCCGTATTGGACGATTATCGGTTTGTCAAGTCCTAGGCGTTCGGTTTCTTTCTGGAGGGTTTCTTTAGACACCGACGGGTTAAGTCTTAATTCCGCAAGCGGGTCGACCGGCGACAATCTTATGATAAAGAAGCTCAGAATTGAAACTATTATCAAAAGCGGAATTGATTGAAGTATTCTTTTTAAAATATATATTAAAATTTGCATTTTTTCTCCGAAATTTTACTTATCAATATAAATTTCCTCCAGATTGTAGGTAATCCCTGTCAAAGAAGAGGGGAATATATTTTTAAACTTTGTTCTGATGGCTGTTATAATAATCGGTGAATATATATAAATAAAAGGCTTCTGTTCGTATGCAATTCTCTGGTATTCGTCGTAATATTTTTTGCGTTCTTCAAAACTTGTAGCAAGAGCGCCTTTTGTGTACATTTCGTCGATTTCACTTTCCCAGTCAAACCTGCTGCTGTTTTCTTCACCCTCAAGACGCTGATTGAACATGTGTAAAGTTCCGTCTGACATCCAGACGTTTTTTCCTCCGTTGGGTTCAAGCGGACTTCCCGTAAGCCCCATTATAACCATATCCCAGTCAAGGGTGTTTACAAGTTTGTTTACCAGAGTATTAAATTCAACAGGCTTGAAATTAACTTTCATACCGAGATCTTCAAGGTCTTGCTTTACCATAACCCCGATTGCTTCACGTTCGGTGTTGCCTGCGTTTGTGAAAAGATCAAACTCAACATGGTTGCCGGATTTGTCCAGAAGATGTCCTTTTTTATCCCAGACAAACCCTGACTTTTTCAGGTATTCTTTTGCTTTTTCGGTACTTTTCGGATACGGTTCAAGTTTTTTATTCAGAAAGATTGAGTTTAAACTTTCCGCGGTGTAAAGCGGTTCTCCAAGACCGTTTGCAATATTTAAAACCATATTTTTTCTGTCGATTGCATAGTCGCATGCAAGACGGAAATTCACGTCCCTGAACCAACTTTGTTTAATCGGATTAACGTAAAACTTGCCGTCTTTGTTTTTTCGGTCGTTGAGGTTCATTGAAAGAAACATTGTGCCAGTGTTAGGTCCAAGATTGTAGATTTTGTAATCCGAATGAGCCTCACGCTCCTTAAATCTTGCAACGTTTGCGCCCTGAAGGTTTATAACATCAATTTCTCCGCCCTCAAACTTCAAGACTTCATTGTTCAAATCCCCGACAATAAAATAAACAAGCTTGTCAAGATAAGGAAGTTTTTGGTTATTTTTGTTGATAATATAATAATTCGGATTTCTTTCAAACACGACACGTTGTGCCGGCACGTATTCTTTTAATCGGAAAGCGCCTGATGTTACAAAAGTTTTCGGGTTTGTGTTCGTTGATAAAAATGTGTAAAAATAATCTTTACCTTTTTTGACAGCCGGTTCAAAAGTATGCTTTGGAGCAATAGGTGTTGAAAGCATTCTGATAAACGGTGCAAAAGGTTTAATTGTCGAGAATTTGACTGTATATTTATCTATTTTTTTGACAGTTGGCAACTGCCCGTCAATAATGAGTGAATCTCGTGTTGAAGTGTTGCCGTAGCCGTCAAAGATTATGTTTTGCCAGGTGAAAACAACATCATCTGCTGTAATTTCTTTTCCGTCAGACCATTTTGCACCTTTTCTGAGTTTTATGATATAGTTGTTGCCATTGACTTCAAAAGATTTTGCAAGTTTTGGAATAGGTTCGCCTGTTTCAGCATCAGTTGACAATAGCCCGTCATACATAACATCTGACATAAGTGAGGAGATATTATCTTTTGAATTAAACGGGTTAAATGTTTTTGGACCTTCGCCTATTGTGGATGCATGGATTTCGCCGCCGAATTTGCCGATAGGAGCCTGAGATTGAAGATATTCAATGCCGTCTATTGTGACTGTTTTTTGTGAAGGCGGAAAATTTACATATTCCACATCATTTTGAACAGAACTCGGCGTTTTTGCAGCTTCAGGATAATCTCTGCGCACACAAGCCTTCAAAAATACCCCGCAAATTAACAGAACTAAAACAACATAAACCCATTTTTTCATAAGATTAGAATATCACAAAAATAAAGTTTGTTTATATCCTAACGGGTGATTAATTAAGGGTTTGTTTTGGAGAAATGATGAAATTATTAATTCAATATTTTAAACAAGAAAGATTTTATATCTTAGAATAATGAAAAATTTAGAATCTGAGACCTTTGATATTAATTAATATGCTTATTATACTTGAAAGGTTTGTCAAAAGTACATCTGAATTTCTGATTATTATAACCATTCTGCAAGGTATGGCTCGAAAAAGTCTAAAAATTCTACACAGACCTTGATAAATTTAATACCTCTATTGTTCATAATTTTATTAAATAATTAAAAAAACCTTAAGGATTTTAATTTTTTTTTAAATCCGTTATATAAATATATTATGTTAGTCATCCTGAATTTATTTCAGGATCTTATAAGGGGATTCTGAAACAAGTTCAGAATAACAGATTAGTAAAAGAAGGAGAAAATATTATGATTAAACCTTTAGCAGACAGAATTGTTATCAAAGTTATTGAAGATACCGAACAAACTTCAGGCGGAATCTTTATTCCTGACAGCGCTAAAGAAAAACCCCAAAAAGGTGAAGTCGTTGCTGTCGGTGCAGGCAAAATGAACGACAAGGGCGAAAGAGAACCTATGGATGTCAAAGCAGGCGATGTTGTTCTTTATGCTAAATATGCAGGAACTGATATTAAAATGGACGGAACAGAATACAAAATTCTGTCTATAAAAGACGCACTGGCAATTATTGAGTAAATAGTTGAAGTGATTACGGTTTAAAGGCAGAATGGTTAATAAAATCAAAATATTTTCAACTGTTAAACCTATAAACCTTTAAACAATCTAAAAGTTATAACATAAATTCATAAAGGAAGGATACACAATGGCAAAACGTATAGTATTTGATGAAGAAGCAAGAAAATCGCTTCTAAAAGGTATAGACGCAGTTGCAGATGCCGTTAAGGTTACACTCGGACCTAAAGGTCGCAACGTAATTTTGGAAAAGAAATTCGGTGCACCGCAAATCGTTAACGACGGTGTTACTATCGCTAAAGAAATCGAACTTAAAGACGGTTTGGAAAATGCAGGAGCTCAATTGTTGAAAGAAGTTTCTTCAAAAACAAACGACGTAGCAGGTGATGGTACAACGACAGCCTCAGTTCTTGCTCAGGCAATCGTCCGTGAAGGTTTGAAAAACTTGACAGCAGGTGCAAATCCGATGTCTATGAAACGTGGTATCGACAAAGCTGTTGAGCTGGCTGTCGCTAAAATCAAAGACATGTCAAAACCTGTTAATACAAAAGAAGAAATCGCTCAGGTTGCTGCAATTTCTGCAGGAAACAACAAAGAAATCGGCGAACTTATTGCTGAAGCTATGGAAAAAGTTGGACATGACGGTGTTATTACTGTTGAAGAAAGCAAATCTTTCGGAACTAACTTGAAAGTTGTTGAAGGTATGCAGTTTGACAAAGGTTACATCTCACCTTACTTTGTGACTGACCCTGAAAGAATGGAAGCAGTTCTGGAAGATGCCTATGTCTTCTGCTGCAACAAGAAAATCAATCTTATTTCAGACCTTGTTCCGCTTCTTGAACAGGTTGCACGTGACGGCAAAGCTTTATTGTTAATTGCCGAAGACATTGAAGGCGAAGCTCTTGCAACTCTTGTTGTTAACACAATGAGAAAAGTTTTGAGAGCCGTTGCGGTTAAAGCTCCTGGATTCGGCGACAGAAGAAAAGCAATGCTTGAAGATATCGCGATCCTCACAGGCGGTGAAATGTTTACCGAAGAACTAGGTATTAAGCTTGAAAATGTTACAACTCAAATGCTTGGTAAAGCAAAACGTGTAACTGTTACAAAAGACGAAACTACAATTGTTGTCGGTAACGAAACTAAAGAAGCTGTTCAGGACAGAGTTCGCTTAATCAGAAAACAAATCGAAGCTTCAGACAGCGAATATGACAAAGAAAAACTTCAGGAACGTGTTGCAAAACTTTCAGGCGGAGTTGCATTGATTGAAGTCGGCGCCGCTTCTGAAGTTGAACTTAAAGAGCGTAAACTCAGAATTGAAGACGCTCTTAACGCAACGAGAGCCGCTAACGAAGAAGGTATCGTACCTGGAGGCGGTGTTGAATTGTTAAGAGTTCAGCAGGATTTGGAAAAGAAACTTGAAACAATTTCATTTGCATCAGATGATGAAAAAGTAGGTTTCAAAATTCTGACTGCTGCACTTGATGTACCGTTGAGATTAATTGCCCGCAACGCAGGCGCTAAAGCTGATGTTGTTGTTGACAATATTCTTTCACACGACGGCGCTTACGGTTATGACGCATTGAATGACAAATACGTTGACATGTTCCAGGCCGGAATCGTTGACCCTGCAAAAGTTACAAGATCAGCTCTTGTAAACGCTGCCTCAGTCGGCTCAATGTTGCTGACAACAGAAGCTGCTGTTGTAGATGTTCCGGAAGAAAAATCGGAAGCTCCTGCAATGCCAGGCATGGGCGGTATGGGTGGCATGATGTAGCGGAAGAAGCCCGCTCTCACACATTGTCCTTATTGTTAGTAAGAGCCGCTTTAAAAAATAATTATACAAATTTAAAAAAGACATGTATTGGCGCTTTTGCCGGTACATGTCTTTTGATGTTATTAGTAAAGTTTTACAAAGTATAAAAGCCAAAGTTCATTTTTACGCACTGACTATATGTTAGTAAGACCCGCTTTTAAAATAAATTAGACAATTAAAAAAGATTGCAGAGATAATAGCAATGCATGTCTTTTAATTTTAAAATGTTAAATTAAACAAGATCCTGCATATTAATATATCCGCTGTAGCCGAAGTTTGCCAGTTCTTGAATTGTGTAAATTTTTCTTATTAATCCGTCTGTTCTGTTCAATTCTTCCGGTTCTCCTATGACCTGGTCACCGATTTTTCCTTGAGCTGAATTTCTAACAATATAACGTTCATAGGTATTGTCGGAGCGAGCAATGTTAGCATTGCCTTCAATTACTGTTACGGTTCCGTTTACAGGATCTGCGGATTCTATTATCCCTATATGGCTTGCGTTCCAGAAGTTTAAGCCTTCATTAGTTTTTGCGGCATATTTCGATTTCCAGATTATTAAATCGCCTTCTTTCATCCCTGCAATTTGATTTGATATTTCGCTGGCTCTTGATTCTCTAACAGATTCAAAATTAGTGCTGTTAATGGTTTTATTGGAAATCGGATTGTATATACCTTGTGCTTTACCCCAATTGATAAACTGTTGTACCTGTGCTTTGTGTCCGTCGATGTTTATACCTGATCTTTCTGCGATAGTGCTTACTGTATGAGCACACCATTGATGATTGGATGTTCCATATCTGCCTATTATGCCGGCCTGTGTTTTTTGTTTTTCAGATTCGGTTAATTCATTCTGGTTTTTGTATTCTACTGTACCGAGCAGTTGATTTGCATTTTTTAAGAAATTAGTATGGACACTGGTATTGTAATAAAGCATGTCAAGGGTTTGTTGTTCAAACGGGCGTGAAATATTTCCGATACCGAAGGTTCCGTTTGAGTAGGTGTTTCTTGTTGCAGCTTCTTGTTTTTGTGTTGGCTTGTCAGAAGTTGTGTTGCTGAAGGTTTTTGATCTTGTCGAAGGACTTTCTTTATCAACAGGGATATTCATTTTCTTTGCCGGATTGTTAGGCAATTCAGCCTCCGGTGTATCCGGTTTAGTCAAAGTATCCGGAGAATTTCCTTCAGCATGCTTTTGAGTTTTTGGCGTATAGTTCTCTTCTGCCGGATTGTTGGGTAATTTAGCCTCCGGTGTATCCGGTTTAGTCAAAGTATCCGGAGAATTTCCTTCAGCATGCTTTTGAGTTTTTGGCGTATAGTTCTCTTCTGCCGGATTGTTGGGTAATTTAGCCTCCGGTGTATCCGGTTTAGTCAAAGTATCCGGAGAATTTCCTTCAGCATGCTTTTGAGTTTTTGGCGTATAGTTCTCTTCTGCCGGATTGTTGGGTAATTTAGCCTCCGGTGTATCCGGTTTAGTCAAAGTATCCGGAGAATTTCCTTCAGCATGCTTTTGAGTTTTTGGCGTATAGTT
>CALUVL010000016.1 GCA_944324225.1 Candidatus Gastranaerophilales bacterium
CAGTTTTATAGGAGAACTTTTCTTAAAAAAAATTATTACCCGCAAAAATTGAATACTTTATCTCTTTTGCGGTTATTCTATATTTTTATATTTTCAATTTCATTTCCTTTTTTCCCTTTTAATTAAGCGACTGGTTAAGTCGTTTTTTTTTTTGTGTAGATTATCCGAACGTTGGGGGGGATAAAAATTAATCAGACAAGATTGAAAGATTCATTATCTCAATATCGTCGTAATCAGTATAAGCTGTTTGCATCAAATTTCTACCGGTTTTTATGGTGATTTCATTTTTAGAATTAGGCTTTATCAGATTAGACGGAATTTTAATCCGCTGTCCATCGCCATTCAAATGAATTTCTGCTATTTTATTACCGTTAAAAAAGACTTCCGGCGGGCTTGAAAAAGAATTTTTGACATTATTTTGCCCCATTGCACGTGCCATTGCAGTATCAATACCGATTATTGAACCGATAACAAGGTAATTTGTTTTATTCAAAGCTGTTGCAGCCATTGTGAAGGTTTTCGAGTAAAACGGACCTGCTGCAGAAATTCTGAAATCGCCCGAATTGGCTGAATTTTTGGAATAAGTATTGTCACCAAGATGCATCATGTCTGTTTCCAGACTAATGTCATTAGCATTACTTTTTTGTATACTTACAACAATAGGCTTTGAAACTGAATTCTGATTGATTGTAAGTGAATAAGGGCGATACCCCTCTTTTTCCACAGACATAACAGTAGGGCCATTGATTGCTGTACCAAGATGAAATGCGCCGTTTTCATCAGTATAAGTCTGATATTGAAGCTTTGGCAGAGTAATTGCAGCATTTGCAACCGGCTGGTTTGTTGCATTGTCAAGGACTCTATTTCCTGTAACTGCACCTGTTTTAGTAACTCCGCCTTCTACGGTTTCCGCATTAACAGAACATGAAAATGTTAATATAATTATGGCTATAAGAGTAACTACTTTTTGCATAAATTCCTCAAGTCGTTTTGTTCTACGAACTTATTTTAAAGTCTGCAGGTATTTTTAGAAACGGACGACCGAGTATTTTGGAAGAGAATTTAAAAAACAATTGAAATTTAAAAATGTTTTTGGTAGGATAAAAACACATGATAAATAAATTTATGCCGATGTGATGAAATTGGTAGACGTGCCAGACTCAAAATCTGGTGTGGTTCACCCCACGTGCCGGTTCGACTCCGGCCATCGGCAAATAAAAAGAGTCACATTAGTGGCTCTTTTTATTTGGTTTATGCAAGAGTAGAACCTCAAAGCATTTGCTTTGTCGGTTCGAGCGCGAGTGAGCTGAGGCTGGAGCAGTTTGCGCCGCGTTGAAAATACCTAAGCAAACTGCGGAATTGCCGTTAATTGCGAACGAGCAAGACACTCCGGCCATCGGCATTTTTTATTGCTTTTTTGTGAATAATGTAGGTCGGATTTACTAATCCGACAATAATTTTATAATATAATTGTCTTATGAATTACAGACGTTTATATCTGGAAAACAGTTTAGTTTTTATTACTATTGTCACAAATAAAAGGATTCCATTGTTACTGCCAAATGCAGATTTTTTGTATAAATCATTGTTCAGTGTATTAAAATTTTATAAATTTAGATTGATTGCATATTCTATCCTGCCTGAACATATTCACGTTATTATTAAACCTAAAACAATATATTGTTATCCTAAAATTATCAAATCTTTTAAATATTCATTTACTAAAAATGTCGGATTAGTAAATCCGACCTACGATAAGATATGGCAAACCAGATATTGGGAACATACTATACGAGATGAAGATGACTTAAAGACTCATCTGGATTATATTCACTACAATCCTGTTAAACATGGACTTGTGGACAGTGTAAGGAGCTGGCAATATTCATCTTTTCATAAATTTGTAAAACGAGGGCTGTATGAACATAATTGGGGCAATTCAAAAGATATTGAAAATATTAAAAATTTAAATTTTGAATAGTCTTTATCCATACAACTTGTTCTCAAACCTACTGTTAATGTACACCGTTCAAGTTCAAGTCCTATTTAAGTCGGAGTAATAAATCCGGCCTACAATACTATTTTTAGTAAATAGTTGTGTATTTTTATATTATGTAAATTTTATGTAAACTAACATCAGGCTTCCGTCAAAAAATAAATTTACGCTTTTTAGAAAGATATGAGAATTGATAATCAATACAGCACAATAAATTTTAAAACTTCATACAGAAAAGTTATCAAACCAAGTTATATTATGGGAGATTGTTACGAAGCGTCTACTTACTTTTTTCGCAAAGACCTTCAATGGAACAAATTCTTTAATCATATAATCGAAAAATACCAAAATACACCAAAAGTAAATGTGTTTTCTCTTGCCTCGTCAGATGGTTCGGAAGCCTATAGCATTGCAATGATATTGATTTCAAAGCTCGGTGAAAAAGTTGCTAAAAAATTTTTTCCTGTTATCGCCGTTGATTTTGACAGAACAATTACCAGAAATGCACGAAAAGGATTTATGAACTTGTCTGCTGATGATGAATTGAGAATAAATAAATATACAGGAAACAAACTCAACAATTTTTTTGAGCCGACCAATCAGCGTTTTTTGTCCGAACCGATGGGAAGTTCCGGCACACAGGAACTTTTGACAAAATTTAAAACAAAACCCATATTAGAAGATAAAGTCGTTTTCATAACAGAAGATTTAAACACCTACGTAGAAAAAATGCCTGACAAAAATAATCTTATTTTCTGCAGAAACTGTTGGCCATATCTGTGGAGAACATCCGATGAATTTGCCCAGAAACTTTCTCTAAAAACAGATATGAATTCCTATTTAGTTGTAGGGGATTTTGATGCATTATGTTGTCCTATGAATTTGAAAAACTGTTATGGCTTTTCTATGAGCAAAGATTTTCAAAATGTTTTTGATAAATCCGGCAGTAACTATCATGATGGAATGAGAACGTTTTTCCATAAAATTGAGGAGGATTAACTAAATTCTGCGGTAATTAGTGCCGGCTTACTAATTCGTCTTTATTGGAATCTGCTTGCCGCCATATAGATTTAATTTGTTTGTAACATTATATTACGATTTCCCAAAAATATGAAATCCCAAGGTTCTAAAATACTTTATATATACAACAGTTAAAAATACTGTATTTATGTTCATCTAGAATGGAAAGGGGCGACGAGCCCCTTTCCTTCTTGTTTTATTAGATAATTGAAGATCGCAACAAAACAAATTTTATCAATATTCAACATTCATTAAATACTCTTTTATCTATAAATTTAGCGGATAATCAATTGAAAATTTGCGTTCATTAGCAAAATAATTTTTGTTTATGTTTTAATAGAATTATATGAAAATTACCCCGATTAACAATATCAAAAAACTATTTGGTATCACCATTGCTGCCGGCACTATTGCTGCAGCACCGATGCTGGCCTCAAATTCCGCAAAAAACATGCTGCCTCAGGATACATTTGTAAGTTCAGTTGAGGTTCCGCCATCTGGCACAACAGACAGTTTGGTGCTTGATGCAGCCCCGAATCCTGTTGTTTTTGTAAAAGGACAAAAAAGAAATGCAACTATTGTTGTTGATTTATCCAAAAACGTTCTTTACAAATATGATGAAGAAGGACAGCCCGAAGCTGCATACAGAATTGCAAGCGGCAAACCGAGGACACCAACCGATCCCGGCTTAAGAGTTGTATCACACGTGGAAAAATATCCGTACAAATCTGCCCCCGTTCAAACTAAAAGACACAAACAACCATGGAATTACGGACCTAGAGCTATTATTCTTCAAACGGTTGATCCTAAAACAGGCAGAAGAGGTTCTACAGGAGAGTTTATCCACGGAAACAATAATGCTGCAAGCATCGGCAAATACGCTTCTTTAGGCTGTATGAGAATGGATAATGAAGTTATCAAAAAACTTGCCGAACAGGTTAAAAAAGGTGATCTTGTACTTATTACCAAAGAAGGCGGACTTGTAAAATTTTAATTATCTGTTACAACTCCAGCCATAGGATTCCGTAAGGCGGAACTCTCAAGTGCATGGTTTTGTTTGTCAAAGAAAGATTTACTCTTACATTGTCACCGTTTACAAGATTTTTCAAGCTTGTTATGTGTCTGTCGTTTTTGAAAATAACGTTTACAGGCAGAGAAATGTCTGCAACGAGTTTTTTATCAGACAGATTATTTATAACAAGAATCTGTGAATCCTTGTCCTTTCTTATATAGGAAAAGTTTGAAGGGGAATCAGTGTTTATCGGAATAAATTCCCCCCTTGACATGACAGGCAAGGATTTTCTAAGATGCACAAGATTTCTGACTTTTTTATAAACTTTACTGTTAAATTCATAGTAATCTTTTGTTGATCCGTAAAAAAGTTTTGCCGGAACTTCGCCTCTGTGAATATCACGGGAATCAAAGTAACTTAAAAGCTTTAATTTATTTTTTCGCTGCTTTATTTTTCGCTCAGCCTCAGATTTTTGTGCATTTTTAAAGTTGTTTGCAACGCCGACTTCATCCCCGTAGTAAATTATCGGAATTCCGGGAAGTGACATCAATATTGAAAATGCCAGCTCTATTCTATCCGGATTTTTGTTCAAAAAGTTTGCCAGACGACCGCTCACGCCAAATCCTTTTCTGAACCCTGCGCCTTTTGGCGAAAGTTCGTTATAGACAATTTCTCTAACTTCAGGTGCCACCATCTCAAGAGTTAATTCGTCATGAACTCTTAAAAATACGGCCCACGTTGTACTGTCAGGAATTTTCGGTGTTTCCTTATTGGCTTCATAGAAATATTTTTTATCGCCTGTTATAAGACTTGCCCAGATTGCAGGCATATACGGGAAATGATATGCAATCTGCGCTTCGTCCGTGCGTTTAAGTTCTTTTGTTTCTCCATTTATATAAGTTTCGACTGTTCTTTCTTTCCCAAAATAAGGCTCAATATCTTTCGGAATCTGGCAGGCCTCTACCTGAATAACCGAAGACGGCGCTGTCGCCTGAATATAGTTACTTATGAGTCTTATTATCGCATGAGTCTTTGGCTGATTTTCTCCGTTTGTGCCGGCTGGTTTGGAAAGGTATGGTATTGCATCCATTCTGAAAATATCTATACCCAAGTTACTCCAGTAGCTTATTGTTTCAAGACTGTAATAAAGAACTTCAGGATTTTCCCAGTTTATGTCAAGCTGAAAAGGATAAAAGGTATGGTAAAAATAATAATCTTTACCGTTAACCGTAACTTTTCGCCAGTGATTTTGTGTATTTTCAGGGAATATAAGTCTCCTTTTGGATATTTTCCCGTCTTTTTCGTAATATTCCACAACCGTTCCGAGTTTTTCATCCTGATATTTTTTATAAACAGGCATTTCTTCTCGGACAATAAAGTAATCAAGCTTGCTTAAATCACCTTTCTCAATAGATTTGAACCACTCATGTTCCTGCGAAAAATGATTCAGAACTAAATCTGCTTTGATTTTAAAACCGGCTTTCTTTGCATCGGAAATAAAATGTTTGAACTCTTCCATTCCGCCCAGTTCTTTTCTGACATCACGAGGGTCTTTAACATCAAATCCGGCATCCTGCATCGGAGAATCCGCAAAAGGAAGCATCTGCAATGTGGTAACACCAAGATCTTTCAAATAACCGAACATTTTTTCTGTATCTTTGAATGTATTAGAACTATCCTGATCCTTAACCCCGAACTGATCTATGTAAAACATATAGATAATTTCATCTTTGTACCAGTCGTCGGCTCTATGTAAATCTGCATATTTAAGGCTTGTCGAGCGTTCTTTTATCGCTCTTTCCGCAATACGCATTACATGTTCAAATATTTCTTCGCTGTCATTTTTGCCATAAATTTCCTCTATTGCATCATTAATCTCTTTTTGAATTTTAAATGAAATCAGTTCATCTGTTTTGTCTACATCTTTTGAATCTTTTGACAAATTTTTGTCGGACTGCGCAACATCAATTCCTTCCGCCAGAACATCTGCGGCTAATACAAGGTTTGCAGGTGCAGAAAATAATAACAACAAAGTTAAAGAAACACTTATTAAATAATTATATACTTTTCCCATGTTTGAATTCTAGCATGCAACTTTTTATTTTGCTTCAAATATTAATTATTATTAAGTCTTGATAAAATCAGCAGTATAATTAGCTATAAAAGCACAAAGCAGGAGCGAAATTGTTTAATTCACACCTGCTGATAAAATATTCATTTTTGTTCTCTTAAATTTGTAAACCTCACATAGTTATGTGTGATTGTTTTTGTTTACAAAGAATTTTGGGTAAAATCCGGAGACTTTCTCGGGATTGCTGGAGTTGAAAGCCTCCGAATTTGTTTATGATTTATGATTTGAGTTGTTCCATTTCTTGTGAATCCGGCATGCGTTTGTTCTTGTTAAAGAAATCAGCAACTTTTACTGCCAGATCATATGAATCATAATGATATACAGATCCGTCGCAACTCAATGTTACTTTACCTGCAACCACTTCGACTCTTGCATATCGTCCATAGCCTTCGCCTTTGACATCCGGAGCAGTATTTGGGTCAATATCTTTTCTTTCGACACCTTGAACATAATTATAAACTTTTCCGTTGTCAAGCTCGACCTTATCTCTAAGACCTAACTCTGCTATGTAAATATTTTTATGTCTGTCTGCTTCACTGATACCATGCCAGCCTTTTACGACGCCGACAGCGTCATACAAATCGTCTCCGTCTTTAATGCCGTATTTTTTGGCGATAATATCAGAAAGATTCAATCTTCCGACCTGGAAAGTTTCAACCGGTTCAATGGACTTTGGATCTTTTGCTGCTGTTGCGGAGCAGTCATCCTCCTGAGGCGGAGGAGTTACGGCACCTATAGGAGGGACAATTTGATCCGGAATATCGGCTTGTACCGCCAATCCTACAGGAGTTGGAGCAATCGGCGCCTGTTCAGGTCTGTCCGCGGGTTTTGCGTCAACGCCTTTTTCTGAAAGCGCCTGACGGGCTACACCGGCTTCTCTGCCGCCTTCATCGTAGATTTTATTCCAATCCATAAGACCTTTGGCAGCACCGCCGATAGCGCCAATAATAGTAGCTTTTTCAACGGTACCCCAGTCAATTTTAGGTCTGACTTTTACAGTTTCGTTAATTTCTTCCTGACCTTTGTACTGGGCTTCGCCTTTAACCTTTACATCAGTTGCGTAATCAGCTTTACCTTTAAGTGTTACCTCGTCGTCGATTTCGACATCAGCTTTCCACTCAACTTCACCGGTAGCAGTGACTGTTTGTTTATAAGGGATTTTACCTTTTCCTGTAGTTGTTCCGCTGTAGGCAACGTCACCTTCAACAGTACCGTTTACGTAGCCGTCATAATCAACTGTAACATCTTTGGAGAACGTATAGTCTTGAGAATACCCCTGTTCATACGGGATACTTACCTGCCCCTGATATGGGATATTTACATCAATCTCTTTTTGTCCGACTTCCCAGTCATTTCTATAATCAGTAACTGTTATCTTGTCGGAAGCAACGCCGCTATAGTTACCTGTAGCAGTACCTGATACCGTACCTGTTACTGTACCGCCGCCTGTTACTGTTGTAGTTTTTGAACCGCTGTAGTATTGCGAATAATCCTGCGTATAATGCTGCGTTCCGCTATATGGCAATGTAACATCACCCTCTGCAATACCGGAAACTTTAATATCCTGACTGTAGCCTTGAGTACCTTCAACATGTTTTGTTGTCTGGTATCTGCCTGTTAAAGTTGCATCTGTCTGACCTTTGACGTGAACCATCTGCATGTAAGGGACAGAGCCTGCATATTCAACAATCTTGAAGAATTTAGATTCTACAATTTTTGTCGTGCTGAGATACTCTGACAACAATGCAACACCACCACCGACACCGGCTCCGATAATTGTCTTTTTAGCAAGGTTGGCCCAGCGTTTACCGATTGTTTTGTCTTTTTCAAGGTCTAAGCCTGCTGCGTCATAGCATTTTTTTGCAAAACGTCTGTCTTTGAGTTTTGCAGGCAGTGCATAGCCATGATTTTTAGCATCATTGAGTTCTTTTCTTTCTTTGATTGTTGCGTAATAATCAGCTTTATGCGCAGGATCATTTGCATCTTCATTATCAAGCTGGTTGCTGTTTGACAGCCGCAGCATATAATCCTGGAATTTTTGTTCGTTGAATTTGTATCCAACCTGAACCTTTTCACCGGTTTCAGGGTTTCTCTTTGTGCCTGTAAAGTCAGAACCTTCTTCGACTTCATCACAGAACAACTCCGGATTATCTTGAACAAACTGCCTCATCTCATCATCAAGATAAGTGTTTCTGGTTTTGCCGTCATCTTTTGTTTTGCCGTCACCCCAGTGAACCGTTGTTCTGTTAAATCTTGCTTCAGCACGCTGTTTATCAACCTGTGCTTCGGCCATAATTGCAGCGATGTCGGGAATTTGTTCTGCCAGATTTTCATCTGTTTGAGTTTTTGCATTTTTTAATTCTTTGGCTGCTTTAGCTTCTAATTCTTCAATTTTTGCACGGGTTTTCGGATCAATTAAATTGTAGAGTTCTCTTTCTCCTGCCAATCGTGCTTCATAACGTTTCTTTGCAATTTCTTCAGACTGTTTAAGTTTGTCCTGATCCATTGCCGCACGGATTGCTTTTTCTGCTTCCGCATTGTCTTCCAAACGTTTTTTCTCTAACTCTGTTGCTTTTGCGTCATTGCCCAAACGTTTTTGCTTGGCAATTTCAGCTTCAGCTTCTTTATTTCTTTTTATATTATCATTATATAATTTTACGGACTCTTCAGTTTGTGCTTCCTGTAATAGTTTTGCAGCCTCACGGTCATATTTTACGTCCTGCTCAATTACTTCCTGCTGGAGTTTTCTGCCTTCAGGGGTTTGTGCTGCTTCTGTTTTAAGTTTTTCAGCTTTAGCATAATATTCATTTGCCTTCTTAACACCTTTACTGTATGCATTGTTAGCAACAGCCGTAACAGCCATATTTTCAAGCCTGTCTGAATCAATTTCAAAATTATCCAGAGCTTTCATTTTAATAAGAGCATCATACTGTTCTCCTGTTAAATGTCCGCCCTCATCTACAGGGTCATTATACCCGTCTACTCTGAAAAGACCGTTGTAATCTCTTATTGCTTCATCAGGATTTTCTTTATATCTGGCTTTAAGCCTGTCCATTTCTTTTGCATAGGCATCCTGTTCTTTATTTGTTGCAAAACCTTCTGCCAAATATTTAGCTTTAACAACATAACTCTGTTTTTTATCATGAAGCATGTTATTTAAGCCAGCCTGAACCTGAGCAACCTGTTTTCGGTAGATTACTCTTGCAATATCGTATTTGGCTTCTGAAGGATTAGCTTTATATCTGGCTTCAAAATAATCTTTCCACTGAGCCTCGCTTGCCTCACGCATGTCCTTGTTCTCCATATCTTCAAGAACAACTTTAGGTTTCATTGCGTCAAGCTTTGAAACATTTTGTTTTTCTACGGTTGTCCCGACTCCGGACAGCTTCTCTGCATTTTTATTTGCAAGCTGCATTCCCAATTCCTCGGGTTTCATACCATTTTCAATAAGTCCCATGATATTGTAAATTGCTTTTGGATTAGCTTTACAAATAGCCTGAGCCTTTTCTCCGATAGCATTCCATTGCTCGGTCGACATACCAAATTTTTTGTAAAATGTTGGTGATAATTGATCAGCACACATAACTTGTCCTTTCTGCTCCTTTTACAATTGCAAAAAGCGCATTTTTATACTTCTCTTTATCTTTATAAAGTTTTTTTTCGGCAGAAAATTGCCCGAAGTTTAATACTAATTTTTTAATATATTTCACCTTTCTTGATATACCTGACTTTCAGGGGTAAAATTCAAATTTACATTTCTTAATATTTATATAATTTGAATATATTTTAGATATATTGGGCATACTATATTATATCACTTACCCAAAAACGAGCATGAAATTATCAAATTTATATAAATTGTAAATATTTGTAAAAAAAATGTGAAAATTGCTCAATTTTCGTGTAGCAAAATACGTTTATATAAATATATAAAAAATGCGAGTGTTATGTGCTAAATATAGATAAGAGGTTAAGTATGAGAAAATTACAAACCAACAAAAAAAGATTAGCTCCGCTAATTGTGTGCTCATTGTTAGTTTCTTCTCTGGGAAGTATTACTAATAATACAGAGGCCTCAACGATTGTTGATGGTGGAGGCAATACCTTAAAACCCAATTTTCAAACAGGTGCTTATGAAATTAGACCTGATATTTTCAATGGGAAAGTCGGATTTAAAAAGTTTCAGGAAATGAACCTTTCTCAAGGTGATATCATGAACTTCATCTTTCAGGCATACAATATGAATGGCCTTGAAAATGGTGATGTTGAGATCAACAGTTGGGATGTCGACACCTTTGTAAACCTTGTAAGAGATCAGATTCAACTTAACGGTATCGTTAATGCTGTAAAATCTTTCGAAGGCGGATTGAAAAATGACGGCAATCTGGTGTTCATTTCACCGCAAGGTATGGTTGTCGGAGCTAGCGGTGTTTTAAATGTTGGTTCACTTCATACATACACACCTTCTGTTGAAAGTTTTAATTCTTTATATGACCGAATGCCAACCTTAGCTCCCGGAAAAAATTCTTCAGGACAAGATTATACATATTCAATTGACGCACAAAGAACCGAGCTTTCATTAGCTGACATTGAAGGACTAAAAGGCAGTGAAGGTCCAATAAGCATAAACGGACGAATCCTTGCAAGGGGAGAAGTTGGACTTAACGGAAGTGATGTCAATGTCGGCGGAACAGGTATAATAATTGCCGGTGTTGATGACAACACAGCATTTAATAAACAGAACCTTGGTGCTGATAAAGATGAATCTGCCATCAGAGTAACTGCTGATGACTTATTTACCCAGCTTGTAAACGCAGGAGAAACAAACTCTGCTAACAAATTTTCAGCAAATAACGGAAAAATTGTTATAACATCTTCTAACGGTACTGACATAGCTTCCGGCGCAATCGTAAGAAACTATGCAGATTATGACGGCGGAATTACAATCACTAACACCGGCGCTAATGGTGTTAAGATAAATGGCGAAGTTTCCAATATTACCGGCAATTTGGCCGTTGACAATCAGGCAGGGGCTTTGAATGTCGGCAGTGACGGGCTTGTCAGAAACAACGGAACGATGGATCTTAACAACCATGTTAGCGGCACCGGTGTTTCAATTGCCGGAACCGTTGAAAACGACGGCACTTTGAATATTACGAACGACAGCGGCAACAATGGTTTGAGTATCAGCGGAAGCGTTACTAACGACACAGGTGCTGCTACAATCTACAACCACCTCGGCGGACTTAATGTATCTGGTTCCGTAACTTCAAACGGTACAAGCCTAGCCATGACTAACGACGGAGATGACGGTTTCACAATCGCAAGTGGCGGATCTGTAACAAGCACAAACGGCGATGCTGATTTAATCAATAATGAAAATATATTTGATATTGACGGAACTGTTACAAATTCCGGAGCTACACTCGATATTACAAACTCTGGTGCAAACGGTTTGAATATTGCAGGCGATGTGCTTAACAAAAACGGTATCGGAAATATTCAAAATACACAGGGCGGTTTAAACGTTCAAGAAGGCGGACTTGTACAAAACGATGGCACTAGTATTGCAATGACAAACTCTGGTGACGGCGGCTTCACTATTGACGGCTCTGTTACTAATAATGCCGGATCTGCTGATCTTGATAATACGAACAATATGTTTGACATCAACGGTACTGTTTCAAATTCCGGAACAACATTGGATATTACCAACTCAGGTAATAACGGCTTGAGCATTGACGGAACCGTGCACAACTCAAATGGGTCTGCGACAATGACAAACAAAGCTGGCAAATTCCTTGTTTCAGGCTCAGGTAAAGTCATCGGCGACAGTTCCAGCCAGAAAATTACTATGACCAACAACGGTTCAGGATTCACAATGGCAGGCTCTGTTAACAATATTAATGAACTTGAAATGTCTAATGCAGGTTCTAACGGCTTTGACATCTCTGGAACTGTCACTAATGACGGCAATGCTGATATTTCAAACACTGCTGGTCTGTTAAATATTTCAGGAACTGTTACAAACGCAGGCAACCTTGATATATATAACCACAATACAGGCACAGGTTTTGATATTTCTGGAACTGTTTCAAACTCTGAAGGAATTGCCAATTTAACCAATGACGCAGGTGCTTTTGATATTCTTGAAGGCGGTGAAGTAAATTCTAACGGTACACAATTGAATATCACTAACAACGGCGTCGACGGTCTTAATATCGCAGGCGACGTAAACAACAACGCAGGCGCCGGACAGATTACAAATAACGCAGGCAGCACAAACGGCGGACTTAATATTTCCGGAACTGTTTACAATAAGGGGTCTAGCATTGGTATTGACAACCATGGTACTAACGGCTTAAATATCTCTGGACTTGTTGATAGCGACAGCGGAGATGCAACTATTAACAACTATACTGGCGGCTTGAATGTACAGACCGGCGGGCGTGTTGAAAACGCAGGCGATCTGCTTGCTATGAATAATAGCGGCGATGCTGGATTTACTATTGACGGCACCGTCACAAGCTCAAACGGTGATGCTGATTTAACCAATACCAACAATATGTTTGATATAAACGGAACTGTTACAAGTTCTGGCGCTACACTCGATATTAACAACTCCGGCGACAACGGCTTAAATATTGCAGGCAAAGTTCTTAACAACCTTGGCATTGGAAATATTGATAACGCCGCAGGCGGTTTAAACGTTGAAACAGGCGGACTTGTACAAAATGATGGTACAAGTATTACAATGACAAACTCTGGTGACGGCGGCTTCACTATTGACGGCTCTGTTACTAATAATGCAGGATCTGCTGATCTTGATAATACGAACAATATGTTTGACATCAACGGTACTGTTTCAAATTCCGGAACAACATTGGATATTACCAACTCAGGTAATAACGGCTTGAGCATTGACGGAACCGTGCACAACTCAAATGGGTCTGCGACAATGACAAACAAAGCTGGCAAATTCCTTGTTTCAGGCTCAGGTAAAGTCATCGGCGACAGTTCCAGCCAGAAAATTACTATGACCAACAACGGTTCAGGATTCACAATGGCAGGCTCTGTTAACAATATTAATGAACTTGAAATGTCTAATGCAGGTTCTAACGGCTTTGACATCTCTGGAACTGTCACTAATGACGGCAATGCTGATATTTCAAACACTGCTGGTCTGTTAAATATTTCAGGAACTGTTACAAACGCAGGCAACCTTGATATATATAACCACAATACAGGCACAGGTTTTGATATTTCTGGAACTGTTTCAAACTCTGAAGGAATTGCGAATTTAACCAATGACGCAGGTGCTTTTGATATTCTTGCAGACGGTGAAGTTAATTCTAACGGTTCTCAATTGAATATTACTAACAACGGTGCTGACGGACTGAATATTGCAGGTGATGTGCTTAACAAAACCGGTATCGCAAATATTCAAAATACACAGGGCGGTTTGCACGTTGAAGCAACAGGTCTTGTGCAAAATGACGGCACAAGCTTGACAATGCATAATGAAGGTGCGAATGGATTTATTATAGATGGAGACGTTCTCAATAACACAGGAGAAGCCAATTTATTGAATGATAAAGGCGGACTCAATGTTACAAACACAGGCGAAGTCATAAATAATGGCGCTAAACTTACAATGCTGAATGCTGGTGACGGCGGCTTCACTATTGACGGATCTGTTACTAACAATAACGGAACTGCAAGCCTTGAAAACACAAATAATAAATTCGACATCAACGGCACCGTTTCAAGCCAGAATACAGCTACAAAATTAGATATTAAAAACTCCGGCGAAAACGGTTTGAATATTGCAGGCCAGGTTCTTAATAAAGTCGGCAGTGTTGAAATTACAAACACTCAGGGCGGTTTAAATGTTCTGGAAGAAGGTCTTATTCAGAATGACGGTACAAGCCTGAAAATGTCAAACGATGGCGCAGATGGCACAAATATTGCAGGCCAGGTATTAAACACCGCAGGCACCGCAGAAATTAACAACTTTAACGGAGGTCTGAACGTTGACAATCTTGTACAAAATGATGGTACAAGCCTTGATATGACCAACAGCGGTAACGGTGGATTCATTGTTGACGGACTTATTGACAATAACAGTGGTGATGCCACTTTAACCAATACTGCAGGGAACTTTGATATCAATAATGAAATCAATAACAGCGGTGATGCTCTTGCCATTAGCAACAGCGGAACTGGAACATTAAACGTCCCGGGTAAAGTTATCAACTCAGGCGCAAGCCTTGATATGACAAATGAAGGCAGCGGCGGTTTTATTATTGACGGTCTTGTTGATAATGACAATGGCAATGCTACTTTAACCAATACTGCAGGGAACTTTGATATCAATAATGAAATCAATAACAGCGGCGGAGCACTTTCTGTTCAAAACAGCGGAACTGGAGCTTTGAATGTTCCCGGTAAAGTCATCAATACAGGTGAAAGCCTTGAAATGACTAATGATGGTACAAATGGCTTTATTATTGATGGACTGGTTGATAACGACAATGGTGATGCTACTCTTGTTAACACCGCTGGCAACTTTAACATTAATGAAGGCGGAAAGGTCGACAACGGAACCGGTGCTGGAACTCTTACAATGCAAAACAGCGGAAACGGCACTCTGAATATTCAGACTGGAGGAACTGTCTTAAATGACGGCGCAGGTCTTGAAATGTCAAATGCCGGCAATGGCGGATTTATTGTTGACGGTCTTATTGACAACAACAGCGGCGACGCTACTTTAACAAACTCTGCAGGCAACTTTGACATAAACAACGAAGTCAACAACAGTGGTGCAGATCTTTCAATGAGCAACAGCGGAACAGGTGAATTCAATGTTCAGGCTGGTGCTAATGTCATAAACAGCGGTACAGGTCTTGAAATGACTAATGCCGGAGATGGCGGTTTCATAATTGATGGAACCGTAACTAACACAAATGGAGATGCTGAACTTACAAACAACAATAATATGTTCGACATAAATGGTTCAGTAATCAATTCAGGTAATTCATTAGCTATTGCAAACTCCGGTGAAAACGGACTTGGTATTTCCGGAACTGTTACCAACCAGAATGGACCGGTTTCAATCACTAATACAAACGGTTCTTTGGAAATCGACGGACAGGTTATCGGCGAAGAAAACAGCCAGAGCATGTCCATTGTAAACAAAGAAAACGGCACAGGTTTAACAATTACAGGCTCTGTTAATAACATCAACAAACTTACTATATCTAACGAATCAGGTACTGAAGGTTTGAACATTGCAGGAACTGTAACAAACAACGGCGATGCCGATATTAAAAACACAGCAGCCGGTGGTTTGAATATTAAAGGCAACGGCACTGTAACCAACTCAACCGGATATCTGCGCATGACAAATACTCAGGGCGGCTTGAATATTGCACCTGATGCAAACATCAATTCTTCAGGCTCTGAACTTGTTATGACCAACAGCGGCAACGGCGGAATGAATATTCAAGGCCACGTAACTAATACAAACAATGCTGCTAAAGTTGAATTCCACAACAATAATTCTGATATGGTTATCGGTCACGAAACTACCGACAACAACATTCAATCAAATGCCGACATTCTGATGGCTATCCAGAATGGTAATCTGCTTAACTACTTTGCAGATAAAGGAATTAATCCGACAGATGCGGGTTATAAAGACGCAACAAAAACTCTTATAACAACAACCGAAGGCGCTGATCTTACAATCAATGCACAAAACGGCCAAATCGGTACTGATTTGGGACTTTGTGACGGCGGAGTCTGCACAGGTATCGGACCAAACGAAAGAAATTTGACTAAATCAATTAACACTTCAATAGACGGTACAATCACAGCAGACAGCACAGGCGAAAATGCTCTTGTTAATATGGCAAGTTTGGATACTGATATGCGTGTTAACAAAATTCACGCTGAAAACGGCAAAGTTATCCTTCTTGCAGATGACAAATACGACAAAGGTGCAAACCGTTATGACATCGTAAACAGAGCAGAAGATGAAACTGTCCCGAACCTTAAAGGCGACTCAATCTCAGCAATTGCAAGCGGTAACATCGGTGAAGATGCAGACAACAAACTAACATTCATTCAGACCAATGCTAATGTTGACATTGCAAATGAAAATGATGACGCTTCTAAAGCGCACGATTTGTATGATACGCCTATAGCTGAATCTAAAGGCGGTGTTGAATTCTTAGCTCAAGGTGACATCAATATCAAAGGTCTTGACAATGCTGACGGAACAAAAAATGATACAAAGGTTTGCACAATCGCTTCTAGAGAAGGTTCTGTTAATGCAGAATTTTCAGGCGACACATACATTCGTGATATCACAGCCCAGAATGAAGTAAACATCGTAAACAGAGGTCCTGAAATCTATATCGAAAACCTAGGCGGTGCACCTTCAAGATATGTTGAAACAGGTGATTATTACGGAATGTATGATGGCATTGTTCCTGAAAAAGCAAACATCACAGCACTTGATCTTGGAACACCGGATGATCCGCATACATTTGAAAAAGGACACTATCCGAACTCAACAATTGTAATCAAAAATGGTACAATCAACGGAAAAGGTTCAGTAAGCCACCCCGGCATGGATCAGGATATAACTGTTACGGCTGATAACGCTTATGTCGGCGGCTATTACTTCAACATGGGTAAACACAGATATGACGATCCAAACAATCCAAACGGATTATCACAAGTAACAAAAGATCCGACAACTAACCCAATAGTAAATGCAGGCGATCCAGATACTCCGGTATCAATCAGAGGTAAAGCTGTAAGACCTGATGATGTAAATGAAATCGGTCAGGATGAAGGATTAAGAAGCTATTATTACTGGGATCAAGATGGCGACGGCCATCCGGAAAACAACGACCCTGATCCGGACGGCAGCGGACAGAAAGACAATGACGATTTTGAAGAACCGTTTGATCCGGATGTTGAAGGCGGAGATGACTTAGTTGTTCCTGAACCGGAACCGGTAGAACCGCCACCGGGTGACGATGACGATGATGATGGTCCGGTTGATCCGGGCGACGATGATGACGATGACGGTCCGGTTGACCCTGGCGATGACGATGATGACGATGGTCCGGTTGATCCGGGTGACGACGATGACGACGATGGTCCGGATGTTCCGCCAGGCGACGACGATGACGATGATGGACCGGATGAACCACCGGCAGATATGGACGACGCCAAACGCACCTGGAAAAAAGAAATTGACGATAACATTTCGGTAATCGACAAACGTCAATACATAAGATTTGATATTGAAGGCAACCCGAATCCGGTAATCTTTGAATCAGTTCCGGAAGTAAGCGGAATCCTGAACATATCAAGAGGCGGTGTCCAGTTAAGCCACAACAAAACACTCAAAGTCGGAGATATCGTTCCGGTACACCTGAAATACGGCGATGTTGAAATCAATGCAAACGTAAAAATAGTTTCAGCAAACGACCGAACAGCCGGAGGTGAATTCGTAGACCTTGACCTTGCAACAGCTAACCAGCTATTATACTTAAGTTTGTTGATGGATGGCAACGGAAACATCGAACAGCAGCAATATTACGCTCAAACCGAAAACGGAACACTTTCAACAACCGGCGATGAAGAATAATAAATAATAATTAGCAAAAAGGAGTCCGAAATTTCGGGCTCCTTTTTTATTACTAAAACTATGGATTTTTAAAAACTTTTGTGTTATAAAATTGTTGTAAAAATTGTACAGTAAAAAGTTATCATTTGTAGTAATGTCGGAGTGGTGGAATGGTAGACACGTACGTTTCAGGTGCGTATGGAGAAATCTGTGTGGGTTCAAGTCCCATCTCCGACATTTTTATAATTAATCGGGAGGAAACGGAGTTGAACAAAAGGATTGGACAATCAAAACTCATTATTTCCCCAAAACCCGCATCACATAAGGCTTTGAGCTGGGGGGGGGGGGGCTTTAGGACGCACCGGTAGTCGTTTTTCAGACCGGAAAACTTTTTTAGGATTTACCCTCGCTGAAGTTTTAATAACTCTTGGAATTTTAGGTATAGTTATTGCAATGACATTACCTTCTCTTGTTCAAAAATATAAAGAAAAAGAATTTGTAACTGCATACTTAAGAGTCTATAGCATTTTAAATCAGGCCTATACAAGAGCCATAGTGGATAATGAAACATTTGAATACTGGGATAAAACTTCAGAGGATACTTATAACAAACTCAAACCATTTTTAAACCTCGGGGCCGATTGCTCTGAAGGAAAGGCAAATGCACCATGCGGATTTACTGTAACTTCATATAAACTTTTAAATGACTCTTTCGACAACACAGATTTCTCTCATTTTGCTTATTATAATTACCCGTCCATAAAACTAAATTCAGGCGAATCAATAATGTTTTTAGGCTCATCAGGCCACGATGTTGATTTTCTAATTGACTTAAACGGAGAGAAAAATCCTAATAAATTTGGAGAGGATGCGCATTTTTTATCGTTTAACAGCGATTCAAATTACAGACAAATTCTTCCCGGGGCCGTTTGGTCAAATAATAAACCTAATTCGCCGCAGGGCGGCAGACTGCAATGCCAGCGCTCACAGACCTGGTTTGCAGGTTCAGCCTGCGGATATTGGATTTTGACACATCAAAATATGAATTATCTGCATATGTCGGATGAAAAAATACGAAACAACTGGTAAAAACCTTACACAACAGATAAAACAAAAACATCCGCATATACTTAACAGCCTGCTGTTTCCCGCCGGTTATACTATATCTGAGCCGTCCGGTTCTGCTCTTCCGTCGGATTGTTAATTTTTGGTTAAAGAATTAAGATTTTTGGTAAAACAGGTAAATAATATAAGTGTTGAAGGTAATAATAAGTTGAAAGGAGATAAATATGAAATTCTTAATTAAAAAATCACCTGACGGATTTATTAAATCAGTAAACGACGAAATCAGTTCTATTTTGAATCGTAATTTTGACAGTCTTTTCCCTGAATATATTTTCACCGAAGATATGGATAAATTGACTATCCCTGTTGAAATTAAAGAAAAAGATAACGAATATCAGGTTAAAGCAGAACTTCCGGGAGTAAAAAAAGAAGATCTGGATATTGATATCGACAAAAATCATGTTATTATCAACGCTAAAAAAGAAGAGGATACTGAAGAAAATACAAAATCTTACAGAAAATCTGAATTTAGATACGGCGAATTTTCAAGATCAGTTTACTTCCCGATGGATATTGATGTTGAAAAAACTAATGCCAAACTTGAACACGGTATCTTAAAGATTACAGCTCCAAAACTTGAAGCAGAAAAAGCACACAATAAAAAACTTACTGTTCAATAAAATATTTTTACTTTAATACCATTATAAATTTTGCATCATTTTGTATTCTAATTGCATCCGGAAATGCTTAAGGCTTTCCGGATGTTTTTAAGAACATCTGACAACTATCAGAACAACAAAATGATGCTTTTTTTATTCGCAATTATCGTAATGAGATTCTACTGTCATTCTTAGGACTTTGCACGAAGTTTCTCCTTTAGCAGGTTCAGAATGACAAATTTATTATATTTTTTGTATACAAGAGATACTTACGTTTTTATTTATTCTTCCGGTTCTTCTACGTGTTCATGTTTATGGTCATGACACTGCAAAGATGCATCCAGATTTTTCAGCAAATCCTTGTAGTGATATTGCATTGCATGTTCTGCTTTTTCATGAAGATTGTCAACGTGTGTATGCATTGCTATCTCAAGATTTGCAAGAGAAATATTGTATTCATAAAGCATTTGTGCATATTGTTTTTTAGTATTATTAAAATCTTCTCTTGCTCTTTGATATGCAATATAATCCGTGTCGCCTGAATCATAAGCCGAATTCACAATCTCAAAATTCTCCTGAGCCTCACGAAGTTTTTCTTCCGAGGACAAAACCTGTTTTTCGGCTCTTAAAACATTCAAATAGGCTTTTTTGACTTCAAAATACAAGTCCTGACGGAATTTATCCATATCATTGGATGCAAGATTAACCTGAGCCTGCGCCCTGTCAATTTCATGCTTTAACTGTTTTATGTTTACGTTTGATGAAAGGTTGACTGACATCATAAGACTGCTGTTTGCATAATCTCTTGTATTATTAAACCCGTAACCGACATTGCCTGTCAAATCCGGCAGATATTCTCTTTTTACATACTGTAAAGACTGCTTCATAGCAGAAAGCGTTGCATCCAGAACCCACAAATCGGGACTGTTCTTCTCGGCTACGGAAAAAGACTCCGACATGGAATACGGAAGCTTTTTAAACTGCGACGTCTTTTCAATTTTTGTTTTCAATGCAACATCCACAATGTTTTTATCTTTTGAAGGCGAGTTAATAAAACCTGCCGGCATATACCTGTCTTCAAAATTGTAAGTATCCGTATTTTTGATACTAAAATCCGGCGCCGGAGCAATATAGAGAGAATTTGCAAGATCCGCAAGTGCCAGATTATAATCATTTTTCGCATCCAGAAGCTGTATTTTTGCTTCGCTCAAATTTAATTTCGCATTGGTAAGGTCCGGTTTATATTTTGAATCTTTGCGGGCAAGTTTTCTGGCACGCTCAAGATTTTTTTCGTTTAAAACAACATTATTTTGTGCTATTTCAACAATTGAACGGGCTTTTAAAACGGCATAATATTTTGTCTTAACATCAAATATGGTGTTACAGATGCTGTCAAGAAATTCATATTCTGCCGCAAGCTTGTAAAACCGCTCCATCCTGATAAGAGAATTTGTCTTTCCGAAATTCCACAAAAGCTGGCTCAAATATACATTCATCTGAGGCAGTTCCCTGTTTGAAGACCCGTTATAATTTTTATTCGAGTTGTAATCCTGATACACTCCGCCATCTATTCCGAATGATGGAAAGTATGCAGATTTTGCGATTCCGACGTTGCTTATTGCAACCTGAAGGTTATAGGCCTTTCCTTTAATCACCGGACTGTTGTTTATTGCAACGCTTACACACTCTTCAAGCGACAGGACATCCCCTTCTCTTACCGTCGGCTCCTCAATTGCCATAGCAACAGAAGAAAACAACAGGCATATCAATAATATAAAAAGTTTTAATTTGCGCATACTCTACCAACTATTTTTATATTAATCGTTTGCAGTAATTTTTGCAACAGCTTTTTGTTTTATAAATTTCAAAGCTTCACCTGCGTATGTCGTTACAATCATTCCAACCACAAAATAAAAATACGTTGACTTCAACGGGCAGTAAAACCAGTAAATATCAACATTATTTTTGACATCAAACGGAATATTTTTCAAATACAGTGCGCTGTAAGTTATGAAATTAAATACCAGAAGGTGATTTGCCATAATGTGATAAGTATTCTGTCCGACCTTTTGTAAAAAATCCCAGTTTTTAATATAGTCATAAGACACATTTATAATCAGCAAACTTATCCAAATTCCTGTAAAACTCGTCAAAATAGGCACAATCCAATTATCAAAATCACCCCACGCAAGAATAAAACTCAACCCGATTCCGTCAATAGGAGTATAATCCGCATTCGTAAGCCACAACAGAGCCTGCAAAACAAGAACACCCGATAATATTTTCAAATTAAACAAACGTTCTTTATTTTGCAGTTTGTGCTCGTAAAAATCTCCGGAATATATAAATAACAACGAAAACATAGCCCTCACAACAGGCAGAAAACAAACACTTTTTTCAATCAACGGTTCCATCTGAATTGCCCCGAGAGCCATAATCAAAAAAATCACAAAACGCAAAACTGAACCAACGTTTAATTTATTAAACAGCTTGTTAATCAAATAATAAACAATCAAACTTATAAAAAGTGCCGGCACAAACCACATTGGAGAAATTAAATCAAGCTGGTGACCCGTTATGAAAGGTATCAGAAGTTCGTTTTTCAAATTCACCGGCATTCCCCAGAACTTGCCGACAACAGGGGTTATCAGGAAAGTAATCCCAAGATACACAATTTCATACAAAAAATACGGTATTAAAAGCCCTTTTATCCGGTGCTTGCAATATTCTAAAAAAGAATATTTCTCATTAAACAACATGCCTGCGATAAAAAAGAACAAAATAATTTGGAATGAATACGGCGGAAACATCGGGATAATCGAAAATTCCAGATGCCCTGATACAACTGCAATAATCGCCAGAGCTTTTAATTAATTTATTTTGTTATTAAAAACTTTTGCCATTTTTTCACCTTAAAATTGAAATTTTTATGCCTCATCATTGTCTATAATTTTTCTTAAATTTTCAACAAGCGAAGACGCCGTATCCAGTTTTGTTTCAATTGAACCTGACGCTAAATTATTCACATCACGCTCAAAATTTTCAGGAAGTATTTTACAATTCTTCTTTGCAAACTCAACCAGTCTTTTTTCACCAGGATTCATAACCCTGTTAACAGCAAATAATGTGTCAAAATAGCTTGCAAGAAATGCTGCTGTTCTATGGTTTACACTGACATAATCATTCCTTGCAACAGCCGATTCTATCTGGTCATAATATGAAAACATTACATCTTTCAAAAATGAAAAATTCTTGTTTATAATATTTTGCCTTAATTTTTCAGGATAAGGAGTTTTTGTCATTTCCTGAAGTTTTTTAAATTTGCCCTCACGGTCAAAAAGGATTTGTGATTTGTTCACATTATCAACAAAACACGTTGTATAACCCATTGAAGCATTGCCGTCAATCCAGACATTTTTAATATTGTTTTCAATACCGTCAAGAGAACGATACATTATATCAATCGGTTTTCCTGTACTTTTCAGATAATACACATCTCCGGTTTCAAAATAATGATTGTCGATTTCCGGATTGTCAGAATATTTGAGCGCAATTTCACGGCGCTTTTCTACAAGCGGCTCTTTTGAACAGTAAATGTAAATATCATAATCCGATCTGTTATCCGCACTTTTGGCAGATGATGAGCCTCCTAAAACGATAGCATCAACTTCATCCAATTGTTTGTAATCTTCAATCATCATATTTAAAATTTTTACGTTATCCATCCCGATTTCACCTGTTTTTTCTATACCGCTTTTTTTAAAAACATCTTTTGAGCCGGAATTTTGCGCACGAAAAGGTGGCTTAGCACCTGTCCTTAAATCGGCACCGGTTAATAAAGAATTTTTGTTAAAATTAATGCCTTTATTATGAATTTCCATCAACACCTCTTTTATGAAAACATTATACACAAAAGTTTTCCGGTATAAAACTTGACAAACGGAAAATGCATGATAACATAAAAGTTAGCTAAGACTAACACAAAATGAGAGTAACATTTTTACCGCAATTTAATATTACACCGTCATACAATACAGGGTTTGCAGCGGCCGCCAAACCTAAGACCGGAATGCGTGAAGAGCTGGCTGAATTGCGAGTTTTTCATCACCATATTTACGAATACAAAAAAGGAATCAGAAACCTCATCCTCACAACAGAAAAAGCAAAATTCAGAGACTCTATAGAAAACAGACTTAAAAATGAAAAAATAGACTATGTAATTCATGACATACCAAACGGTAAAATAAATGTTTATTTTGGCGAAAAAGCCTGTGTTGATGTTGTAAGAACTCTAAATCCCAAATTAAATGAGCTTTCAGCTGAACAAGATTTTATGCTTGGGATTATGCTCGGCTATGACAGAGTAAAACAGTGTGAACGGTATTTAAAAATCAAAAATAATGTCATTAAGCTTAAATCAACCCAAAACCAGCTTAGCGAGTAATTAAATTTACTTGATACGCTTCAATGATGAAAGGAAATTGTTATGTTCAACATCCCCGTCAACTGTTGTTAAAAATACCTGACAATCCTTTTCATCAGCATCAATTTCCGGAAGCTGAGAAAGTTCTGCAGCATAATACAAACTGTCGTTGCGGCTGCTAAGCGGCACCCGGTTTGCAAGGCTATTCAATGAAATATTTCTCAATGCTCCGGCAAAACCTTTGCCTTTATTACTCAATTTGGTATAAATTCTTAAAGTTGCGTCTCTGTTCTCAAGATCAAATCTGCCAACAATAAATGCACTCAGTTGCGAAGCTTTTGATTTAATCATTATATTTTCAACAACATTATTTTTAAGCTTCAATTCACCTGTGATTTTATCAAAATCTCCATTCGGAACATTTATTAAATCCATAAATGTCGTCGGACTAATCATTGCAAGCGGATTACGGAACAATGCTGCGAATTTCAAAACATATTCAACCAGTCCTATCTTTTGAATTGTACCATTATTCACAGCAAATTTAATCGAGCCGTTAAGTTTTAGACTATCGTCTGTGTTAAGCGCAATCAATCCGCTTGCCTTACCTGTTATTTCACGGGGCAAAGCCAGAAGAGCAGTTGCCATTATATCGCTGTTAACATCCTTTATGCCTAAAACAACGGAATAAAGATGATTTTTCAAATCACATTCAATTTTTGCGGAAGAAACACCTTCTGCAATGTCAAAACGGTTAGATACAACTTTCAGAAGATTATTTTCGTCAAGAGTCAAGTTAGCACCAACATTTGCAAAGTTGATTTCCTTATAAGACCCTTTGGCAACATAAAGGATACACCTTTTTATAAGAAGCATACCAGGGTTGAAGGCCTGTGCGGTTTCGACATCATCACTTTCAATATCGGCCTCTGTAGCTGTTGCAAAGGCCTCTTTATTAACTTCTGCTGACACAGTCTGGCTGTTAAAGGATTTTAACAGTCGTTCGATATTAAGTTCATCAAGTTTTAGAGTAATATTATTTACAACAATCGGAAATACAAGTGCATTTCTAAAGTCTCCGGTAAAATCATATCCTACACGTCTGTATTTACCGTTTGCGCTTATTTTAATTGATTCGCCATTTGTCTTTAAATCTGCATATTTAACAATCAAACGCTGAGCTGGAATCATGATTCCATTAAGAACCATATTCCCTTGGATTTTCGGAACTGTACCCGTGTTTACGTAATGCAAATTTCCAGCGATTGTACCTTTTCTAAAGACTTTCTGCTGGACAAAAAGGTTTAAAAATTCACTCGGCAAAGGATTGGGGATATCAAATCCTATATCTTTTATAATTCCTGCCATTGTTACATTACCGCTCAATGTTAGGATTGGTTTAACTTTAGACCCTTTTTCAATTGTCTGAGCTATATAGTATTCAATTGTTTCAATGTTTATATTTTCGCCTTTGAAGTGCATAATAGCACGGGCAGCTCTGTCATAATTCTTGGGACTGAACGACATCCCGTCTACCAAGAGGTCATCCCCTTTTGGAAGCTTAAATAGAACCGTCAAATCCATATCTGTGCCGAGCGCATCAAAGATTATACGAGTACCGCCACCTTTACCAACTATTGAGAACGGAAAATTTACAACTTTTGAAAGATAATTTTCGGCAAACTCATTGGTTGCTATTGTATCAATCGTGAAGTTCGTCTTTGCCGTTTTAAAGTAATCGTAAATTCCGCCGGTTATTTTTAAAGTGTTAGCCTTGTTTTTGCCATAATAACCATTGATGTCTTCAAAAATAATATCTTTATTGTTTATTTTCGCAATTCCTGAAGTCAATCTTACCGGAAGATTATTAACAGGAATAAGAGAACATGTAAATCCGTTAAGCTTTACTGTTCCATCAATTTTTCTGTCTTTAATCGTTACTTCAGAATCAAAAGAACCTGTCAAATCCTTAAATCCTGAAAGCAAAGTGCTGCCGTTGCTGATTATCAAATTTGACTCAATAATATCAATAACATCTTTTATATTAAAATTCTTTGTCGAAACTTTTAAATAATGATTTTTCTTGTTATCAGCATAAGCATTTATACCAACATGGGATTTATTTATGAAAAATCCGAAGTCGTTTATGTGCAGAGCTTTATTTTCAATAAAAATACGATCTCTGTCTGCACTTACAATTGTTATTCTCTTATTATTTTTAACAAATTCTGTAAAAAGTTTAAAATGAATATAATTTTTTTCATCCTGGTTATTTATTTCAAAATCTTTGCCGCGTAAGCTGATATAAGTATCAGGTTCGGCCTTAAATGTAAACAGACATCCTTTGACAAACATTTTTGCGCTAAAAAAGTCTATATTCCAGTCAAATTCCTGATTTTCTTTCTTTTCTTGTTTTTGTCCGCGGCCCAAAGCAAGAACTTTATTTACATCAACAAATATATAATCAGCTCCGAGTTGATTTATAATTATATGTTTATTAAAAATATCGGCAAATGAAAGCTGTATTCCGAAATTTTGAAGGTCAACAACTTGAGCCCCGTCTTTATTTGTCAAAAGAATTTTCCCAACTTTGAACCCTAAATATGGATTTAGAGCAGTTTCAAGCTTTGCATTTTCTATAATAAGATCCAGTCCGGCATGCTTTTTTAAGGTTTTTGACACATAAGCTGCAGTCCTCGGACTTGAAACAACTGTAGGAATCACTTTTGCATAAGTAAACGCAGCCACACCGGCAATTACAATACCGGCAGACAAAAGTATTGATGCTATTTTAACCGTTTTACCAACTTTCATAATCTTCACCTGTCAGAATTATAACATAAAATTTTTAACATTGAAAAATTCATGCTAAAATAAAATTATGAAAAAAGGTTTGTTATTAATTTTAATTTGTGTTCTTTTGCAGAGCAGTACATTTGCACTTGAAGGGCATGTTGCAAAAAATTCCATGTCCGATGTTGTAGTTTACAGCAACGACAAAGGCAAATTCGGACTTAAAGACAAACAGGACAATATTATTACTGAAGCAGATTATCAAAAGATTATACGCCTTGGCAAAACATCCTGGATTATCCAAAAGAAAAATAAATTCGGAATAATGGATTGTGATGGGAATTTCATTATTAAACCTCAATATAGAAATGCGGAAAGAATTCTTGAAAAATTTGTAAAACTAGGCAACGACAATGATTTTGGGATTTACGACGAATACGGAAACATTGTTGTTGAACCTGAATATTCTAAAATTAACATTCTCTTTGGAGGAATGTTTTTAACTTACAAAAACTACAAATACGGTGTTGTTGATATGCAGGGTAATAAACTTATTGACAATGTCTGCGATGATATTTACATGCCCCAGCCTAACATCATGCGTATTGAATATCAGGGAAGATGGTACGAAATTGAACAGGTTGCTGCGGATACTCTGACATTGCCTGATGATATTAAAAACATCAAAACAAATTCCAATTTCAAAATTACGGAACTTATAACTAATCCAGTTCCTGCAGCAGGATATTCAGCGGTAACGGCAACAGATTACTTTTTAAAACTGTTTTCTTCAATTTCTCCTGCATACGAAGAAACAATTGATGAACTTATGCTTTCAAAAGGTGCTGACACAGTTAATATCTTTATGCGTGCAAGCTGGATTCCGAAGTTTCCGTTTACTTATGTAAAAAATTATTACAGAAATGTCAGAACTCCAAACAACGGTCCCCTTTCTGATGTAAAAAAAGAACTCATGCAGCAGATGAATGAAACAGAAAAATAAACCAAACATATCCACTAATTTGATGTAAAAAATTTGGTAATTATCACTTGCTATACACAAAAATAGAAGAAAAGCAGTATTCATTCTGGCTTTACTCTCAGAATGACGAATTTAGCAACGATTCTGTATGCCAATAGATAATTACCAAACAACTATTGCATAAATATTTTTGTGCTATAATTATTTATGAAAAACAGTTTTTCTGCAAAGGAGTATTATGAGAATTGCACCAATTTCACAGGGTGCCGTTTTTTGCGGACGGCCATTAAATGAGAAAGAGTTAAAAGAGTACGAAGCTACATTAAAACAGGGCAAAAAAATTATCGGACTTACAGGACACGATATTTTTATTATGCCCTCACAAAGTCTTCCGCAGTCCCCTGAATTGAACACAGGCATCGGGCATCTGACTTCCCCGACGGAACAGGAATATGTGAAATATATGCACTCAATGTTAGGGTTTAACGTGCTTGAAGACCTGCCGGCAGGGCATATTGAACCATACCCGAATAATTTTTACTGCAATTACAGAAGTACAGCCCTTGCGCTCGGAGAACATCAGATAAACCCGCAGCTTCTGACAACTCCTGAGTATGCTGAACTTCTAACTAAAGATGATGTGATTGAAATTGTAAAAGCAAATACTAAACAAAATAAAGACCGTCTTGCAAATTTCAACAACATAATGGAAGAAAATCAAGGAATGGATAAGGCTCTTAAAAAAGCTTATGCTAAGTTTGAACAGCTTGAAGAATCTACGCCTTTAAAACAATCTTACAGAAAATTTATTGAAAAAAACTCTGAATGGATTGATTTCTTTTATAAAGATAAGGGCGATTTTTTCAAATTTAAACAATTTCTAGCGGAATCGCACCAAAAAAAAGCAAAAGATTTTCTTAATTCACTTGGCATAAAATACTGCGGGGACTGTCCGATAGGAGCAACCGGCGAAGAAGTGAAGGCACGACCATCCGCTTTTGATTTGGAACATTCAATGGGCTGGCTTCTGCCGATACCAAAATTTGAAGACATTGAAAATGAATCAACCGATGCTCATAAATATCTCAAATACAAAGTTCAAAATATGGCCAGAAGATATGATATGATAAGGTTTGATGTCGGCTGGTCATATATTCAGCCCAGGCTGTTTTCAAACAAAGACAACTCAAAAATTGAAAAGCCATATTTTGATGACAGAATTTTAAAATTAATTGAAAAATGGGTTAAAGAAGTAAAAGGAGAAGATTTTGACCTGAAAAACCTTATCTGGGAATTTGAAGCCGGTCCTGATGATTTTGCCTGGGAAAAAGACGGCAAAATGATTGAACCTTTACAAAAAAGAATGAAGATTTTGAGTACCATGTACATGAAAAACGGCTGGGGCTCTAATGAAGCATACAAAGAACGTGGATTTAATCCGGAATATTCAGTTGTAGGCGTAGGCAACCACGACCACCAGCCTCTTGTTGAAATCGCAAATGATATTCCGTATCCTTACAAAGATAAAGGTCAAATTAAATATCTTCATCCTAAAGCAGATTCGATTGAACCGCTTGCCAAACTTTTCAATCTTGACAAAAATTTTGTGAACATTCCGGAAGAATACGCAAAAGCTAAAATGGCAGAAGCAATGACCGGAAAAAACACAATGCAATTTTTTATGGACACATTCGGATACAAAGTAAGATTTGACAAACACAGCTTCAACTGCGACGAAACTCCAAATGAAAACTACTGCCACAAAATCCTTTATGACTTTAAAAAGCAATATCACGATGCCGTTGAAAACGGATTTGGAGCCAACAAAATGGATTCTCTTGAAAAAATCTTTAAAGCAAGAGGTCTTGATAAAGAACATCCGGTAATTTACAGTCTGATAGTAAAATACAGAGATTTTCTATACGAAAAAACTGACTCTATCAATCTGCAGCAAACTGAAGCACAGAATTCTGATATTGGAGAAGGATTTGATGATTTTCCAATAACCAAACAAAAAAATAAATATTTTTGGCCAATTCTTGCGGCCGGAGCAGTGATTGCGGGAGCCGGAGCCTATTATTTTATACATAAATCAACAAGCATATATGATGTCCCTGCAAAATCTTCCAAAGATACCACTCTTGTTAAGATTGCATAATATTATAAGAAATATGACAGAAAATATTTTTATGATATTATCAATTAATAATTGAGGGGATAGCATTTATGAAAAAATTTTTACTTACAACTTTAGTCTTGCTGCTTACAAGCGAAATCGTTTCAGCATATGAGGTTGATGAAGCCGTATTAAACGCAATAAAAAATAATCAGATAGTTGATTACAATCCGCAGACAAAAATCTGGTCGCGGAACCTTGGAGTAAACCATTATGTATTCACAAAACACATTTCAATCGGAAGCGGAAGCTATACTTACTTTACTAACGGTGACAAAGAATATGAACTTAATTCAACCTATGAATTTTTATACTATGGCAGACTCTATGCATATAGTGCGCATTTATTGAAATTCTTTGAACTAGGATTTGACGGAGAAGGCTTTACAACAAGAGAATTGTCAAAAGAAGAAGTTCAGAACATGTTTCCTGATGTAAAAATTCTACCTGTTTCCGAGTTTGATGAAAATAATGAAATAACCGTCCCCCTTCCAGCATTCAGAAAAAGAGCGTTTATGATTCTGAATGACACAGACAAAGATTTTTATAAATACCAGTTTGAATATTACAGACCGGAAAACAAGTTATTTAACAACATTTTTGAAATCAGAATGCCAAGAATTATGGTCATGTCACATTTCAAAAGCAGAGATGTATTATTCCCAATATTAAGAGTAATAGTAAAACCGGTCTGGAAAGATACGGAACACCAATCTCAAATAGACGGCAACTATGTAGAAACAACTCCGCAGGTACAAGAAAATACGCCTAAACCGGAACCTCTTGACGATACAGGAATAGATGACGGTGAATTCTAATCTACTCTCTGTTTGAGTTTTATCATTTCATCAACAATTTTTGCCGCAGTTGCGATAAAATTCTCGCAAGGCCGATTATCGTAATATTCTTTTGTCCTCGGAGTCGGCTCCGGAGAAGAAATGATATCCTTTTCAAGTCCTAAAAGCTCCCGGCAGATAATTGTGTCATGCTCTTTTTTAAACTTTTCCGCTAAATCCTGAATAAGTTTGTAATGCCGGCCTTTAATTTTATCATTGTCAGGTTCTGTATAACCATATAAACATCCGGCAATCATAAACATCGCACTAACCGCACCGCATACTTCTCTTAGCCTTCCCATTCCACCGCCAAAAGAAGATGAAAGTTTTAGTGCATCTTCAAAATTCATGCCTGTTTCATCACAAAATGAACAAAAAACAGACTGTGCACAGTTGTACCCGTTTCTGAACAATTCTCTGGCTTTCTTTTCTTTTGAATTCATACATAAAATTTTACTACAAAAACGAATAAAAAGAGCTCTGGAATAGAGCTCGTTGGAATTAAGAATAGCTGGAAGTATGAAAAAGATTTAATTATATTAAACTGTTCTTATACTCCAAAAACAATTAGCCACATGAGTAATATTTTATTAAAATCTTTACCAGACAAAACTATTGGTTTATAATTTACTTATGGAAAGACACACAGTAAAACTTCAAAATCTGCCGGTTGACACCTTTACATTTGAAGAAGCCATTGGATATGCTTCAAAAGGACAGGTAGTAACAATAAATCCTGAAATGATTTCATATGCCTCAAAACATCCGGAATTTTCACAAATAATTAATGCCTCTGAACTAGTCATTCCAGACGGAATAGGGGTTCAAATAGGCTTAAAAATTCTCGGACATAATGTGAGAAGAATTGCCGGCATTGAATTCGGCAGAAAAATTCTTGAAAAATATTCTAAAGAAAATAAAACAGTCGCCCTGATTGGTGCTAAACCTGAAGTTATTACAAAAGCAGTAGAAAATCTGAATAAAGAAATTGAAAACATAAATATCGCATACTACCATGACGGATATTTTAAAGATGACAGCGAAATCATTGACCATCTTATTACCTGCCGGCCTGCAGCAGTACTAACGGCCCTCGGTTCTCCAAGGCAGGAAGAATTCAATTATAAACTCAAAAAACTTCTGCCTGACACATTATTTATCGGAGTCGGAGGAAGTTTCGATGTCTGGGCCGGAAAAGTCAAACGTGCGCCTGAAATTTATCAGAAACTCGGACTTGAATGGCTTTACAGAACAATTAAGGAACCCAAAAGATTCAAAAGAATATTTCCGACCCTTCCGGTGTTTTTATTAAAAGTTTTGAAAGAGAAGATTATAGGAGTATAAAGATGCTTACAGATACTGAAGTTAAAGAACTCAAAGAACTTTGCAGGGAAAACAGACAAAATATTGTAAAAATGGTTTATAATGCAGCCTCAGGCCATATTGGAGGTTCTTTATCCTCTGTTGAACTTTTGACAGTTCTTTTTCATAAATGTATGAAAACAATTCCGCAATGGCACAGGTCACAGGAATTTGATACCCGTGACAGATTTGTTTTGTCGAAAGGGCATGTATCTCCTGCATATTATTCAGTTCTTTCACAATTAGGATACTTTGAAAAAGAAGAACTATTAACTTTTAGAAAAATAGGAAGCAGACTTCAGGGGCATCCGATGCCGGTATGTCCGGGAGTGGAAGTAGCAACAGGTTCTTTGGGACAGGGATTGTCAATTGCGTGCGGGATTTCGTTGGCTTTGAAACTTGACAAAAATCCGGCCAATGTCTTTGTTCTTCTCGGAGACGGAGAACTTCAGGAGGGCAGTGTCTGGGAAGGTTTTATGAACGGTGCTCACCACAAACTGGACAATCTTGTTGCAATAATAGACAGAAACGGACTTCAAATTGACGGCGCAACAGAAAACATAAAATCTCTTGAACCGCTTGGCGAAAAAATCAAAACTTTCGGATGGGATGCTCTGGAAATTGACGGGCATGATATTCAGGCTATATATGATGCAATAGAAAAAGCAAAGAAAACCACCAAACCGACTGCAATTATAGCAAACACAATAAAAGGAAAAGGTGTCAGCTTTATGGAAAATAATGCTGGTTGGCATGGCAAAGCACCGAATAAAGAAGAATACGAAAAAGCAATGCAAGAACTTGCTTAAAAAGGGCTAAAATGATTTACGACAAAATTGAAAACCTGAAACTTTACAACATAGATAAATCTGTCATTGATTTTATCAACGACATTACATCAGACAAAGAATGCGGAAGATACGAGATTTCGGAAGGAATTTACGCAAATATTGATGAATACAACACTAAAGACTCCGGATATTTTGAAGCGCACAGAAATTACACAGATATCCAGCTTCTGCTTGAGGGAGAGGAAATAATTGAATACACACCGCTTGAAGGGTTGGAAGTCAAGGACGATTATAACCCGTCACGTGATATTGCATTCTACTATGACGGAGAAAATCAAATTTTGAAACTTCCGCTAAAGAAAGGCTTTTTTGCTGTTTTATACCCGCACGAAGCCCACAAACCCCAGTTAATCTCCACAACACAGCAAAAAGTTAAAAAAGTTGTTGTAAAAATCAAAGCCTGACGCTTCAAAGCTGAAAAACTATCCCCTTGCGTCATACACTCCGAAATTAACTAATCTTAAACAAGCCTCTTGACTGATAGCAGCTCTCAAAGGTTATAATTTTTTTGTAATAATAAATTTCAGAGAAAAAGGAGAACTTTATAATGAAAATTTTAGACAAAATAAACTCCCCGAAAGATATAAAAACTCTTTCCCCTGAAGAAATGGCCAATCTTTCAGGCGAAATCAGGGAAGCCATTTTGAACAGAGTAAACACAATCGGCGGACACCTCGGGCCGGATCTTGGAATTGTAGAAGCCACTATTGCACTTCATTATGTATTTGATTCACCGAAGGATAAAATCGTATATGATGTTTCACACCAAATTTATCCTCACAAAATCCTGACCGGCAGAAAAGACGGATTTTTACACCCTGAGCACACAACGATTTCAGGGTATTCAAACCCGAATGAAAGCGAACACGACAACTTTATTATCGGACACACTTCTACTGCAGCAAGCCTTGCAACCGGACTTGCAAAGGCAAGAGATTTAAAAGGCGAAAAATACAACGTAATTGCAATTGTAGGTGACGGCTCTATGAGCGGCGGCGAAGCTTTTGAAGGATTCAACAATGCAGCGGTCTTGAACAGCAACATTATCCTTATAGTAAACGACAACGAAATGTCAATCGCAGAAACACACGGCGGGCTTTACAAAAACCTTAAACTTTTAAGAGAAACAAACGGAAAAGCAGAAAACAATATTTTTACAGCCTTCGGCTTTAATTATATTTACGTTGACAACGGCAATGACGTTGAATCGCTTATAAAAGCATTTCAAGACGTAAAAGACACTGATCAACCTACTGTTGTACATATTCATACACTCAAAGGCAAAGGCTACAAAAAAGCAGAAGAAGATAAAGAAACTTATCACTGGCAGGTACCTGGTTTTATGGAAGTAAAAGACTCCTCAGGCGAAAAGGCCGAAAGCTATGAGTCTCTGACAACAGATTATCTTTTGAAAAAACATGAAACTGACAAAACCGTAATTGCAATCTCCCCGTCAACACCAGGGGCATATGGTTTCACTCCTGAGTTCCGAAAGAAAATGGGGGAATGTTACACAGACCCAGGAATTGCGGAAGAACACGCTATTGCATACGCATCAGCCCTTGCCGCAAACGGAGCTAAACCTGTACTTGCAATCATGAGTTCCTTTATGCAGAGAACTTACGACCAGATGTCACAGGATCTTGCGTTGAACAATTCCCCTGCAACTATTATTGTTTACTGGGGCGGACTGTCACCTATGGATGCAACGCACGTCGGATCTTTTGATATTCCGTTCCTGTCAAATATTCCAAACATTGTCTACCTTGCGCCGACCTGCAAAGAAGAATACCTCAAAATGCTTGACTGGTCAGTAGAACAAACAGAACACCCCGTTGCAATCAGAGTTCCGTTCGGGAACTTTGTATCAACAGGAATTGAAGATACTACAGACTACTCAATATTGAACAAGTCTAAAGTCGTCAAGCAGGGAAGCGGAATTGCGGTCATCTCAGTTGGAAACTTTTTCGGGCTCGGCGGGGATGTCGTAAACCAAATAAAAGAAAAACTTGGAATTGATGCAACATTAATTAATCCTATTTACCTTACAGGTCTTGATGAAAAGCTTCTCGAAAGCCTCAAAGAAAATCACAAAATCGTGGTTACGCTTGAAAACGGTATTCTTGACGGCGGTTTTGGCGAAAAGATTTCAAGATTTTACGGAAATTCAGATATGAAAGTTCTTAACTTCGGCGGAAAGAAAGAGTTTACTGACAGGGTTCCTCTCAGCGAACTTCTTACACGCTACCACCTCACAAAAGAGCAAATCGTTGAAGATATTTCAAAATTAATTTAACCATCATACTTTTACTAAAAAATACAGGAGGTTCTCAATAGAACCTCTTTTTTTATAACTTTAGAGTTCCTCTCAATTTTATGATATAATTTTATTAAGGGGGAATAAAATGTACACAATAAAAGAAGTTGCGGATAAAATGGATATATCAGAGCATACCTTGAGATTCTGGGCAAAAAGCGGATTTTTCCCTTTTGTAAAAAGGAACGAAAATAACATCCGCCAATTTTCCGAAAACGACCTTGAATGGGTAAAAATCGTAAAATGTCTACGCTCTGTCGGAACTGAAAACAAAGCTATTAAAAGATACATTGACCTTTGTATAATCGGGGATTCCACAATAAAAGAACGATACAGAATAATTCAGGATACAAAGCAAAAAGCTCTTAAGCAAATGGAAGAATTAAAGCAACAGCTTGCTCTTCTTGATTATAAGGAACATTTCTATCAAAACCTTATTAAAAACAATCTCAAAGACACATGGAATCCGATGAATAATATTACAGAAGAAATTGCTGTATAAATTTAAACTGATTTACTCCGGTGTTTTAAAATGCTTTTATCAAATCTTTCAGCAAAATATGTAGATATTACAGGGAGCAATCCATAATAAATTACTGCAAAAATCAATGCAGGACGCAAAATATTTATGCCCTGAATATATTTAGACAATTTTGGGTCAGCCTTGTTGACTTCGGAGAATTTTTCAACAAACTTACGTGTATTATTTTTTATAAGACGATCTATGAAATATCCGCCACCGAGAGTTATGCCGGTTGATATTACAGAATTATAAATAAGCGGATTTTTTCGATTTTCCTTAATTCTGCTGCTTTTTTTAATGAGGACGGCATTTGTTCCTGTCAATAAAATATCTGTTGCGGCAGTCATGTGTTTTGCAATATTTTTTTCATCATTTTGATATTTTTTTATGAATTTTTGGAAATGCGAATTATCCAGAATTTTGCCGAGCCCATGTGAAAGCTTTTCTCCGGTAGAACCTGTAAACGGTACTTTTGATTTATTTTTGCCCGAAAAAACTGTTTTATAATCAGCTTCATATTTTTTAGTTTCTGACATTGTGTGTTTTTTGGGGAAAATATTATCCATAATAACGGGAATCAGGGCGACCGTCAGGACAGATTTCGGGATTGCTGAGAGAACCCCTGCGCCGAGTTTGATAATCTGTGTTCCGAATCTGTAGGCTTGAGAATCCGCAATTTGCTTTTTCCTAGGGGTTAAGGCGGCTATAGTTTCTTTCTTGAGGTATTTAGAAGGATTTTTGTCAATCTTTTTGACAGCATTTTCGATAGGGAGAGCAACAGCCTCGACAAGCCCGAATTTTACAAGCCCTGAACTTATAGAATTTACACTTGCATATTCCTTGTTTTCCCGCTCAACGTTAGGTGTTGCAAAAATTGCAAGCGGACGCACTCCTAATGCCATTACAAGCGACGTTGTTGCGGCAAATGAGGTTCCGTGATCGGAAATTTTTTCAAGCCCTTTAAGAACAACCTTGTTATTCATCCAGGAGGTAAAAGCTATATTATTCTTGTCAGTACGATTAATTCTCATATCCTATATATAGTAGACAACACACAAAGCAAAAAGTAAAATTTTTCAACAATTTTGTAATATAATTATCTCAATGAAATTCAGAGAATTTATAAAATCAGAATTGAGAGGCTGGGGTAAAGCGGAGCGGATTATTTTTCCGCTTGAGATTGCACTGATAATTATACTGTCATTCCTGATTAACGACAGCAAGATTGCGCTTATGTCAGCGATTTGCGGAATTTCATACACAATTCTTGCCGGCAAAGGAAAAATTTCATGTTATACTTTCGGATTATGTGGAACTTTGTGTTATTCATATTTATCATTTACAAACAATCTCTTTGGCAACCTTGCACTTTATATGCTTTATTACATGCCTATGCAGATTCTTGGAATTTTCAGATGGAAAAAACACTTAAAAAAAGATTCCACTGAAATTATAAAGACGAAACTTTCTGCAAAAGAACGAATAATCTGCCTGATTATAACGACAATTCTTACACTTGCGGTCAGTTTAATTTTAAAATACACAGGCGGCGCAACTCCTTTTATTGACGGAACAACAACAGTGTTTTCAATTTTAGGAATGCTTTTGACTGTCAAAAGATGTATTGAACAATGGTATGTATGGATTCTGGTAAACGGTTTGTCTGTTGTAATGTGGATTGAAGCTTATTTGCAAGGGTCAAACTGCCTTGCAACAGTAATTATGTGGATTACATACTTTATCCTTGCATTTTACTTTCTATCCGTCTGGCAAAAAGAACTCAAACATCAAGGCTAAATATCCATACTTCCGCTTCTCAAGCCCTCAAGATCCAGTGTAATATAAGTTATGCCGGTTGATTTCAGGGCTTGTACGATTTCATCTTTTCGGGCAAGAAAATCATTAAAGCGTGATTTTTCTATCTCAATTCTTGCGATGTTGTCGTGAAGTCTCAGCCTGTTTGCTTCAAAGCCGAAGGATTTTAAAATATTTTCGCCCTGTTTCACAATATTGATTTTTTCAGCATCAAGCCTTGTTCCGTACGGAAACCTCGTTGCAAGACAGGGGGTTGAAGGCTTTTGCGCAATTTCTATTCCGATTTCTTCGGCATACAAACGGATTTCCTGTTTTGTTATCTTAAATTCTGCAAGCGGAGATGATATGTTCAATTCTTTCAAAGCCTTCAACCCGGGACGGAAAGAATGAATATCGTCAAAATTCGTGCCGTCAATTATATATTCAAGATTTTGACTTTTTGCAAAATCTGTAAGTCTAGAAAAGAAGATTTTTTTACATAAATAGCATCTGTTTTTGGGATTATGCACAATTACAGAGTTCTCAAGCGGGTTTATGTCAATTATTACGTGATTCATGTCATATTTTGAAGCAAGGTGTTGACAAAGCTCGATTTCTTCCTCCGATTGAAAAATGGATCGAAAAGTCACTGCACTAACTTTTTTCAACCCTTTACAGAGATAAAGCAGAAGCGTACTATCTATTCCACCTGAAAAAGCAAGGCAAATGCCTTGCTTATCCTTGAATTTTAAAAATTCCGCCAGTTGCAAAAACTTACTCTGCATCAGCTTCCACCATTTTTGCCGACATACAAAATGTTGAAATATACATCAAAATTCCAACAGCAACAACTCCCAGAAGATTCCCAGCATACGCAGGCAAGGCTAAAAGTAATGCTGATTTAGCCTGCAAAGCTTCAGAAATTGAATAAAGTGCATACTGGGTCTGCATAACAACAGAATCTGAAATATTCAGCAATGACCATTCCAGACCATCAGGCTTAGAACTTGCATATTGTGCAATTACCCCTGCGCACAAAAGAGAGATTGCCCCGAAAACAATTGTTGAAGTTTTTTTGCCTACACGTCTTGCAAAAAGTATGACACATCCTGATACAACACCTTCAACAATACCTATCGGAAGATGAATTGCTTGCATAAGCCCTGCAAAATTCAATATATTTCCCGTAATTGAGCCTGAAAGGTAAGCTTCAGCAACAGTAGCAATAGCACCTAACTGAAGTGCAGCAATTGAAGCCAGAACAGCTCCGAAAAACGGTTTATTTCTCTCTTCCAGAGGTTTATACAATAGCGGATAGGCAACAAAGCAGGCAAGCAACCCCATATTAAATATATTGCATCCGAGCGCCAGAAGCCCGCCATCCGCAAATAATACAGCCTGAACAATCAATATCGCACACATTGCAAGAAATGCCGCATAAGGCCCTAAAAGTGCCGCAAGCAGAATTCCGCCGACAATATGCCAGCTTGAACCTGTTGATGGGATTGTAAAATTCAGCATTTGCAATGAAAACACAAGCGCCGTCAATGCAACAGCCGGCATAATTTTATCTTTAGTAACTTCTTTTCTGCCTTTTTTATAAGCCAGGAAAGCAGCAGCACCTGCCGCAACCAGCATAGGAATTCCAGTAACAGGACAAATAATTCCGTTTCCTAAATGCATAATTATTCTCCTTTCTTTTGTATTGACATTACTCTTAACATAGGATTGGCGTATGGCCTTTTACCTGCACCGTAACCGATTTTATTAATAACAAAAACCTCCGGAAGTTTTTCTCCCGTATACAATGCAGCCACAATTGCGGCACCTGTAGGAGTAACCATTTCGCCATCATTATCAATAAATTTTACCGGCAATTGATATTTTGAAACGATTTCACACACCGCCGGAACCGGCACTGAAAGCCTTCCGTGATGGCATTCTACAAACCCTCTGCCTTCTGTCAGCGGAGAAAAGTAAACATTCTCCGGCTTCAATTCATCATACAATACAGCAAAGCTTAATATATCAGCTATTGAATCTATTGCGCCGACTTCGTGGAAATGCACTTCTTTTATATCTTTTCCGTGAACCTTTGCTTCGGCTTCTGCTACAATTTGAAAAATCTTTTTTGCTAACGTTTTTGCCCCCTCTGAAGCATTTGACCTATCAATAATCGCATTCACATCATCAAGATTTCTGTGAATATGCTCATGCTGGTGTCCATGATGATGTTCGTGATGTTCATCATGATGGGGATGATGTTCATTATGGCTTGCTTCGGCCGGCAAAATCACGTCAAAATCCGTCGCTGATATTGAGTTTACAGATTTTTGGGATATTACATACTTAAATTCATTATCCAGATTAATTGACTTCAAAACATTTTCGAGTTTTTCTCTGTCCGCACCTAGATCAAGTAGTGCAGCAACCGACATATCTCCTGAAATTCCATTTCCGCAATCAAAATATAAATCCACGTTTTATCTCCTTCTTCCATTGCAAATAAGCCTGTTTATACGATTTGCGCTGTAACCGGCTCCAAATCCGTTATCAATATTCACAACAGTCATTCCTTCTGCGCAAGAATTAAGCATTGTCAAAAGTGCTGATAAACCTTTAAACGAACTTCCATACCCGACAGAAGTCGGAACCGCAATAACCGGAACTTCAACAAGCCCTGTAACAATTCCACCGAGAGCCCCTTCCATCCCTGCAACCGTCACGATTACATTCGCTTTTCGTATTTCTTCAATATTAGAAAACAACCTGTGAATTCCCGCAACCCCTACATCATAGTATTTTGTAACATTGCTTCCATAAAACTCTGCAGTTTCCACAGCTTCTTCCGCAATTGGAATATCACCTGTTCCGCCGGTACATACCGCAATTTCACCTTCCTTTTCAACTTTGTTTACTGCCAAAACCGCAGTTTTTGCAACTTCATTGTACTTCAATTCAGGAAAACTTTCCTTCAAAACTACTGACTTTTCTATATCAACACGAGTTGCCAAAACATTCTGCCCTTGTTTTTTAAATTCCCCAAAAATTTCAATCAACTGTTTGGCAGTCTTACACTCTCCGAAAACAGCCTCAGAACATCCACGTCTTTTGTATCGTGCAATATCCAGTTTTGCAAATTCTAAGTCTGAATAATCTTTATGTTCAGTCATAATTTTATTTTACTCCCTGATAGCCGCTATCAGTCAAGTTGTTTGTCTTCTTTTCCTTTATACTTTCTTGCAAACAGTAAACCTGCCTCAAACAACAAATACGTCGGTATTCCAAGCATCAATTGGCTCACAACATCAGGAGGCGTAAAAATTGCGGCAAGAATTAGTATCAAAACTATTACGTATGGTCTTTTGTCACTTACGGATTCGTATGATATAATCCCTGATTTTATAAGCGCTATCGTAATCAAAGGCATCTGAAACATTACCCCGAATGCCAGCGACATCCATAAAGTCATATTAATTACGTTGGAAATCCCGAACATAGGGTTTATATTGGTGCTTGAAAAGCTCATGCCGAAATTAATTACCATAGGCATTATCAAAAATACACAGAATGCAACTCCGGCTACAAACAGAAAACTCGACATCAAAACAATATTCTTTATAAACTTTTTCTCATGTTCATATAACGCAGGCAGTATAAAATCCCAGAGTTTTTTGATTATATACGGAAAACAAATCACAAAATCCAGCACCATCGCAGTTTTAATCTGGATTAAGAACACTTCCATAGGCGAGAAAAAGTTGAATGCAATACTGCTGTTGCGGGTAATCACCACAGTCAGCCAGTCCAAAAACTTTGGAGCAAGATACAGCCCCAACGGCAAAACAATGCACAAAGCTATTATACATTTCAACAATGTTTCTCTTAAAGCCTCAAGATGTGATATAAGGCTTCCGTCATCCTGTTCCATATTTTTAATTTTCCGGTCTTACTGTGTCTTTTGAAGGATCATACTGTTCAGGTTTTTCAACAGTGTCCTCTATTGCTGATTTCAATTCCTGCGCTTCATCTTTAATTATGCTTTTTGCTTTTTTATACTCATAAGATGCACGCCCAAGAGCTCTTGCAATTTCAGGAATTCTTTTCCCTCCGAACAGTAAAATTATTACAACAAGTATTAAAAGTATTTCTGTTATTCCAAGCGACATATTTTTCTCCTTTTTATATAACTTTTTGTTCCTGCACTCCGAAAATCTCTATTGCCTTGAAGAAACAGGTATTCTTACAGGCTCCGCATCCTATACACTTTCTTGCATCAAGTACAGGTGCTCCGTTTACCGGTATTATAGCATGCACAGGACAAACTCTTGAACATTCTCCGCATTTTGTACACTTTTCAGGGTTAATCATTGCCATTGCAATTCTTGTTTTTTGTTTTTCTTCAAGCGAAATTCGCTTTATAGCACCTGATGGACAAACTTCAGAACATTTATGACAATCAAATTTGCAAAAGCCATTTGAATAATCTATATGCACGGCACCATATTCATAGTTTGCCTTTTGAAGAATCTTGTTCGGACAATTTTTAACACAAAGATTGCAATTAAGGCATTTATTGAGAAAACGCTCTTTATTAACAGCACCTGCCGGAAGAATTACATCCTTAACCCTTTCAACAATTTTATCTTTAATTTCAATTCCGGCCTTTATCATTCCTCCAAACACCGCAAGAGCAGCCGCTGAAATTATAAAATCTCTGCGCTTTGGATTAAACTTAACTCTTTTTTCGGGGATTGCATACTTAATTCCGGATTTCGGACAAACCGAAAGACATTTTAAACATTTTATACAGGTTTCATTATCTACTGTTTTTTCTTTTGAATTTATACACCCAGAAGGACAATTATGCTCGCACGTTCCACAGGAAATACAAATATCTTCAATATAAATTTTGCACAATGAAACCTTTGAAATTAGTCCTAAAACAGTTCCGACAGGACAAAAATCCGTACAAAAAATTCTGTCTTTTAAGATTACGGCTAAAACCGCAATTCCTAAAACCACAAGCCCCGAAACAGTCAAACTCATAGCTGATCCGAATACGGAATAAGGGTCAACATACCTTATCAATACTGCTGTTCCGCCAAACAAAGCCCCCCAGCAAAAGGCAGCTATAAAATATTTGAGCGGGAAATTAATCTTCTTTGAAATTTTATGTCTATGTATTTTGTTTTTGACAAATCCTACAATTTCCTGCAAGATACCAAACGGGCAAAGTATAGAACAGTAAATTCTGCCGAAAACAAAAGTAATACCGGCAAGAATTGCAACTACGACAAGCGTAACAACAGAAAAATCAACAATTAGCTTCTGCACAACAGGCATTAACTGAATATCAAAAACTTTCACTCCGTAAAAAATCCCGAAAATTCCAATGACAGCAAGCAAGAATACAATTCCTGCAACTGCCTGTCTTATTCTGAATATGTTCCTACCATTCATATTTTATTTTTTACTTACTCTTTCCACTGTTGATTCAACTTTTTTAAGTAATGCCGGAATATCTAGCCCCTGCGGACAATTTTTTGAACACAGGTGACAGTTTATGCACTTGTCGGCTTTTTCGCTATCCTTAAGAGCGTTGTAATTTACACCGAACATAAATCCGTTATTGTTTGTTTTATAGACGTTATAAAGTCCGAAAATTGCAGGAATGTTAATTCCTCTGGGGCAAACTTCCATACAATACCTGCAGGCTGTACAATTAATTGCGCCCTGTGATTGGATAAGTTTAGCAACCTCTGCGGCAGTTTGAAGTTCTTCCTGTGTAAATTCCTTAAAATTACTGAAAGTATCAATATTTTCTTTCATCTGTTGAAAATTACTCATTCCGCTCAAAATCGTAAACACTCTCGGTTTGCTTGTTACCCATCTTAAGCCAAACGAAGCCTGTGTTTCGTCAGGACACCTTTCTTTAAGCTTTGCCGCTGCTTTATCCGGCAAATTACATAATCCCCCGCCTCTTAAAGGTTCCATTACAATAATCGGAACCTTAGCCTCATCCGCAATTTCATAAAGTTCTTTACCGTTTATAACTTCCCAGTCAAGATAATTCAATTGAAGCTGGCAGAAATCCCACTTATGCTCATGGATTACTTCCCGGAGCATTTCAGGGTCTCCATGGAAAGAAAATCCCAGATTTTTAACACGACCCTCTTTTTTCAGTTTCAAAATTTCTCCGTACATGTCATTGTCACGGTAGTTATTTATGGTGTTTTTGTTGATATTATGCACCATATAGTTGTCAAAATAATCGACCTGACACTTTTTAAGCTGTTCATTAAACAATTTGGTAACATCAGCCTTTGAATTTACCAGATATGCAGGGCACTTGTCCGCAAGGTAAAAGCTTTCTCTCGGATATTGCTTCAAAATTTCACCTATTGCATTTTCTGACTTGCCTTCGACATACATATAGGCCGTATCAAAATAGTTTGCACCATGACTCATTGCATACTCAACCATTTTGTCCAGTTCGACCATATCTATCTTGCTGTCACGCATCGGAAGACGCATACACCCAAGTGCAATTAAAGGGAATTCTTTTCCTGCAAATTTTCGTTTCACGACCTGTTTTTCAGATTTTTGAACTTCTTTTTGTCCGCAGCCTGTCAATAAAGTTGCACCACCTACGGCTAATACCGAATTTATTATAAATTCTCTGCGTTTCATTATTTTATCCTCACATGAGTTTTATAATTTTGTACCATTAATCCATTTTTTGATATCTTCATCTTTTGCGGTGCGCTCGTATGACGTGTATCCACCCATAACCTTTGCATTTGGAGCAAGTTTCTGCATATCAGTATAGGTTGCAGATTCACCACCGCCGCCATGCGTACAGAATGGCATTATAACTTTTCCATCAAAATTGTTCTTGCTTAAATATGTTTTAACAGGACCGGCCATTGTGTACCACCATACTGGTGTTCCTACAAATATAATATCATAATTTTCTACATTTCCGTTATCTACAAGCTCAGGTCTTACATCTTTTGCCTTTTCCTGCTGTGCTAAAGCTACAACGTCATTATAATTAGCAGGATATGCTTTTACAGGCTTGATTTCAAACATATCTCCGCCTGTAAGTTTTTGAATTTTTTCCGCAACAGCTTTTGTATTTCCACTGTATGAGTAATACGCTATCAATACTCTTTTTCCGCCCATATCAGGCATTGAATTCTCATTTGCCAACATTTTACCGCCTCCTATTATTGCTGCTATAACAGCTATGACCGCTACTATAATCACTAATTTTATTTTTCCGCCCATAATACCACCATTTTTACTTTTGTAACTTTCTTTTTATATTTTAAAACCTGATAGCAGCTATCAGTCAAGAGTTTTATTAAAAAAAGGCCTCTTTATGTAAAGAGACCTTTCCTAATTTTTTTAATCATACTATTTTACAGCTTTTGCGATTTCTGAAGTTATATCTTCACCGCCGTAGAGGACAATACCGCGGGAAAGAACAAGATTATAGCCTTTTTCTTTTGCTGTTTTGGTGATTACTGAAGAAATATTTTTGTCGATTGACTCTAATTTTGAAGCGTAATTCTTTTTAATTGCCTCTTGTTTTTTCGCAAATTCTTCATCATATTTCTTGATTAATTTTTGTTTATTTTCCTCAGTTGATTGTTTTTGAACATCTGCCCTTACAGTTTCAAGCCATTTTTGAAGTTCAATCATCTTGGATTCCTGCTCCTGCCTCAAAGCCTGAACTTCTTTAGATGCGGCCACAACCTGAGCAACATCGACTATTGCAACTTTATAACCTGCAGGAATTGCAGCAGGATCTGCAGCTTCTTTACTTATCGCCGCACTGTTTAATCCCATGCCTGATGTGAAAGCAAAAGCCGCAATTGCTAATGTCAAAATCTGTTTCTTCATTAAATTTTCTCCTTTTATAACGTTAATATTATCCCCTATGGATTAATTATTACACATTTTTTTATATATGTCACTTTTTTATGTTTTATCTTAAAAAAAATAAACACTTATAACAATTCAAATTCTTCATCATTTACTTCACGCAAAAAATTTGTCCAGCTGTTGTAGTATTCGGCAAGTGCGTAAGTATAGCCAACTATTATTGATATATAGGACTGTTTCATTACAATTAAGGATGTAATATTTGCCCGGCCTTGTTCATAACCTTCCTTGGATATTTCTATCAACTCTTCAGAGTTTTTTATTATCTTGCTTTCATAGTAATTAAGATTATCTACCGCTGTCAAAAATCGCTCATATGCCGCACTTACATCTTTTACTGCTTTATTTTTTGCTGATTCATACTTCAACTCAGCCTGTTTTAATTTCAGTGCAGCATTTTGTATTTCCGGCGAATAGTTATAAAACAATGGAATATTAACAAGGCTTGCACCTGCATAGGCGCCGCTGTTGAAGTTTCCGGAATCTGTATATGCTCCTAACTGATAAGCGTAACCGCCGGTGAGCGCTAAATCCGGTATTCTCTGACGGGAAATAACGGTCATATTTTTTTCTGCAACATCAATTTCTTGTTTTGCAATTTTTATATCGTATCTGTTATTAAGCGCTCTCTGTACTATTTCTTCAAAATCAGGAAATTCAAAATTCGGAGGAGGTGTTAACATTTCAGTAAAATTATTTTTTTCTGCAAAAATATTGTCTTTACTGTCATAGGTCACTTTATTCGGATCATTTATTATTTTGTTGAAATTTGAAAGCGCAGTGTTTACGTTGACTCTGGCTGTATTAACCTGTGTTATTATCTGATTAAGAGAAATTTCGGCCTGCAAAACGTCGATTACAGGCTCCTTTTTATTTTTTACCTTCTCTTTTGCAATATCCAGAAGTTCTTCCTGCAATTCTTTCTGCTGTTCAAGCGTATGCAGAATGGATTTTGCAGCGACTAGATTTATATAAGCTTCTCTTACATCCATTTTCAAGTCAAACTCTGTATAATCAACATTATGTTCGACAAGGGTAAGATTTGATCTTGCAAGATTTTTTCTGGCATTTCTTTTGGCGATTTCTATATTCTGGCTTACTCCAAGCTGTTTTGGCTCTCCGTTTCCGGCCCCGCCCATAAAATAAAACGCATCTACTGAAGGGTTTTGAAGCCTGTTTGCTGTTTTTATTTCGTTTTTAGCAATATTAATGTTTATCTGTGCGGCTTTCAGGTCTATATTATTTTCTAATGCCGCGTCTATTGCCTCATTCAGGTAAACCTTTTTAACCTCCTCCGCCTGCACGGGTAAGACCAAATACAATATCCAGACAATCACAATTAAAAACCTTCTCATAACATGGAATTATAGCACAAATATTAAATGTTTTTGTAATTATCCATTGACATATATGACCGTTATTGAATCTGTATTTTTTTAATCTAAGCCATTTTGTCTTTCACTGTCATTCGGAACTTGTTTCAGAATCCCTTTAAGATCCTGAAATAAATTCAGGATGACCAAATGGCTTAGATTAAAATGCTGTATTCTTTCAGGCTTCTTTTCTAAATAAAAGTTAGACGTAAAACACATTACTATTCTGTATGTCAATGGACAAGAATATTTTTTGTTTCAAAACATATGAACTACAAATTTATAACGATTACTGAAATAAAAAAGGTTCTTCCTGGGGGTCGGAGGAACCTTTTTATTAAAGTTTGGTCTTATTTTTTATTTTGCGTCTTTTAAATATTTTGTGAAAAAGCTTTCAATTTTATCAAACGGAATTTTTTCAAGATTGTCATACAAATCAACATGGCTTGCACCGTCAACAATCAGAAGTTCTTTATTTTCGCCTTTCAATTTTTTAAAGGCATCTTCGCTAAAGTAACGGCTGTGGGCTTTTTCTCCATGCATAACCAGAACAGCACTCCTGATTTCATCACTATATGCAAGTATTGGCATATTAATCAGTGCCAAAGTTGATGTCTGTGTCCAGTGACCATTTGAATTGATAGAATGCTTGTGAAAGCCTCTTTTGGTTTTGTAATAGTTCCAGTAATCCTGTACAAACTGCGGTTCTTCCCCTGTCAGTGTTTCAGGAAGTCCGTCTGCCTGCGCATACTTGCCGTTTTTGAAGTCGTCTGTTCTTTGTTTGTTGAGAGATTCTTTCAATTCATAACGTGCATTCTCATCCATTGAATCAAAATATCCTCTGGCACTTACTCTTGTCATATCATACATTGTAGAAGTAAGGGTTGCTTTTATTCTTGTATCCATTGCGGCCGCATTCAGACCAAACCCGCCAAATCCACAAATTCCGATTATACCGATTTTTTCAGGATCTACGTCTTTTTGATTGCTTAAAAAATCAACTGCGGCACTAAAATCTTCTGTATTGATATCCGGAGAAGCTACATTTCTCGGTTCTCCACCGCTTTCGCCTGTGTAAGAAGGGTCAAATGCAAGAGTTATAAAGCCTCTTTCTGCCATAGTTTGAGCATACAACCCAGAAGCCTGCTCTTTAACAGCGCCAAAAGGCCCGCTCACTGCTATTGCCGCCATTTTATCAGACGGTTTATCTTTCGGTGTATATAAATCCCCGACAAGGGTAATGCCGTATCTGTTTTTAAAACTTACTTTCTTTACCTCAACTTTATCGCTTTTTGCAAAAGTTTTGTCCCAGTCATTACTATTTGCAATAGACATATTTGCACCTCCAATAATTAATAAAACAACTGCAATAAACACAAAAAAACTTTTAATCATCTAAAAATCCTCATTGTTATTATTTGCATCACTTACATTTTATTATTATTTACGACAATTCTTAAAATAGCAAATACTTATATTCTATTTTAAAATATACCTTTAAAGCATATTTAAAAGTTATTTATTCCTTGGTTATTGCCTGTTGCTCTACTTTTGATATTTCTTCGGCAATGATAGCTATAGTGCGCGGGAAATACCGCTGAAAATAATATGCCCTTGTTGCAAGCTGTTCTGCTGGATTGGCATGAAGAAGCATGTTGGCTTCGGCAACTCTTTCCTCGGCCGCACGGTCAGCACCTTGTATTGTACCTGTAAAATAGTCAATAAAACCTTCCTCTTCAGAGGTGGCAACCTTTTTAAATTCTTCATATTCTTTTTGAAATACTTCATTTATTTTGTCCAAGCTTGAAATACAGCCTGACTCTAGTTGTCCTGCTGTAGAATCAATGTAATGTCCGAATTCGTGACTCAATATTGAAAAATTTTGTCTGATAAAGTCAGTTTGTGAATCCATATATGTCGATTCACCTAAATAAATTTCTTTATTCTCCGACTTCCAGTATGCATTATTAAGAAAATCTGTTGATGATCCATCGTATCTGAAAATATCTATACTATTCAATGTCATTACCATAAGCTGTTCAGCCTGCATATTTTGCAAAATTTTCATAATACTGTTTTTGTCTTCTGCAATTATGCTACCATTCATTGGAATATTTGAAACCTTTCCTGACTCAAGATCTGTTATTTTAATTTCGTTCTCCTTATATTCAATCTCGAAATTATGTCCGTTTATGCCTGATTGGAATTTATTTTCGCCTAGAATTTTAAAGGTCTGTGTCCGGTTTAGAAGAACATTGCCGTCTTTATCAGTAATTTTGTATATAGAGCGGCGGTTTCCCAGAACATCTTCAAAATTCTGTATCTGTGTTATTGTACCATCGGGAGATTCAAAGTCTTTTACGACCTGCATTGTTCCGTTTTTATCAACTTTTGAACTCTGTAGAATACGGCGGCTTCCATCCGCAGAAATCTCGGTTATATTCGGAACACCAGGTAATGCTCCAGGCACACTGACTTCTGTTTTTAAAAGCTTGCCATCTTTGTCAAATGTTTGAATTGTCTGGCTTTCAACAAAATCAACCCTGCTTGATGTATCTGGAATACGTTTGTAATTTATTTGCTGACGCCTCCTGATATCTCCGTTTACAGCTGTTTTTTCACTTGTATGTGTCTCTACGTTATTTTCTATGGTTTCAAATGCGGACATGCCCTGCATGTAGCGAATAACAATATTGCCATCTTCTGAATTTCTTATAATTATGCTTTTCTTAAGGTCTTTTATTTCATAAGTATAGTTTGGATGAGAAATTATAAAATTATTAAGCCTGTCATCCCCTGCTTCTGCCATATATGTCAGCAATTCCGGGGTTATTTTGGTATCCTCAATTTTTATACTTTTGACTTTATCTATATTTTCATCTGAACACTTTGCTAGACGTATAAGCAAATCTGGCTCAAGTTTTTTTTCACCGAATTTTAAACCGGAGATTTGCTTAAGATGTTCTAATTCGTCCTCTTTTAAATTGCATAACTCTCTGAAATTGTTCTGGCTGAATTGCAAATTTGATGCTTTGACATAGTCCTTGATTTTTACACGCAGATTTTCAGGTGCTTCAAGGAGTATTGCTATATCAATCCCTTCATATTCAGGATCCTGAAACATTACTTTACCCTGCTCATAAGCTTCTCCATCAAACTGCACCAGCTTTATCAGCTGCATAGTAGAAATTTTTTCTTTAGGTGAAACTTTCAAAAGATCTAAAACCTTGTCAAATTCTTTTTCTGAAGTCTCTTCACATAGAAAACTTGCCGAGATTAAATTGTCCGGAGTTATTTTATCCTTACATTCACTCATCAACCTTTGAGCTTTTGCATACTTTTCAGCATCACCAGTCAGTAACTCAACAATGCTTGAACTTTCAATATAAATTAACTCTTTAGCTTCTTGCGCTGGCATACCTTCTGTTAATATTCCAATTACCTGTTCGAGAGTTTCAGCTCTTTCAGGAACCTGCCCCATGAAAGACATAATATCAACAGGAGTAAGACCTTTTGCCAAAAAGGCTTTACTCTTTTGAAATTCCTCTTCTGTCAAGTCTGATTCCGAAATACTTATCAAGGAATAAGGATCATATAATTCATACATTCTATCTCTGGTTTCTGAATCTTTTGGAAGCAGAGAAACCAAACTGTCAAACCTTTTTATGGCATTTTCACTCATTCCTGCAATATATTTAACATGATCCAGACTCCACATTTCGTCTAAATCACCAAATACGGCAGAATATTTCTTTTCAATCGCCAAATCTTCCGGCGTATGTTCCACAGGTTTAGCAGAGAAACCCGATGCAGAAACATCTTCAGGTTGGGATGAATCAGTATCTAATAATTTTGACGGGTCGGCTTCTCCGGTTTCAAAGGACTTCATGTCCGTTTGCAATTCTTTTTTTAAATCATCTATACTATACTTCTTATTTTCTTTATCTACTTTTGAATTGTAAAGCTGGATTAACTCTGAATATGATATGTCGTTTTCATTGAAATCAATTTCAGCATAAGAAGCAAGATCTTTCTTTAATTTCTCAAAATCTTTCTCTGTAAATACCGAATTCAAATTTTTCTGATATTTTTTGAGAAAAACATCATCATCTCCAAGCTTAGTATTTATCTTTTTCGCAAAAAAGCTTAAAAGTTTATTTAATTCCATACACTACATCCTTCAAGATATTTATAATTGACGGATACAACGTTTATTTACTTTAATATAATTATAAATATATGTTATATAACTTAATATTTTTTAATAACAAATGCCATTTTGTTATATCAAATATCTTTTTATGATAATTACTTTTTAAGGATTTTTTATGTTAGCCAGTAATAATATTTCGGATTTCTTAAGTCAAGCATATCAATATAAAACTAAATATTGTAAAAGAAAAATGCAATTGATGCCAATAATTATTTATATTTCAAATAATATATTAGTGAATTCGCAGCTATCTGTTGAACAAAAAATATTAAAGATAAATGAATCATTTGTACAGGCTCTGCAATCTTTGCATGGTGCAATGGGTTCCGTTCCGATATAAAAAATTTCTGCTTCTATGTTTTCACTGTTTAAAACTTCTGCAACTTCACTTAAAGCAGTATATGTACAGCCATTTTTATATGGTGAACCATTTAATAATAAAACTTTCATTCATTATCCCTCACAAGATAAAGTGTCATAGACTTTAGCTACAATTTTCCATTCACCACTAATTTTGTTCATAATAAGCAAATCTGTAAACTTATATCCATGCCAGTTATCTTCAATTACTCTGACTGCGGCAATTGTTTTTTCAAGAGTTATTACATCTATTCTGGCCACATAGTCATCGCCACAGGCTCCCATTTTATCAATAGTGTCATAAAACCCTTGAATAGAACCTGATTGATATTCTTTTTCATTCAGTTGTCCATAGAAATTTGCCTTTTCATAAAAATAAGGTTTAACAATTTCACTATTACCGTTTTTAACAGCTTCAATAAACTTTTTTGCAAGATCTTCAACTGCATTAAATTCTTGTATTTGTTCTCTCATTTTGTCCCCCTTTCATTTTTACATTCATTATGTTAAATTATTATGGTAATTTATTCAAGTACGGATAAAAAAGTAACCTGCGGTAATAAAGGATCGTATTATGCGAACAGAAGAAAAAGATTGTTTAAAAGAAGTTGAACGTTTTGACAAAACCGGCTTTAATTATACACTTTCCCTTGTGAACGGGAAATATAAACTGACTGTTTTGTATGCTATATACCGGCACAAAGTTATACGTTTTAATGCACTGCAAAAATATTTAAATATGATATCTCATAAGACATTAAGCGGAGTTTTAAAAGAACTTGAGAGGGCTGAACTGATTATAAGAAAAGAATACCCGCAAATTCCTCCTAAAGTTGAATATTCGCTATCTAAAAGAGGTGAGTCTTTTATCCCGATTTTATATGCTCTTTGTGAATGGGGAGAAAAATATAGAAAATAATTTTATTTGCGGAAATAAGTCAAGTTCTAAGGAAACATGGTAGGTATAGGCGAAAATTTACTTGATACTCGAGTTAGTAATTTTTTGAAACAATTAATAATTTAATAACTTGACTTAGAGTTACTCTAAAGTGTTAGGATTAGAACAGAGATTTTAAAGTAAATGGATAGACGTAAATTTATAAAAAATACACTTATTACTGCTGCTGGTGCTGTTATTATTGGTGCAGCAACAGGTTGTGCTAGTAACAAAAATTCAAAAGGAGATAGAAAAATGAAGATTCTTGTTATTACCGGAAGTCCGAGAAAAAACGGAAACTCAAACACTCTTGCTGATAATTTTATAAAAGGAGCAGAAGAAGCAGGACATAATATTGTAAGATTTGATTCGGCATTCAAAAATATTCACCCCTGCGTTGCCTGTAACAAATGTGGCATGAACGGTCAATGCGTGTTCAAAGATGATTTTGAATTTATCAGAAATAATATTGTGGATGCAGATGCTGTTGTATTTGCGTCCCCAATGTATTATTTCGGGATTTCGGCACAGATTAAAGCAGTAATTGACAGATTTTACGCAATTAATGGACAAATTCATGTTCCTAAAAGAGCTGTTTTAATTCTTACTTATGCTGATACCTCTGCAAAAGAGGCACAGCCTATACTCAGTCATTATGAAACATTGTTAAATTATCTTGGCTGGTCTGATGCAGGAAAAATTATTGCATCCGGTGTCTGGACAGAAGGAGATGTTAATCATACCCAGTATCCGAAACAGGCTTATGAGTTAGGCAAAAATATATAGGGCAGATTTATGGTAAGAAAAAAAGTTATAAATATTCTGGCTTTAGCAGGGTTAATAATCGTAGCAGTATTCATTTGGTATAATGGAATTTTCGCAAAATTGGAGCCATCATATGCACAGGAGGAAAGTATAAAAATGAAAGTTAAAATGAGTTTTAACAATGAGGAAGTAATTATTAATATGTATGATAATCCTGCCTCCCAACAGGTAATCGCACTTTTGCCTGCGGAATTTCAATTCAGTGATTTTGCAGGAGAAGAAAAAATTACTAATTTCCCGAAACCTTTAAGCCTTGATAATGTTCCGAAAGGAATGGTTGCAACAGCAGGAAAAATGTTTATTTACGTCCCTTGGGGTAATATGGGGATTTTCTATAAAGACCATGGACACACTATGGATAAAAGTCTTATTCCTCTTGGCGAAGTTGAAAGCGGACTTGAGTATTTAAGGTCGCAGAAAACTGATTTTAAAGCGAAATTGGAAGTTGTAAAATAAATATATAAATAAAAGAGATGCAATTTAAGTAATCACACCTCTTTAACCTCAGCCTAAAGGACAATACGGTACATGTCTGATTGCATAACATTCAAACCGCCAAGATTGCTGTGTTCAATCCTTCTTGTTTATTTCAATGTATTATTTTCGGTCATAATAGTTTCTGCCTTTCCGGCAAGTCCGGCAAACATAAGTGCAAGCCCTAACGTTTTTATAAAATCCCGTCTGTTCATGCGTTTTCTCCTTATAGTCCTGTTAATTTTTCCTGTTCTTCAGGATATCTTGCGCCGGTGATTTCAATGCTTTCAATATGTTTTCTAATATCTGCAAGTTCATCAGGAGTGAAAGTTATATCTTCTGAGCCGATATTTTCCTCTAATCTTACGACTTTCTTTGTTCCCGGAATTGGCACTATCCAAGGTTTTTGATATAAAAGCCAGGCAAGTGCAATTCTTGCAGGAGTTGTCTGTTTTTGTTCAGCAAGTTCTTTTACATAATCAACAAGAACAATATTTTTCTGTAAGTTTTCTTCACTAAAGCGTGGGATTGTGCTTCTAAAGTCAGACTTATCGAATTTTGTGTCTTTATTAAACCGGCCTGTTAAAACGGCTTTGCCAAGCGGTGAAAACGGAACAAATCCGATGCCGAGTTCTTCTAAAGTTCCCAAAAGTTCTTCTTCAGGTTTTCTGTACCACATTGAATACTCACTCTGAACCGCACAGACAGGACAAACTGCGTGGGCTTTTCTGACCGTATTTGCACTGGCTTCTGATAGCCCGAAATTAAGGACTTTACCTTCTTCTATGAGTTCTTTAACACATCCGGCAACATCTTCTATCGGTACATTCGGGTCAACTCTGTGCTGATAATATAAATCAATGTGGTCGGTTCTCAATCTCTTTAAAGATCCTTCGACAGCCTTTTTAATTGTTTCGGGACGGCTTGAAAGTCCTGTCGGACGATTGCTTGCATCGAGTTTGTAATTATCAAAATCATATCCGAATTTTGTCGCAATCTTTACCTGATCACGAAACGGCTTCAGTGCCTCGCCTAAAATTTCTTCGTTTTTAAACGACCCGTAAACTTCTGCGGTATCAAAAAAGGTTACACCGAGTTCAACGGCTTTTCTTATTGTTGCAATTGAATCTTTTTTCTCTGGAAACGGTGGATAGCTCTGAGTAAATCCCATACAGCCCAAACCGATACATGAAACTTCAAGTTTGTTTTGTCCTAAATAGCGTTTTTTCATATTACTCTCCTTATATTTTCATAAATTCTTGCCAAGTTCATAAGCCTTTTTCGGGAAGTCTGTTTTTTCAATAACTTCTCTTACAGGACACCCTGTAGCGAGGAGCGTACCTGCGTTTTTCCAACCTAAAAATCTTAAAATATTTTTATAATTTACAACAAGCCCCTCCATTGTCCAGCCATTTGCACCTGCTGACGTTGCAAGAAGCATTGCTTTTTTATCCGTATTGATAATTTTATGGTTATTTGCGTGAAATCTGTCTATAACCATTTTTATCTGTGAAGAAAAGCCAAAATAATACAGCGGAGTTACAAACACAACCATATCCGTGTCAAATAGCTTCGGATTCAGTTTTTCCATAGCATCTTTATAAATACACCTTTTCTCGCCAGTTTTGCAGGATTCGCAGACGATACAAGGATGAAGTTCTTCAAATGCCGCATCAAATCTGAAAACTTCATGACCTTTTTCTTGCGCACCTTTTATAAATTCATCTGCCAGAAGTGCAGAAGTTCCTTTTTTATGCGGACTTCCTGTTATTACAAGTATTTTCATTTTTTTATCTCCAAATATTTTAGTATTAGCAAGAGCAGAGCCTACAACAACAGCCCCGGCTGCGGTTATGAGTGTATTTTTTATAAAATTACGTCTGTTCATAAAACGTTCTTAATTTAATTTTCCTTTAATTCTTTCTGCCATTTTTACACCTGCCTTGTATGCAGATTCTAACTCTTTCGGGAATTCTTCTTCATTATGTTTTTTCTTTTCTTCAACATCCCATACATCTGCCACATACTTACTATAATCGCCGAATTGCAAAGTATCATACGCACAAAGGATTTCAGGCTTTTCGTATGTCATTTCTATCCATTTTTCAAATAGACCCAGCGGGCCTGATTTGTCAGTTCCGACAAACCATGCATTAAATCTGTCATGCTTTACATTCATTGTATAAATAATCGCTGTTTCAAGTTTTTTCGGCGGAATTTTAGAACCCGCTTCATCATAAAAATATACAGGGAAAAGCAGCCTTTCCATAAATGCTCTCATTTGCGCAGTTACCTCTCCAAAGTAAATATGAGAAGCCAAAATAAGTCCTTCTGAGTTAGAAACTTTTTCCAATACTTCTTTTAATTCATCCGGATAATTACATTTGCCGTATGATTTACCATTCCTGACCTTGCAGGCAAAACAGCTGTAACAGCCTTTATAATTCAGGTCATACAAATTAATAATTTCAGCTTTTAGTCCTGCATCTGTCACTCCTTTTTTAAAGCTTTCGCACATCTTTGCAGTATTCCAGTTTTTTCTGGGACTGCCGTTTATTATATAAACCTGTGTTGTATTAGTTTTAGTATTTGTCATTAATAGCTGCCCTCCTTTTTATAATGTTTAATTATAAAAAATGAGAGCAGCTCTCAGTCAAATTATAAATTGTACTAAGTTTTATATTTCATCGTAATATAGTCCTGCTGAAGCAATACTGTTTTTGCATTCAGAACAATCTTTGTAAGCACAAGGTATATTTTCTTCTTTTAAATAATTCATTCCCCATTTGTTTAATTCAATAATTGCAGGAATAAGAGTTTCACCTCTTTGTGTTAGAGAATATTCAGTCTTTGGCGGAACTACCGGATAAAGTTTTCGCTTGATTATTCCATCAGCTTCAAGTTCTTTTAATTGCTGAATAAGCATTTTAGGAGTTGCATGCGAAATCAGTTTTTGAAGTTCACTATACCTCAAAGTCTTATCTATAAGGTGTCCTATAATTACTCCTTTGTATTTCCCCCCGATTATATCCATTGTCGCTTCCAGCGGACATTTGTACCCATCTTTTTTCGGTTTTGACATAAAAAATTCCCTAGTTTACTTTTTAGTAAGTATTATACAAAAAAGTGCATTCTTGTCAAAATAACAATAAATGTATAAAATTGCTTTATTATAAGGAGGGCTTTTAAATGAAAATTCAACAAATAAGAAATGCAACAATTATAGTAGAATATAATAATTCAAAAATTTTAATTGACCCATGGCTAATGCCTAAAGATTATATGCCAGGTTTTGAAGCTGCAATAAATTCACAAATTCGCCAGCCGAGAGTAGAATTACCTTTTGAAATCAAAAAAATTGTAAATGTTGACGCTGTTATTATTACTCATATTCACCCTGACCACTGGGATGAATTTGCAGAAAAAGCACTGGATAAAAATATAAAAATTTTTGTGCAATCAACTGTAGATAAAAATTACATTTTGTTAAAAGGTTTTACAAATGTCGAAATTATCTCCGAAACGGGTACAAAATTTAATGATATAACATTGTATAAAACCGGGACACAACATGGCAGAAGAGATATAATAAAACCATTGTGCGAGTCAATAAATATGCCTTATGATGCAATGGGCATTGTTTTTAAATCAAAAAATGAAAAAACTTTATATGTAGCAGGTGATACAATTTGGTGTGATGAAGTATTAGATGCACTAAATAAATATAATCCGGATGTGATAGTTGTAAACGCCTGTGCAGCTACTGTATTAAATGGTGAGCAAATAATAATGAATATTGAAGATGTAAAAAATGTTTTGGATACTGTACCTGAAGCAAAAGTTATAGCGAGTCATTTAGATACTGTTAGTCATCTTTCTATTACAAGGAAAGATTTGAAAGAATTTAAAGCTGAAAATAATATTGATAATCTATTGATTCCTGATGATGGAGAAACACTCAATTTTACAAGCAATAATTAAAAAATATAGTAAAGAAGAAATAATCAAATTATCTGTAACACGACAAACAGTTTGATTCTTCTTGACAGACAGTTTGATTATTTCGGCAATCCTATCTAAAATTTTTTCTCAAAATCGGAGTCATTAAATTCTAGTTTGTACTATAATTTTTATATGAAACATTTCATATTTTTCATAATTTGAATTAAATATAGGCACATTCATCTGCCGTTCACGAGGTGTTTGCTTCTTTAGGGCTCGCATTAAACGGCGTTGTGAGTCTTGCTCAACGCAAGCCTCTCCAGCCTCTGCTCGCCTCTGCCGTTCACGTTTTGGCTTTGGTTGTTCTTTTATTTCTAAAACAGGTTCCGGTTCAATTTCTAAAACCTGAAGTTCATCTTTAGTGAATGTCTTTTTAATTTGTTTAACAAGCCGGCTTTTAATTTTCTGCTGTCTTTGGTACTGCTGTTTGTATTCTTCCATATCTTTAACAGTACCGAGAACATTTGCCATCGGATGCACTTTTTGAACCCTATGTGCCACGCATAAAAATTCGCCTTTCATTGAATAAACTTGAACCTTTGAAAGGTCAAATAAACTGTATCGTACATAGACCTTATCCCGAAGTCCAAGAATAACATCACGCCTGTAATGCATTCCGAGAAACGTTATTCCGTGTTTATTTATAGTTCGTGATTCTGTTTGCATCATTAAATAATCGAGTGCAGATTTATTAATATCTTGTTTTCAATATACGGTTCAACCTTATCGTGGTAAGCTTTCATACCCTCACGTCTTAACACCCACTCCGCATAATGGTTTCTCCTGAAATGCTCCGCAAACCGTTTAAAAGTTATATTACTCGGCAGAGCATCTTCATCATATCCTTTTTTAATCAATACTTGTTTTGCAAGCCTGATTGCCGTATTGTACCCGAATTTATTCTGATGAAGTAAAAGAGCAAGCAGAACTTTTTTCATATTGTCATCTAAAATGCTGTTATACTCACCCTGCTTTGTTATTTTGTATTGAGGGATTAGAGATTCAGCGTTGCCGGTTTTCTTGTAGGCTTGTATGTATCTTCTCAATGTTCCGATTGAAATACTTCCAAGGAATTCGTATGCTTTTGGTAAATACAAACCTGAATTGTACAGGTCTAAAAATTCAGCATCAGCTTGTTTTATTGTTGGATATTTGTTTCTGTGTTCAAGTGCGGCTTTAACAATGTTCATTCTGTGATTTGCCGTCTGTCTTGCTTTATCTGTAATAACGGACGGTTTGTAATTTAATGGAACAATTGCCGTTGATTTGGTTTCGCATTCCCGAAGTTTTTGTTGTAATTCAGGTTCTAAACTTGAAAACAATATTTCGTATGACATTCCGCCGTTAACTTTGATTTCTCTTGAAATATATTTGCTTTCAGGTTTGTTGATTTCCATTCGGATTGAACGAGTGCTTTTCAAACCCTTAGCCTGTGCAATTTCTTTAATAGGGACGAACGAGTTAAAAGCGGTGCTTGCACCAGCTTTTTCAACGAGTGAGGAGCTAGAAGCTTTGCTTATATTTACATATTCATTCATGGTACACACACATTAACTCTGAAGATGAAGAATTGGAACATCACTTCCGAGCATTGTGTCGGTTTCGTATCAATTAAAAA
>CALUVL010000017.1 GCA_944324225.1 Candidatus Gastranaerophilales bacterium
CACAAGTTGATGTACCATTGGCCTTTATCTTTGTTTTCAACCGTCGGTACTGTTTCGTCTATATAATAATCTACTGTTGGCTTGGGTGGTTCTTCCGCCAGCCAGTCGTTGTAATCCTGATTGTATAGGTCTTCGTTGAATTCTTTAAAGGCATATTCCATGTCCTGCTGGAAGGATTCCAACAAGGGTTTGCAATCATTATTATAATCCAGCCCTAATGTTCTGTAATTAGATATTACATAAAACATATCTATACATTTTTGTTTCAAAGTTTTCAATTGAGGTTCACCGCTTGCGTCCATATAGTAGTTATTCATTAAGGTAACAATATCTTTATCAGCTTGTGATAAAGCTGAATCATTCATTGCCTCTATGAGCTTTTGTTTCATTTCTTCATTTTCTGCTGCATAAATTACATTATGCTCATCACATACAGCTTCTGAAACTGGTACCATTTCATCACTCATATTGTCACCATTAATAGCAGAATTATTAATTCTGCCTGCATCTATTATTACATCTTGCCCAACAGTTGTTTTATACTCTTTAGGATATTTTGATGAATCAGCTACGTGTGAGTCAAAAGGCTCTGAATTTCCAGTTTCTACAAGTTCCAGATCAATTAAATGAGCCAAAACATGCAGATAACAGCCGTCAGAGCTGCCCATAGCGGCATTATAACAGCTTGCCGAAGCTGCTCTGAATGCTTTATACAATTCATTATTCGTTCCTGCTGTCCAGTATTTGTCTAATGTTGAATCCGGTTCTTTGGCTTTCCAGTCCTCGTATTCTTTATTGTATTCATCCCAGGCTACCTGCCATTCGGGGTTTTCTACCTGTATTGTTTCCCATTCGCCTTCCGGCGCAAGAACCCCGTATTTGTCCAGAAAATCGTACATGTCTGTACTTGCTTCGTAGTTGGCCGCATCAAGTTCTGACACCAAAATCTGGCCGTGCTGGTTGATTATGCCGTACTGGTTTTTCAGTTCTCCATACTGGCTTAATGATACGCCCGTAAGCTTCTCGGTCATTTTGTTTCCGCTTGCATCGTAGGTCGAATACAGAAGCTCTGTTGAATTCAGGGCATCCATATACGCTGAACTCGCTGCGGTTGTTTCATTCGCCAGTGATGTCTTGGCGGTCGTTATTGTCTGGCTCCGCAATTCATTATCTGATATTCTGCTTGTTATGCTTAGTAATCTCGCCTGTGATGCCGATAAGCCCATCTTTCAGACCTTTCCGTTTGTAATATTTAATTTTAAATACGGCTTTTTCTGCAAATATCTTGAATTATATCAGAATTTTTCTTTAAAATTTTACAAAAATTTACAAATTTTCCAAATCTTAAAATATTTGCCCTTCTAAGATTTACTGATACCATGAAGGTATGATAAAAATTTTTATGATTTCTGACAGAAAAAATATCATTGAACGTTACGAGAATTTATGTAATGAAAATTCTTATACTTTTAACTCGTCCGCAGATGTTAAAATAATCACTGATCTTCTGGATGCAGAAATCCAAGATATTGTTCTCCTTGACAATGATTCTGAAAACATTAGCACTAAAGAAATTCTCAAAAAAATTAAACCTTTTTGCGAAAACTCTATTCTTATACTTATTGCAGGGAAAAAAGAGGTTGAAAAAGAAATTTATAAATCTGTAAATTCTATAATTACAGAAGACTTTACGGATACACTTGTGTTGTCTGCCTTGAATATAAATTTAAGAGCCAAAAATTCACTCAAAAAACTTGCAGATACAAACAAAGACCTTGCCGCAAGCCTGTATAGACAGAATACTCTCTACGGTATCAGTTCACAGTTTGCAAGCACTTTAGACAAAGAAAAACTTTTTGAATTTATGATTGAAGGTCTTGATAAAACTTTAAGTTTTTCGCTTGCCTGCACGCTTTCATTTTGTTCAGGGAAAGAGCCTGTTTTAATCCTTAACTCGCTTTACGAAATTTCGGAAGAACTTCTTGACGCAATTAAGGTAAGAACTATTTACAACTATAATTCACTTTTTGAAAGCGGGAATGCGCCTTTTAAACTCAGTGAAAACTCGCTGAAAGTTGTAAAATACGTAAAATATCCTGCAAGCAGATTCAACTTTACGCTTTTCAGGTTTGATACAATGTTTTCACCTATTGCTTTAGGCGAAACTTTTTATGGCTGTACGGAGGTTTTTAAAGAAAAACAATTTACATCAGAGGATTCAAAATGTTTCCAGACAATCGTTCAGCAGGTAACTTTGCCATTAAAAAATGCATCGCTTTATCAGGAAATTATTGAAACAAACAAAAAGCTTGAACATCTTGAAAAATTAAAATCAGAATTTATTTCGATAGTTTCACACGAGCTCAGAACGCCACTAACTTCTATTAAAAATTCACTGGATATCTTATTAAGCGGGAAGTGTGGAGATGTAACAGAAACTTCCGAAAAATTTTTGTCTATGGCAAAAAGAAATGTCACAAGACTATCTGGAATTATCAATGACCTTCTTGACATTTCTAAAATTGAAGCCGGCAAAATGGACTTCCATTTTAAACCGGTTTCGGTCAATTCGGTTATAGATTATGTAAGATCTGCGCTTTCAGGACTGGCAAAAGAAAAATCTCTTGAACTCATTCTCGAAACAAAAGATAATTTGCCCGAAGTTATGGCTGATTCACAAAGGCTTGAACAGGTATTAACCAATCTTCTTTCTAATGCAATTAAATTCACACCTGAAGGCAAAAAAATTACATTGAAATCTGAACTTAAAAATGCTTCTGATATCAAATATCATGCCTGTTTTGCAGAAAGCATGAAAAATTTAAGCGGAGATTATGTTGTTGTTTCTGTAGAAGATGAGGGCATCGGAATTGCAGAAAATGAATTTTTGCACGCTTTTGACAAGTTTGCGCAGATAGAAAATTCACTCTCACGTAAAGTAGGTGGTTCAGGCCTCGGGCTTCCGATTGCAAAACAGCTTCTGGAAGCCCATAACGGCGCTATCTGGTGTGACAGCGAGCTTAATAAAGGGTCTAAATTTCACTTTGCAATTCCTGTTGACACCGCCAAAGCAGAACAATCTGAAATGCTTAGTATAAGTTAGTGTTTTTATTTAAAAAGCTGCCCGCATCAAGGAGTTTTCCATTTTGGATAAACATATCGGCAACCTCACCGACAGAATTCATATTGTCTTGAACTTTGGACATCGGAACTTTGCTTAAAACCAAATCATCCAAGGCAAAATAAGCCTTTTCGCCTATTTTATCAAGGATTTCTTTTACAAGTGAAATTCTCTTCGGATCAGCATCTTCATTTATTACACTCCTTGTCAATAACATAAAATCCCGTTGGTTATCATATGTCATTGGATTTGGGTGGGATAATGTTTCTTTTGCAAAAATTTCCACAAGTGGCTTTGCTGCTTTGAAGTGTTCTGCAACCTTTTTATTTTCCAGCACACCGCCAGTGGTCTGCCATAAGAAATATTTTGAAGTAATTGAATCAGTATTATTTATAACTTCCTGCGCAAAATCAAGTGCATTAGGATTTTCTTTTGAGGCTCTCGGAAAAATATCCAGCAATACACCGAGCAACGACTTTCCGGCACTGGTTTGCCCTTTTAAATTTATATCTGTCGGAAGCAGTGAATGTCTGTTTGCAAGTTCAATTGTGTCAGCAACAAGTCCGAAGTGTTTTGGCTGCATATCTTTTAAATGCGGAAGAAATTCTTTAACTTCAGGATTGTTTTTTGCCCAGAGTTTGATTGTTTCCTGTAATTCTTCCGTTGTTCTTGTATCTGCAGTACGCTTTACTGCTCCTAAATGCTGCCATCCGCCAAATCTTGTTAGTGGTGTGGTTAATTTTACTGCCATGTTGACTCCTTTCAAGTTATTTTATTATAAAACCGCACAAGATTTTTTTTGACAGTATGCTAAAGAAAAATAAATATTTTTGCCAAAATTTTAAAACATTAACAAATTTTAACAATACATGACACCTTTTTTAATATGCTATAATACTTTTATAGATTAATTTACACAGAGGAAAATATGAAAAACATTCTTATTGTTGATGATGAACAGGATATCGTAGAAAGTTTGAAATTTGTACTGGAAACAGCAGGTTACAACTGTTATACAGCTTTTGACGGCGAGGAAGGCTTAAGACTTGCTAAAAAAATAATGCCTGATTTAATAATACTCGATGTTATGATGCCAAAAATTAACGGATATAAAATCAGCAGGCTTTTGAAATATGACAGCAAATATAAAAACATTCCTATCCTGATGATTACGGCTCGTTCTCAGGAAGAAGATAAGCTTATCGGAGAAGAAACAGGCGCCGACGAGTATATTACAAAACCCTTTGACCTTGATGATGTCTTAAAACAAGTCGAAAAATATTTAGGTAAAGAAAATTAATGGAAACCGTAACTAACAAAACACTTGAAAAATTAAAATATGACCTTGTAAGAGCAGGACTTATACAATATGAAACTCTTGAGCAAGCGCAGGAAATAGCAAATGCACAAAATATAAATATCGGTCAGGCGCTTATTAATTCAGGAATGCTGACGGAAGATGTACTTATCAAATTTCTTGAAACCAAACTTCACACTCCGTTTGTTAATCTGGAGGATTACAGTCTGGATCCGAAGTGTTTGAAATACATCAACTATACCGATGCAAAAAGATTTAAAATTTTACCTTTATTTAAAATTGAAGATACTTTAACTGTTGCAATGGCCGATCCTCTTGATTTGTTTGCAATAGACAGAATAGTAGAATCCGCGGAATGCACTATAGAGCCTGTTCTTGCTTCCGAATCAGTTATCCTGAAAAAAATTGATGAATATTACCCGAACGACACAATTGTAGGTGAGATCTATACATCTTCCCAATCTGAAGGCTTCGACTGGAGAGATGAACTTCATAGCGAAGACTTGTCAGATTTACATATACAAAAAATCATACGTTCTATTCTTAAACAAGCTATCATTGAAGAAGTTCACGAAGTTCTTTTTCAAAGACAGGATGACGGATTAGGAGTAAATTTCAAAAAAAACGGAGATATTCTAAACAAAGGAACAATTCCATCTGTCCTTACACTGTCGTTTACAGCAAAGCTTAAGACTTTAGCTGATCTGGATCCTTCGGTAAGTGAAGTGCCACAGCTTGGGAAATTAAATTTTAAAGTGGATGAGATAGCTCTTGTTGCAAGTGTTTCTACATTTCCGACTATTATGGGCGAGAGAATTTTTCTCAAAATTTACAAACCACCTAAAGCTTTAAATAAAATTATTACAAATGACACTCAACTTAAAGTGGTAAAAAAAGCGCTTGATATCCCGGGAGTAATACTTGTTTGCGGTTCACCTCTCAGCGGAAAAACCCATGTTATTTATTCACTGCTTATGGAATGTGCACAAAAGAACAGCAACAAAAATATTATGACACTAGAAAGTATTGCAAAATACAATCTTCCAAATATTAACCAGTGCGAATTGAATGAAAATATCGGCTTTAACATGGATAAAGCTTCAAGGTTTATTGAATTTCAGTCCCCTGATATTATCTATCTTGAAGGAATTAAAAACAAAGAATCTTTTGATTATTTTTCAAGTCTTGTTTACGACGACAAAACTGTTATTATGGAATTTCTTGCAAATAACATGGATGAATTACGTAACAAAATGGCAATTTCTGATTTTGAAACGCTCAAATCAATTATCAGCTGCATAATTTTCATTCACTCCAAAAATAGCGTTGAAGTCTTTGATAAAACAACAGCACAAAAATATCTGGCATAATCCTGCAGTCATTAATAACTTTTATGCTAAAATCTTAGTGGATAATCTTTTGGAATTTTCCAGCCGTTATGTTGTATCAAAGCAGCACAGTATGCTCTTTCATTGCTTACAATCTGCTGGCAACCTAATGAAGGATTATTTTTCAACATTTCAACTGTTCCGTCCCATCCATGCATATATGGCTCAACACCTTTTTTATAATGATATTTCGTTTCTTTAGCATAAGGAGCAAATAGAAACGTAAAATATTTTACTCCAGAAAGTTCCATGTTATTTTTTATTGCTCCACTTTCAGCATCAGTCTGATAATTCTCAAAAGTACCGGCATCCGGCCAAAATTGAAAACTTGCACCTCCTATTAACACCAGAGAACCATCAGGCATATAAACCATTACCTTCCCAGTTTTGTCATTTATTTGAATATGAGAATATTTTATATATTTCTTCAAATAAATATCAAACCACTCAGAAGGCATAAGCTTGCCTTCTGAAGCTTCTTCAGAATCATAAGCATTACCCATAACATCCCAGTATTCTTTTGGTCCATGCTCCACTTCTGACATTGTTATGGCTGTATTTATAACAGAATAAAATCTGGCAAGTCTGGTTTCTGTAACAGTCTTTCTATAGTGTGACGTCAAATGCGGAATTGTCAATGCGGCAACCAATCCGATTATACCTATAGTTATCAAAACCTCTGCCATAGTAAAACCTTTATTTATTTTATTCATAAATAACTCCTTAATTCATTCGGACATAATTATGTCCACACATATATAATAACCTATATCATGAGAATATGCAAGTTTCTCAAAAAACAAAAAATAGAGAATTTCTTCAAGCCTTAGCTAAAGTTTTGAACAAATTACGCAGTGAAAGCAAACGCTCAGCCAGATCCATTGCTTATGAAATTAATATGTCAAAAACTACATTGCTTCTAGCTGAAACGGGTAAACTTGACCCACAAATCACTACGTTTTGCAAAATTGCAGAAGCTTTTTATCTTAAACCGGAAAATCTTTTACAAATGGTCTACAAAGAACTGCCACCAAATTGGTCAATCATTGAAGATAGCATTGATTCTCCCTAAATAATATAAAAAATCAAATTTATTATAAAATCGGCAATAAGCATATAAACAGTTGATAAAATTGCGGCCTGCGTAGTAGAAATACCTACTTCTTTAGCTCCGCCTTTTGTTTCATATCCCTGTGTTGCACAAACAAGTGCAATTAAAGCACCGAAAATTGAAGCCTTTAAAAGGCTTATATAAATATCCTTTGTACTCAGCCATGCCCAGACCGAATACATATACCTTGCAGGATGCAAATCTATGGTTAAATTAGAAACAAACATTCCTCCGATGGTCCCGATGAATTCAGCAAGCAAAACCACCATAGGTACAGTAATAGCTGCCGCAATAATTCTTGGAGCAAAATAATACCCTACAGGATCGACTTTCAACGTTTTCATTGCATCAACCTGACTTGTAACCTGCATATTTGCAATCTCCGCCGAAATTGCGGTTCCAGCTCTTGCACCAATTGCAAGGGCCACAAACCCCGGAGCTATTTCTCGTATCAGAACAATAACAATTGTTCCACCTATATAAGCTTCTGCCCCACTCATTAAAAACTGCTTTGAAACCTGAATAGTAATAACAGCAGCCGAAATAAATGCTATGATTAAAGAGATAGGCAATGAATCATAACTTATTGATGCAGCCTTGCTGATGACTTCAGAAAACCTTAATTGTCCTGTCAGAAGATACTTTAGACTCTTTATTAAATTTTGAACACACAACCCTAAAAATTCTATCAATTAAATTCACCGTATATTTTTTATAAACAGCCTCCCGTAAGGTGGGAGGCTGAAATATTTCTAGTAAACCGGCATACACCATTTTTTGTATTTCGGAACTTTACCTTTAACAACATCAAAGTATAATTTTTGAAGCTCCTTAGCAATAGGGCCGACATTTCCGTCGCCGAGTTTTCTGTGGTCAATTTCAACAATCGGGCTGACCTGTGCTCCGGTTCCGCAATAAAATGCTTCATCTGAAATATAAAGTTCGGTTCTGTCAATTGCTCTTTCTTCAACTTCAAGGCCTAAAACGTCTTTTGCAAGTTCCATAATGGTATTTCTTGTAACACCGACAAGAATGTTATCTGTTTTCATGGTAGTTACGAGTTTTCCATTCTGAATGAGGAACAAATTCATTGCAGAACCTTCTGTAACCTGTCCCTGTTCATCAAGTACAACAGCATCGTCAAAGCCTGCATTGTGCGCATCAGTCTTAATCAAAGCCGCATTAGCGTAAGATCCTGCGACTTTGGCTCTTGGCGGAATTGCGTTGTCACTGTTTCTTCTCCAGCTGGAAACGCACACACTTAAACCTTTTGATGTGTCTATATAATCACCCATTTTATTTGAAATAATCATAAAGGAATCAGGATTGTCAAAAAGCCCTGGGCCTACCTTCTGAGCCGATTTATATAAAGTCGGACGCATATACGCATCTTCTTTGTAGTTATTTTTCTTCATCAAATCAACAGTTATTTTGCAGTATTCCTCTACGGTATAAGGACTCTCCATATACATAATTTTTGCGCTACGCAGAAGTCGTTCATAGTGTTCTTTTGCTCTAAAAACATAAAGTTGTTTTTCTTCTTCGTTCCAATAAGCCCTTATGCCTTCAAATACCGCCGTACCATATAAAAAAGCATGCGTGCGGACAGGTATGGAAGCCTTTGCCATATCGACGTATTCGCCGTTCATATAAACATACTCTGTCATCTGATCCTCCTTATTTCCTAACCTACAAAATCTAATATACCACGAAAAAACTTTTTTGCACCCATTTATCTATATACCGGACTCCTCAAACATAAAAACAGGGCACCTGTTATCAAGTGCCCTGTATGAGGATATATTATGGGAAATTGTCTATTCTTGCGGATCCTTTGCATCATCTCCGCCGATAATGCTAATGTCTTTAAGAAGCCATTCGGAACCATGCTGGTTTGTTTTCTTGATTGAATTCGGCTGATCGCCTTTTTCGTATGTAAATCCGTCGCTTGACTGCCATTGACCTTCACCGATTTTAGTGAAACTTCTTGGTTCCTGACGGAGCCAGTTGCCCGGTTCTGAAGTTGATTGATTTGGATCAAATACCGACCAGTTCGGCACTCCGTTACTATTAGAAATACTGATTTCTGTTTTTGGAAGGTTTTCGCAGTCGCTGAGATTATTAGAACTGTTGAGGTACAATTCATGACGCTTAAATTCTTCATTTTTACCGAAGACATAAGCTTCATCAGGATTTGACCATTTGGTGCCTATATCATTCATAATGTAAACATCACCATCACGGCTTGTACGTCCGCCATCCCAGAGAGTTCTGTGAATCTGATTGTTCTTGGCATCCTGCCAATCCACACCATAAACAAACTGGCCGACTCCGGCTGTATCTATACCCAAATCATGAAACATTTCTTTCATTTTTTCCGGAACATCCGATTTAAAATCTTTTTTAACAAAAAGTGTTTCCGGCGGAAGCGGATAATATACCGGTTTTTCTACATATTGCGTATCAATTTTTGTTTGCCACAATGTATCAGTTTTATGAATATATTCCGGCACCTTAATTGTATCATATTTCGTCTGCCACAATGTATCTGTATCATGAATATATATTGGCTCTTTTATTGTATCAACTTTTGTCTGCCATAACGTATCTGTCTTATAAATATATTCCGGTACCCTGATTGAATCTCTTATCGTATCGGTCTGCGTAATATAAACCGGTTTTTCAACAATTTTTTCAACATATTCAGTTTCTGTAACAGTATCTGAAGGCAAATCAACATAGTGGTTGTGAATTTCGTCAAGTTCACCTGTTGAACAGGCTGCAAGAATAGATGCACCTGTCAAACCTCCGACAGCGCCAAGTGCGTGGCTTGCTTTAAGACCTTTTTGAGCCTGAGGGGCGTGAGAAGCTAATTTTGCAGCACCCATTAAGGCCTTACCGGCTGAAGGTTTTACAAATTTCAAAATTGAACCGGCTGCCAAAAGAGCTGCAGCTCCGATTCCCAATTTTGCACCTGTGGACAAACCTTCCTTCTTTTTTAATTCTGCTGCAATTATTTCTGATTTTTTGCTGTCTTTTGATGTTTGACCTTTTGACAAGGCTTGCGATAATTCGGTGTTGTTCTCTTGTTGTTTTGCCTTAATTTCAGGCTTTTGTTCCATCTGCTGTGCTTGAGCAGCAGAAATCTTTGAAACTTCTGATAAACCCATTTCTTAACTCCTTTTTCCTAAACTGTAATTTTCCCCTTAGTGTTTCCACTTATACATAGATAAAGTTTTTTTGAGCAAGATAGTTGCCTGTGATATTTTCGTATTTTTCAATTGAAAACCTTTATATAAAAGCGTTTCGGGGATTTTTAATTCAAGTTAACATTTTGTAACAATCATTGTTTTTTGGACATTTTAGTAGTTTCTATGAACTTTTTAGCATCATTAATCGGTATTGCAAACCCGATACCGATATTTGAAATGTTATTATCAGGATTATAAATTGATTGATTTATACCGATAACCTCGCCTGATGTATTCAAAAGCGGACCGCCTGAACAGCCGGGATTGATTGCGGCATCGGTTTGAATTTTATTTTTTGTATAGTCTATCCTTGAAATTATGCCTTGGGTCAATGTGCCTGAAAAGCCGAACGGATTGCCTATTGCAAGCACTCTTTGCCCGACTTTTATATTTTGGGAATCTCCGAATTTTATGGTTTGAAGCTGTGTTTTCGGTGTTATTTTAAGCAGGGCAAGATCCTTATTTTTACCCATTTTTGAAACTATTTCAGCCTTGTAAACCTGCCCGTTATACATTGTAACTTCGACGCTGCTGCTGTCCTCAACAACATGAGAACCTGTCAGAATAAGACCGTTAGGGCTTACAATACAGCCTGTACCGGCGGATATTCCATCAGAAGTCTGGGCATCTATTGAAACTATCGCCGGATTTATTTTTTCATAAACTGTTATATTAATTTCTTCATCCGGGGCATAGGCCTTTGAAATCGCAGGAGTCTGGCAAAAAAGCTGAAAAATAATTGACACAAGCAAAAATAATACTTTTCTATTCATAACAATACCTCTCTTCTTTATTATTCATTTAATTCAATTATTTTCATCATATCCGGCTGATTTGTAACGGTTAGTTATTGAAATTATTAAAATTTTAATGTATAATTCAGAAAAGATTTATAGATGATTTATCAGTTAAGGAGATTAGAAATATGGAAAGAATTGATTTATTTAAAAAACATCTGGATGAAAAAAGAGCAGTAAAAATTATTGCAGGTATTGACAATTTTGATATGGAAAGTGTAAAAAAAGTTGTTGCTTCTGCTGAACAAACCGGAGCAAGCGCTGTTGATATCTGCGCTGATGAAGATATAATTAAAGCTGTCAGAGAAATGACTGATATGCCGGTATTTGTTTCATCAATTGTTCCTTCGCAACTTGCAAGAGCCGTTGAACTAGGTGCTGATGCTATTGAACTTGGCAATTTTGATGTTCTTTACAAAAGCGGAAAAACTTTCTCTGCTAATGAAGTTTTGGAACTTACAAAAGAAACTCTTGCTCTTTTAAAAGGCAACCATGTATTTTTCTGTGTTACTATACCGGGTGAAATCGATATTAACGAACAAATTTCACTTGCAAGAGAACTGGAATCTCTAGGTATTGACTTAATCCAAACAGAAGGTCACTTCTCAAAAACAGAACAGGCTAACGGTGTTAGAGGCTTAATGGAAAGAGTTGAACTTACAATTTCAAACACAATTGAGCTTGTAAGAAACGTTGACATACCTGTTATGACTGCTACAGGTATCAACCCGACAACTGCTCCGTTTGCTTTTGCAGCTGGTGCTTCAGCTATCGGATGCGGTTCTTGTATTAACAAACTTTCTTCAGAAATTGCTATGATTGCAACTTCAAGACAGCTTGTTGAAATCGCTTCAAAGAACGCTGAAAAAATTGCAGCTCTTGTATAAGAAACTTTAAAATAATAAAAAAAACAGATCTGAATAATCAGGTCTGTTTTTTTATGGAAAAGAAAGAATAGCAAATGTCACAAATATTTACATTAAATGGAAATTTAAAAAGGTTTTAACTACAATATTTTTGTAGAATTAAGAGGGATATTATGGAATTAATATTAGATATTTTATACATTTATGCTGCACTATATACTATATTTTTTCTTGCACTCGCTATCAGAAACCTTAATGACAAAAAATTCAGACTTGAAAAAAAATATTCGCAATACGAAGAAAAAGATAATCTTGCAGTTGTGATTTATGCACATAATAATAAAGACACTCTTCAAAATCTTATAAGGGAACTGAAATCACAGGATTATCCAATCGGCAATTTCAAAGTATTTTTAATTCTTGATAACTGCACTGATGGTTCACAAAATTTCTATCTTAATGACAATTTTATTCACACAATTAATATAAAAGATGTTGGTACAATCGGCAAAGATCAGGCTATATCTATTCTTCTTGAACAACTTGCACAGGATGATTACATAGATTCATTCGTGTTTATAGATGCTGATAGAAGCATTGCGCCGGATTTTCTTTCAACTGTGAATGCAACTCTTGTGAAAAACAGCGTTATCAGCGGAGAAACTATAATTGATACCCAAAACTTTGGACCTGTGGACAAAATAAAAGCTGCTTATCAAAAATATCATATGAATTTCTTACGTCGTGCCCGTTCGCTTTTCGGGCTTGCATCACAGGCTGACAGCGGGGTTTTTATTATCAAAAAAGAAATCATTAATCAGATTGGCGATGTTGATTTCAAAGATATAAACTCAGAACTTAAATACAGTCTGCTTCTTTCAAGAATTGGATGCAAATGTACTTACAATCCTAATATCCAGACAATTGTAGACAGTGCAAATTATGAATTCAAAAAGCCGAGATTTTCAGCAAGATTGAATTTATTCAGAAACGGCATTTTGCAGATATTTTCTAAGAATTTTGTATTTAACGAGCATGTCCTGTCGCTTATTTATCCAAACATTTGGACTTTGTTAATTATTTATGCAATTGTTCTTAAACATTCTTACAGTTCTTATTTCTTCCTTGATTTCAAATTCGTATTGTTCACATTTATACTTCTGGCTGTTGGATTTGCACTCAGCCTTGTTGAATCCAAATTAACAAAAGCTGAAATTTTAAGACTATTAATGTATCCATTATATTCTCTCGGACATATAATAAAAAACCTGCCCCCGGTTAGAAAAGCAATGAACAAAATCCTTAACAGAGAAGATTTGCCGGAAAATACCCAGAAATTTGATGTTGATGTTGTTGTGTCCACAAGCAGAAACAACCTCAATTGCAGAATGCAATTTATTTCTGACCATGGTCTTGCAAAAATCAGATTCTTTTATAAAAACAAAAAATTTACAACAGGTACGCATTTAAGAATGATAGATGCACTTCAGGAATTAAAGACAAAACTGGACGATTACGGATTTGTACTGAGAATTTGCAGCTGCTGTACTCACTTTACGCCGAATATCGACGGTTCAACAAATATGTTGAAAGGGTTCTGCAACAGTGATTATCCGTCGCCGTCCATAAAGGAGTCAAAACCGACTTTAATCTGGAACACCTGTAACGACTTTTGTCCGGCCGAACTGAACAACTTGATTTCGGAAATGATTAAAGAAAGCAATCAGGAGTAACGACTTCATTAATCATATAAAAAGAGCCGCAAACAATAGTAAGAGTATCATCACTATATTCAAATTTATCAAGAGATTTGAACTCTTTTGAAGGAAATGCGCATTCTGTTTGAAGTTCTTTGACTGTACAGGAATTTGGGTTGCTGAAATGATAAAAATAAATTTCGTCATTTTTGTCAAACAATAGTGTCATCATCTTTTTGTAATCTTTGTTTTTCAGGCACCCGAAAACAAATCTTCTGTGTTTGTCAGGGAAATAAAAATCCAAACTTTCTTTTAATGCCAAAATGCCGTTAGGGTTATGCGCACCGTCAATTATGATATTTTTGTATGCTATATACTGAAATCTTGCAGGATGTTTGACTTTTGAAAGTGCAGTCTGAATAACATTTTCCGGAATTTCAGGAAACACAAGCCTTACAGCCGCAAGTGCAAGAGATAGATTTTCCTGCTGATAAAGCCCTTTAAGCGAAAGATTAGATGTATCTTCAAAAGGCGTTATCATCAAAAAAAGAGAATCATTTGCATCTGCGGCATCCCTGATTGCCTCATAACCTTCGGATGTCACAACCGGGCAATTGGCCTTGATAATTCCGGCTTTTTCAAATGCTATTTTATCCTTTGTATTTCCAAGGCGCTCGGTATGGTCTAAATCAATATGAGTTATAATTGAACAAAGGTTACTTTTAATAACGTTTGTGGCATCAAATCTTCCGCCAAGACCAGTTTCCAGAACAACGACATCAACGTTATTTTCTTCAAAATATTTAAAAGCCAGAGCCGTCAGGATTTCAAACTCTGTCAGATGAATATTATTTTTATCCGCCAGATTACATATTTCAAACACAAGCCGCGCAAAATCTTCATCAGAGATATCAACACCGTTAATTTTTATGCGCTCAGTGTATTTGAAAAGATGAGGACTTGTATAAAGCCCGGTTTTCTTGCCTGCCTCTCTCAAAACAGCATCAATAATAGCACATACACTTCCTTTACCGTTGGTTCCGGCAACATGAATGAACTTCAATTTGTCCTGCGGGCTACCGAGAAGTTCCAAAACTGCCGAAATCCGTTCCAACCCGAGATTAATATAAAACTTGCCTTTTGAAGTTAAAAGCTCTTTTGCTTCTTTGTACGAATAATTCATAACATAAAGTTAAATCAAACCCTTAATGTTTGCAAGCAAAAATCTACTTCAATTTGCTGAAATATTTATTATCCGTCAAAGCTTTGTATGTTGTACATCCAGCGCCGTTCATAGGATCAGTAGAGGCAGGCGAACAGTATTTATCAGTTTCACTGTAATAAGTTGTACCTTCAGCTCCCATCGGCAGAAGTTTTCCTTTATCATCTATCTGAAACATAAACAAATCTTGCCACAATCTGTTTGGATTTTTGAGATACCCATTCACATCTACAGAAATAAACGTTCTAGGGCTAGTTGCATGTGCATAGTTATTTATCAAAACTTCTGCCATTGTAAAACCTTTTTGCATTTTTAATCGTCCTCTATATATTCAATTATAATTGAATATAATTATATATCAATACAAAAATAGTGCAATACAAGTTCATAATACAGTTATGGATAAAAAAGAAATTTTAAAACAAGTCGGCAAAAATATTCAAAATGCCAGAAAACAAAAAGGTTATACACAGGAAACCTTCTCCGAACTTATGAATGTATCTTGGAGTTACGTTGCAAAGATAGAAGCAGGGATTTTAAACCTTTCTATCGGGAAAATTGTCGAATTTGCAGAGTATCTTGATGTTGATATTAACGAACTTTTAAAAATCAAATAATTATTCTTTGCCAGCTATTTCAAGCAACCTGTCACAAATTACGTCAGCTGCGTCATATTTTGCAAGGGCAAGTGCGTTTGTTTGAAGCAAAGAAAGCTTCTTAGAATTTTGTACAAGTTCCAAAATCATCTCTAAAAGAGTATCCGCATTAACGACTTCATCTTCAAGATACATTGATGCGCCTTTTTCTTCCATATATCTTGCGTTTTTGCGCTGATGGTCAGCCGCCGCATGCGGGTATGGGACAAGGATAGATGCCGCACCTGATGCGCAAATTTCCGAAATACTCAGAGAACCAGCCCTTGATACAGCAATGTCAGATGCCTTCAAAACAGTCACCATATCTTCAAAATAAGGCCTTACAATCAAATTTGAATCGCATTCATACTCAGGATAAATTTTTATCAATTGTTCTATTACTCTTTCAAAATTTTTCTTTCCTGTCTGGAATATGATTTGCAGATCAAATTCTTTTGAAAGTTTTTTGAGAATATCAACAGACGCATCGTTAATCGTCCGTGCACCTTGTGATCCGCCCATTATGCAGAGAGTTGTTTTATTTGAAAGCCCGAGGTTTTTGCGCGCCTCTTCTTTTGAAATTGTTTTAAAAGTTTTTCTTATCGGGTTGCCGTTTATAAGGCAATTTGGATTTTGGATTTCGGATTTCGCACACTCAAAAGCCAGTGAAACAGCGGAAGCCCTTGGTGCAAGCTTTCTTGTCACGAGCCCAGGCTTTGCATCACAATCATGCATCATATAAGGAACTTTTAGAATTTTTGCCGCAATAAGAGCCGGTGCAGATACGTACCCGCCTGTTCCGAACACTGAGTCAGGTTTATATTTCAAAATATAAAAGCAGCTTTTCATTATTGCAAATGAAAGTTCAACACACCATTTTACAAGCCCCAAACCCGCACGCCTCGGCATTCCATGAACTTTTACTGGCAAAAATTTAAAACCTTTTTGATTTACAATCTCATACTCCAGATTATCAGGATTTCCAATATAGTAAATATTTTCGCCTTTCTCGCAAAGTTCATCTGCAATTGCTACAGCAGGATAAATATGCCCGCCCGTGCCGCCGCCGGTTATAAAAAAGGTGTATTTTTTATCTTCTTGCAATCTCATCTTCCTGATTCCTTATTTTTTTAATTCTTTTTTTAGATATATTCAGCAAAATTCCGACCATCCAGAGTGACACAATCAGAGATGAGCCGCCGTAACTGATAAACGGAAGCGGGACACCTGTTGTCGGAAGGAATGAACTTGCAACGCTTATATTCAAAAAAGCCTGAAAACCTATTGCAAAGGTAATTCCGACTGCCAGAAGCCTTCCGTACATATCAGGACAGCGAGAAGCAATTATAAAACCTCTGTGTACAAGAGTCCAGAAAAGTCCGATAACAAGCACACAACCGATAAACCCGAGTTCTTCGGCAAGAATTGCGAATATAAAATCCGTATGACACTCCGGCAGATAAGCGAGTTTTTGAATAGAACCACCGTATCCGACACCGTTAAAACCTCCTGAAGCAAACGCTATCAGCGACTGGATTATGTTATAGCCGGCACCTTGCGGATCACTTTCAGGATGACGCCATATTCTTAAACGTTGAAGCTGATACGGCTTGATAATTGTTGTCAATGCAAGAATAACTGTTGTTATTCCCGCAATCAAACAACTGAAAAATAATTTTAAAGATCCTCCGCCGCACAAAAACATTACGACGCAGACTGACAGAAGCAGAATTACCATACTCAAATTCGGCTGCATAAAGATAAATGCCAGCATTACGAGTATCGGAATAAAATATTTTACCCACTTTGATTCATCAAAAAGGTTTGGATTGTCCTTGAAAGCTGATGCCATAAGAAGAACAACAGCAGGTTTTGCAAATTCGGACGGCTGAAGCTGAAATCCCAAAATATTAATCCATCTTTTTGCACCGTTCACCGTAACCCCTAAAGGTGTAAAATCAACAAGCATCAATGCGATTATAATCCCCGCCGCAAGCAGCGTATTCCACGAGGCAAGCTTTTTGTAATCATAGTTTGTAAAAAATTTCAGCCCGATAAATCCGACAATAAAACAAATTATCTGTTTTATTAAGAATTGCGCAGGATTTACCCCCTCATCAAGACACTTTGGCGCCGAGGCGGAAAATATCATCATAAACCCTATCATAACAAGAAAAGTCACGACAACAAGAAGTGTCTTATCAGGTGATGATATAATAACACTTTGAATTTGCGAACGATTATTTCTTAGCCTGTCCCTGTCGTAATTTCCTCTGTCATAATCTCGATAAGACATAATCTTTAAAGACCTTTCCTCTCTCCTCGTATCCGCTGAACATGTCAAAACTTGCGCACGCCGGCGAAAGCAGCACCACATCCGGATTTAATTCCATTGCTTTATCCACTGCGCTTTCAAGAGAATTTTCTCTTATTATGTTATCAAATCCGTCTGATTTTAAATTTTCCTCAAATCTGTCTGCCGCTTCTCCTATCAGAATAACTGTCTTAATATGCTTTTTGCAGGCTTCGTCAAACTCTTTCAAGTCCGTGTTTTTGTCCCGCCCGCCTGCGATTAAGGCAACGTTTTGATTGTTAAATGACCTGATTGCAACCAGCGAAGCCTCCGGATTTGTGGCTTTTGAATCGTTATAAAATACAATTCCGTCTTTTTCGGCAAATTTTTCAAGCCTGTGCTCCGGAACCTTGAATGTCATTATTGCTTCTTTTATGTGCTCATTTGAAATTCCTTCAAGTTTTGCGGCAATTACGGCGCACATAAGATTTTGATAATTGTGTTCTCCGATTAGCGGACAATCTTTCAAATCAATTATATGCTCCTCATGCCCGTTTCTTTTGAAATAAACAGCATCATTTTTTTCATAACAGCAATTGTCACCGATTTCTCCTGCAAACATAAACAAAGTACTGCCGCATTTTTTTGAAAATTCGAGCAGTTTTTCATCCTTTGCATTCAGAACCGAAAATGCCGGCTCCTGCGGTGACTTAAAGATTTTAGCTTTTGCGTTGAAATAATTTTCAAGGCTGCCATGCCAGTTTATATGGTCGGGTGTAAAATTAGTCCATACGGAAATTTGAGGTTGAAATCCGTTGCTGTATTCCAGTTGAAAAGAACTTACCTCACATACGAAAATCTCAACATCTCCGTCCAGCAAATCGCACGGGGGAACGCCATAGTTACCGCATGGATAAGCTTTAAACTCTGTGTTCAAAATATGTGCCGTCAGCGCCGTAGTTGTAGTTTTACCGTTGGTTCCGGTAATTGCAACAAAAGGCATCTGTGTTTGTGAATAAGCAAGTTCAATTTCCGAGATAACAGCGATTTTTTCATCTTTCAGACGCTGCATAATCTCTGATTCAGGAGGAATTCCCGGGCTTGTGACGGCAATGTAAGAATCTTTTATAAATTCGTCCGAGTGTCCGCCCATCTCAACTTTAATTCCCATAGCCTCCAGATCAGCTATGGTTTTATCGTCATCTTCTTTTCGTTCTCTGCTTTCGGTTATAAAAACATCCGCTCCGTGTTTATTCAAATACTTTGCGGCTGAAATACCGCTCTTTGACAGCCCCAATACAAGAACTTTTTTATCAAACCAGCTTGATTTCATAATTAGAACAATCCTTTCTGTGTCAAATAAAACAACCATAATGCAAAAGCGTTAAACAAGGCCGACACAAGCGCAAAAGTAATAACAATTCTTTTTTCGCTCCATCCGCAAAGTTCAAAATGATGATGAATAGGCGACATTTTAAAAATTCTTTTGCCGGTTGTCTTGAAACTGATAACCTGCAAAATAACAGACAATGTTTCAATTACAAAAATTCCGCCGATAAAAATAAGAAGGAATTCAAATTTGCCGATTACAGCAAGAGTACCCAAAAGCCCGCCAATAGCAAGCGATCCTGTATCTCCCATAAAGACTTCTGCTTTCGGTTTGTTGTACTTCAAAAATCCGAACAATGCCCCTGCAACAGAAGCTGCAATAATACCGGCGCCGGGATGTCCGTTCAAAAGTAAAATTAATGCACATGCAATAAACGCAAACACACCGGTTGATGAAGCAAGCCCGTCAAGCCCGTCTGTCAGGTTGTAAGCATTGGAAGCTCCCGTAATCACAAACACTGACAAAACAGGATAAAGCCATCTTAAATCAAAAGCCAGACTTCCGATTGAAAAATAAGTGCCGTCCGGATTTGTCATCATTACAAAAGCCGTCGGCAAAAGTGCAATTGCAATTTGACGAAGAAGCTTTCCTCTTGCACTCAATCCGTCATTATGTTTTCCTTTGAGTTTAAGGAAGTCGTCCTGAAACCCTGCAAAAGCATAGAATAAGAAGGTTATTAATACAATAAAAACTTCTTCGGAAAATCTTTGTGCAAGCATCAGAGCAATAATTGATGCCATAACAGCCGCAATTATTATAAATACACCGCCAGTCGTCGGAGTGCCTTCCTTCTTATGATGCGCTTCAGGTGCAACATCTTTGACATACTGTCCTATCATTTTCTTCTTTAAAAATGAAATATACGGAACTCCAAATAAAAGGCATAATATCATTCCGAGTAAAAATGCCACTGTTATCATTATCATGACTTGCTGTTCTCCCTCAAATATTCAATTATTTCTTCAAATTTCATTGCTCTTGATGCCTTTAAAAATATTGTACAACCGACATCAATGTTATCAAGAATGCAGCGTGCAGCATCCTGATTATTTTCAAAATTCTTTACAAAAAATCCGTTTTCCACAAGCGCTTCGCCGATTTTTTGGGCAAGATTTCCAACTGTCAGGAAAGTTATTTTTTTATTTTTCGTCGCATAAGTATTTTTTATATCGGATGCAATAAACTTTCCGACTTCTGCATGCATTTCAGCTTCTTGCTCGCCTAGTTCCCCCATATTGCCTAGAACTACAACAGAGTTGTCATAAAGGTTTATAAATGTTGTGACAGAAGCCTTCATAGATTCCGGATTTGCATTGTAACTGTCATTTATAACATTAAAATAGCCGACTTTTTCTGTTTCCCAGCGTTTTTCAATAGGGTGATATGCCAGAAGTCCCGCTTTAACTTCAACATAAGTCATTCCCAGTTTGTAGCCGGTTTCAATTGCAGAAAGAGAATTTTCTATGTTGTAAGCTCCTTCAACATTAAGTTCGTATTCTTTTCCTTTATAAATGTATCTAGAATACCCCTGCTTTTGTTCAAGAATCTGCACATCAGCAACAGAAAACCAGATTTTTTCGCCTTTGTAATTTTCAGTAAACTTGTGCAGACGAGGATTTTCATTGGCAATTAAAGAACCGTGAGGGTTTAAATATTTTACAATTTCAGACTTTGCTTTTGCAATGTTATCAAGGCTACCGAGCCTTCCAAGATGAGCAGATCCCGCATTAGTAATGATTGCATAATCAGGTTCAGAGTATTTTGAAAGAAGTTCAATTTCGCCCAAACCTCTCATCCCCATTTCGACTATTAAAACCTGAGTATCCGGAGCCATCCCGATAACAGTCTGACAAAGCCCGATTTCGTTGTTATGGTTTGAATAGGTTTTTTGTGTTCTGAATTTTCGGCTCAAAACAGAATACACCATTTCTTTTGTAGTTGTTTTGCCGGAACTTCCGGTAATAGCAACCGTTATGGGTTTGTACTTGCGACGGATAAACCTTGCAAGACATAAATAAGCCTCCAGCGTATTTGAAACCTTATACACAGCACGTGCACCGGCAAAAACTTCGCCACGGGTTGTAAAATACCCTGCCGCACCTTTCTCCAGCGCCTGCTGTATAAAATTTTCACCGTTAAATGTTTCACCTTTTAGCGGGAGGTAAATTTCGCCCTCTTTAATTGTTCGGGTATCAGTAGAAATCCCGAAATTACTATCATCACCAGTACTTTTTAAAACTTCAGCCTCCGAGGCCTCAGCTATTTCTTTCTCATTAAACTTCATATCCTAATTTTACTTCAAACAAAATAATAGATAAAAAAGTTAATAAATATTAATACTGCTTGACATCAGGCCTTGAGTATCTGATAATATATGTACGTGTATTACAGGTAAATCGTTGACAAAACCCCGGAAAGCTTGTGCTGTAAGGGTTACGAAACCTCAATTAGAAAGGACAAAAAAATGTACGCAATTGTAGAAACAGGCGGAAAACAGTATCAGGTCGAAGAAGGCCGCTACGTTGATATTGAACTTCTTAATCAGGAAGCTGATTCAAAAGTGGTTTTCGACAACATCGTTATGATAGTTAACGGTAAAAAATCAAAAGTAGGTCAGCCTTATGTTACAGGTGCTTCTGTAGAAGGTACTGTTGTTAAAGAAGACAAAGCTAAAAAAATTATTGTTTTCAAACAAAGACCTAAAAAAGGCTACAGAAAAAAACAAGGCCACAGACAAGGCTTTACAAGAGTGATGATTAACAAAATCAGAACTTCAGCCCAGAAAAAATCTGCTGAAACTGCTGAAACAACAGAAGAAGCATAACTAAATTCCAGCACCTACGGTGCTTATACCGTATAAAAACGGAAAAGTGATACAAACAATCGTACAAAAGCAATTCTTAAGTACGAAATTTATAGGAGAATATAAGTCATGGCACATAAAAAAGGTATGGGATCTACCCGTAACGGACGAGATTCAGAAGCAAAGCGACTCGGCGTTAAAAAATTCGGCGGCGAAACAGTTAAAGCCGGCAATATCCTTGTTCGCCAGCGCGGAACTAAAATTCACCCCGGTAACAATGTAGGTATCGGTTCTGATGATACTTTGTTCGCGTTGATTGACGGTCAGGTGAAATTTGAAGCTCACAGACGTGACAGAAAACAAGTCAGCGTTTATGCTGTGTAGCATTAATTAATATTTATTTCGAGAACGATAAGATATAAAAAGCTCCGATAGCAGAATTACTTTCGGAGCTTTTTTATTATCAATTTAATTGTAAAACATTGTAAACAAATCATGAGAATTTTTTAAAGTTTTCAACATCCTTTGTCGATAACAAAAATGTAATCAGACAATTGGAGATAAACAAATGCTTAAAAAGATAGTAAAACCTGCGTGTAATGTATGCGGCAGTGTTGAATATATATTAAGAGGAGCGAGAAAACGCCGGAGTATGGCGGTGGCAAATGCCAGAAACATTAATATGGAATCTGGCATAAGACCAAAGCTTGCTGTTGTTAAGTAAGTGTGTTTGCAGCAAGATTTTAAAGAAGTTGAGAGCTAAAAAAGCGGTTTAGTAAATATCTAAACCGCTTTTTATATGAAAACTTTTTATATGAAAATTACAATCTTACAGGATAATCATCAGGTATTTCCATTCCATTCTGGAAAATCAGCATTGTACAAAAGACGTCCTGACTTTGAAACTCATAAGGATAAGTAGTTGAAGAAATGCAATACTCTTTCAGCTTATCTCTTGATAGTTCAGGATAATCGGGAACCATAAGATTCATACTGCTCACGTCATCCCATGAATGTCTTATTACCTTAAACTCAAACAAATCCTTCCCGGCTACCAGATTTTTATCTTTTACTACAGGATTGACTATTATGAACCAACTCAAAGTTGTATGATCCTTACCTTGCATTTGCTGTATATAACCAATCGTTACACCGTTTTTTAATGTTACTATATAAGCATGATGCAATTGCCAACAACCTTTTTTTTGTGCATTACATACTTTCATACGCCCTTCTTCCTTGTCAAAACGCCTTATAATATCAAAATGAGGGGCAAAATAATGTTCAAATACATCATGGCTAAGCTCCCAGGAATATCCGTTTACATCTGCTGTGCCATAGCTGCCAAAAATTTCATCCGGTACAAATGCCATTCCGTGTTCGGCCTGAACCATCTGCAGCGCTTGCGAAATCAGAGAATATGTAACTTTTAGTTTGTTTTGTGTAACAACTTTTCTGTAGTTGCCTAACAATGCAGGGAAAGTCATTGCAGCTACTATCCCGATAATCCCGATTGTAATAAGCACTTCTGCCATTGTGAAGGCAGGTTGTTTTATTTCGACTTTCACTTCATTCTGATTGGGTTTACGACTGAAGGCTCCTTTCAACTTTTCAAGGACTCCTCCGGCTAAAGCTTCCGGATGACCTGATACTTTTAATAAATCCTTTTTGATTAAATTGTTTTTTTCATTTAAGTCAGAAACTATTGCAGGAGCTTTATTTGCGGGTGCCCCCCCCCCCCCGAAATTCAATCATAGCAAGGTTTTTCACGACATTAACTCCTTTCATTATTTATTCATCCATGGTTTTATCAAAAATTTAACGGCTCTTCCGGCGATATGTTCTTGCATTGCAAATTCCACATCTTTAAGTTCAAGAGTGTTCGTAATAAGTTTTTCCACCTCAACTTCGCCAGAGGCAATATATTCAAGCGCCTTGCGGAAATACTCGGGTGTATGATGAAAAACACTCATCAATCGGATATCGCCATAATGCATTTTTGTAGTATCAAGCGTTACGGTAGAACCGGACTTACATCCACCGAAGAAGTGCACTGTTCCACCGGGACGCACACAGGAAAAAATTCTTTCCCAGATTTCAGGTAGTCCGACGCATTCGACAGCAACATCAAGCCCTTTATTTTCTTCCGTGAAACTCATAAATATTTTTTCAGGATTCGGATATTTTTTCAAATCAACTATTTCATCAGCGTGTGCGAACTCATCGGCAAGTTTCAGTTTTATCGGGTTACGGCCTGCGGCAATGACTTTAGCACCTTTTAACTTTGCAAGACGTGCAAACATAAGCCCGATAGGCCCAATACCAATAATACCAACAGTATCACCTTCCTTAATCCCTGTTCTTTCAACCCCGTGCACGACATTTGCAAGCGGTTCACAGAATGCCGCTTTGTCAAAACTCACATCATCAGGCAAAATAAGCGTATTTTTCTCAACAATACGAGCAGGTACCGTAATAAATTGTGCATACGCTCCGTTCAATAAGTCCAGATTTTCGCACAAATTATACTCTTTTCTCCGACAATAGAAACAATGCCCGCAGGGAGCCGAATTTGCACAAACAACTCTATCGCCAGGTTTAAATTTTGTAACTCCGTGCCCGACTCGGTCAACAATTCCGGCAAACTCATGCCCGAAACCTGACGGTATATTTTTAATCAACACCGGATGTCCGCGCCTGTAGGTTTTAACGTCCGTTCCACAGGTGAGCGCAGACATAATTTTTACGACAATTTCGCCTTCCTGCGGCGGTTTTACCATAACTTCTTCATATTTTATGTTTTGCGGGCCGTAATATTGTATTGATTTCATTAGTTTTCCTTTGTGAGAGCCTGTTCGGTCGTGCACTTGCCAATCAGCTTATTTTTATATAAGCTTTCAAAATTTTATTTGAAATTGTATCTTTAAAAGCCTCATTTATTTTATCAAACTCATAGACCGTTGACAAATTTTTAACATTAACCCTGCCTGATTTCAAAAGTTCAAGGGATTCTAACAAATCTGAAGGTGCCGGAGAATAACTTCCGAGTACAGTTAATTCTCTATAGTAAATCTCATTGTTAGGATAACCAAAATTTTTAGGAGTGCTTGCAAAAACCAAAATTTTTCCGCCGTTTCTGACCATCTTCAGGGCAAAATCAATGGCTTTGTCTGCACCAGATGTCATAAACACGGCATCAACCCCAAACCCGCAGGTTTTATCAAAAATATATTTCTTTGTTTCTTCATAGTCTGACGAATTTATCGCATCAATTCCTAGATTTTTCAAAATTTCAACTCTTTCATCAATCAGATCACAACCAGTAACCTTCATTCCGTGAGCCTTAAGAGCCTGTGCCATCAGAATTCCGATAGACCCAGCTCCGACAACAAGAACATTCGAGCCTTTTGTCAAATTTGCTCTATGCACAGCCCGCACGCAGCAACCAAGAGGTTCATAAAAAGAACCCTCAATTTCAGTAAGGTTTTCCGGCAAAAGATGGGCAACATTTTTGAGATGTTCTTCAGACAAATAAACAAGTTCGCTAAAACCGCCAGGAAAAATATTAGTTTTCTTAAAATGAGCACACATTGAAACGTTTCCGGATTTACAAAAAACACATTCTCCGCAGGGAATATGATGAGAGGTTACAATTTTATCACCCTTTTTAAAATCGGTATCAGAATTAATTTCAATAATTTGAGCGACAATTTCGTGCCCGAGTACAGTTCCGTTCGGAGAAATTTTTTCTCTGAATTTAACAATATCTGACCCGCACAGACCACAGCCCAAAACGTTTACAATTGCGCCTCTGCGCCCGTCTAACTGCAAATTTTTAAGTGATTTAAGGACAATATCCTCATTATTAATAACAGCTATTTTCATTACATCATCCCTCTCAATACAAAAATTTTAACACAAACTTGCGAAACGTTATAATAAAATATATAATTAGAATATGACACGAATCCGAAAGTTAAACTGCTTTGATTATCCTAAACTAAAAAAAATGATATCCTATCTGGGCTCTCCGGAGGGGGAATTTTTTGCAAAAGCTTTTTTAAATACACCTTTTGGATTAATTAACTCTATTTTGCCGCTTAAATATAAATTTCTGAATGAATCTTATATTCTTCTGGACGGAAAAGAGATTTTAGGGCTTATTACTATTGAGCCTGCATTAGGAAATCCATACAAAATTAACATTACCCGACTTGTTTTGCAAAACAACATGTATGATGCTGGAAAACAGCTCATCGATTTTGTGACGTCAAAATATTCTGCAAAAGGCGCAAGCGCTTTTATAGTTTCTGTAGATGAATGCCATGATGAACTTCTGAGGCTTTTTACGGATGGCTGTGGCTTCAGACAGTGCGCCAGTGAAACTTTATGGAAAATAGAAAACTTCGACAAAAATCCTGAAGTTCCTTACGGATTTCGCCCCTTCAACAATGGGGACGCCAAAAATGTCTGCAAATTATACAATGCAGAAATTGAAACCATTTATAAAGCATCATTAGAAAGAATTAAGCAGGAGTTTGAAGACCCGGTGCTTGGAGGATATTCACAATTTTACAAAAATCGATATGTGATTGAGGATCCATCAAAGAAAAGGATTATCGGTTATCTTTCAATAACAACAAGCGACAATACAAATTTTATAATAGATTTTACTACAAATGACGGTTATGAAATCTCTTATGAGGATATTTTGAAATATGCAATATCAGAAATTTCAAGACGCAGAACTGTTTTTTATCCGTTTGTGAAACAAAAAAATTACACAAAAACCGCAAACAAACTTGGCGAATATTTAAGAAACAAAAATTACTCTGCCATTCAAAATCAAGTTATACTTGTAAAACATTTTTACAAACCTGTAAAAACAACAGAAAATGCGCTTCAGGTATTTATTTTCGGTGAAAATAGCGGAATTGCAATGAATTAATACTATTTTACTAAAAATAACAGAAAGTGTTCATATCTTTTTCTTTTTGTGATAAGATAGATTGATAAATAAAGAATACGAGGCATATATGAAAAACGAACTTAAAATCTATCTTGACAGGGATATTAACAAAAATTTAATTAAAACAAAAAAAATTGCAATTATCGGATTTGGCTCACAAGGCTACGGGCAGTCTATGAATTTGAAGGATTCAGGATGTGACATTGTTTTGGGACTGCGTTTGGGCGGCAAAAGTGATGAAAAAGCTAAAAAATACGGATTCAAAACCATGTCAATTGAAGATGCCGTAAAATACGCCGATATTGTCCAAATACTTATTCCTGACGAAATTCAAGCAGAAGTTTTTGAGCGCCAGATTAAGCCAAATATGAAAAAAGGCCAGTATCTGATGTTTTCACACGGGTTTAATATTCATTTCAAAAAAATTGTAGCACCTGAATATGTCAACGTAATTATGGTTGCTCCCAAAGGGCCAGGGCATACAGTCAGAAGCGAATATGAAGCAGGAAAAGGGGTTCCATCTCTTATTGCAGTTTATCAGGATGTTTCAGGTGATTCAAAAGAAGTTGCACTTTCTTATGCTTCAGCAATCGGCGCAGGCAGAGCGGGAATTATTGAAACAACATTCAGAGAAGAAACCGAAACCGATCTATTCGGCGAACAGGCTGTTATTTGCGGTGGCATCAGTGCCCTTATTAAAGCAGGCTATGATACCCTTGTTGGAGCAGGATATTCGCCTTATATGGCCTACTTTGAAACTCTCCATGAGATGAAACTGATTGTCGACTTGATTTATGAAGGCGGACTTGCGGATATGCGCTATTCAATTTCAAACACCGCTGAATACGGAGATATGACAAGAGGCCCAAAAGTTATCGGCGAACAATCAAAGCAAGCAATGAAGGAAATTTTAAAAGATATTCAAAGCGGCAAATTTTCTGATGAATTTATGCAGGAAATGAAATCAGGCTGCAAAATTTTCAATGAACTAAGAAAAGCCAACAGAGAACACTCCATTGAAAAAATCGGAGAAGAAATCCGCTCTTCATTCATCTGGGGCAAAGATAAAAAAATCATCGACAGAACCAGAAATTAGTTACTGGAAATGGTGATTATCCATTGACTTACACAAATTAAATTTGTTATTGCAAGCTGCACAGGCGAAGCAATCCAGCCGATTGTTAAATCTGTCATACTAAGTGCAAAGTTTGAAGAATTTCTTTGAATTGTATTATGTATTTTTCGCCTGGCGCCTCAAGATGACATCTAAGTAAATTTTTCCGTCATTCTGAACATGTAATAACAGATTTTTCTGGCGCTGCCACAGCTGACAGTATGGCAAAGAATCTCATAATTGTTTGTATGCCGAGGGATAATTGCAATTAAAAAAATAAGATATAAATGTTTACATCAAACGCTATTATATATTATTTATGATATGATTTTGGTACCGGTTGTAATTATATAAGGATTTTTTATGTTTAGCAGAGATGTAATTTATGAAGTAGTAGTATTTTCAGTCGGTGACACAAAAGCCGGCACAAAGATGGGCAAACTTCAGCTAAAAAGCACAGAAGACGGTTCTGTTTTGAACTGTATTTTGTGGGAAGAAGCTCTGAACAGAATGGACAGCAAGCTTTTCAGATGCGGGAATCTGCTGAGAATAGTTTCAGGATCTTTCAATGAAAAATTCAACAACTGCCTTGTGACATCTTTAGAGCTTGTAAAAGAAGCCAAAATGGGGCTTGACGAAACAGAACGGGAAAATTATTATAAAGAATTGGCCTCCTACTTTGATAAAATAAAAAATCCCGAACTTCACAAATTTATCTGTGATTATTTTGAAGAACATAAGGAACAAATACTTGTTGCGCCGGCCGCAAAATTAATGCACCACAATTATGTCGGCGGACTTCTTGTCCACACGTTAGAGTGTGTAAAATTTGCAGAATTAAATATGGATGCGATGGATTACAAGCCAAACCGTGACAATATTTATGCGGCCTGTATTCTTCATGATATCGGCAAAATTTTTGAATACACCATAGATTTAGAAACCGGACTGATTGACTACGACGAACATTTCCGCCAAGAATGGTTAACCCACTCTCAATACGGATTTTCAATCTGTATGACCAGAGGATTTAAAGAAGTAGCAAAAATGATTGCAGCACACCACGGCAGGGCAGAATGGGGCGCAATTATCGACCTTGACGAACGCGATCTAGAGCCTGAACTTTATCTTATCCACCTTATAGATAATATGTCTGCCAAATTCGGCAAAATTACAGCTTCTATGTTAGAGGCTAAATAAAACAAAAAGGAGTAAATCTTGTCTAAATTAAAAGAAAAACATAATTTAAAAGGAACGCTGATTTGCGTTGAAGGGATTGACGGCTCCGGCAAATCCACACAGCTTGCGCTGTTAAGAGATTGGCTTAAGTCAATCGGACAGGATGTAATTTTTACAGAATGGAACTCTTCCGCTTTAATATGTCAAACAACAAAGCTTGCAAAAAAGAAAAATATGCTTTCGCCAAGAACATTCTCGCTTCTGCACGCTGTAGACTTTGCCGACAGATTGAAACAGGTAATTGATCCGGCTTTGAAAGCAGGTTTTATAGTACTTGCAGACAGATATGCCTACACCGCCTTTGCACGTGACGTTGCCAGAGGAGTGGATCCTCAGTGGGTCAGAAAGGTTTATGACTTTGCAATTCGCCCGGATCTTGCAATTTATTTTGATATAAATCCTAAAATTTCTATGGAAAGAATTTGCTCCAACCGTGCACCCAAATTCTATGAAGCCGGTATGGACTTAAAACTCAGCAACGACCCTTATGAAAGCTATATGATTTTTCAGGGGCGTGTAATCAAAGAATATCAGAAAATGGTTGACGAGTTCGGACTTGTGAAAATTGATGCCACGGATTCAATCCACAAAAAACAAACCCAAATCAGAGAAATGCTGAGAGAAGTTTTAAAAGCAAAAGGAGTTGTCATTTAATGGAAAAATTCAAGAAAAAACACAATTATGAAGGCCTTCTTATAGTAATAGAAGGCACTGACGGAAGCGGAAAATCAACTCAGCTTGAACTTCTCAAACGTGCTATTGAAGATCAATCGTACGGGGTTATGGTGTCAGAGTGGAAAACATCAAGATTAATAGCAAAGGTTATTGATGATGCAAAAGATAGAAACCTTCTGAATGCCACAACATACAGCCTTCTTTATGCGGCTGACTTTGCCGACAGGCTGGAAAACAATATTATTCCGGCCTTAAAATCGGGATTTATAGTTCTTTTAGACAGATATTATTATACAGCACTTGCCAGAGATGTAGTAAGAGGTCAAGACATAGAATGGGTTAAAAATTTATATGAATATGCCCCGGAACCAGATCTAATCTTTTACCTGGATATGCCTGTTGACGTTTTATTAAAAAGAATCATAGGCACAACGGGTCTGGATTTCTATGAAAGTGGCAGAGATGTCGGATTTTCTACAGACTTCTACAGAAGTTTTGAAATTTATCAGAAAAAATGTCTTGAGCAGTATAACAGAATGAAAGAAGAATACAATTTTATCAGCATTGACGGAACAAAACAGGTAGAAGAAATTCATTCCATAATGAAAGCTGAAGTACAAAAAATACTAGATTCAGGAGTAATGTACTAAAACTTTACATAAGTATTTTCAAGACTTTGTAAACTAATAAACATAAAAATTTACGTACCGAAACATTTTGCGCCATAATGCAGAATTCATGGTACATTAAGAATAGTAAGTGAGACAATTATAGTGTAAAAGGAGATTAGTTAATGTCTGAATACCTGAGCAAGGAAGAGATTAAACAGTGGAGAAGCTCATTAGAAAAAATCACGTTGGAGGAGTTTGCTGCAAGGTTGGGAAAAAAGATTGAAGAAGCAAAACCTACCAATGATTTAGTAGATATCGTTTTGAAAGGTCAACCGGTAATCTCAACTTCAGATGACTGGATGCCTTCTAAAGCTGAAAGACTTAGTACAATTGCAGACAGAGCTTACGAGAGAGAAAGAGAAATTGCTCCATCTCCGTTTTCTATTTCTAATATAAAAATAGATGCTGATGTATTGGAACATCATGAACAGGCAAAAACACCTGTAAAAACATCAGCTAAAAAAGCATCTGCAAAACCAAAAACCGAAAAAAAAGTAAAAACCGTCTCAAAAACTACTAAAAAAACAAAAACAGAAAGTGCTTCTAAAACCGTTAAAGCAATAACCAAAAGCACTTCTATAGCAAAATCTGATGCAAAATTAAGAGAAGAAGTCAGAGTTGTTTTCAAAAAAGCTTTGACAGACAGAGAACAAAAAGTTTTTGATTATTTTCTTGAAAATAATAACAAGATAGTTTATGCAAAAGATCTTGCAACACTTCTTGATTTGCCAAGAGACTATGTATATAAATATATTAAGAATCTCCGTGCAAAAATTGAAGGCGACAAGCTGAATAACGCTGATAAAGGCGGATTTATTTTACACATGTAAATATCTTTAAGTATAATTCCAAAAAGCTGAAGTTAAAAACTTCAGCTTTTTGGTTTAATACCAAAAATTTGAAAATTAATACACAATAAACAATCAAATATAAAGTAATTACTCTTCTGAATAATAATTTTCAGTTACGCTTTTTTCTTTAACGCCAGCCGCAATAAATGCTGCTATAGCAAGGCTTGCAGCTCCGATAAAAAAAACATATTCCCAGTGATGATTAATATACAAGGAATCTTCAACCGCAAACGTACACCTGGAAATAAACCACGCAACAAGAGTACATACAAATACCTGAGGTCCGGCAATAAAGATATTAAATATTCCCATAACAGAACCTTCAGTACCCTTTTTAATATATTGAGAAAGCATTGCAAAAGGTAAAGCACAAATACTTGCCCAGCCAATACCTGCAAGCCCCATTAAAGCTGCAACAATTACAGGAGTTGTTACGAACCCCATACCTAAATATGCAGCAACCATTGAAATTAAAGATATAATATGTATTTTTTTATTCCCGTACTTTGCTGACAAAACCCCGATAGGTATTGCAACAACAAAACAAACAAGATTAAAAATTGCAAAACAAATTGAGGAGAAATTGGTTCCAGCCATCAAAGAATCTGTATAGAAGGTTTGCATGATAATATCAGCTTCTGAAAGATCTGGAACTTTATAAATTGTATGAACAGCATACTGGGTAAAATTAATCATTAAGCACATTGTTCCAATCCAGGTAAAAAACTGCATCATACAAATTTTTGGAACTTCCGGGGACATTGAGAAAAAGTCCTTCAATGAATGCAAGAACGAAGCTTCCTCTTTTTCAGCAGTATGTGCAAGTTCAACCTCTTTTCTGATTGAATGCTCTTTTATTGTAAGACAAGTCCAAATCATAGCAAGCGTGAAAGCAGCTGCTGCCATAATAAACTGTGCGTTAACAGACATCTGATAACCGAATACATATTTCAAAAACGGAGCAGTTCCGGCCGCTACAACAGACCCTAAGCCTGTTGCAAGCGATATAAATGAATTTGCAATTGAATGCTGTTCTGGCGGGACAACATCAGGAATTAAAGCTCTGTAAGGACCTTGTGCTATATTTATACAGGCATCGATTACCCAAATCATAATGGCAGCAATAAAGAGCGGAGTCAGAGCCGGCAGTTCAAGACCGGTTAAATTGCTGAACCAAACTGTAACGTCTGCAGAGTTCGGAAAAATCCATAAAGCAAGAGAAGCAAACAATGCGCCGCCTAAAAGATATGGTCTTCTTCTTCCGAACGGAGAAATTGTTTTATCAGAAATAGCTCCGACCAGAGGCTGAAGAATCATCCCGGTAAAAGGACCGGCAAGCCAGATTAAACCGAACAACAAAGGTGATGCTCCCAAATTTTCCGTCACTGGCCCTGATAAAATAATCCTCATCTGCCAGGCAAATTGGAGGCCGAAAAAGCCCAATGCAAAGTTTAAAAACTGCTTAGCCGTAAATCTTTTAACTCTGTTCTCTTCCATCAATTTCTCCCCGGATAAACTTTCTGCTTTATAAAAATACAATGAACATACCCCTTAGTCAATATTAAAAGCTTTCCTCTTAAGCTTTGAGGGCTGTATAGTTCAAATGAAGTATTATAAATGGAAAAATGAAACGCTCTTTGTTATTTATGACAAATTATTTTTTACCAATTGATTACTTCATCTGCTTTACAGCAGCATCAATTAACCCCTTAAACAAGGGATGCGGCCGTTCCGGACGAGATTTAAATTCCGGATGAAACTGAGAGGCGACAAACCAATCATTTTCAGGTAATTCAACAACCTCCGCAAGCATTCCGTCAGGTGACATTCCAGAAAAAACAAGTCCTGCATCTTCGATTTGTTTTATAAATTCATTGTTCACTTCATATCTATGACGGTGACGTTCTGAAATTTTTTCTTTACCGTAGGCTTTTTGCGCTTTGCTTCCTTTTTTCAAGACACAATCATAAGCCCCTAGCCTCATTGTTCCGCCGTACCCTTGAACATTTTTTTGTTCAAGCATTAAATCAATAACCGGATATTGTGCATTTTCATCAAATTCGGTTGAATTAGCACCTTTCAAGCCTACAACATTGCGGGAATATTCAATGACTGCACACTGCATTCCAAGACAAAGACCCAAAAACGGCACATTGTTTTCCCTTGCATATTTAATAACATTAAGTTTGCCCTCTATTCCTCTGACGCCAAAGCCTCCCGGAACCACAACCGCCTGAATATCTTTCATTAATTCTTTGCATTTTTTTTCATCTATACATTCTTCAGAGTTAATCCATTTTATATCAACTGCCGCATCATTTGCGTATCCTGCATGCTTCAGGGATTCGACAACTGAAATATAAGCATCTGAAAGTTTTGTATATTTTCCGGCGATTGCGACTTTTATCGTTTTTTTAGGATTTTTAATCTTGTCAACCAGAATCTGCCAGCCTTTTAAGTCAGCAGGTCTGTCCTCAACTCTAAGCATATCCAGTACAACATGCGCCATCTGCTGATCCTCAAGAGCCAGCGGAACTTCGTAAATACTTTTCATATCACGGCACTCAATAACGGCTTCCTTTGGAACAGAACAAAACAGAGCAAGTTTCTCTCTTTCGGTCTTGGGTATTGGACGTGTTGTCCGGCATACAAGGATTTCAGGCTGAATACCATAGCTTCTCAAGACATTAACACTGTGCTGTGAGGGTTTTGTTTTTAATTCTCCTGATGTCGGCAAATATGGAAGTAAAGTACAGTGAATGGAAATTGAATTGCCGATACCTGCTTCTGCTTTAAACTGTCTTATAGCTTCAACAAACGGAAGACTTTCAATGTCGCCGACGGTTCCGCCGATTTCAATTAATTGAAAATCAGGATTGAACTGTTTGGTTGCGCCTATAATTCTTGATTTAATTTCGTTTGTAATATGCGGAATAACCTGAACGGTTGCACCTAAATAATCACCACGTCTTTCTTTTTTAATAACATGCTGATAAACACTTCCTGATGTGACATTGTTCAATTTGCCAAGATTTGTATCTGTAAATCTTTCATAATGCCCCAAATCTAAATCAGTTTCAGCACCATCATCAGTTACAAAAACTTCTCCATGTTGAAAAGGACTCATAGTACCTGGATCAACATTTATATAGGGGTCAAATTTTTGATTAATTACAGAATAGCCTCTTGCTCTTAAAAGTTTTCCTAATGAGGCTGCGATAATTCCTTTTCCCAAAGAACTTACAACACCGCCTGTTATAAAAATATATTTTGTCATTTTTAACCCCTTTTCACACTTGATTTAATTTTCACAACACAGCGCTTACTAGTTAATTTTCGGCACCTTGAAGAATCCATTTTCTACTTCCGGTGCATTAGCCATCAATTCTTCTTTTGTAATTTCATAAACTACTTTGTCATCTCTCATGACATTGACAAAATCAATAACCTGAGTCATTGGTTTTACATTTGAAGTATCAACTTCATTCATCTGGTCAACATATTTTAAAACATCACCAAGCTGTTTTGTATAAAGTTCTTTTTCTTCTTCTGTAAGTTCAAGTCTTGCAAGTTTTGCAACGTGTTCAACATCTTTTATTGTAATCATTTTGCTACTCCCGTAAAATATTTCCTATTTAAATACTAACATAAATATTTTAATTAGATAATATATATATTAAATTAAATTAAAATTTTCAATTTAAAAAAAGTTATGATATAATGATTTCAGATTGGAGATTTGTTTTTGGTGACACAAGCAAAGAATAATAATGAACTGGATGCCTTACTAATTTCTTTCAAAAATACAAAAGATGAAAAGAAAAAAAGAATGTTGCATCTAAAAATAGTCGAAGAAGCAATGGTTCTTGTAAAAAAGATTGCCAATACTATTTCAATGCAATCAGGAATTGCAAATGAAGATCTTGTACAGGTTGGTTCGCTGGGGTTGATAAAGGCAATCGAGTTTTATAAACTTGATATGAATACAAAATTCAAAACATATGCGACATACTTTATTAAAGGCGAAATTAAACATTACCTGAGGGATAAAGCGTCTATAATTAAAGCCCCGAGAGAACTTCAGGAATTGATGTTTAAGATTAACAATGCCCGCAAAAAATTGAATGAATCCGGTATTGAAGATCCTTCAAACGAACAAATAGCAGAATATTTAGAGATTCCTGTGGCTAAGATTAACGAGGTTACGGAAATAGAAAGATGCAAAAGCACACTTTCTCTTGACCAGTCGCTAATGCAGGATGATGAAGATATTTCTCTGCTTGATAAAATTCCAGCTAATGACTATCAGGAATTTATGAATGCTTATGAAAACAAAATAATGCTTGCAAGCACAATTCAAAAATTGCCTCCTGAACTTAGAGAAATTATTGAACTAAGCTATTATCAGGATCTTAATCAGAGAGAAATATCCGAAAGAATGAAAATGTCGCAGATGCAAGTTTCACGAAGACTAAAAAAAGCTTTAAGTAAAATGTATGAATTGATTAAAAACAACGGAGATTAAGAAATGGAAATTTTAGTTCTTATCGTTACACTAACATTTATTGTAGGAACGATAATCGGGAGCTTTTTAAACGTTGTTGCATTAAGAGGTTTGGCAGGAGAATCAATTGTTCTGCCGCCTTCACATTGCACAAGCTGCGGCAACAAAATCAAACCCTGGCACAATATCCCTATCTTGTCATATTTATTTTTAAGAGGGAAATGCGCATACTGTCAGGCTCCAATAAGCATTCAGTATCCGATTGTTGAATTTTTTACAGGGTTGGTTATGGTTGGATGTTTATTCAAATTTTATCCTACAATTACGGCATTATTTGCATTCATCTGCTGCTGCGGACTTATCGTAATGTCAATTACAGATTTGAAAGAAAAGGTTATATGCTCAGGGCATGTCTGGTTCCTGATTATTGCCGGAATTGTGTATAATATTTATCTCAGTATCAACCTGTTTAACGCACAAGCTGCAGAGTTCGGAAATTTTGAGATGAATTTTCATAATATTTTATCTCTTCCGATTACAAATTCACTAATTGGAATTTTAGCATCTGCACTGGTTATGGAATTGCTTGCAGGTGTCGGAAAAATAACAGTCGGAAACAGAGCTTTCGGACTTGGGGATACTTTTATTGCTGCAGCACTCGGCGCATTTTTCGGATTCAAAGCTTTCCTTATTATGCTTCTTTTAAGCATTGTGGTTCAAGTCGCCGTAGTTATCCCCGGATTTTTCAAAAAACTTGCAGGTAAAAAAGATTTTAATACAATGATTTCACTTATTTTGTTCTTTGTTGCAGCTTCGGGATTTGCCTATGCTAATAACATTGGATTGATTGAAAATATGACTGTATGTCTTATAGCTTCTGCTATACTTTTTGTAATCGGAATTTATGCCTGCTTCAGAGTTATTAAAGGAATGAAAGAAGACAGTGATTTAACAATTCTTCCGTTCGGACCGGCGATGGCTGTCGGTGCATTCCTCTGGATGTTTCTTTTATAAAAAATAACCACAATATATTTAATTTAATAAGAGTCGTAAAAAATTTAAACAGAAAGAATTTTAAGCGACTCTTTCAGTATATCCTCGGCAGATGCATTTTCTTTCAGCGTGTTCAAAACTTTAGAAAAAGCAATCTTGATTTCTTCACGCTCATACCCGAGTGACATAAGAACCGTCTGGGCATCTTCCATATCCTGAGTATTTTGTACTGCAGAAGTATTTACTTCAATCGGAGCCGTATTGTTATAATTCATAAGTTTATCTTTAAGTTCAAGAATTATCTTTTGTGCTAGCTTTGGCCCGACTCCTTTTGCTCTTGTTAATTCTTTATAATTTCCGCCAATTACAAACCCTATTAATTCGGAAGACTGGAATTCGTCGAGCAGTGTAAGAGCCATCTTACTCCCGACGCCGGAAACTGATGTCAAAATTAAAAAAATATCCCTGTCCTCCTTATGCAAAAAACCGCACAAAGACATTCTGTCCTCTCTATGAATTAAAACTGTATAAAGTTTTCCTTCCGTTCCTGTTTTTTCAACCTGCGCATAATCCCTTGCCATAACTTCTGCAGAATACCCTATTCCGTTATTTTCTATAGTCAAAAAAACACCCTTTGATGTAGCTGTTTTTGATGTAAAAATTCCTCTTATATAATCATACATATCTATACTTCCTTTAATTCAGATTTGATTTCTGCAACAGCTTTTTCAAGATTTTTATCTTTTTTAATTTCATCACGTATTTTTTCATAAGAATATAACATCGTGGTATGTTTCTTATTGAAAAATTCCGCAATATTCTCAAAACTGCTGTCTGTCATTGTTCTTGACAGATAAACTGCAACATGCCTTGAACCTGAAACTTTCTGGTTTCTTGAAGCACTTTTAAAATCATCTACTGACACCGAATAATAACGTGCGGTGGCTTTTGCAATATCTTCAATCGTAAGTTCTTTTTTTGACACTTCACAATTCAATACTTTTTTAGTAAATTCTAAAGTTACAGGAATACCTTCAATATCGGCAAAAGCACTCACTTTATTAAAAGCACCTTCCAATTCTCTCACATTAGATACAAAATTCTTTGCAATATATTCATATACCTCAAACGGAACTTCACATCCTGCCTGATCTGCAAGATTTTTAAGAATTGCGACTCGTGTTTCAAAATCCGGAGGAGTGATATCTACCATAATACCCATTTCAAACCTTGTCCTGAGCCTGTCAGGAAGGGTTGGAATATCTTTGGGCTGACGGTCTGACGTTATAACAATCTGCTTGTTGTTATTGTGAAGACTGTCAAACGTATGGAAAATTTCTTCCATCGTTGCCTTTTTAGATTCCAAGAACTGAATATCGTCTATCAAAAGCACATCAACATTTCTGTACTTCTGGCGGAATTTGTCCATTCTTGAAATTCTGTCATTACATTGAATATTTTTTATAACTTCATTAAAGTAATCTTCCGTTTTAATATAGCGGACTTTTAATTTTGGTTTGTTGAAAATTATGTAATGACCGATTGCCTGCATCAGGTGGGTTTTACCAAGTCCTGATGCCCCGTAAATGAACAACGGATTATATTTTTTGGCCGGATTTTTGGCCACTGCCATCGCAACTGCATACGCAAACCTGTTGTTTTCACCTACTACATAATTGTCAAATTTATATTTTAAATTGAGGTTTGAAAAAGACTGCATTTTGGAAAGATTGTCCAGAACTTTCTTCTGTTCTTCATCTTCATCCATATGGACTGATTTTACTTTTGCACTTTCTTTTTTCTTTTCTTTTATGTATTTTTCTGCAAGCGAAGCATCATACTGAATGTCGAAATCAACATCATGACCAAAGTATTTCTTTAAAGCCCCGCTGATTTGTTTATAATAATTTTGTCTGACAATTTGAGGCGCAAGCTGATGAACTGTAATCAAAGAAAAAATATCGTTATCAAATCCGGCAGGTTCAATTGCGTCTACCCAAGAATAAAAAGCATGCGCCGGAATAACCTCCCTAAGCTCTGTCTTTATTTCATTCCATATTCTTTTAACTTCTGCAATATCCATAAATATATCTTACTACAAAAGTGCAACAAAAAAATCTCTTTAAATATATTTTCATTCTTCTGCTGTGTTTTTAAGCTCAGGATTTATTTCATATTCATCAACAAAGGAACCACCTTCGTCAAAATTTCTCTCGTAAGTCCAACCTTTGCCGTTATAGAAAACTTCCTTCATTTTAACATTATCCTTGTTGTAATAAGTTTTGGTAGAAAGACCCTCTTCTGAGTAATTATAATCTCTTACAATATTTCCACGGTCGTCTTTTATAAAATATCTGAACAAATTGCCATCATCATCCCAATCTATTTGAGCACGCACACTTCCATCGTCTTTAACAAATCTGGTTTGGACGGCTCCGCCTGGACGGGAAATCATATCTATACGTTTTAACCCTCGATTTTTAAAAACTTTATCTGCTTTCTTTAAAATTGATTTGCCATTTTTATCAACCCTGACACGCTGCTGGTAAACGGTTTCAATTCGGTCTTCAACTCTAAAATCCGGACTCTTTTTAAAGATTTCCAGAACTTTATCCTTTGCATGCTCAACAAGCTTGAACGCATAATAATTTATCGGTTCAACAGCATCCTCAAACTCTTCTACAGGAGTTTCTTTTAACCTTGTACGGTAAAGATATATGCCGGCAATAGTTGAAGCCGCTAGCGCAGCTGCGCCAAGATAATATTTTGTATTTTCTTTCATACCTCTATGAGGTGGTGGCGGCAGTTCCGGTTCTGAGATAACCGGCAGTTTATTCTCTTCTTTTTTTTCTGCCTGAGCAGGCATTTTGCTCATAAGCATGCCGGTCTGATTGTTTGCCAGCCTCGGGAATACTATCCTGTTGTGTACACTATTAATTGCCAAGTCTTTTCCTCAATTTTCCGTTTATTCTAAAACCCGAACATTTTTTTTTTTGCTAGTTAATTAACAATTCGTATAAAACTATCCCGCAAGAAATACTAAGATTTAACGATTCTACATTATCCTTCATTTCAATTTTTACATCTCTATCCGCTATATCTGTTAATTCACGGCTTAAGCCATCGGCCTCACTTCCGAACATCACAACAAAAGGCGCTTCTACATTAAATTTTGACAAATTATTTTTTGAAAGCGGAAGTGTTGCGATTTTCACATGATTTTTAAATTGTTCTCGAAAAAAATTCAAATCCGAAGTCTGAAAAACAGGAACTTTCCACAGACACCCTACAGCCGAACGCACAACTTTTGGATTATATAAGTCCACACAATCTCCAAACAAAACAACCAGTTCAACACCAAACGCCGATGCTGTTCTGAGAATAGTACCCAAATTCCCCGCATCTTTTATATTTTCAACAAGCAAAACTTTTTTCTTCCTGCTGATATTTGCAGTATCAATTTTCTTTTGAACTGCCACCCCCACTGCATCTGGGGCGCTTTCTGTAGTTGATATTTTTTTCAACACAGATTCTGTTGTAGAAATTAATTTTTGTTTTATAAAATCATATTTTTCTATATGATTTTCATTTACAAATACATATTCAAGATTTATACCGCATACAAAAGCTTCATGTATCGGCTTAAATCCTTCCAAGAGAAATAATCCTTTTTCATCACGATATTTTTTTTGTGAAAGCTTTGCGGTTTCTTTAACCAGAACATTTGATACGCTAGTTATTTTTTCCATTACCTAACCTCAAACTGTCCGAGCCATTCTGTTTCCTGCTCGGTCAAAATGGAATAATCTATAAGTTTTTTCTCATAACACATTGAAGTAAAAGAATTTATTTTACCATCCTTTAAATAGCATGAATTTTCGAGCCTTACCCCAAATAGTTCTTTGTTATATAGGCCGGGTTCAATAGTAAAACACATATTTTCTTTTATTGATGACTTTGCAATCTCACCACATCCCAAATTCGGAGGAGCTTCATGAACATTTATGCCAATCCCGTGTCCGAGTCCGTGATTAAATGTAAAACCTTCTATTTTATTTTCATCAAAAATCTTTCTTGCAAGACTGTCAATTTCATACCCCGTGGTTTCAGATGTCACTGGATAATTAAAAGCATTCAAAAAGGCTTTCAAAACAGTAGTATAAACTTCCCTCTGCAACTCATCAGGTTTTCCTTTCACAAAAACTCTTGTAATATCAGTTGCAAGTCCGCCTTCATAGTATGCCCCGCAGTCTATTAAAATTAGACTGCCGTCTTTTATAATTTCTTCTTTTGAAGATTTAGAATAGTGGGCTAATGCAGAGTTTTTGTTATGTGCAACAATAGATTTAAAGCTCAAGCTTTTGGCGCCAAACTGTTTAAAATACTCCTCTAATTTTTGGTCTATATCATATTCTGATATTTCCTCGTTATTTTCAATATAATCTCTTATTGCACGCACTGCCATATCGGTTCTTTCGAAAGAAGTTTTCAAATGAGCTATTTCCGTATCATTCTTAACCGTTCTCATTACCTGAACAGGATTTTCTTTCATACTTCTGGCACGTCTGCCCAAAAGCAGATAATCATGCGCTGTTATAGTATTTTCATCAACATAAACTATATCTGAACTTATATATTTGTCAAAATGGTTCAACTTGTCTTCAGAAAAAAATATATCCTGACTTGATGTTATAAGGGCTTTTGCAAGAATTTTTGAACTGTATGGCTTTGAAAAATCACGTTTATTGTAAAGATAAGAAACGTCTTCCGGATTCGTAAAAAGGATCGACTCATTATAATCCAGAGTTCTTTGAATTTGTCGAATTTTTTCTTCAGAAGTTTGTCCGCAAACACATTCACTCAAGTCTTCAATTTCCCCAAAATCCGGAGCCGCAGTGTCAATACCATCAAAATCCAGCAGTTTCACTTTAAAATGCTTTTCCATTTCTTCAAGACGTTTTTGGGAATTTTTCTTCCCACAAACACCAACAACTGCGTGATGTGGAACAATCCGGGATATTTCGCCAAGCTGGCTCTGACCTGCCTGAAGTTTTATAACAGTAACAACTTTCGGATCGGTTTCCAAATCCGCCTGAATGTGGTATCTTCCATCCACAAAAAGGTAAAGCCTGTCACGACACAATAAAGCATCACCGGTTGAACCTGAAAAACCAGTCAGTAAATACCTTGCGTTTTCACTTAATCTGTTATACTCAACTAGAAACTCATTTGTCGAATTCACAAGCAGAAAATCAATCTTCTCCGCCTTCATAAATTCACGTGCTTTTTCAATAATTTCATTCATTAGAATTTACCGGTTACCTTTATCAAATGCCAGCCGAATTCTGTTTCTACAACTGTCATGTCGTCAACATCTGTATCAAAACATGCATCTTCAAACTCTTTAACCATTTCACCCCGTCCAAAGTAGCCTAAATCTCCGCCCTTTTGACCAGAAGGACAGAGTGAACATTTTTTTGCAAGATCTTCAAAAGTTTCACCCTGTGCAAGGCGTTCTTTTAAAACTTCTATTTGTTCAGGTGTTTTTACCAGAATGTGGCTTGCTTTTACTTCTGTTGCCATAAATTTAAAACTCCTTTAATTCTTTACTATAAAATATTATCAAAAAAACAAATTCAGGGCAATTTTCATTAATAACGAAGAAGGTTTTGCAAAATCAGCAAAACCTTCTTGTATTTTTACTATTATTTACAAATATAACTGCTACTCAACTTCAATAGCGCCTACAGGGCAAGCATCAGCAGCTTCTTTAACGCAATCTTCATTATCTGCAACAGCTGATTCATTAACTTTTGCAATATCTTCAACTGAAAATACAGCGTCACAAATAGATTCGCAAGCGCCGCATGCTATGCATGAATCATTAACTTTTACGTTCATTTTTTTCTCCTTATCTTATTTTGACTTTGTGAAAGAAATTTCACATTTTTATTATAAAATAAAAATTTTACTTTGCAAGACTTCTGATGCGATCCGCAACGTAGCCAAATCCGTAAATTTTTCCGAGATTTTCAGGGTATACAGACTTGCCGTATACAAGTAAAGGCACCATTTCTCTGGTATGGTCGGTTCCCGGAACTGTAGGATCACATCCGTGGTCGGCTGTTATAAATAAAACATCATCTGCATTCATTTCAGGCAAAATTTTCGCTAAATAGGTGTCGATTTCCTCTATTGCTTTTCCGTAACCTTTAGCGTCATTTCTGTGCCCGAAAAGCATATCAGTATCAACAAGGTTTGTGAAAATCAAATCGAACTTTGACTCCTGCTTTTTGTAATCTTTATAAGCTATTTTATCAAGATCAAGTTCACATTTAATAGCTTGAAGAGTAAGTTCCAATCCTTCTTTGTTTGAGCCTGTATGGATTGCATGGGTTATACCGGATTTTGAGAATATATCTTCAATTTTGCCAATTCCGATAACCCTTCCGCCAATTTCTTTAATCTCATTAAGAAGGGTTCTTGAAGGCACCATTGAATAATCCCTTCTGTCTTTGGAAATTCTGGTTGGTTTACCATCGATTATTTTGTAAGGACGTGCTATCACTCTTGAAACATTATACCCGCCTTCGTCAAGAATTCTGCGGGCTTTTTCACACCAATCATACAGGGTTTCAAGCGGAATTAAATCTATATCAAGCGCAATCTGGAAAACGCTGTCTGCGCTTGTATAAACTATCGGAAATTTTGTTTTGTGATGTTCATCATTCAACTTTTCAATAATAGCGGTTCCGCTTGCGGGGCAATTGGCAAGGACTCTGCCGCATCCGGTTTCTTCAACAAACTTATCAATAAGTTTTTTCGGGAATCCTTCTGGAAAAGTAGCGAAAGGTTTTTCACTGACGAGTCCGGCGATTTCCCAGTGACCCGTTGTTGTGTCTTTGCCTTTGGATTTTTCAAGCATAGTTCCGTATTGAGCTGTCGGATTGTCCACAGGAGAAATTCCTTTAAAATTTTGAATATTTCCCAATCCCATACTTTCGAGAACAGGAACTTTTAATCCGCCGTTAAATTCGCAGACATTTTTAAGCGTATTGCATTCCGGGATATCGCCGAAATCTTTGCAATCCGGCATTGCACCAATTCCCATACTGTCTATAACAATTATTATCGCTCTTTTCAAAACTTCGCTCCTTTTAAAACTTTCCCATACCTGTGATTTTATTTTACCACAAAACACAATTTTCTGTAAGATACAAGTCTATTTACATTTTGTTACATTTCTAAAAAGCTTATTCTGAAAGCTTTTTTTGCCTCTGTATAATTTTTGGCAGGCTATTTTTCGAATACCAAATTTTTATATAAAACATAGGGAAAAATCACAATGATATTTAAGGAGGAAAAATATGGGGAATTTATCTATTTCGAGCACTATTTATGCAACACAGCCGCAAACAACAACCGGCAAAACAGAACAAAGTGGATTGTCAAATAAACCAGACACCATATACAACGTACAAAATATAGCGTACAAAAACGATACTATTTACAATTCAAAAGAAAAACATGAACAGAAGCTCCGCCAAGAACAAGGACCGGACGAAGTTATCTTCACAACAAATGATGGCATAACTACAGTTTATGCATCACCGAAAGCACAGTACAAAAGAGAATTAAACAATATTGCACTCAATATATGTAGGGCGACTGACGGTATTGGAACTGATAACGAACTTTTTGAAAGAACGTTAAAACAGATTAACACAGACAATATTCTGGAAGTAATCGAGCGCTGGGATTCATTGATAGGCAAAGAATACGGAGAAACGTTTATTGAATCCTTCCTTGGGGACGCAAACCTGAAACAACGGCAAACTTATGGCAATCAGCTAATTAAAGCACTATACGAAAGAGTTACGGGTGATAACAAACCGGACGATCCAAATATATTTGAACACAAATTAATCTCGGAATTTCTAAAGCTCAATGAAGCAAACTTTTTCCCTGACAAAAAGAAAATGGCGGAACTGTTTAATGCTCTCGCCACAGGTAAGGGCAAAGAAGCTTTCTATGAATCTTTAAAATCCAATTAAAGGTACTAAAAAAAAAAAACGGAATGAGACTTTCATTCCGTTTTTTACTGCGCAATTTTCACAACGGCATATGCGTTAAAATCAAGAGAACCGAAGATTATTTTGGCCTGATTATCGTTATCAGCAATAAGTCTTACGAAATTGATTTCTTCCTCTCCGAAATCGTCCTTAGTTTCGGTGGCCGGAACACTTGCGAGCAATTCGCTTGACTGGAAAAGCTGAAGGAAGATTTTGCCGTCTTTTTTAACCCCTTTAACCTGATAGTGACCGACAGGAAGGATTACGTCTTTTTTAATTTCAAGATTTGCAGGCACAAGAAGGATGGGGAGTTCCGCAGGCATTTTTGATAGAACTTCGGTTTCGTTGCTTTCCTGAAAAGCCTCGCCGTTTCGCAAAAGTTTGTCTTTTGGCTTTTTAGGCTTGCCTTTTTTGCTCTCCAGAGCTTTTTCAAACTCTTCATCAGTTACGGGTTTTTGACCGTAAACGTTAGTGTCGCCGAAGTTGTCCCACAGATCACCTTCGGCGTAAGCCGTGTTTATGCTGGCACAGAGTATTATAAAAAACATAATTAAAAACTTTTTCATACAAATATTTTAAGGTTTTATGGGGAAAAGTAAACCTCTATTTAGTTGAAGAATTGAATTGGTGAATAGTTAGTCATTGCGAGTCGAAGGCGAAGCAATCCAGCCGATTGATTCATAATAGATCCTTCGGGCTTTGCCCTCATGATGACGTAGTGACTTTCATATCATTCTGAGCGAAGCGAAGAATCTAAAAAAATAATTAATTATGTTCATTCATTTCTTTTGTTGCAATATGGTACTTTCTTGTGCCGACAAGAAAGTACCGCAAAGAAATGCTCCTTCAGCTGCCGCCTCAGGATGAGGCAGGAACATTTATGTCATTCTG
>CALUVL010000018.1 GCA_944324225.1 Candidatus Gastranaerophilales bacterium
TATAATGTATCAGGATTCCGTAGTGGAACTTTGAATGGCGATGAAACCTCTATATTAACTCTTGAAGTTATAAAAAAAGCATATTTGTATATTAAACCACTGCAACTAAATCACAATACTGCGGTTTCTTATACTTGGCAGATAGAGGCTACCGTATCTGGTGGGAGTACCGTATGGCCATTCGGCAATGACGTATCATCCTTAACTGTTACGGTACTTTGTCCGCATGTAAATAGTGGCGGTGATATGTGGGGTAATCCGGTACCAACTCAATTTACGTTTACGTTTACAAGGAGTTCATATCATCAGACCTCTCGAATCTACCAGACACCTTCTGCTCCGCCGTCGTACTGTAGTTTGGTATCACCGGTAAATGTTAATGGATATTATATACAATGGGGATCGCCTTAATGTAAACACAACAAACAGAATACAAGTCGGGCAGAAATGCCCGACTTGCAAATCAATCGGTACATTGAAAACGACATGTCATCCTGAGCCACTCTGCCGAACAAAACGATAAAGTATCGTTTTTGTGAGAGGGCGAAGGAGCCCCTAAAAATTCAACGGGATTCTTCGGTCGCAAAGCTCCTTCAGAATGCCATGGAAAGACGTACGTCATCCTGAGGCGGCAGCCGAAGGATCCCCTATAAATCCAATGAGATTCTTCGGGCACTACGTGCCCTCAGAATGACAAGTAAATAAAAAACTTTTTGATTAATATAGGCGCCCAATTTTATAGGGCGCCTTGTTTTATAGTGCTTGATTTTACTTGTGAGAAATTAGTTATTAAATGCAGTTACAATTTATCTTTAAGCTGGTGTGTGATTTGTGATATTAATCTATTTGTATTGATTATCTATAACTTTACTTTAATTTTTCAGCGGATATAATATTTTTGAGTTATATTTGCCGTGACGGCACCAATGGAAATTATACAAAAGGCGAGATATGAGTAAATATTTATTGGAAATAGGAACTGAAGAATTACCGTACAGGTTTATACCATCTGCTGTTAATCAGCTTAAAAAGCTCTTTGAAGATTTTTTGAATGACAACAAAGTCGGATTTTCGTCCGTCAAGGTTTATGCAACCCCTAGAAGACTTGCTGTTATTGTTGAGGGGCTTGAAGCTTCAAGTCCTGATGAAGTTAAAATCGTTAAAGGTCCGATTAAAAAAGTTGCCTACGACGAAAGCGGAAATCTTTCAAAAGCCGGTCTAGGGTTTGCCAATAAAAATGGTGTTTCGCCTGAAAATTTGTATATCGAAGATGATTATTTGCATGCAAAAGTTCTTATTAAAGGTAAATCTGTTGTTGAATTGTTGCAGCAGAATGTTCCGTCGATTATTCTGAAACTTCAAGGTTCACACTTTATGAGATGGTCTGACAACGAGCAGAAATTCTCACGTCCTATCAGATGGATTGTTTCTATGCTTGATAAAGACGAAGTTAAAATAAAAATTATTGATAAAGAAAGTTCAAATGTGTCACGCGGTCACAGATTTGCACAGCCATCGGTTATTATCGGAAGCCCCGATGATTATGTTGAGCTTATGCGTAACTGCTGTGTTATAGTTGACCAGAACGAAAGACGACAGAGAATTATTGATAAAGCACGCGAAGAAGCCGCAAAATTTGGTGCAGAACCTTATTATACGGAGGATTTGCTGGATGAGGTTACTTATATTACTGAGTACCCTGTTCCGGCTGTGTGTGATTTTTCCGAAGAATACTTAAAACTTCCTGAAGAACTAGTCGTAACCGTTATGGCTGTTCATCAGAGATATTTTGCGCTCTACAAAGACGGCAAACTTATTAATAAATTCATAACTATGACAAACTATCTCGGCGATGATTTTGAAAATATTAAAGCCGGTAATGTAAGGGTTATTAAAGCCCGTCTTGATGATGCTGTATTTTTCTTCAATGAAGATACTAAAAAGCCTCTGGAAGCTTATGTTGAAAATATTAAAGGTATTACCTTCCAGAAAGGCATGGGTTCAATGTACGATAAAGCACAAAGACTTGTGTCTTTGTCTCGTACGATTTGCAATCAATTGGGAATTAAGGACTCCAGAACTGTTGAAAGAACTGCACTTCTTTGCAAGGCAGACCTTGCAACAAATCTTGTGTTCGAATTTACCGAACTTCAAGGTTACATTGGGGCCGATTATGCAAGAGTTTCCGGCGAACTTGACACTGTTGCGGAAGGGATTAAAGAACATTATTTCCCGCTCAATGCAGAAAGCGAAACAGCAAAAGGTATTGAAGGTCAGATTGTTGGTATTGCCGATAAAATTGATACAATTGCCGCAGTTTTTGCGGAAGGTAAAAAACCTACAGGTTCTTCTGATCCGCTTGGCGTAAGACGTGCTGCTCTCGGTATTATCAGAACTATTCTTGCAAACAATTTGAAAATTGATTTGACTAAGCTTATTGACGAAACGCTTTTAAATCTTCCTGTTCCGTTTGAAGGCGGCTCTTTTGCCGACAAACTTAAAAAAGCAGCAGGCGATTGTGTTGGCAGAATGTCAGGTAAAGTTACGGACGAAATCAACGATTTTATTGTTCAAAGGCTGATTATTTATCTTGGCGATAAATATTCTAAAAATATTCTTGAGGCCTGTGCGGCTAATAAAAATCCACTTAAAGACCTCGCTGATTACATCGAAAGAGTTAAGGTTATGGCTGAATTTAATGCTCCGGAAGTTCTTGAAAGCGCAAACCGTGTTTCAAGACTGCTGAAAGAACCTGTTATGACTCAGGTTAATAAAGGTCTCTTTCAGCTTCCGGCCGAAGCAATGCTTTTAGAACAAATTAACACCATAAATGCAAAAGATTACAGTGAATATCTGAAACAATTAGAAGCTATCAATCCGTCTGTTGAAAAGTTCTTCAACGATGTTCTTGTTATGGACAAGGATGAAAAAGTTAAGCAAAACAGGCTTGCACTTCTGGAGCAATTGAAGCAAAAGTACGATTATATCTGCGATTTCAGTAAATTATAAAGAATTGTAAATAAACTTTGAAAAAAGGTAAATTATTTTTTTGAGGACATTTTATTATAGTACAATAAGGTAAAGTAAAAACGTAGAGGTAGCGTCATGCTGAACAAGCTTAGAAATCTCAAGATAGTAAGAAATTTAAAAAATCAACTTTCTCCAAAACTAAGATGGCTGATGTTTGCCAATGCAAATAATGACAAATCATCTTCAGAATATATAAGGATGGTAACAGGTATAGGTGATTTGAAATCAAGTTCTGACGAAATGAGGCTGGAAGCAATGGTCAGAGAACAACTCAAAGAGGAGTTTCCAAATATTGAAAACATGCAATCTTATGAGTTACTAGTCGATGCAGTTATGCATAATTTGAAGAAAAAACAGCTTCAAGCCACCGATAACATTGATTTTTCTTAAAAAATCTTTAATTTATATGTTATCACCCGGCAGAGTTTCTGCCACCAATATAATACCCCCTTGCGGGGTGTTATTTTTTTATAAAGGATTTATGCTTTCAATACAGGAGGAATTTTATGACAACTACTATTTTGGGTGTAAATCTTGAAAACAGACTTGAAACTGCTCTTGAGTTTCAGCGAATAATTACTGAGTACGGGTGTAATATAAAAATGCGGTTAGGTCTTCATCCGACAAAAGACGGGGTGTGTCTGAACAGAGGTATTGTGTTGCTGGAAGTCGGCGGTGACGGGCAGGAACTTATGGCAGAACTTTGCAAGCACTGGGAAATTCAAACTATGACATTTGAATAAACTCTTTTTAAGAATTGTAAAAAATCGTAATTTAAACTAGCAAAAAAAAATATTCAGGAGGTTTTTACTTTCGGGGAATAAAAAATGATAACGCCCGTAAACTCGACAAGTACAAATCTAATTCAGCGTGCACTTCTTACCAGGCCGCCGCAGAAAAAAGAAAAGCCAAAGCAGCCGGTAAGAGCAAGTATTTTTTACATAAACGATTTTCATGGCAAATCAATAAATTTAGAAAGGACGATGACAGCATCCAATGCTTTTGATAATTTTAAACCGTCCGCCCCGACCGATAAACTTAAGTTTTCATCTGGAGATATTCAGCTTGGTGAAGTAGAAAATGTCAATAGAGTTGCCGTGGCCGGAGAAAATGCCCTAGGAATAATGGCTTCAGCGATGGGAAACCACGAATATGACATGCCTAAAAGTATTGGAAAACTTATTCCTGATATGAAATACAACCTTCTTGCCTGCAACATTGATATACGACCAGAGTATCCGCTTTCAAAAAAAGTGCAGAAATCATATATTCAGGATGTAAACGGCCACAGGTACGGCGTTATTGGAACGTCTCCGACGGATTTGATTTCAAGACTAAAGTATAGTGTTTTATTTGATGAAAACGAAATTCATAATATTGATTCTACAATAAAGGATATTCAGGCTGAGGCTGATAAATTAAAAGCACAAGGTGTAGACAAGATAATTCTACTTTCACACCTTGGTTATGGATATGATCGTAAAGTTGCCCAGAAGACAGACGGTATTGACGTAATTCTTGGAGGTCATTCTCACAACCTTATTCAAGGAGTTAAAGAAGGTGAAAATCTTCTCTACAACAGATCAGGAGAGCCGGTTATTATAACACAGGCAGGACGTGACGGAAAATACTTTGGAATTTTGAATCTGGTATTTAACGAAAACGGTGTTATAACAAGCGTTCAAAACAATGTTACGTCGACAAGGGGATTTAAACGGAATGCCCCTTTACGGTATATGTTTGAAAAGATTTTAGGTAAACCAAAGGTTGTGGGAGTTGTAAAATCTGCTCCGCCTCCTATAACCAACGATTTGACGGATCCGAATCCGCACGCTCAGTTTATAGTTGATTGCATGCGCAGAGAACTCGGTGCCGATATTGCTCTTTTGAGTGCTGCAAACGTCAGAGGCTACTTCGAAAGCGGAAATCTCGATACAAGGGTTTTAGAGGATATGTCGCCGTTTAAGAATAATCTCACCATTGTTCCTTATACTGAAAAAGAAATTGTAGAAGCTCTTAAGGCTACGGCAAAATCCGTTATTAATTTGAATAACAAACCTGGAATTCTTCATCCGTCAGGCTTAAGATACAATATTGACCAGAACGGAAATATTTCTGATCTTTATTTTGTCGATAAAGATGGCAAAGAAACTAAGATAGATATTGACCATCCGAGAGAAGACAAAATCTACAGAACTGTCATAAATGATTATTATGCAATGGGAAAAGATAATTTAAAAATGCTTGATAAAATCGATTGGGCAGAAAAAATATTTGATTTTGACTTTACAAACTGTGTAAAAAAACATTTTCAGCATGATAAAACTCCTGTAGAAATTAAAGATGACGGAAGAATTAAATTTATAAAAACTAATTCCTCAAATTAAAAGCCTCATTATTTTTTAATGAGGCTTTATCATTTTTAATTGGCAATAATAAAAATTAAATTTCTTTATTTGTTTGAAGCTGATTTTCATCAGGAGCTTTTTCGATATTTTCGTAATAAATATGTGCTATTGCATAATAGTAAGCAAGCCCGAGTATAGATGATATATACACATAAACGGTCGTAAAAACGGTAAGAAATATAATATTGTTGGACAGGTCAATCTTGAAGCCTGCAATTGCAGTTAATAAATAAAATCCAATGGTAAATATAATAATGGCGATTATCCCTATAATACTCGTTCCAATTATCAGTCCAAAATATTTTAAATCAAGAATTATTGTAGGTGTAAGTATTTTGGGTAAATATTTAAACATCAATAAAGGATTAATGTTTTTTTCTATGTTAAACTCTTTTATGAAATTACAAAAGATATACGGCATTGAAACCATGCATATCATAATGTATGTTATTAACATCATAAAAGCCAAAATTTTGATAACCGGAATTAAGCAAAGTAATCCTAATATAATTACGGTTATTCCTAATATTAGCATCCAGATAATGCAAAAGGCAAGCCACTTAAATATGTTAATATTGAATAAACCGGAGTCAACTTCAGGCATAATTTGAAGCGTTCTAATTTTTTCTTCATCCTTTTCAGTTTCTTTCCAGTGGCAGAATTTGAGTGAATTTCTTATAAACATCACCATGTAATACCCAAGCGCAATGCTTGCAAGCATTGATACAATGCCAAAAAATGGTGCTATAAAAAACATATAAAGATAAACATCAGCCTCTTTCCCATTTGTGCTTATTGTTGCAATGCAGGTTGGAAAAGATATTAACAGTCCCAGTATTATTAAAAATGCATGTTTTGTAAAAACATTGTTTCCTGTGTAACATTTTTTTATACCTTCAATTAAGCCTCCGGCCATAAAACCTCCTTTATTATAATTTCCAGATTTTGAATAATGATTTAATTCTATCATTTTATATAATATTTACATACTCTGTTCACAGTAGGTTTTTTATGGTAGGATTAAAGTTATGGAAACAGAATTAAAGCAATTAATCCCAAATTTAAAAAGCCGATATAATAAAATAAAGGAGTGTCTTTGACCCTGCTAAACTTGAGAAAGAATTATTTTCTCTTGAAGCCGATATGCAAAAACCTGATATCTGGTCGGATAAATCAAAGGTTTCAAAGATAGGATCAAGGATAAAAGAAATCAAAGAAAATACGGCACTTCTTGCTTTGTGGAATGAAAAGATAGAGGATGCTGAAGTTTCGCTTGAAATTGGTGATGATGAACTGATAAAGGAAAGTCTCATTAATCTTCGAAAGGTTGAGCGGGAAATCGACAGCTTTGAAATCCGACTGATGTTGAGCGGAGAGTATGATGAAGCGGATGCTATTCTTACAATAAATGCAGGTGCCGGCGGTACTGATGCGCAAGACTGGGCAAGCCTGCTATTGAGGATGTATATGCGTTGGGCTGAAAACAAAGGCTGGAAAGTTGATTTGCTTGACAAACTTGACGGAGAAGAAGCGGGAATAAAATCAGCGACAATTAAAATTTCCGGCAAATACGCATTCGGTTATGCTAAGGCTGAAAAAGGAGTACACAGGCTTGTCAGAATTTCACCTTTTAATGCAAACGGAAAGCGTCAGACAAGTTTTGCATCGGTTGAGGTTTCGCCGATAATTGAGGATTTTGAAAAAACTATCACTATACCTCCGGAAGAATTGGAAATTGATACAATGCGCTCCGGCGGTGCAGGCGGACAGAATGTTAATAAAGTGGAAACGGCCGTCAGAATTTTGCATAAGCCGACAGGCATTGTTGTTAAGTGTCAGCAGGAGCGCTCGCAGCTTCAGAATAAAGAAAATGCAATGCAGATTCTTGCGTCAAAATTGCTTGCTATAAGACAGGCTGAACACGAAAAGAAACTTGCTGAATTGAAAGGCGAAAATGTTGATATAAATTTTGGATCACAAATTCGCTCATATGTTTTCCATCCGTATAAAATGGTAAAAGATCATAGAACAGGCTGTGAATCTGGTAATGTTGATGCTGTGATGGATGGGGATATTGATATTTTTATAGACAGTTTCCTAAAAAGCCAGGCTGCTGCGGTTTAATTTAAATTTGCCGAGTGACAGTCTGTTCCGCCGGTTTTGATAAGATTGTATTTGTCAGCGGCTTTTCTGACAGATTCTTCGCTGTGAAACTTTAAAATCCCGCGGAGTCTCGGGTATGGATAATAAACCTCAATTCCGTCCAGTCCTAACTTGGTGAGTTTGCCAACAAATCTGTCCATTGAAATGCACCAGCAGCAGGCCGGATGTGCAAGGACTGCAATTCCTCCGGCAGAATGTATTGCGTCAATAAGTTTTTTTAGATTTCTTGTTGAAAATATTCTTGCAATATCCATTTCAGTACCTTTTTTCTCTTTGGCAAAGAAGGCTTTTAATTCCGTATGATCTTTGTCTGCGCCATAAGCCAGAAGATGCATAAATACATACCCGCACCATACATCAAATTCAACTCCGGGGATTAATATTGAAGAATTTGCATTCTGGCTGAATTTGTAACCGTCCATTGTATTATGATCGGTTATTGAGATATATTTGTATCCGGAATTTTGAGCCTGATTTACAATCTTGTCAAAATCTCCTTCTCCGTCAGAGAATGTCGTGTGAATATGCAAATTCACACGGTTTCGGGTAAATTCTTCTTCTGTAAAATTTTTGATTAATTCTTTGTAATTTATCATTGTTTTTGTAAATATATTTGTAATAAAATTATTATACAATAAAGGAGAGAATATGGCTAAACAAAGGCTGAACGGTACAGTGTTAGGGGTTTTGTGGGAAGGATTGAAAATATTTTGTGTCCATTTTAAAAAATATTTTCTCTACATGCTATTTCCTGTATTAGGACAGTTTATCGGACTGTTCTGGGTATTTGGTACAAGTTATTTATTTACACAGAATCTTGATTATCTTACCCGTGAAATTCCTGCGCTGGACAATTTTATGACAATTATGATTTGTCTGATGCTTATTACGCTGCCGGGGCTTATTTTGTGGATGAAGGCTTTCTGGGATTATCTGGTGGCTTACGGTGCTTTGAATTCAATGACGGAAGCTGCTATGTCTACCGGAAAAATTTATGATTTTCCTGCCTACAATGCAGTTGTAACCAAAAGAGCAGGAACATTTATTTGTATATGGATTTTATTCAGTTTATTTTCATTTGTTGCAGCAATACCGTTTTGCTGGGTGTTGGGCTTAATATTTTTTGTTTATTTCGTCCTGATTTTTCAAGTTTTTACGTTTGAGGAAGATGTTTCACCATCAGGATGTTTCAAAAGAAGCCTGATGCTGATTAAAGGTAATTTTGCAAGAACGCTTGCCGTAATGGTTGTGCTGTTTGCTGTTACATATTATTTTCTGGAAATAGGAGTATCCGTAATTTTTGATGCTTTGAAAATTTCGCAGTTATTTTACGGCCTGCTTGAAGGCTGGGCATCTTCAATACCTCTTGACAGTGTGAACGCAATACTTGCAATGGGCGGAGGCGTGCAGATAACACCTCTAGATGTTTCAAAGTCTGTAGTACAGCAGATAGTATTTTTGCTTGTTGTAGGGTTTACCCTGCCTTTAAGAAGTATTGTCTGGACGTTGTGGTACAAAAGTTTAAGCGATAAAGATGGCGTTCCTGCAAAAATTTCGCACAAATCATCCAAAAAACTTGACCCTGAAATAATTAAGCGTGCTAAAAATAAAGATTAACAGAGACTGATAAAGGCGGTTTTATGTTTATTTGCAAAAATTGTAAATCAATTGATAAATTTGAATTGATGTTTTTGCCGGATTATAAAGGAGAAAGACGGTTTGCGCAAAAGTATAATACAAAAGGAGAAATCGAAATTTCAGTTGACGGATATACATTTATTCCGGATTTGAGATTTATGAATGAACATGCTGTTTGTAAATATTGCGGTCAGATTTACATGTGGGATTATGAATGAGGATAAAAAAATGAGGACTAATAGAAAAAATAACGAATTAAGAGAAATTAAATTTACAGGTCATTACACTAAACATGCTTATGGTAGTGTATTAGCAGAATTTGGTGATACAAAAGTTATAGTGACAGCCTCTGTTGAAGCAGGAAAACCGAAATGGATGGAAAAAGACGATCCAAGAGGCTGGCTTACTGCAGAATATTCTCTTCTGCCTGCGTCTACAAATACAAGATGCCAGCGGGAGAGAATGAAAATTTCCGGCCGTACTCAGGAAATTCAGCGTTTAATCGGAAGAAGCCTCAGAGCGTGTCTGGATTTGGAAAAAATTCCTGATTTAACAATAACAATAGATGCGGATGTAATTCAGGCAGACGGAGGAACAAGAACAGCAAGTATTTGCGGCGGATATCTTGCGCTGTGTGAAGCGGTCGGGCGTTTACTTAAAGAAGGGTTAATAAAAGAAAATCCGATAATTGAACCTGTTGCTGCAATTTCAGCCGGAATAGTGGAAGGGGAGGTTCGTCTGGATTTAGAATATAAAGAAGATTCGCATGCACAGGTGGATGCCAATATTGTTCTTACAGGAAGCGGAAAGATTATAGAATTTCAGACAACTGCAGAAGGTTCACCGTATGAAGAAAAACAAATGCTTGAAATTTTTAACGTTGCAAAATCAGGAATTGAAAAAATCATTGCTAAATATGATTTAATTTAGTATAATCAAAGAACATAGAAAGGAGATATGTTTATGAAGAAACTTTTAGTTCTGTCAATGGTTTTAATGCTGGGGGCTTCAACTTCGGTTTTGGCTGATGAAAATGATACATATATGGATCAGCTTCTGGAGCAGCACACAAAAAGAATAACAGAAACTGAACAAAAATTAAATGACCGGATGGAAGATGTTCAGAATTCTATGGAAGAAGCAAAGCAGCAAAGAAATGAAGCTATAGAAAATAAACTTGAGGAACTTCAGCAGCAAAAAGAACAAAGAGAAGCTGAAAGAGCCCAAAAAATTGAAGAAAATCAAAAAGCAATCGAGGAAAAACAAGAAGAAATCAACAATGCAATAAATAATAAACTTGAAGAATTCCAGCAGCAAAAAGAGCAAAGAGAAGCTGAAAGAGCTAAGAAAATTGAAGAATTTCAGCAGCAGCAAGAAGAACAAAAAGCTGAATTCAACAAAAAAATGGAAAAAATAGATAATGCAATTGAAAATGCAAAACAGCAGCGTCAGGAAGCTGCAACAGAGCGTCAGCAAAAATTGGAAAAGAAAAAACAATTATTCAATGAATTGATTTCAGAGTAAAAGAAAGGAAATTAAAAAATGAAAAAGGGATTGGTAGCCTTACTGGCAATGGTTATTTTAAGTTCAACAGCGGTTTATGCTTCTGATACGCCTATATCAGATTGGATTAACAGCAAAACATCTAAAATAACACAGAAAGAAAAAACAGCCTCACAAAAAGCTGCTGAAAGAGAAAAGAAACGTCAGGAAAAAATTCAAAAACAAAAGCAAAAACAAGCAGAAGCAAAGAAAAAAGCAGAGCAGCGTCAGAAAGAGCGCAAGCAAAAAGTAGAAAAAAAGAAAAAACTTTGGAAAGAGCTTTTCACATTTGAGTAAAACTTGATTTTGACTTTTATAAATACAGGGAACGGAGCCGAAATTCGTTCCCTTTTTTAATATTTAGTAGCGGTATAATTAAAATTGTGCTAAGATTGATTTAAGGAAGTTTATAATGCAGAAAACAGACAAAAAAACAATTACAGCCTCTCAAATTTTGTTAAAAACTTTGCAAAAACTCAATGTTACAGATGTTTTCGGATATCCTGGCAGTACTGTGTTAAATGTTTATGATGAATTGTCAAAGCAGTCAGCGATAACTCATTATTTAATGCAAAGTGAACAGAGTGCAGTTCATGCAGCGGAAGGTTATGCAAGAGTTAAGCGTGAATGCGGTGTGGTGCTGGTGACAGCAGGCCCCGGGGTGACAAATACTGTGACAGGAATTGCAAACGCTTATCTTGATGGATATCCGTTGATTGTGATAGCGGGCGATATAAGTTCAGAATTAGCAGGTAAGGACTCATTTCAAGAGATTAACTTTGCGGAGATGGTGAAACCTATAGCAAAATCGATATTCAAGGTTTCTCATCCTGATGAAATTGAGAGCACTGTTTTGCAGGCATATTTAATTGCTATGAGCGGTAAGAAAGGCCCTGTCGTAATTGATATACCTTGTGATATATTTGCGCAGGAGACTGATTACATTGATCTTGGAATTCCTGTAGATAAATTGGAACTGGTATCTGATTTTGATGTATCAAGAGCAATTGAAATTTTAAAGAATGCAACATGCCCTGTGATTGTTTGCGGAGGAGGAGTTGTACATGCGCAAGCAGATGAGGAATTATATGAATTGGTGCATTTGTTAAATATTCCGGTAGTTTCAACAATGATGGGAATAGGTGCATTTCCGTATTCTGACAATTTGAATGCTGGCATGATCGGGGTTTACGGCCACAAAAGTGCAAATAGACTGCTAAAAAATGCTGATGCTTTGTTAGTTTTAGGCGCAAGATTTAATGATAGAGTAACATCAGCTTTTGATATTAATAATTTAAATAGCAAGACTATTATTCAGGTTGATATAAATTCTAAAGAACTAATTAGAAATCTTTCTTCAGATTTGGCAGTTAATGCAGATATAAAGATGTTTTTGCGTGAGCTTCTTGCAAAAATTTCCGATACAAATATATGCGATTTTAACTATACATATAATGAGTTAGTCAGCGTAAATGTTGATTTTGAAGATGAAAACGAAGATTTTACAACTAAGAGTATTGTTAAAATTTTGAATTACTATGCAAAAGATATGTGTATAGCAACAGATGTAGGTCAGCATCAAATCAGTTTAATAAAGAATTTCGGATTTAATCATCCAAATCAACTTTTAACCTCTGGCGGTTTAGGTACAATGGGATTTGGTTTTGGGGCTGCAATCGGGGCGGCAGTTGCGCTCGGTAAAGTGCCTGTGGTATTTTTTACAGGTGACGGATCTTTCCAGATGAATTTGCCTGAACTTGCGGTATGCCAGAGGTATAGGATTCCGATTAAGATTATGGTTATCAATAATAGTGAATTAGGAATGGTTAGGCAGCTTCAGGATGAGTTGTATGGAGGAAGGCATTTCGAAACATCTCTTGCAAATCCGGATTTTGTGGTGCTTGCCGGAAGTTATGGAATACCTGGCGAAAAAGTAGAGAACTTCTTGAGCATAAAAGGTGCGCTTGATAGAGCTTTTTCAACTAATTTGCCATATATTGTAGAATTTAAAGTTCAGAAGAACGAAATAGTCTAATCCATCTGGTCATAGACTTTTCTTATTTCCTGAATATCCTGCCACATTTGCCATTTGGGGCTTCCTTTTTCACGGGAATCGTTTCTTAAAAGGTAAGACGGATGATAAATCGGCATCATTTTGGAGAAATTTGGTCCTTCAAACCATTTGCCTCTTATTCTTGTAATTCCCTGTGTTGTCCCGAGCATGGCATGTGCTGCAATTCTTCCACAAAGGAGGATAATTTTTGGTTTAAGAATATCGATTTGAGCATTAAGATATTCTCTGCAGGCATTTTCTTCTTCCGGCAAAGGGTCACGGTTTTCCGGAGGTCTGCATTTGAGGGTATTGCAGATGTAGAGGTGTTCTTTTCTTGAAAACCCAACAGATGCAAGGATTTTATCAAGAAGCTGACCGGCCTTTCCGACGAAAGGTTCGCCTTTTTGGTCTTCATAAAATCCAGGGGCTTCACCTATTAGCATCATCTTATGATTAGGAACACCACCGGAGAAAACAATGTTTGTACGTGTTTTGTGAAGATTGCAGCCGGTGCAGTGCAGGCATTTTTCTTTTATTTGATTGAGTGCTTCAAGTTCATTTTCTAATACTGATATCACTAGATTATCCTTCATTTTTATCCAACTTTGAAACCATAGAATCTGTACTTATATTTACAAGTTCTGTAAGTTTCATTTGAGAGAGCCTTTTTCTCATTCTCTCGGCTCTAACATTGTTGCCTAAAGTTTTTAATCGTTCATTTTCCATTTTTTAATTGTAATACTTTACAAATTAAGTTCAATAAGTTATCTCTAAATGAAATCGTATTAAAATCGAATAAAATAAGATAAAAATCAAAATATCAGAAAAAATATTTACTGAATATATCTTTGTAGAATAAACCCAGATGCGTGGGATTGAAATTAATAAATATGTAAAAATTCTCAATGCTGTTCTTATGCTAGAAGACGAATTGTATTATTTACAAGATTGTGCAGGATTTGTCCATTAAAACAGCAAAAATCATGGGATTTTATTGAAGAAGGTCTTGTTAAGCCTATTTTTCCGGTACTAAAACAGAAATAACACAATTTTTTATGTCTAAGTGTTTTTTGATTGTTTCGTTTAAGTCATCAACAGTCACGCTGTCAAGATCTGCCAGATATTGTTCCACAAGCTTTAAATCCTCGCAAACAGTCATATAGTAGCCGATTGTTTCACCTATTTCGGAAACCGTTTCCGCAGCATATGCAAATCTTGTTTTTATTCTTTTTTTAGCCTTTTCAAGTTCCTTATCCGTAATCCTTTTTTCCGTAAGATTTTTAAGTTCTTCTTTTATAAGTTCAAGCGCCTGCTCTTTGCCTTCAGGTTTGAAATTAGCTTGAATAAAGAAGTTATCTCCATCTTTAAACTGATAGTGTTCAGAGCTAATCATATTGAAAAGAGCATCTGTTCTTTTTTCAATCAAATTCTGGTACATTCTTGAACTTGTGCTGTCGCCGAGAATTATGCTAATCAGGTCAAGTTCAATTGATGCCTTGATGTTGCATGCTTTAGGTCCTAGCCAGCCAAGAATTGCATAAGCTGTATTTACATGAGCCTTTTCTTCAAAATATTGGGTTTCCTGAACTGGAGTGTCGATATGGTTTTCTTTTTTGGGCGAGTTTGGTCTGCCTTTAAAATCAAACTCTTTTTCTACTTTTTTCAGTACATCTTCACTGTCAAAATCTCCGACAACAATTGTTGTGATATTTTCAGGAGAATAGAATGTCCTGTAATAATTCATTATATCATCACGTGTAACCTGTGAAATAATTTCAGGTGTTCCTATAACGTCACGTTTGTATGGGTGTGAAGTGTACATATTGAAATTACATGTGTTGTAAACCTTTGTCCAAGGCTGATCTTTGCGCATTCTGATTTCTTCAATAACAACGTGGCGCTCTCTTTTTTGTTTAACTTCAGCATTGTTAATGTCAAATACAGGCCCGATTTCATCTTCCGGAAGTACAGGATCAAGCATCATATCAGCATGGAGTTCAATCGCAAGATCAATATTTTCTCCATTGTCGCCTTTGGGAAGGGTTACATAATAGAATGTATAATCTTTCCAAGTTGCAGCATTTACAATAGCACCTTTTGCCTCTAGAATTTTGTCAAATTCTCCGGCTTTATGTTTATGTGTGCCTTTAAACATCAGGTGTTCAAGAAAGTGCGAAATCCCGTTAATTCTATCATCTTCATTAATTGAGCCGGTTTTTACCCACGAACTTATATTTACAAGTTCGCCCTCCTTATGTGCAAGAACAATTTTGTGTCCGTTCTCTCTTTCGTAAATTTCAACTTCTCTTGTAAGATATGGATATTTAACGGTTAATTTTTTCATAAAACTTTCTCCTGATAATTTTTCCTTAATTATACAATAAAAAATTATTTTTTTTGTAGTATTATAATCTCATGATTAATCGTTTAAAAAATAAAGTAGTGGTTTCTGTGCAGGCAATGCCTTCTGAGCCTTTGTATCTTGAAAAGTGTATGGCAGCAATGATGAAGTCGGTTGTAAAAGGCGGCGCCGGCGGCTTAAGAGTCGCAGGAGTCAGAGATGTCAAAAATGCTAAAAAGCTTTTTGACATCCCTGTTATCGGAATTACAAAGCCCGAGGTTATTCCGCCAAACTGGCAGGAAATAGTTTATATTACTCCGGAATTAAAGGATGTTATTGCACTTGTTGATGCAGGAGCTGATATAATAGCATTTGACGGAACCCAAAGAAAGCGTCCCAATGGTGCAACTTTAGATGAAATTATAAAATATATAAAAATAAACAAAAGAATTTCAATGGCGGATATTTCAACAGTTGAAGAAGGTATTAAAGCGGCAGAGTCCGGTGCAAATATGCTTTCTACAACGCTTTCCGGATACACTCTTGAATCCCCTTTAAAAAATGATGGGCCTGATTTTGCTCTTTTGGAAGAACTGGCAAAAAAAGTTGATATTCCTGTTGTATTGGAAGGCAGAATTTGGGAGCCGGAAGACGTTGACAGGGCTTTTGATTTAGGAGCACATTGTGTTGTTATCGGATCAGCCATAACCCGTCCGCAGCTGATTACAAAGCGATTTGTCCAAAGAAAAAAATAAGGAGTATAGAGTATGAGAGCGCTTGCAATTGATGTCGGCGGAACAAAAATTTATAATACAATTGTGGACGAAACAGGTAAGATTGTGGCTGAAGTTGAAAAACAGCCTACCCCGAAAACATTTGAAGAAATCCGAAATGTATTATCAAAAATTGTAAAAAAATATGATAATGATGTTGATGTTGTAGCTTTTGCTACTGCCGGGGCTGTTAATAATGAAAATACCGGCGTTATGGGCTCTACCGGTAATATTGCAAATGGATATCCTAAGATGGATTTTGTAAATTTCACTAAAAAAAGAGTTTTTGTTGAAAATGATGCAAATGCTGCGGCCTGGGCTGAACATATTTTAGGCTCCTCAAAAAATTGTCCTTACAGTGTAATGCTGACTCTTGGAACAGGTGTCGGCGGTGGAATCATAATAGATAACAAACTTATGAAAGGCAAAAGCGGGGCAGCCGGCGAAATGCACTTTAAATTGTACAGAGATAAACGCCGCAAATGTACCTGTGGATCTTATGATTGTTTTGAGGCTTATGCATCCGGTACAGGATTAATGACTACGGCCGTTGATATTACGAAGGTTCCAAATGTTACGACATACGATGTTATTTCGGAAGTAAACGCTGTGCTGGAGCAGACTAAAGCCTCAGAGGATAAAAAAACTAAAACTGAAAGGTTGTTGATGTACGCTTCCTCTAAGTATGTTGAGGCATTTTTAAGATGGCAGGATGATATCCTGATAGGTTGTATAGGTCTGGCTGATCTTTTTGATCCGAATGTTATTGTTTTATCCGGTTCAATGGCCGAATTTGTTGATGTAGAATATATTCAAAAAGAATTAAATAAGGAAATAGTTACAACATTTACAGAAGTAAAGCTAGCCAGTGCAGGAAATTACTCGGGAATGATCGGGGCAGCTCTTCTTGCAATGGGCGTCGGACTTTAATCACGGAGAAAAGTGGCAAATGGGAAAAGCTAAAAAGAGAAGTCTTCATTTGGGTATTAATAATCGTTTTGACAAATTAAGCAGGAATGAGGCTGTTTTGCATGTTATTGATATGCTTAAATCCGGTGATAAGGATGTTTATGGACTTGTTACATTGTTCGGTTTTACAGCTGAAGAGCTTCTGGAAGCAGGTGCAAGCTACGAAGATGTTAAAGTACTCGGAGGCATTCTCGATTGATAAGTATTAAGGGAATTTTGTGTGTTGTGAAAAATTCAAGATGGTATTCTTCAGATATGACGATATTTTCTTGTCTGGTCTGTTTTTTATATGCATTAGGCGCAAAAGGTGATGTCATCAACGGAATTTTAGCTTTTATTGGTATTTTGTTTGCCCATATGGCAACTAACTTGTTTGATGATTATTTTGATTACAAAGTTTTATTTCAAAATCCGAGGGCGAGCGAGTTTACACCTGAGGTAAAGTGCGATTATCTTCGTAAAAATTTTGCGACTTTAAAGGATTTGTTGGTTGTAATTTGTTTGTATTGCTTGACAGCTCTTTGTATCGGTGGAGTTTTGGTTTTAAGAGCTGGAGTGCCGGTTTTGTGGTTTGCACTTATAGGTGGCGCTATTGTTCTTGCATATCCCATGTTTTCAAGAATCGGATTAAGCGAAGTCGCAGTAGGTATTGCATTTGGACCGTTGCTGTTTGAGGGTATGTATTATGTAATGACAAAAAGTTTTTCTGTTGGAGTTATGATATTGGGGCTTTCTGTTGTTATGTTTACAATAGGTGTTATGTATGTTCATACGCTTTTGGATTATGAAAGCGACAGTGCTGCAGGTAAATATACGTTCGCTTTGCGCTTGAACAACAAAGACAGGGCTTATAAATTTTTCTGGATAATTTATATTTTAGGATATATTTTTCTTATTATTTTTTCATTTTTAGAGAAAAATTATTTCCCTCTTGCAGGATTGTTTTCATTTCCGTTAATTATAACTTTGTATAAAGCGGTGATAGGCTACAATTCACCAGAAAATTATATGAGAGATGTCGCATATTTAAGAGTATTAAAAAGTTCTACAAGAGTAATGGCCTTTTTTGCTTTTCTCGTTGCCGTTGGTTTGTTTTTTAATCTGCTGGTTAAATTCTATCTGCCAGAGCCGATTGTGATTTAACTAAAATTTGATAGGATAATCTTTCGGAATTCTGTAATTGTTACATTCTATCAAGGCAGAACAGGTTATTGAGGGTGTGTATCCCTCATTTCCGTTAATGGAAGATCCAGTTCCTCTTTCGCATAAATCAATCATTTGGGCTCTTGTCTTTAATCCGCTGCAAAAAGTTTTGTTTTTAGGGTAGTCCATTGTGCTTGTTACAAGATATTTCTTAAAATCATCTATAATAAGATTTACCGTAAATACGTTTTTGCCCATAACATATCTGTTGGCACCTGTTTCAAGATAAATGATAAAAACTCCACGGCGTTGTGTAGTATAACTTGTTTTACCACCATAAAAAGCAAAGGCAATACCGTTTTTTAGTATGAATTTTGGATCTATATTGTTAGCATATACTTCTGTACCTTTGCTGTTGTATATTGTGTTGTTACAAATATCTTTCGGGTTATCAATTTTTTTTAACTCACATTCGTGTTCAACTTCAAGGTAAGGTGCTATATACCTTTTAAAAGTGTCTCCGGCTCCGTTTTCAATCCCCCAGTTTTCAGGTCTGTCATTTTTTACAGAAGACAGTAAAATCGCCTGATTAAGCATACTAATAGCTTTTTTAGTTCTGTTTCTACAACGGCTTTCCTGTAGCCCTGAATCATAACAGGAAATGTCATTGCTGCGACAACTCCTATAATTCCGAGCGTAATTAATACTTCTGCCATTGTAAACGCTTTTTTCATTCTATCCTCCTGTGCTAATAAAACTATTAAATAAAAAAATATGTGATTAATTAATCACAGAATAATAAGAATTATATACTTATAATCAAATTTATGCAAGATATAAAAAACTATGATGCTCAAATTCGCTTAAATATTAGAAATTTAAGAAAACAACGCGGGCTTTCTCAGGAAAAACTTGCTGAATTGCTTGACAGCAGCAGAGAGCATATTAACAGAATGGAAAGCGGTAAAGATAATATAAGTCTTTTGTTTTTTATAAAACTTGCAAGTGTGTTTGAAATTTCTCTGGATGAGCTTGCCGGATTTAAGATTAAAAAATAATATAGTATTCTTCAAAAAATATTATCTCTGTGCTATTTTTATAGTATGAATAGATATTAAGAGGATTGCAAATGGAGAGCACAAATCAGTTTTTGAAACCGCTTACGGCAAAGAGAAATGACGCAGGTAACCTTGAAATTGGAGGATGTGATCTTGTTGAACTTGCCGAAAAATATGGTACCCCGCTTTATGTCATAGATGAACAGACCTTAAGAAGTATTTGTGCCGATTACAAAAAGGCTTTTTCAAAGTATCAAAAAGTAAATATGATGTTTGCTTCAAAATCTCTTTGTACAATGGCTACCTCTGCAATATTGGCACAAGAAGGCTTCGGTTTTGATGTTGTGTCAGCCGGCGAAATTTATACTGTTTACAAAGCCGGAGTTGATATGTCTAAAGTGCTCTTTAACGGGAATAATAAATCGTACGAAGAGCTAAATTTGGCATTAGAGCTTGGTGTCGGAAGAATTTCAGTAGATAATTTCTTTGAAATTGATTTACTCAATGAAGTTGCAAAATCCCATGACAAGACTGTTGATATTTTGTTAAGAATTACGCCCGGGATTGAATGTCATACGCATGAATATATTCAAACGGGCCATCTTGATTCAAAATTTGGGTTTGATTTAACTCAAATTGATGATGCTGTTGATTTGATACTAGGCCGTTGTAAAAAATTAAAAATTCACGGACTTCATGCGCATATCGGGTCACAGATTTTTGAAACGAAAGTTTATAGTGATGAGATTGGAATTCTTATAAAGGAAATTGCACGTCTGGATGAAAAATTCAACCTCAAGCTCAATGAAATCAATATAGGAGGAGGACTCGGAGTTAAATATACTGATGAAGACTGTCCGCCTTCTGTTTATGATATTGCGGATGTACTAGTAGAAAGTCTTGAAAATAATATTGAAAAATTTGGTATTGACTCTCCGGCGTTGTTTATAGAACCGGGAAGAAGCATAATTTCTACAGCTGGAGTAACGTTATATACAGTAGGAAGTTCAAAGCAAGTTCCAAAAGGCAAAAAATACGTTGCAGTGGACGGCGGTATGGCAGATAATCCAAGACCATCTATGTATCAGGCAAAATATTTTGCTGAGGTCGCAAATTTTAAAGAAGACTTGCCTTTACAAACCGTTACAATTGCAGGAAGATTTTGCGAAAGCGGCGATATTTTAATTAAAGATATTACTCTGCCTGAACTCTTTGAAGGAAATATTCTGTGTGTATTCAATACAGGTGCTTATAATTATTCAATGGCTTCAAATTATAACAGAGTACAAAAATCTCAAATGGTTCTTGTAAATAATTCAAAATCTGATATTATAGTAAGTAGAGAGACATTAGATGATTTAATTTCTCATGATGTTATTCCGGATAGGTTAAAATAAATGTTTGATGAGCTTTTAAAATATATTCAAATGCAAATAGGTATGCTGGATTTGTCCTTTAGTGGAACAAATTTCATAGAAATTTTTATAATAGCTTTTATTTTGTTAGTATTTTATAAAAAATTCATCAAAAATACACAGTCTGAAAAATTTGTAAAGGGAGCTTTTGTTCTGGTTTTCCTGTGGATATTTTCGGAAATTTTAATCAGGTTTGATTTGAAAATCCTCGGTGTGTTCTTAAAGTCAATAGTAATGCTTGTATCTTTGAGTTTGATTGTCATATTTCAGCCTGAATTGAGAAGATTTCTCGGGTATCTAGGGCAGGCAGATTTGATTTCAAAAGTTTTTGGCGGTGGTAACAGACACAGTGATGAAAAAATCGATGTTATAAAAGAATTGATTGAAGCAGTTAAATTTTTGTCTAAATCTCATACCGGTGCATTGATTGTGTTTCAGAGTGATTTAAGCAATACTTATTATGATGTTGGCACAAAACTTAATGCAGATGTTTCAACAGAATTGTTGCTCACTATATTTCATCCGAACACTCCGCTTCATGACGGTGCTGTTGTTATTAACGGTAGCAAAATAATTTCTGCGGGCGTACTTCTGCCACTTACAGAAGATCCAAAGTTAAGCTGGAAATACGGAACACGTCATCGTGCAGCTATCGGTATGACTGAAACAAGTAATGCTGCTTGTCTTGTAGTTTCTGAAGAAACCGGAGATGTGTCAATAGCACTTGACGGAACTTTGAAAAAATATGAGGATCTTGTTTCATTAAAGCAGGACTTGGAAAAAATTCTTGGTTATAAAAATTCCGAAGATATGAACGACAAAAAAACAATATTTAAAATTAATAACCTTCTGGCTATCAGAAAAACTGATTCCAAAGCAGATTAAAAGAAAGAAGTATAAAAGATGCCCGAAAGAAAAATATCATTTAAAGAAATGTCCATGTTTGTGATAAATAAGTTATTCTTTTTAGCTTTCGGGGCTTTTATAGCGGCCTTTGCGCTTGAGTGTTTTCTTGTACCAAATAATATTATTGACGGCGGGATTGTAGGTATTTCAATGATTTTGAGCTACATTACAAAGTACAACCTAGGGCTTTTAATTTTAATATTGAATATTCCTTTTTTGTGTCTTGCTTTTACTAAAATGGGTAAATATTTTGTATTCCAGACTCTTTATGCCGTAACGATGCTTGCAATTGGTATTAATATTTTTCAGGCTTACCACATAACGAATGACCTTTTGTTAGCAACAGTTTTCGGAGGAATAATTTTAGGAACAGGTGTAGGTATTGTTCTTAAAAATGAAGGGTCACTTGACGGAACAGAAATTATGTCACTTGTGCTTTCTAAAAAGTTTGGTTTATCTGTCGGTGAAATTATTATGGCGTTTAATGTTATAATTTATTTTTGCTCCGGTCTTGTGCTCGGGTGGAATAAGGCTATGTATTCGGTTTTGACATATTTTATAGCTTACAGAGTTATTGATATTGTTTTGGAAGGTTTGAATTCTTCTAAATCTGTTCGGATTATCAGTGATAAAGCTTATGAAATTGGTCAGGAGCTTATTGATAAATTTGAAATAAGTGTTACTTACCTGAAAGGTGTTGGCGGATATTCCAAGCAGGAAAAAACTCTGATATATTGTGTAGTGTCAAGGCTTGAGCTCACAAAGGTGAAAGAAGTAGTAAAAGAGTTCGACTCAAAAGCTTTTATGTCAATTGTTGATGTGCATGAAACTTATGGATCCCGAATGGGTAAGCATATTGATAAAATTTAACATATAGACAATATTTTTAGAATATAATATAATACTAAAAGTTGTATGACAGAAGAACTTAAGAAAGTTCGGAAGGATAAAAAAATGGCAAAAAATACAGATATGGTTCCTATAGAAGTAAGTATTTTGACAGTTGACCATGATATTAAAGGGGTTGTTTATGTGTCAAAATATACAAATACAAACAGGGAGTTGACTGATTTGTTGAATGACAAAGAAAGACGTTTTCTGGCAGTGACAAATGCTGAAATTTATCCTAGAAATGCTGGTCAGTCGCCCCGTAAGTATAATTTTTTAGAAATTCATATGGATTATGTATTGATGGTTCATCCGTCGACACAGGCTGTTTTTAAAGACTCGGGCAAAACACAGGAAGATATTGCACGTTTCAGGGATTTGCGGATGAAGTTAAATCAGACAAAACCGTTTTAAAATTTGTGAAAGGTGCGATAAGCACCTTTTTTAGTTCGTTGATTGAGGTAAAAAAGGAGGGGTTAATGAAAGTTTTAATTTTAGATAAGGTTAATGGTATTGCTGAGAAAATTATAAAGGAGTCAGGGGGTGAAGCTGTTGTCATGCCATCTCAATCCGAAGATGATTTATGCAAAATTATAAATAATTATGACGGAGTAATTGTAAGAAATTCAACCAAAATAACAAAAAAAGTTCTGGAAAATGCCACAAATCTAAAAATTATAGCGCGTGCAGGTATCGGGGTAGATAATATAGACGTTGAAGCTGCAACTTTAAAGAGAATATGGGTAGTGAATTCGCCAAATGGCAATACAGAAGCTACAGCAGAGCATACAATAGCTATGATGCTTGCCTGTGCTCGAAATATTCCTCAGAGCTGTGAATGTATAAATTCTGGAAACTATGAACGTTCAAAGTTTATTGGTGTAGAATTATACGGTAAAAAGCTTGGAATTATAGGGTTTGGCAAGATTGGCAAACGTGTTGCTGAAATTGCCAAGGTGTTGGGGATGAAAATTCTTGTATATGATCCATTTGCAGATGTGAAGACTATTCAAGTAAATGGATATGAAAAGATTGATAATTTAGAAAGTCTTTTGCCTGTTTGTGACTTTGTTACTGTACACGTTCCTAAAAATAAGGATACAATAGATTTAATAAATGAAGGTAATATCTATAAGATTAAAAAAGGCGCCAGACTTATTAATTGTGCACGAGGCGGAATTATTAACGAAAAAGCTCTAAAAGAAGCCTTAAACAAAGGACATATAGCAGGGGCAGCCTTGGATGTTTTTGTCGATGAACCGGAAATTCAAAAATCTGAATTATACAAATGCAGTAAAAATTTGATTATAGTTCCACACTTGGGCGCAAGTACTCAGGAGGCACAAATCAAAGTTGCTGATGATGTAAGTCATCAGGTTGCAGATGTATTGTCTGGCAAATCACCCAAAACTCCTGTTAATAGAATCAGCTGAGCTCTTATTTATTCAACAGATTGTTTCAAAAGATTGGATTGTTGAGGCAATGCTTCAGAGGTGTCCTTCTTTTGCACTTTGAGATTGTTAACAGCCTGTTTTAGTAGATTGGATTGTTGAGGTCGATGTGCAATGGCTTGTTCTTGTTTTGCGATTTTTGTCTTTTCAACAGTTGATTTTAACATACTGCCGGTTTGAGCATGCTGTGGTGCAGATTGATTATTTTTCTGCATATCAGCTTTTTCATCGGCAGAAATGTTTGTATCATAAGTATTTTTAGTGTCTTTATGAATATGTACTGGTTTATCATTTCGGCACATCCATTCTTTTGTTTTGTCAGCAAGCGGTGTTGCAATGAATGGTGTTATTATACGTTTGCCTAAAGTTGTTGCTGCAATCAAGGTTGTCAAAGAACCAAATGCCGCAATTGAAGCATCTTTATAACTTTCAAATGCTCTATGAAATTCTTGATTTCCTTTAACCTTGCCCGGAAGTTTTTGTTCCATCACAGCCTGAACACTCTTTGATGATTGTCTGTTAAATAGTTTTCCGAACAATTTGTTGAACATTTTTTCCTGAAAAGCTTTCTTTGAAATAGTATATGTTAATAATATCTGAAGTAATATCATCAGCCCACCGTTTGCCAGGTCTAAAGCTGCTACGAATTTTCTTTTATCTTCAGGAATTTTTTTGTTATTTAAGCTTTGCTTTACATATAAGTAACACCCGAAACCATCTTTTAATATTACGGATGCAACTCCTAATCCTGCTATCCAGGCTGCATTTGCTTTAGGATCCTGAAACTTTTGGCAGGCTTTGTCTAAAAATTGGGTTCTGGAAAGCAGTATATCCGGTTTTTTTAGGCAATAGTTATAACAGGCTTTCATTCCTGCATTTATTCTGTTTGTGATGGGAGAAATAAAACTCATGATTTTACCTCCGTTTGATGATTAGCCTGATTTACTAGATTTTTTATTTCTTTCGGGTGCTTTTTATTAGAAAGTTTCGGGAAAAATATATCCATAAATCTCGGGTAACACCAGTTCAATAGCGAACAGGATACAGGAAGCATAAGGAATGATACGATTAACCCTGTTATCTGTTTGTGTGCCTTTAAATTGTTTTTCACAACTTTCTGCAGTTCTGCAGCTACTTCTTTTGAAAGTTTAAATTTGAATAATCTGTGGTCTTCTTGTTTGGTTACAATTTCATCAAGATAATCTTCAATTTCTCCTACTGTTTGTTTATTAGATATCATTTGTTTCATCTTATTCAAATTTTTAAGAGAGGCTTTTATCGGATTAATTCTTGATTCTGTTTCGTAATTAATAATTCCTTTTTTCCATTCTTCTGTATTAGAAAATCCTGTGTGATAATCAATATCTCTCAAAATACCTGACAATTTATCCTGAAGGGCTGCTTTAAGCTCTGTATCATTGTTGCCCCGTCTGCCAAGAATATCATCAAATATTGCAATTAATTCTTTATCTCCGTTTTTGTATTGTTTTTTAAGGCGTTTAACCTCCGATTGTATAGATTGTGGGCTGGAAGTTTTTGAAAGTTTGGAGTTGAGGTCGTTGAATATGTTTAAGGCTTCTTCCTTGTGGGTTCTGTAATATTCACCCCGTTTCAGTTTTTTAGGAATTGTAATTTTGTTGCATTTGTTAAGTTCGCTATTTTCAAAATCTATTTTTTTCTGGAGGACTTTATCAACAAGTTCTTTGAATTTCTGGTCATCCATTGGAAGCGGACTTCCGTCTTCTTTACTCATAATGACTTTGTTGTCCTGAATCATGTGGATAAGATTTTGATATTGTTCAGCCATTTTACTTTGAGTCATTTCTTGTATTTGTTTTTTTGAAGCATACGGATAAATACGTTTGAGTTGTTTTGTGATGAATTTATCATCCTGAAACAGTGTTTTATTGTATTTTGCATCATAAAAACCTGCATTAGCTCTGTTTTCAATCATTTTGTTGAAAGGTATAGTTACTCCAACCTGTGTTACAACGGCCAGAACAGCTGATACAGGCTGTCTCCATGCTGAATATGTTCTTGTATCTTCATCCGTTTTGGAAAGCGGGTTCCATTTAATAAATATAGGTGCTACCAGACCTGTTCCAAGGGCATTAATTATGATGTTTTGCGTTTCACCCATATTATCGCATAATCTTTTCATCCCTTTGACTGCTGATGGCATGAAATCTTTAATTTCATTTTCCATTTTAATTTCTGAAATATAGTCTGCCGGGTTGTATCTGGAAGTAAAATTGGTTCCGTACGGCTTGTTTTGCTGTATTGCCGTCTGGGTTCTAAAATTGTTTTTAATGCTTTCTACTTTCATGCCACTTCACCAAATAATGAAACCTTCCATATATATATAGGTTCAAAAATAATAAAAATTGCTAATTTTTAGCCGTTTATTAAGTTTTATTAAGCAATGTTTCATCACGCTGATTTCCGTACAATAATTGTGTTTCAGACAATTGTTTTTGTCATTTCGGAAACGTTTTATAAAAATTTTAAAGGATGCAAAGGCTCTTTTTATACCCCGTCTCAATTTTGCACTTTAACTGCAAATTCTATTAAAATTGTCATTTTTATGATTTAATTATATAATAAAAATATTTTTTTTAACAGTAGTTTTTTTCAAGTCTTGAAAAAAAATCTTAAATACTGCATAATAAGTCAGATTTATTTATGAGGGTTTTTAACAAATGCAAAATACAGGATTTTTAGAAAAAATAAAAGCATTTTTCATGGCATCTAGAACGCTGAAAGTATTAGCGTTTTTAAGTTTTACACTTGTTATGACTGCGATTATTTCTTCTCAAAATTATTTTTTCCAGAGTATTATTGAAAACGGAATAAGCAAAAAAGATATAATTGCTCAGAAAACATTTACTGTTATTGATGTTAAGCGGACAGAGCAGCATAAAAAAGAGGTCGCACAAAAAGTTGATTATGTTCTGACACCAGCTGAAGATGATTTCATCAGAACCAATTTAGAAACTTTAGAAAATTCTATTTTGCAAATACGCAAAAAAGAAGTAGATGAAAGGGTTAAGAAAGATGAGTTATCAATACTTTTGGATATTTCAAACAAAGAGCGAAAAGATTTTGTAATAGATTTTCTTTTGAAGTCAGAGGATTCGGTTTTAAGAGAAGTTTATGATAAGGCAAATCTTACACTCGCAAATGTTTTACGTGTCGGAATTACAGAAAAAGATTATGAAAGAAACAATATTGACCAAATGATAACAGATAATATGGTTTCAAATGTTTCAAAGCGTCAAATTTCGGCAATAAAAGGCATATTGGAACAGGTTATCGTGCCAAACTTAGTTGTTGATGAATTTGCAACTGAAATTGCACGAAAAAATGCTGAAAATTCTGTTAAACCTTATGAAATTACAATTCATAAGGGAGATAAGATTGTTTTTGAAGGCGAGCCGGTTACAAGATTGAAGCGTGATGCTTTAAGACAGGCGGGTTACAATGTATATGAACTGAACTGGCAGGGGCTTTTGGCTATATATGTACTCGTGTTTATAAGTACTTTGATATTTTTAAGTTATATGAAATTTTTCGAAAAACCGTTTTTGGAGACGAGATATATGGCAATATCGGCGGTATTATCGTTAATGCTTGCAATGATTGCTGTTGTGCTGCCTACAGGATTTTCACCATATGTGCTTCCGATCCCTGCATACATTCTGTTGCTTGCAATATTTACAAATTCAAGAATAGCATTTGTTGCGGCTACTGTTCTTTTAACGGTTCTAACCGTTGGTGTTCAGTATGATACGCAGTTTTTGATTACGTTTCTGCTTTTAGGTTTGATTTCAATGATAACTATTTCAAGAATACGTTATTCAAGAAGGTTTGATCTTATAAAGGCAGGATTTGTAATTTCTTTATCAGGTTTGATTATTGTTTTGAGCATTTATATGCTCGAAAAGTGTTTAATAGATGTAAGCAGTCTGCTTATTGTAAAAAATAGTGCATTTATACTTTTGAACGGTATTATAAGTTCAATGATAGTTCTTGGGACACTGCCATTGTTTGAAAGCACATTCCAGATAATTACGCCGTACGGGCTTGCGGAACTCGCAGACCACAACCAGCCGTTGCTGAAGCGTTTGCAGATTGAGGCTCCCGGAACTTATCATCACAGTCTTATGGTTTCCAATTTATGTGAAGCTGCAGCGGAAGCTATCGGGGCAAATCCTATTTTAGCAAGAGTCGGGGCTTTTTATCATGATATAGGAAAGTTAAAAAGGCCACTGTTCTTTGTAGAGAACCAATCATACTTCGGAATCGAAAATCCGCATACAAAATTAAATCCTAGATTGAGTAAGATGGTTATTACGGCGCACCCGAAAGACGGGGTTGAACTTGCGAAAGAATATCATCTTCCATCTGTAATTAATAATTTTATTTTGCAGCATCATGGTGAAGGACTTGCAAAATACTTCTACAATCAGGCAGTTCAGGAAGAAGGTATTGAAAATGTTAAGGAAGACCAGTTCCGCTACACAGGGCCTAAGCCTAATATGAAGGAAACAGCGATTTTGATGATAGCTGATGCGGTAGAGTCGGCCGTAAGATCTTTGAAAAATCCGACACCTGAAGAAATTGACAACATTATTGACAAAATTATTGTTGAAAGACTAAACGATACACAGCTTGCGGATAGTCCTCTGACTTTGCATGACATAAAAGTTATTGCGGCAACTTTCAGCAGAATATTAAGAGGAATGCAGCATAACAGGATTAAGTATCAGGAAAATATAGTCGAGGAATTTTCCAAAAATAAAATTAAAATGCCATCAAAAATTCTTGATGAAGATCTGGAAAATAAAATTGCAAAACTTGAAGAGCAGCATTCCGACGAGGACAAAAAGGACGGAAATGGCGATAAAAACTAAGTTTCATATTTTCAGCGAAAATATTTACCCTGAGTGGGAAATAGATGAAAAAAAATACATAACATCTGCCAAGAAACTTTTGAAATATTATCTTTCGAAAGAGTCGGTTTATGCAGACTGTGCACTCAACGGGTTTGAATATAATACAATATCTTTTGATATTCTTTATTGCGACAGCCAAAAAACGCATGAAATCAACAGAGAATACAGAGATAAAGATTATCCTGCTGATATAATAACTTTTGCCATATTCGCAGACAGTGAGGAAAAGTTCATATTTGACGGGGAAATAAACCTTGGTGAAGTGATTATTGCGCTTGATAAAGTGCAGGAAGAAGCTTCTAAAAAAGGGGTAAAGCCGGAGGAAGAACTCACATTTTTAATAAGTCATGGAATTTTGCATTTGCTTGGATTTGACCATCAGACTGAATCAGATTATAATTTTGTTGTAGCATTGCAGAAAGAAGCTTTGCAAAGTATAGGGATTAAGTATGAGCAGATTTAAGTCGCAAGGGTTAACCAACACATTCAAAAATGCCGGAAAAGGAATAAGAATAGTTTTAAAGAGCGAAAATAATATAAGAGTCCACTTTTTTGCGGCTATTTTTGTAATAGTTTTGGGCATTGTGCTTGATTTGAGTGTGGCAAAGTTGTGTATATTACTGCTTGCGATAGGGCTTGTTGTGGTTGCGGAGATGCTGAATTCTGCGATTGAATTTACGCTTGATGCTATGTTTCATAACAAATATTCAAGACTTGTCGGGATGGCTAAGGACATTTCGGCAGGTGCTGTAATGTTTGCAACTTTTATTGCTGTTGCAATAGGGCTTATTATGTTCGGCTCGGAACTTTACGCCCTGATTTAGCTTGCGTAAGTATTTAGAATAAAGTATAATAAATCAGTAATTTGAAAAATTGCAGAGTTTTAGGAAAGTATAAATTTTGCGGCGAGAATGGAGATTACAGTGCTTGTCTTCAAAAGATTATGAATGACCGCTGCGGAAATTAAGTATAAATACTAAATTGATGTAGAGTTTTGATGCCTCGGAGTATTTTCTCAATGAAAAAAAAGATGTCAGGTTTATGACATCTTTTTTTACAGGAAAAAGTTTTTTAGATTGTATTAGTTGTTGCTTAATACAAGCTTGAATGTTGCAAGATTTTTGATTGAAAGCATTGTATGTTTGTTGTGCTGTTCATCTGCAATGTTAAAAATTCTGATTATTCTCTGAATTTCCTCTAAATCTTTTCTTGATTCGATTTTATAAACATTTTTTATCGGATCTGAAACTACTGACATCAATGTGTTTAATTCTTGTTCTTTCATAATTCAAACCTCTTTCCTGTATATTTATATAAAAAATTTTGGGGGAGAATAATTGCTTTTTTTGTGTGAATTGAGTTTACAATAATTAACAATTGGTGTTTTGTTTGGTAAGCGCAAGCTTTGCGTTCTTCCAAAGATTATCAAACTCTTCAAAAGAATAGTTTTCAAGCGGTTTCACCGCCAGCTCTTCCATTTTTCTGAAACGGGTCATAAACTTGTGATTAGCTTTAATAAGAGCCTGTTCGGCATCAATTTTATTCCATCTTGCAAGATTAACAACAGCAAAAAGGATGTCGCCCATCTCTTCTTCCATGTGTTCCTTGTCTTTAGCGTCTGCTGCTTCTTTAAACTCCTTAAATTCGCTTTTAATGCAGTCATAAAGCGAGTCTTCATCAGGCCATTCAAATCCGCATTTGACGGCCTTTTTGCTGATTTTTTGCGCACTCATCAGGGCGGATTGGGCTTTTGAAACTCCGTCCATTGCTGATTTTCTGTGGCTTTTTTCTTCTTTTTTAATTTTGTCCCAGCTGAGAAGCGCTTCTTCTGGTGTATTAACCTTTACATCGCCAAAAACGTGCGGGTGTCTGTGGATAATTTTGTCATGCAGACCTTTTGCAACGTCTTCAATATCGAAAGCGCCTTCTTCTTTGGCTATTTGGGAATGCAGAATTACCTGCAAGAGTACATCGCCTAATTCTTCTTTCAGATGTTTCATATCCCCGTCATTAATGGCATCGACAGCCTCGTAAGCTTCTTCAAGCATATTGGGTCTTAAAGTTGCATGGGTCTGTTCTCTGTCCCAGGGACAGCCGTTCTCCGAGCGGAGTACTCCTATCAGGTCAACAAGTTTTTCTAAATATCCCATATCTGTATAATATCACAAAAATATTTAGTCAACTCTTGTGAGAAATTCTGCATAGGCACTTCTTGTTATATATTTTAAATTATTTAGAAGTTTTTGCAGGTTTTCATCCGGAACGTAGACATATAATGAGCCTCCGCCGATTTGGAATTTTTTGCTGATTTTTTCCGCCTCAGCAGGAACTGTTGACTTTTTTAGTGCATCCTCAATGATGTCGCAGACCGAATCTGCAGTTTTGGTAAATTTAAAAATCGCACCAAAGTTTGTTGTTGAATTAATATTATTTACTTTCATGACTTTCCTTTCTGTTGTTGTAAAACTCCTGAAAATTTTTTTGCGCATTAAGTCCAACTTTTGTATATGCTTTTCGCTCCAATAATACACCAAAAGGTTGATAACATTCTAAAATGCTATGGTATCCTAATAGTGTAGAAAAGTTTACTAAAAGAAAGGATTACTACAAATGGCAGATTTATTATCTATCTCAAGTATCCGTGAACGTATTTTTAATCCTACCAAGCACGAAAAATCAGTTGCAAGGTCATCAAATCCGTTTGCGCAGACATCATTCAAAGGAAATGTTCTGACTGCTGATGTTTTTGTAAGCGAAAACAAAACTAAAAATGAAGTTCAGAACAACGGAATCAGTTTTACAGGTAAATTGAAAGCAAGTGCACTTGTCGGTTCAATTGCAGGTATAGGCGACAAAATTAAAGCCGGTATTGAATCAGTAGCTGCTTTTGCAAACAGAATTAAAGACAATGTTGTAAACTGCTGGAATAAATTGAATAATACGGAAATTACTTTTGAACCGGCAAAACAAGCTATTTCGAGAGCCGGCGAAAGAGTGAGTGATGCAATACATTCAATGTTTGAACCCGGTATATCCAAAAATCAAATTGCCAAAATGGAAGACTTGTCAGTCCCAAGACAGCTTTTGATGGATAACGTTCAAGCATGGGAAGCAAGCTTGGGCTAGACAAGGGAGGATTAATTAATGGTTGATAAGAAAATTGTAAAAAATGTAAAAAATATTATTGATGGGTTGGCGATGCATCAAAACCCCGAGTCTGTAAATGTGTTAGAAGATATCGGAACAAACTCTAAAGTTGATGAAATTAGAGAAATGACTGCAAAAGCGCTTGTGCAGAAAAACATTCCGGAATCTTTGCGAGTTGTTATTACTAACAAAGGAAAAGGTATTAACGACATGTCAACAGGTGTTGCAATGTGCACAATTAACGAATTGCTTTCACTTGAAGACAAGACTGAAGCCATCAGAATACTTGAGGACACAGTTGAAAATAATTCTGATGAAGAAGTTAGAGACAATGCCCGTTCTATCAAAGCATTAATGGCACTTTCTTAGAACATTTGGGAAAATATAAATTTGCCGATTTTATATATAGATAATAAAAGAGCCTTCTCAATAAGGCTCTTTTTATGTTATATTAGCAGAGCTGTTAATATTTAGTCAAATAAGATTAATTGAAGGAAAAGCCATCAGCTTTCATTCGGTCTATTACTTCCTGAAGTTTTTCGTCGCTGCAGACGAATGAAATTCTGAAGAACCCTTCTCCGTATTTGCCGAAAGCATTTCCCGGAACCACAACTACTCCGGATTTTTCAAGAAGGTCTTCGCAGAAAGTGAAGGAATCAGTGTATCTTGGAGGAATCGGAAGCCATAGATAAAATGTTGTATGCGGAACCTTATTCTCATCAATCGGCCAGCCGAGTTCTTTTAAACCTTTAACCATGATTTCCTGTTTATGTTTAAATCCCTTATTCATTTTATCAATATATTCATCGCCTTCTTTTGAGTTAAGAATGGCTGCTGCAGCTTTCTGTAGCGGTTTGTAAATCCCATTATCAATTGAGGATTTAACTTTTCCAAATCTTTGAACAATAGCAGAATTTCCACATATCCAGCCAATTCTCCAGCCTGTCATTGCATAGGGTTTTGAAAATGAGAAAAACTCAACAGCAATGTCTTTGGCACCGTTTAGTTCAAATATACTGAAAGGTTTTTCCTCTTCAGAGCCATAGTACAAATCAGAATAAGCCGCATCTGATATTAAAAGAATTTGATGTTTTTTGCAAAACTCAATTACGGATTGCAGATATTCTCTTGTGGCCGTAACGCCGAGAGGGTTGTTCGGATAGTTTACGATAAGTGCTTTAACCTTATTTTGAGCAAACCCGTCTTTTTTAAGCTGTTCAAAAACTTCATCCATATCAGGCATATAATTGTTTTCAGCCTTCAACGGAACCGGATAAGCGTAACCGCCCGAGCATTTGATAAACTGTGAATATGAAGCATATCCCGGATCCGGAACCATAATGATATCTTTTTCTTTATCTTCATGTTTCGGGTTAATCAAAGCACGCATCATATTTGCAATACCTTCTTTTGAACCGATAAGAGAAAAGATTTCGGTATTAGGAGCCATATCTACACCAAATCTTGTTTTCATCCTCTGCGCAACCGCTTTTCTAAAGTAATCTTCACCCTTAGGAACAGAATACGTATGAATACCGTCTTCATCAAGGCATTCCTTAAGTTTATTTATGACATACTCCGGAGGAGAGGCCGTCGGAGCCCCCATAGCTAACGAAATAGGTGCTCTGTTTTTAGCCGTAAGTTCGGGTGTAAGTTTTGTCTGCTTTTCCTTAATTCTAAACATTATGTAAGTGTCTAATGTCATTACATGTTCATTAAACAATTTTTCTTCCAGCGTTGTCATAAACATATCCTCATTTTGCTAATACGTTCGCCAGTATAGCATGAATCTTTAAAACTTGCAAATTGAAAATTATTCCGTTATCAGGTTGTAAATAAGCTGAAAGCGAATAGAAATGGAATTTTGAATAATCATCTCAACATTGCAGCCTGAGGATGACAGATAAGAAGTGTGAAATTGGTGCTTTTTAGACGGAAATATCTTCTCAGGCAAGCATTTTCATCGGCCCTTCAAGTGATGCTGTTACAAACTGTTTTGTGTAAGGTGTATCCTGCTTCAACATTTCCTCAGGTGTGCCTTCAAAAACTATTTTCCCGTCATAGAGCATAATTACTCTATCCGCAGTTCTTGTAATTGTTGACATCTGGTGGGTTACAACGATTGATGCGGCTTTTGTTTCTTCTTTCAGTCTTACTATATAATCTTCTATCAATGTCGAAGAAATCGGGTCAAGACCTGAAGTAGGTTCATCATATAAAATAGAATTCGGTTCTGTTACTATTGCACGTGCAAAACTTACTCGTTTTTGCATTCCGCCCGAAAGTTCTGCCGGAAACTTGTTTTCTATCCCCTTAAGCCCCACAAGTTCAAGTTTTTGGGCTACTATGTCTTTAAGCTCTTCTTCTTTGTATTTTTTTCTTAAATCTTTTCTCTCTCTTAATGCAAACGAAATATTATCTGCAACATTCAGCGAGTCAAAAAGTGCAGAATATTGAAACACCATAGCGGTGTCGCCTTCGGAGGTAATTATTTCACCGCTGTCCGGCTGCAATAGTCCGCAGATAAGTTTTAGAATTGTACTTTTGCCGGATCCGCTAAACCCGACAATAGCAAGTGTTTCGCTATTGTTGACCTTGAAGGAAATATCATCTATTACTCTTTTTTCATCAAATACTTTTACAAGATTTTTTACTTCAATACTCATTTAGTTAATCCTTATTAATTATTAAAAGAAAAATATAATTGCAAAAATCATGTCCCAGATTACTATAGCAACAAAAGACCAGACAACGGCTTTCGTTGTTGCAAGCCCGACACCTTTTGCGCCTCCGGATGCGTAATATCCGCATGTACAGCTTATTAGTGCTATTGTTCCGCCAAAGGTGAGTCCTTTTAGAAGGCTTACACCAAGGTCTTTCATATAAATCCCGAGCCATGCGGATTCAAAATATGCTCGGAAACTTAAGTCTGTAGTGAGTGTAGATGCAACTGCACCGGACAGAACTCCCACTACGGAGGCTATGACTACTATTACAGGCATCATTAAAATTCCTGAAAGAACCCTTGGTACAAAAAGGTATTCAACAGGATTGACTTTCAGAACTTTGATTGCGTCAATCTGTTCTGTAACTCTCATTGTTGCAATTTCGGATGCTAGAGAAGAGCCTATCATTGAGATTATAGCAAATCCGGACATTATTGAGCCTACTTCTCTGACAATAAGCATCGTCATTAAAAGACCTATAAAGTGACCGCCTCCTTGTTTTACCATTTCATTTGCGACTTGAGATGCGACAATTATTGATGTCATTCCGACTATCGAAAGTGTTATAGGCAGCGAACTTATGCCAAATCTGTCGCATTGCTCAATGAGTTCTTTTTTGTCTATAGGCGCAGTCAAAAGAGCTTTTAATAACTGTAGTCCTTTAATCGTTATCTGCCCTAGGGTGTTTAAAAAATCTTCTAAAAGCGTGAATATCCCGCTAAATATTTTATATGTGGCAGATTGTCTGTAGTATTTTGGGAGCACTCTCATTGTTTTATTATAATTTAAAATATTATTTAAAGTCAATTTTATTAAAATTTCCATTTTGTATTGTTTTGTGGTATTCTCATACTATGATTGAGTTGCTCATTTTATATGTATTGCTAAAGCGTGAAGTAACGATGTACGGGATTAACAAAGCCGTTGAAAGAGAATTCGCTCCTTATACCTCACCTAGTTTTGGGGCTCTAAAGCCTGCGTTAAGACGTTTGGAGCTTAATGGCGCTGTAACTTCCAACCGAATGATGTCTGAAGGGGGAAAACTTTCTGTTTTTTATTCTGTTACAAAAGAAGGTAAAAAACTTTTGAAAAAATTACTTCTTGAAGACTTGAGCGACAATCCTCTTCAGTTTCTTTCAAATTGTAGGGTGAAACTTTCATTGGCTGAATGTCTTGACCCTGTTGAAAAACAGGATATGTTTCTTCATTTAAAGACACTGGCTTTAAAGTTTAAATCTGAAGCGTGCAAAATTATGAAGGATGAATATACAAAGCTTTCGTTTTATCAGAAAATTGTTCTTGATAATACTGTCTGTGAATATACGAATTTGATTAACTTAATAGAGGGGTTTGAAAAGGATAATGCCGGCTCTCGTTAGTGAGGTTTTGAAAGGTTCTATTGCAGAAGAACTTCAAATTGATAAAGGTGATGAAATTCTCTCAATTGATGGAGAAAAAATGTCTGATATGATAGATTACAATTTTTTCTGCAAGTCTGATTTTCTTACTCTTGAGGTAAAAAAATCAAACGGTGAAATTGTGGTTATTGAACTGGAAAAAGATTATGATGATGACCTTGGGATTGTTTTTGAAAGCGCTGTTTTTGACAGAGTAAAACCTTGTTTGAATAAGTGTATTTTTTGTTTTGTAGATCAGCAGCCCAAGGGACTTAGGGATACTCTTTATATAAAAGACGATGATTACAGGTTGTCTTATCTTCAGGGAACATATATAACACTTACAAACCTTACGGATAAAGATAGAGAGCGAATAAAGAGAATGCATCTGGGTCCGTTTTATGTTTCAGTGCATACTACAAATCCCGCACTCAGGGTACAAATGCTTAGAAATCCAAATGCCGGCAAAATTATGGACAATCTTAAGTGGTTTAGAAAAAATAAAATTCCCTTCCATGCGCAAATTGTATTGTGTCCGGGATATAATGACGGAGCTGAACTGGAAAGAACATTAAATGACCTTGCTTCTTTAAAAAACACTGTTTTATCAACTGCTATTGTTCCTGTTGGCGTTACACAGTTTCGAAAAGAAAATTTGGTTCAAGTTGATGAGAGTGTCGCAAAAGAAACCTTGCAAATTGCATCAAAATTTAAGAGGGTTTGTCTTTCTGATGAATTTTTTCTGCTTGCAGGAGAGAAAATTCCACCTGCAAAATATTATGGTAATTTTGCACAATTAGAGGATGGTGTTGGTGCTATAAGACTTCTTATTGATGATTATAAGTCATTAATACTCCCGCAAAAGCTTTCAAAAATGTCAAAATTTGTGTTTGCAGTTTCTTATGCGGCTCTGGATGCTTTTAAATTTATTGCCAAAGATTTGAATAAAAAAGTTAAAAATCTTCAAATTGAACTAGCACCTGTAAAATCAAGCTATTGGGGGCGAAATATTACTGTTGCAGGGCTTATAACATCAGAGGATCTTATTGCAGCTGTGAAAGATAAAGACTGTGAGTCTGTTGTAATTCCGTCGGTTATGTTACGGCCATACAGCGAGGACTTTCTTGATGGAAATAATCTCGATTATGTGCGTGAAATGTCTGGTAAGTCTTTTGTTGTACTAAAAAATCATTATTCAATCAAAGAGTTTATTGACAAATTATATAATATTTAGTTAGATATTAATGTTAACTACAAAACTGGAGGTTAAATGGCTACTAATAAAAATAAAAAAGGAACTAGTCCTTCAAAAAAGAAAAAAGGAAATATTTTACCTTTTTTAGTAATTGTGATAATCGGGTTTCTTGCTTATAAGGCTAACCCGGAATACTGGCAGCAAGGCAGGCTTTTGGAAGATTTAAAAAATGCAAATAAAAAAGAAGTAAAGACTGAAGAAGTTGTTAAGGCACCAGAACCTGAAAAACCTGAAAAAGATCCTGACTTGATTTATGACGGATCAATCAAAGGTGCAAAAACTTTTCCTGCTTACGTCTTAAGAGCTGTAAATACATACGATCAGAACTTCTATGTTTTTAGAGGTATCCCTAAAACATTATACTTGGTTTATCCGAAAGGTGCGGCTGCAGATAAAATCGCATCTCAGCTTCAGGAAGGAATTAATAAAAGAGAAATGAGAAATGAATTGGCTGTAAAAACGTTGCTTTATACTTCTAAAGATAAAAAATCGCAATGTGAAGCCAGTATTACTACCCAGTTCTTTTGTGAACAATGTGACCGAAAAATTTGTATCATAAATCCTAAAAAAGCAGAATTTTTAGTTGTTTCTCCTTCTTCTCAGGCTGCACTTGCTAAAGCTGTAGCACTCGTTAAATCTGGCGAATGGGATGAATAATAATTTAAATTGATGATTTTGTGTAGATAAAAAAGCCCCTTTAATACTAAGGGGCTTTTTAGTGTGGTTTTTATGTTAATTAGTATCTTTCAAGGTATTTTTCTATTTCCCACTGGGAAACGTAAGTTCTGAAGGCATCCCATTCTTTTTGTTTTGTTGACATAAATTCATTAAAAATGTGATCGCCGAGCGCAGCTCTTGCAACGAGGGATTTGTCCAGATAATCCAATGCTTCTGCTAGGCTTCCGGGCAGGGAGTCAATTCTCTGTTTTTTACGTTCTTTAGTTGTTAATTTATAGATATTGCTTTCAACAGGAGCCGGCGGGTCGATTTTATTCTTAACTCCGTCAAGGCATGCCTGCAAAATTGCCGCAAATGCGATATAAGGGTTGCACGCAGGATCAGGTGATCTTAATTCAACCCTGGTTGCGTTTCCCCTTTTGGCCGGAACCCTCAATAATGCACTTCTGTTCGCCAGCGACCATGCAAGATATACAGGCGCTTCATATCCCGGAACCAGACGCTTAAAGCTGTTTACTGTCGGGTTCAGTGCTGCTGTGATACCCTTAACATGTTTCAAAAGTCCGCCAATAGAATATTTTGCAACTTCAGAAAGCTGGTACTCAGCATTCTCATCAAAGAAAGCATTCTTGCCGTTTTTGAAAAGAGAGATGTTGCAGTGCATGCCGGAACCATTGATTCCATAAATCGGTTTTGGCATAAATGTCGCATGAAGATTATGTTTTGCAGCTATTGCCTTAACTGCAATTTTGAAGGTTGCAACATTATCTGCCGCTGTTAGAATATCTGCGTATCTGAAGTCAACTTCATGCTGTCCGTCAGCAACTTCATGGTGTGATGCTTCTATATCAAATCCCATTTCCTGTAATGCCAGAACTATATCAGATCGAACGTCTTCACCTAAATCTTCAGGACCTACATCGTAGTATCCGGCCTTGTCCTGAGTTGTTGTCGTAACCTTGCCGTCTTTGTCTTTTGCAAACAGGAAAAATTCCGCTTCAGGCCCGATGTTCATTGAAAATCCCATTTTCTCGGCCTCGGCCATAACCCGCTTTAAGTTACATCTCGGACATCCTTCAAACGGAGTTCCGTCTGCATTGTAAATGTCGCAAATCAATCTTGCTGAATTTATTCCATCATCCCCGCGCCATGGAAGTATTTGGAAAGAATTCTTGTCCGGATGGAAAAACATGTCTGATGTTTCAATGCTTCTAAATCCCTTGATAGATGAACCGTCCAGCATAATTTCGTTATTTAATGCTTTTTCTATATGTTGTGACGGAATTGTCATGTTTTTTACCTGCCCGTTTAAATCTACAAACTGGAGTTTTATAAATTTAATGTTGTATTCCTTGATTAACTTTTTAATTTCTTCGCTTGTAAACTCTTTGTTGTCCAAACGTGTGTGGCTGAATTCTTTCATAACTGTCCTCCAAATATTAAAATTACTTTTTTATTAGAATACTTTTTAAAAAAAAGGTCAAGCTTTTTCATATTAAGATTAAGTAAAGATAAGCTTTTTGACCGTTTCTATAAATGTGTGATTTTTTATAAAATTGGATATTATTTAATTGACGATAATAAAATCGGCTGAAATATTGTTACGGGATGATTTTTAAAATCATTTTTGCCGAAAATTCCTTGAAAAATGTAGCGATAAATTATTTTCTCAATGCATATTAAGTTTTGTAACAAAATCAAATAAATATAGCAATTATATACTAAAAAAATACTTTATTTATATGTAAGCAATATGCAATAAAAAGACTTAAATAAACACGAGATATATACAAACACACACTTACTATTTACACTACCTACTACACACTAACCTTCTACACACGAGGAATTACTAAAAAGAATTCCGAACTCTATCGAAAGATAGAGTTTTTTTTTGGTGCCTGAGGCACATCTGTATATTGGATAGGGATTATGACGAAGGCGCTTTTGGGCGGTGAAGGTCGAAACTTTAAAGAATTAAGTCAAGCCGCTGGGAAAGTTATTAGTTTTACTTCAGCCTGAGGCACATCTGTATATTGGATAGGGATTAGGACGAAGGCGCTTTTGGGCGGTGAAGGTCGAAACTTTAAAGAATTAAGTCAAGCCGCTGGGAAAGTTATTAGTTTTACTTCAGCCTGAGGCACATCTGTATATTGGATAGGGATTATGACGAAGGCGCTTTTGGGCGGTGAAGGTCGAAACTTTAAAGAATTAAGTCAAGCCGCTGGGAAAGTTATTAGTTTTA
>CALUVL010000019.1 GCA_944324225.1 Candidatus Gastranaerophilales bacterium
CTTGCATTAGTTTACGGCGACCATGGGCTTGGAAAATCTCAGACAATCCAGTGGTGGGCAGATAAAAACGATTCTGTATATGTTCGGGCAACGCAAGGGATGACGAGCAGATGGCTTTTATCTGAAATTGCGGAGGAACTTGGAGAAGAACCTTACTGGCATACGCAGGAAACATTTGAACTCATAGAGAATTATTTAAGGCAGAATCCTAAAATAATTATTGTTGATGAGATTGATTATTTGATTGAAAAACATACGGTTGAGACTTTAAGGGATTTGCACGATAGGACAGCTTGTCCGATAGTTCTAGTCGGAATGGGGGCGGCTGACAAAAAACTTGCAAGATATCCGCATCTTGTAGATCGTCTGTATAAAACTTTGAAATTTGAACAATTTAATGCTGAAGATATAACCGAGATTCTTCAACAAATAACCGATTTGGAGTTTACTCCTGATGCAATAAATTACCTTACAACAAGGACAAACCAATTCAGGCAACTGGTTAAGTTGATTAATAAAATAGAAAAACTGTCTGAAACAAACAAAATTGATGAGATAGACGAATATACATTGAAAGGATTATTAAATGAAAGACAGAATCTTAAGGCTTTGCAGAAGGTTGGATAAATTTACACTTGATGAGATTTCAACTATTGCTGAAGATGTTGATGAGGCTGTTTTAGAGTTACTTCTCTTGACATTGGTTAAAGAGGGAAAATTAACTTTAAGAAATGACCTGTATTTTTATAATAAACAGAGTTTTAATAAAAAATATTCCATATTATCTTATTATCCGGCAAAGATTTTGGATATTGTAATACGGTGTTTTTGCCTTTCAATTCCGGCATATAAAGCCAAAGACGTAATTGGTATTGCAGAAAGTTCTACGATGCAATTATATTATATTTTTAGGGAGTTAATTTACGAACGGCAGACAAATAAATTAAAATCACTATATGATAAATCTCCGCAGCAAGGCAGAAACAGAATTTTTTACGATGAGGAATTTTCTTTTTATGTTTACGATAATCAGGTCTTTGTAAGTGAAAAATCATTTCAAAGCCCTGAAGAAAAAGCATTTACAAAACCTGAAATTCAAGAATTCAAAAAGGTTTACAGTTATCTGACGAGATTTACCTCTCACAATTCAAACAAAGTTGACCTGCTGCAAAAACTCGCCGAGGGAATCTGGAGGAGAAACAAGGAATTTGAGGAACTTTATTTTGATTTAAAAGTTAATTTACTTAATATTTCTTCATAAACTTTTCCCCGATTTTTTTAATAGTCCTTATCCTTTTTGTTATCTGATTTTAAAGTAAATATAAAAAATTCGTTCATTTTTTCTGTTCCTGTTATTACTGTTTTTTATTTTCAAAAGTCGGGGAATATTCCCCGCTGTTGATTTTTCGCCTATTCCATAAATAAATAATTTTCATATAATTGAATTATAGGTTAAAGATTTCCCGGTAGAGCCAGTCATATTGCCTTATTAGGCATATTCTGCTGTGCAAAAAATACTGGACAGTCGGCTTATAGAAAAATTTTCAAAATCTTATACAGCTTGATTATAGACAACTAACTATATCAAGAGAGGATTGAAAAATATGTCAAATTGTGTTTATTGCAAAAAACAAATTTTAACTAAATTTATTTTTTCCCTTTTGGATCTTAAATCAAAAGAAATTCAGATGGCTTTGAATATTTCCAAAAGTGTAGTAAGCCGCTATTTGACTGGGGAGAGAGGGTGTCCGGAAATTGACCTTTATATTATTGAAAAGATTTTCGGAATAAAAGTAAAGGATTACACAATTAATGAATGAAACCAAGCAAGTAAAATCAAATATTCCGGCTTGGATTTCAATTCAAGAAGCGTGTAATCTTTTGAATGTCAAAGAGAAGACACTCAAAAATCGCTGCTACAAAGGTGATTTTATTTATAAAATTGAAGTAAAAGATAATATAAAACAAATTTTTATTCGTTATTCATCTTTACCTATATCAAAAAAAATTGACAACGAATCTGATAATAAAAAATATTCTGAAGCCCCTTTATGGTCACGCATTCAGGCAGATAAATACATAGATGTTATCCAAAAAAGTCTTTGTTTGAGAGGCAGAGCCTTAAAACTGTTCATCGAAAATTGGAATAAAAATAATCCTGATAACCAAACGTCTTATTCTTCCTTAATTAGAATGAGAAATAGATACTTTGCTTGTGGAATAAATGGTTTACTATCAAGATATGGAAACAATTCAGGCAGATCAATAATAAAAGATTGCTATTTTGATTACTTCAAAAATTTGTATTTGATGGAGGGTGCTCCCTCTTTACAAACCTGTTGGGATTTGACACTTGGCTATGCAATGAGAGAAAACGGAGTTGAAAGAGTCAATTTCCCAAGTTGTTCAACCTTTAAACGCAGGTTAAGACGTGAAGTACCAAAACAAAGTATTTATTTAGCGAGATATGGGGAATCCGCTTGGAATAGGAAATACGGCAATTACATTGATAGAGACTACTCTACTGTAATTTGCGGTGAAGCGTGGGTTTCAGATCACGCTCAGATAGACGTTGCCTGTCTTACTCAAGACGGCAACGTTGTATTTCCTTGGGTTACAGCTTGGAGAGATTATAAATCAGGGAAATGGCTCGGTTGGATATTGCAATCAGGAAATCCAAATTCGGATCATATTTTTCAATCATTTTATTATGCGGTCAATGAATTTGGCTTACCTAAAGATGTCATCATAGATAACGGCAAGGACTATCGTTCGAAAGACTTTGCCGGCGGACGTCAATTTAAAGTTGAAACCAATCAACGCAAAACAAGGTCTATGCTTGGAGAATTGAATGTCAATGTACACTTCGCTCTTCCATATAATGCACAGACAAAACCAATTGAAAGAGATTTCTTAAAAATAAAGGAACTGCTCTCTAAACACTGTGTTGGATATCGTGGCGGCAATGTTGTTGAACGACCTGAAAAACTTGCAAAAGAGATTAAAGCAGGAAAAATCATTCCGTTTGAACAGTTTAAGGAAATATTTGACGATTTTGTGATTAATGTCTTAAACAAACGTCCGTCACAAGGTAAAAATCTTGCGGGATTATCACCAAACCAATTATTTAATCAGGAATTTGCAGAAAAAATCAGACCATCAAAAGATGCTCTTAAATTGTTCTGCATGAGGACATCAAAAACATTCACAATTATTAGAAACGGCATTAAGGATAATGAACTCGGTATTACTTATTGGGCTGATTGGATGGTTTCAAAAACGAGATTAAAGGTTTATCTCCGTCGGGATGTTCAAAATTACAAAGAGGCTTGGGCTTTTAGAGCCGATAATAACGAATTTGTCGGCAAAGTTACTGCGGTCAAAGCTGTTGCGGCTCTTCAAGCAGACGAAATTTCAAAAGAAGCTTTCAAAGAGGCTATGGCTATTAAAAAACGCAGTTTGAAGATTGCAAAATCATATATTAAACAAACTCGTGAGATTAGCCTTGAAGAAAAATGTGCAAATTATAAAGCCGCATACGCAAGCGTTGAAAAGCAAACCAAGCCAAAAGTTTCGTTAATCGCTAACACCAAAATGGATAAAGTTATTCAAAAAAGTAAAGAAATGGAATCCTTTGGGAAATACGATTTATCAATGTTTTTAAACGATAGCAAGCCAGAAGAAAAACCGCTCTATTTATACGAGACGGATAAAATTCTCGATCAAGAATTAAAAGGAGTCGCCAATGGATATTAGAGCCGAATTAAAAGATTTGATGGAATCTAAAAATTACAGTATAGCATACGTTTCAACCGCTACAGGGATTGCTAAGTCTACAATCAGTATGTGGATGAACGGTAATTACAACGGCAAAAACGATAAAATTACCGATGCTATAAATAATTTTATCCAACGTGAACACGAACGTTCCGGCAACAGCGACCTGCCTTTTGTAGATATTTCAACGGTTAAATATATCACTGAAATCGGCAGACTGTGCCATACACAGGGTAAAATCGGAGTTTGTGTCGGTAAAGCCGGACTCGGTAAAACCGTTGCCGTAAAAAGATATACCAAAGAATTTATGGACTCAATCCTTATTGAAAGCGATTCAGGCTACACTGCAAAATCTCTTCTCAAGGAAATCCACAGACGTTTAGGACTTTCCGGTAAGGGTTCGGTTTATGATTTGATGGATGAAGTCGTCAGAAAATTAAACCAATCAGGCAGACTTTTGATTATTGATGAGGCTGAAAATCTTCCATATAGAGCCTTAGAAATTACTCGCCGTATCCACGATAAAACAGGTGTAGGTATCCTTTTAGTGGGTAGAGGAATTCTGCTTGAAAACCTGAAAGGTTACAACAATCAGTATGACCAGCTGTATTCAAGAGTAAAATTTACAAAAATTATAGACAAAATATTGATTCAAGACGTCATAAAAATTCTTGAGTCTATCGGTCAGAATACAAAACTTGCTGAAACGTATCTTCAGTATTCGGATGGAAACACAAGAAGATTAGAACACTTAATTTCCCACAGCATCAGCATTGCCAAATTTAACGGTAAGGCTGAGGTCGATGATGCTGTGATTAAACAAACTTCCAAATTATTAATGGCATAGCGGCTTGTGAGCAGAGGATGAAAGCGTCAGCGTATCCGTTTAATGCGAACAAGCCAAGAAGGGAGATATTAAATGAACGGTAAGAAATTCCAACCCGACACTTCATTATGGTTACACATATTTTTAATAGCTCTAGCCATTTTTATTTTGGGAGTACAAATCGGAATCAAGCACGGACGTGAATTACAGCTTGAAGAAATGAGTATTAAATATGGCTACGACTTTTCAGATTAGAAAAATTCATGCATTAAAAAATGTTATTGGTATGGATGACGATTTATATCGTGAAATGCTTATGTCTTTTGATGTTACATCATCAAAGGATTTGACATTTACTGAAGCGGCAATTTTTGTAGATATCCTTGAAGATAAAGCTGTAGCTATAAACAAATGGATTAAACAGCCGAAAAAATATGCGGATTTGAATCGCACAGAAAATATGGCATCTGATGCACAACTCAGAATGATTGAAGGTTTGTGGAGAGATGTCTGCTATTTCAATGATGATAAATTTGCGAAAAAATCCCTGCGAAAGTTTTTAAAATCAAAATTTAAGGTCGATGACATTATGTTTTTGACCAGAGCCAAAGCCTGTAAAGTTATTCAGGCAATAACGGCAATAAAAAAGAAATTAAAAGAAAAAAGTGCGGCCACACTTGAGTAGTAGAAGAGAAAGTAAAGGAGAAAAAATGATGCTAACAGCAGAAAAAACAACCGATTCAATGGGTTCAATGATGAAAAACCAATTTTTTGGAGAAGTCTCTCACAGTTCTGATGATCCTAAAGAATGTGCAATGATGGGATTAATCAGAAATCAAAAAATTGACCTTGAAGAGCGTTTGAACGATGCAAAATTGAAGTTTGCCGATGCAAATCTGGTTAAAGATAACTGGAGTTGTGCTAAAGAACGTGAAATTGATTGCAAGGTTCTTGAAGGACAAATCTTCATCTTATCCAAGATCGAACGAGACTTAGAAGATATGCTTACCCCTGCAAAAATGCCTCCCGACTAAGGTTTACACGAGGTCGAAACGGTCGGCTGTGCTGACCGTCTTAGAGTAAGGCTCTAACTGATGAGACCAATTAAAAGTAAAGGAGACAAAAATGGGCAACACAGCACTACTAGTTTTAGAACGAAAAATTACAGAGTATCAGGTGGACATTGAGAATTTAAAAATCAAAATTGCAGATTGTGCCATTAAAGCACATAGCACCCCTCCTCAAGAAGTCAATGTTATTTTTGACAACTTACATCAAATGGCAAAGCTAATTAATGAAGTCAAGCCAAAAGAAGTTATGCTTAGTGAATTATTTAAAACTAAATTAAAAATCGAAGATGAGCTTGAGCAAGAGTTAGAAATGGCAAAAGGCTAAAAAGGTCGAAACGGTCGGCTAACAGTGCAAGCTGACCGTCTTAACGTAATGCGTTAACTGATGAGACCATCATTAAATAAGAGGAGATTATGGATTACAAGCCTTGGATGGATTTAATAAAACCTGAAGATATGCCAAACGATGACTTGAAGTTCATCGCAGAATCTGCCGGCATAAAATCCGCCTTGGCTCTTATTTTCTGCTCGCCGGGATTAACAGTAAGTATCCCGAAAAATCCGTTTCGTGAGATAAAAGAAAAATATATCATGAGCCAGTATGATGGCAGAAAATATACCGTAAACCGCCTCGCAATTGAATGCGATTTATCTCAAAGATATATTTATAAAATTATAAAAAAGAATCTCCACAAAAAGTACAACTTGCCAAAGTCGGATAAATAGTGAATCTTTAAACATCACTTCTTTACTCTAGTGTTTAAACATTAGAGTTTTTCTTGTATAATTTATTTTACATGAGGGGATAACATGCCGGTATTAGAAAAACAAAAACCTTTATATAGACACGATTGCGAAGATTGCATATATTTAGGTTCTGATGAAATCAGAGATTATTATTTTTGCGTTGAGCATTCTGTATCAGATGCCGACTCTCTTATAATAAGACTGGGGAATCAGCCGAGCGATTATTTTTCAATGCCTGTAAATGTAATGCAGGAAGCTCTTGAGTCGTCTAGTTTTATTGATGAAGAAAACGTATTTTTTAATTGTTATAATAGGTATTTGGAATATCTTGGGAAAAACAAAACGCTATAAAATATAGCGTTAGTTATTGAATTTTAATTGATTAAGCCAATCCGGCTCTGCATAATTCTTCCTCATCCATATCCTCAATTGGTTTAATATAATCCATTCCGACTCTATATTTTTTAAGATCTTTAGTTATGCACATTGCATAATCCTCGTGGATTCTGTTTTTGTTTTTATAAGTGTATAATACAACGTCTACTCTATCGTGAATTGTGTTATATACATTTGTGCCGAATAAAACGGAACTTTTTTCGCTTTCTAAAGGTTTATGAGAAGTTTCATCTTCAAATAAAACTTTATCAAGCCATCCAAAATAATGTTCTTTTGTAATTTGTTTGACGTCTTTTTCTCCAAAACATTGGTCTGCGAAGTGTCTGCCGTTCCTTGCATCCAATAATTCTCTAACCTGTTCAGGTTTTGCTCCTGATAATTCAAGCAGGGTTTCAAAAGCATCGTTCCATCTCTGTTGAGTTTCTTTGTTGGTATAATGTTGTGCTGTTGTTCCCCAGAACCCCCATTCTTTGTTTTGCGTTTCTAAAATTTTCTTTGCCATAATTTTGTCCTTTCTTTTATTTATCTACATTGACATTAATCACTCTGAATAGTCTGTGCATCAAGTCATTACAGGTGTTTCGTATCATTCGGACACATTAATCAAGTGGCATAGCATCTTGAACATCAAGAGCTGTTATATTTGGCAACAGCGTCATTTCTCTTACTGTAATATTATTGCTATTATCGTCTTCTCCTATTTCAATAAGGCAGTCCTCACTGTTAAGATTTTGTCTTAATATAAGTCTTGCAATTTTTTGTGCTTCGGTTTCACCTGCCGCTTTTACTTGAAGATCTCCGCTAATATGTACCGTTGCGGAAAATCTGATATTATATGCTGTCTGTTTCATAATTTAATCCTTTCTTTGGTTGTCTACATTAGCATTAATCGCTCTAAATAGTCTGTATCTCAAGTCATTGTAGACGTTTTGTATCATTCAGACACAATGTTTATTGATTTAAAAATCCTCCTCGTCATCCCAGCCATTGCCAGATTGAGATTTTACAATCGTAATTTGGAACTCGTCCCCATTTTTAAATTTAATAACAACTCCTTGATTTCTTGTTAAAAGACCACAATTGTCAAAAGTATCGACATAGCTTATGTCTTTATCCTCATACAATTTGTCAATCAAATAATTTTCCAGTTGTCTGTTGTTCATAATTTTGTCTCCTTATGTTTTGTTATACACTGACATTCATCACTCTTGGCAGGGCAAAAGTGAAGTCATTGCAGACATTTCGTATCATTCAGACACATTAATTAAAGGATACGTTCAATATACCAGTTTGAATTTTGCAAATTATTGAAATTCCAACGCAAGCTGAAGTAAAAATCGGATTCAAAATTATTGTTTGGTTTAACAAATGACGGCAGAAAATTTTTCCGGCTTTCTTGCTTTTCAAAATTATCAAGAGCCGTTTTTAATTCGGCTTTAAATTTTTCCTTAAATTCCGGCAGGGTTAATTCCAAGAGTTCACGAGTTCTTTTATTTTTTACAATAATTTTTTGTGCCATAGTTCAATCCTATTCCTTTATTATTCATGTGTCTATTACCCGATTGGGGTTATTTATAAAGGGGGAGAATATCTCCCCCTTAGTTATAGATATTTATAAATGATGGCTTTCAACTCTGCCCCCATTTTTACTTGTTCTAATATTGCCTTTTCGTGGTTTTCCGGATTATTGACATCAATTTCAAAGACTTTTCTTATTTTTGTGGACTTGGTATTATCCTTGCAATACCACTCTAGTTCGCCGATTTCATCCTCTATCTTATCTTTTAAGTCAAAGAAAAATTCATAAATTGACTTATTGTTATTGATTGCAATCTCAGATGCAACATAGTTTTTAGCGGTATTCACCGTTTGTAAAATTTGAATGCCGGCTTTTCCTATTGAGATATATTGATAATGTCTCGGCAGAGTCTCGCTTATTTGCATTTCTGGGTATTCACTTGCATCGCAAAGTTCAATATATTTGTCCCAATATTTCTTTTGTAATTGTTTTGAGGGTGTATTTGTATTTACTTCTCGTTTTTGCTTAACAACGAGTTCTGGTTTCAAAACGGGTTCAAACTCTATTTTATCCTCGTTCAGAACTGCTTTAATGATAAATATACCGCAGTAATTTTTATCGAAAAAAAGATTTAACTTTAAAGCGATATTTTTTAAATCTTCTTTCTCGTTGACGATAAACCAGAAAATATACGCTTTTTGATTACCCTCTAATTGCCTTATAATTTCTATTAAACCATCTGAACTTTGTGTAAGTTGCGGATAAATAATTTGTAACGGTCGAGGCGGATAATCTTTGAGTAAATTTTTGATTACCGTATCGGCATTTTGTTCAATGTAATCTGAGAAGTTTTGTCTGCTTTTTAAAACTTCAGTTGCTGTGATTGTTTCTGTCATATTGACCTCCTTTATTTATTAACAACCACATTCATCGCTCTGAAGAGAAAGAATTGGAAGTCATTGCTCCCAATTCCGTATCATTCAGACACAATTAAGAATTCCCCATATCAATACTATATGGACTTATTTCTTTTAATTTGTTTAATTTTGCTATCCCATGGGGCATTACGCTATATCCGCCTTTTGGTGATTCTACAATGGTTGGATGGTCTCGGTATGCAGTGCTGACTAAATTTTGTCTTGATTGTTCGTAAGCTTTTCTAGCATTCTGAGGGCTTTTATACACAGTCCTTACACCCTTTTCGCCCTTATATTGATAAGTTCTCGGAATATCTCGAATTTTTTTGCTTGTAAGTTTGGAAGCCTCATCTAGATATTGTTTAGCCCGAACTTTTGCTTTATCCGCTCTTGCTTGAGCCTCTTTTGCATATTGAGTATAATCTTTTGCTAATTGTTTTTTGCCGAGTTGTTTATACCTTTTTGCCATAGCTCTTTCAGTAGCAGCTCTTCTTGAAAATTCATAAGCCTCGTCATCATATTTATATGATTTATTTAACAATGAGTTCAATTTATTTTCGGTTTTGGCATCAATAGATTTGCTTGCTCCACCACCGCCACGACTTCCGCCTGAACCACGTCCTCCCATATATTAATCTCCTTTCATTTTTGGAATATCTACACCAATCCAATTTTTTTCTTCTTGCGACCAAGAAAGTTTTCTGCCGGATTGTCTGGATATTCGTTTAACTACTTTATCAATTTGAGAACGACTTGATTTATGCAGGACTTGCCAATCATAATCTTCCTCGTCTCTTGCATCAGAAGGATTTTTCCATTTACCAAGACTTCGAACCGAAACATTTATGAAATCTCCATAATCTTCAACTCTAAAGTCACTTCGGCGAATGTATCCATCAGTTGAAACTTTACTTATTAATTCATCTTTCAAATTAGAAACTGTGCTGTCCATAGACATTTTTGCCTTTTTAGCACGTGGTTTCTTTTCTGTTTTTATACCGTTTTTGAGGTTTTCTGCACGTTTAGCACGAGCCTTGGCTAAAGCATCAAGACGTTTTTGTTTTAAATCTGCTGCTTTTTTAGCATCAAGTTCATCAATTCTTTTTTTGATAGACTCCATGGCTCGTACTCTTTCTTCAGTTGTATAAGCTGGATTTCCTGAAATACTGTTATACAATCTAATAAGCTCGTCTTTGTCTGTTATACCTTCTCCGATATTTCTTGAGGCAGCACCGCCGCCATTTTTACTTCCTCCGGATCCTCGACCGCCCATTTTTACCTGCCTTTCTTTTTATTCCATTTGCTTGTGTAAGGTTCGAACCATTGAAGATTTTTGTATCCTTCAAGTTCGGTCAGTCTGTTTCCATAAATCAAAATACGCTTGGGTTCAAGTTGTTTTAACATTTCTTTAAAGCCCTGCATAAAGAGTCTTTCAGCATTTTTGTCATTAACAACTCCGACAGTACCAATTGCAACAACAGAATTTTTAGGAATACCAAGGAATGCATATTTATAACTGGATTCATCCGACCAACTGATTGTTGGAATAACTTTGATTCCCTTACTTTGCCAATAAGCAGCACACCAGCGGTTTCTGTAAACCTGCCAAATTTGGAACGCTTCGGGGTAATTTGTGTACATTGAAAAATCAGGAGACAACACCCCTGCATATTTTTTCAATTCTTCTATTTGAGAGTCAGCATTTTTCCAACACCGCTCAAATCTATAATCATCTAAGAAAAAGTGTGCCGTCCCTTTCCTGTTGGAATCTACCCGATAAGGGATGAGTTCTTTTACTTCGAACTCATCCGGGATAATATCGGGTATGCCATAGGAATTGGAGGAAGCAAAGAAACCTTTTTCAACATTTTGTACGTTTAATAAATCTCTCCAAGACATAATCAATCCACCTTATTAAATTTTTTTATTAACGATTTCAGCTTTCGCTGATCCTTTTTAGACATTGAAGATTTATATTTTTGAGCAATTTCAATAATCTGCTCTGCATAATTGCCGGCTTTTTCCAAATCTTCCTTGTCCTGAATAATTGAGGAAGCCTCCTGATTTTCAATCTTTGTCTGACCGTACCTCGCAATTTGCGAGATACAGTCACATAAAGATTTAATCATTGCAGAAAACCACATCTGCTTATTTCCTCAAATCCGCAACTACTGTCAAGAGGTGATTGGCAAATGTTTCAATAGCGTTCACACCCTGATTAAAACAATAATCGTCCAGAGCATTCGGAGATGTTTTAATCTTTTCTTTCAGTTTTTTCAAACTGTCAAGAGCCGGCTGTGTTGCTTTTGCGAGATTTTCATAGAGTTTTGTAATATACTTGGGAACATTCTTTTCCGCAAGATTAATTACAAAAGGTTCAATGGCATCCCACAGTTCATTCAAGACCTTCCAGTCTTTAAGCCACGAGAATAAACTCATAGTAGTCTCCTTTCTTAATAAACTTGTATTTGTTTGCTTTTATCTTGGTTCTGTACCAGGATATTTTTTGTCTGAGATATGTACCGACACTATTCGGGGATAAATACGGCAAGTAGTGAAGATAAGTAATATCTATCTTGCCTTCACGTTTGTTTTTGGCTCGTCTTTGGTCGAACTCATAATGCGTAAATACTGATTTTTCAGTAATTAAAATTCCGTATTTTACGGATAAATACCCTGCAAGGCAGCACAATGATTCAACCTGTTTTTGAGTAAGCGGATATTTTGTCTGCTTTTTATCGGATGTAAAACCTGCCATTCCGCAGACAGATAATCCTACACAGCCGGTATTTCCGCCTCCGCAGTGCATTGCATAACTGCCGTCATAGCAGTTTAAGTTATCTTCAGGCTTATGTTTTCCTGCATAGATTCTGCCGTATTTATCCACGCAATAATGGTATGCTGCCAAATCTTCCTTACAGGGGAAATTCGAGCCTGCTGTCCAGTGCAGGCAAATTTTATTCAAGGTTGCCATATTTTTCTCCTCTTATTACTGAATCTCTTGCACTTTGACGGTCAACAAGCAGTTGTTGATATTCTTCTTCCGTCAATGAAGTTTCTATCCCCTGAGCCTGCTGATCCCTATGTCGTGTTACTTTCCAATCCGTATCATTTAAAAAATTAAGTGCAGTATTTGTTGTTGTCACAACCTGATTTATTTCTGCAAGTTCTTGTAACTCTTCACTTGAATATTTTTGATAAATCCCGTTTGTGTCTAAATAATACAAATTTGGTTCAGAGGCAAAAACGACACCACCAAACATTACAATATCTTTTCCATTGGATTGCTCTGACAAAAGTTCCTGCCATTCATCATCAGAAAGCTGAATTGCTCCGTCAAATTTTTCGTCATAAAACCCGTAGCCTACATTTTCTTTAAATCCGAAATATTTCATAAAACTCCTTTCATTACCAACCAATGGCAATCCAGTCTATATTTGCACTTCCCTGTTCAAATCTACTGGTAATATGGAATCTGTTAGCCGCAACTCTGTAAACTTGAGCGGTTGAACCTTTATTACCTGCTCCCTGATAATATCCGGCTGCTATTGCAAGTGCTCCACAGGTTGTAGGAAATGCAATAGGAAAATAAATATCTCTTGAAGTTCCAAAACCAAAACCTGTTGCACATCCCCATTGAATAATAACTGACTTGCCACTTGTAACAGGGATTTTAATATATCCGTTTCCCTTCAAGCTAACACCTTGACCTAAAACTTGTGAAACAATATTTTTCACAAAATCAGTATTTACGGTTGTAGGATTAACTACAGAAGTCCCAGTTCCCATGAATAATTCTTTTGTATCTTCACACCAAAGCGGCATACCGGAGGGAGCAGAAGCGGGTAAATCGGCTTTATTACCACGCCGAATTCGTATATTAGTCGGCATTAAAATGTTCCTCCATCAACATCTCCCATATAAACTGTTGTAAATTCAAGCCCATCTTCAGCTTCATTTACGACAAGGATTTTTCCTTTATTTCCTGTAAGTTCCCCCGGACAATCTGCCAAATCCGTAAAATTTTGCGGAACAAAAGGTCTGCCCTGAATATTTTCCCAGTCAATTACCATATCCAAATCCTTTAATTCGGATATTTTTATCCACTGTGTACCATTACAAACATATTCTGCCCCGCCCGTTTCAACGGTTTCATCTGCCGTTGCATCAATTACAAGAGCATGTAAACCTGAAAATTTTTCTAATGCATCACGTGCTGCAATATCATCTACAACATATGCATCTTTAAACACAGAAGGAATTTGTGTTGTCGGGATTTTTCCGTTGACATCCAATGATGCAAGTCCGTTATTCTGCCCTCTTTGTAATGCAATCCGGTTATCAACTGCTGTTGCAAAATCCGTTACATTGGCAGAAGTATGTGTATGACCTACATCTGATTTTGTTGCAAGATACTCCGCAAGCTGTTGAGCGTTATTAAAGGCTGTTAGAGCTTTTCCTTCACCGTTGCCTATATAAAATTTCTTTTCATCTGTTGTGTATAAAAGTGCACCTGCCGAAGCTTCACTCGGCAAATTCGCTTTAAGTCCACGTTTAATCTGAATTGTTCCCATAAATAAATCTCCTTTTGTTTCTAAAATTCACCTGCATCAATATTTTCAGCATCATCAACAATACCGTTCTGATTTTTATCGTAAATACTTGTGTTCATTATCAAATCAGGAAGAACAGGCGGCTGAGGTATTTCAATATCTCCCTTGTCAGTAAACAGTCCGCCATCAACAAACTCACAAGAATCAACAACTCCATTGCCATTTGTGTCATATAACCAAATCGGCATTAAATCAGGGTGTTGATGACTTTTTATTAAATCTGTTACAAATTCCACTGAAGCATACTGGATGCTTGGATCAATTTTTATTTGTACGGCATCGGGATTTATCCCTTTTAATCTCACCTTAATCCATATATCTTTAATTCCGCCCTGTTCCTCCTGCGGTTTATAAGTTAATGGCTGTCTTGCAATTAAAATTAAATTATTTAAACTATCAAAAACACCGACTTCTCTGATATAAAATCCGCCAATGTTATGCGGTATTAGAGCCGTTGCAGAAACTCCGTCAACTTCCTGAGTTTCAGCACGATAAATCTCATTAACCAATGCTGTCTGATCCTGACGCATTTCGTAATATTCGCCGCAAGCATCACCCACAGCAATGTATTTTAAGTCTAATTTCGTTCCGGCTATCAAAGCCGCATTTATCTTCTCAAAACCTATATATGTAATTATTGAATTAAACTTCATTTCCTCAACAGAAGAAGTCATATTGTAACCTCCTCGCTTGTCAAAATATAACTTGCTATTGGTAAAACTGCTGTTTGTGTGAGATAAATTGTAAGTTTTTCTAGCCATGAACGAACATTTTTATGTGCATTGATTATATTTACAATGCGTGTTTCCAAGTCCGACTCATAACTTGTTTCTAAATCTACAAAAACTTTAAAGAAAAATGGTTCTCCGTTATATTCAAACCATTCCGCAATATCTGCCCTCAAATCTAAAACTTCAAGTGCACTTATAATTGCGTATTTAGTACCACGATATTTATGTAATTGAATTGCATTCTTCAATAATGCACGCTTTTCCGCTTCCGTTTTACAAAAAATCCATCCTTCATCGCCGGTTATATGATACTGTTCTGCTAAATGAGGCAGAACATCTGACGGAATTGTATCAATGTTTGTCAAATTTAAAACATCCAGTTTTAGTTTTGCGTAGCGTTCTTCACAAATTTCATCAAAAATCTTTAAATTAATATCATCAATCGGTGCCAAATTTCTTGAATTATTGGCGGTTCTCAACCTTTGTACTTCGCTTTGCAATTCTGTTGAATTGCTCCGCTTCGTCAGGTTGTTCACAGGGGCGAGTTCCGCTTCGCTCCACTCTTGCCAAAATTCGCTACTCATCAGCATATCCTCCGATTGTTATGTCATAATTTATCAAATTTGCCCATTGATATTCCTTGATATCTATATCTTTCGGAGTTTCAAGTTCAACTTTGAATACCCCGTAAATGGTGTTTAATATAGATATGATCTGCGTCTGAACAACATTTTTCCCTAATTTTTCAGATAAAGAGACCTTATACTCACGCATTTTGGCATCAATAGTATTTTTAACTGTAGCCGAATCCGCATCAATATATAGAATAATGTTTGCCTTTATTGAAAAATCAACATTCTCAGCAGAAATTACTTTTACACAGTCAGTAAGAGGGCGGATTTTACTATCACTCAAGTAATTTCTGACAATTTGTAAAATTTCTTCTGTAGGATTTCCGTCCTTAGTCAAAGGATAAACATTCACAATTCCCGGACTTGGAGAAGTTATTGCAACGTCTATTATTGATTGGTGAGCAGATAAAGTATGAAAACGATATGCCCCTTTACTGCCCGCATTTGAAAATTGTTCAGGAGATTGCCGTATGCGTTCTCTTAAACTATCAGCAGTTTCATCATCCACTCCTCCGCTTGAAATAGTTATGTTTTCAACGGTTGAGATGTAACTTAGTGGAGTTATAAGGTTATTTATTGAGCCAATCGTGTAGTTATTAGATGCACTTCCCGGGGTTTCACATATAGCCTCTGCTGTAATTGAAGTTTCTCCGGCTTTTAACGTAACCGCTTCAGTTGTTTGGAATATGAATAAGCCGTCTTTAGTTTCAACTTCACACCCTGCATCAATCTTGAAATCAAAATCCAATGCCTCATCAACTGAAAATTTTAAGATCGTATGGGAATAATTCGCAAGAAGTTTGGTTACTCCAAAAGGTTCGCCTATATGTTCCAAAACTTCTAACGGTGCATAACTCAAAAGATTTTGTTTCGCAGTTTCCTGAATTTTCATTCTTAAAACAGTTTCACGATAAGCTCCTACATCAATCATTAAACGTTCAATTTGTGCAGGTTGAAGTACCTTGCCGCTTTTTTCTTCATAAGCGGCAATCCATTCTTTTGTAACAACATCGGGATCACGTTCAATAAAATTAGGTTCAGGCAGTTGTGTCATATTTAACCTCGGCTGTTCCTGTAGCGTTTGAATCTTTCAAAGTCCATTCGACTTTTACGGTTAAAGTGGATTCTTCTATTTCGACCACAATAGAATTTATTTTTATGCGGGTTTCCCACATAGTGATTGCATCTGTAGCCTCACGTACAATATTTGGAGTTGCTTCGTTTATGGGGTAATCAATGTATTTATATATATCCGAGCCAAATGTCGGGCGATGAGGCACAGAGCCTTTTTTAGTTAGAAGTATAATTGCGATGCACTGGTTAATATCTTCAGCACCCTCGGCAACTCCGCCGATTGTGTTGAGCTTTAATTGCCAGTCAATGTAGGTGATTTCATTTAAATTTGTCATATTTGTGGTAGTATTTTGTTATGAAAAAATCGACTATAAAGTTAATTGTTTTTACTGTTTTGGGGATTATTGCTTCAATAATTTTTTATCAACTGAGTACAAGTCCAAATCCAATGATGGTTAGGAGGGTTCAGTCTCAAATTACTGTTGGAATGTATGTTTGCCCTTTTATTGGGCTTATTTATTGGCTCTTCTGTCGTCATCTTGATGATTGATTACATTGTTTTATTAGGTGCAGAAGTTGCTTTTCCTTGGTTTCCTGTGTGCGTGTGTGAATTGTAAACATCTCTCATTGCTTGCATTGATGAGGTTTTATCCGTAATATCCGCATTTGATTTTATTCCTGCTGTGTTTGTGAAAGTTCCCTCGTGTTCTATGTTCCCGATTAATTTCATTTTTGAAAAAGCAACGATGAGAGTATGATTTTCTTTATCAGCATTTATATATGAGCCGTCTTCAAGGTTTACAGATAATTGTTTTTCACTTTGCGTGGTTGAAACATCTTCAGTAGAATAAATTGCTCCGAGAATTACTCCATCCTCAGAATTTTCATCCATAAGGCAGGCGACTTGCTCCCCGATATCCGGCATTGCGTAAAACTTGTCTTTCAATGTTTTTGTTTGAAGAACAGGAAGCCAAAAAGATGTTGACTCATCATCTTCAAAACTTACACGAGCCTGAACATTTATTGGATCAATTTGTGATACAATTCCAAACCTTAACACGATTCAACCTCACAATAAGTTTTATAACCGCTTGCCCTATCGATTACATGTCTGGCTTGCTTAATGTGGTATTTACCTGAAAAATGTCCGACTCCCTTTAGTTCAATGTTTGAACCGGCAATCAAATACGGATTTCCTGTAAATTCAAGAGAGCCTTCTATTTTATCATCAGCAGTGTTTAATGCTGCTTTTGCTTTCGCAATAGCTTGCTTTCTATCTGAACAACGAACGGTAATTTTTAAAGTATCACCTTTTTTGACATTTTCATTTCTTGCTGTTGCTTTAACTGCCTTTTTCTTTTTCGGGCTGAAATAAGTAACTTGAACAGCTTTATATTTTTGAGAAGTTTTTTCTCTGAGATTTATATGTAACAAATCGGATTTATAAAATATCTGTGTTGATTTCGCACCTTTTAGTTTGTTGACATCATAAAAAACGAGGTTATTTTCAGCAATTTTGAAGATATAGCCGTATTCCTCCGCAAGTTTAGTGAGGAATGTCAAATCACGTTCTTTATTTTGAGTAATTCTATCAACACGAATATCTGCAACTTCTCCGACTAATGTATATCCATGTTTATCGGCAATTTCTTTTGCGATTTGTTTCAGAGTTTTATTTTCATATCCGACAGAGTTCTTTTGTCTTAAAGGCTTTTTAATGCCGGTGGCAAGACCTTTTACTGTAATAACATCCGGCGGAGTATCGTATTCCAGTTCATCAATTTCAAAAACTCCGCAATTCAATAGTTTTTCCGTCTCGTAACCTATATATGCACGCAAAGCATCACCTTTAGTAGGTATCCACGCACCCTGCCATAGTTTTTCTGAATCTTCAAATGTTATCTGAAGCTCGTCAGACTCTCCATGTTCAACATCTGTGTATTCGATAGAGGTAACATACGGGGAAACGTCTTTTGTTATATTCTTTTTTTCATAAAATAATTCAAAAATAGGTACAAGCATTATTTAATCTTTCAATTATTGGATTAAATAATTACTGAATAAACTTATTAATTCGCAATAAAAATCGGCTGAACACTTGACAAAAACTGAATTATAGTAAATAATAATAATGTACAACCTAGGAAGTTCTCCCTGCATTTATGCATAGAAGCCTAGGTTTTTTCGTTAGCAGCTTTTTGCATTAATGAATTATATGTATTTAAAAACGTAGATGTCTGTTTTAATATTTCTAACTTATCCTCAGTGAGAAAAGAAAGCATTTCAAGAATATCATTATACACACTAAGAGTTCTATTAGGATATTTAAATATTTTTTCATAATGAAATACCCGATTTCTGAACCTTCTTATTGTATATAGTTTCTTAGCAATATAATTAATTGAGTGTTTATTGGGATAATTTACAAATACACCATAAAAACATTTTGGTTTATTCCAGATTTTTGAATTATATTTTTTTACACATAAGTTAGTCCAAAATCCAAAATTAAGATTGGCAACAACTTTCCCTATTGTAAAAACTTTTGTGGCAGTTATACATTCATCTTTTGTATCATTATACACTTTAAGCAATGTTTTATACTCACTTGCATCAAGCAGCACATTATTGTTTATTTCATCTTCTATCCAAGTCTCAGAAATATACTTTTTTAAAATATTGTTAATAGAATTTCTTAAAATAACTTCTAATGTACATAATTCAGGATAAATTGCCTGTGAGATTTGTATGTTGTTCTTGTAATTGGTCACAACATCCTGAATAGTATCAAATTCAGAATAAGCAAAAGAAGATAGTCTTTCTGCACTATAAGTAGACTCATATCTTTTCAATTCATCTTCTTTAATCATGCCTAGATTATACTACAAATAAGCTATTCAGTAATTATTTAATTTTCAAAGTACAAAATGGGGGTAAGTTTATCTCTTCCAAGGGGGTAGTTCAAATTGTATTGTTTCTGATTCTTCAAGGACTGGTATTTTGAGTTTTATTCCTGCATCCAAGACAGGTTCAATCGGGATTTCCGGGTTCGCTTTTATAATCTCCTCATACAAATTCGGATTACTGTAATATTTCTGAGAAATCATATCCCAACGGTCGCCATCACGAGTGATATAGGTGTAATGTTCCGTCATTTCTTTTTGAACCCTTTATTTTCTTTTTTATCTTCAGGAATTTTTCCGGTGTATTCTCTTAGTCGGACATCGACCTGAACCGACATCAAATCTCCCTTCGGTGAGGCTTGTTCTGTGGTTTGTCCGATTTCATCAATAACGAAAACACCGACATATTCACCGTTTCCTTTGATGAATTTCAAAGGGGTTGCCGCATCTGCGACATCTTTTAAATTTTTTATCTCATCTTCCGGCACGCAGAAATTGCGATGGAAGTTTAATTTTATATTTTTTTCTTGCAAATTTTTTCCTAAAAATTGCAGAATGGGTTTATTTTCAATACGGTCGTGTTGGGCATAATTGTAGGATACGGTTTCATTTAATCCGTTGAAATAAGTTATTAATTCAAATTTTATGTCTCCAAGTTGAGCGAACAATTTTAAAACTCCTTTTCCGCCTGTGGTACTCACTCACTACGTTCGTTGCGTTCCTACGGCGGCATAGAACGGTTACGCACTTCGTGCTTCACACACTGCTTACGCATTTAATAGGCAACACGTTCCTTACGTTCAAACTCTCTTTTAATAATGTTCACAACTTCGTCTTTATGTTTTTTGAGCATCTTCAAAAACTCTTCTTTTGATTCAGAGCCTGAAATTGTGATTGTTGGGTTATAGGTTACAACAATGGATGCCGGAGTAGATGTGCGACCTCTCACGTTGGCTTTGAACCCCCCTGAAAATACACCCAAGGTCTTAGTCATCGCATTTTGGAGAGGCAATGGTTTTAATGTTGATGCAATAGTTTCAACAATCTTGACCTTGTGTAAATCTTTAAGCGGCCCAGTCTTTGCAGGGGAATGAGGCAGGTGGTCTCTTATAACCTGAGCAACCTGAGAAATACAGCCTTTTACTTTCGCAATGCCTGACATAATCCCTGCGGCAAGCATACTCGTGATTTTACTTCCGAATTCAAATGCTTTTGTGACAAGTTCAACCAACTTCACGATTATATTAGCAATGGCTTTACCAAATCGAACGCCCATTTTTTCAGCAGCACCGCCTGTATCTTCTACAGGTTTGATTAGTTTTTTGAACCAATCAACAATGGCTTTTATAGGTGCAAGAATAGGCGAGAGTGCTTTCCCCATTCTCTGGAATAACGGCATTAATGGCTGTAAACCTTCTTTTAATCCCTGCCACATACCTTTAAAGAATCCTGAAATCGGTTTCCAGTATTTGTAAATAACAAGAGCCACAACTCCTATTGCAAGAGCAATCCAACCGAGAGGAGATGTAAGCAAAGTAACAGAAAATGCTCTGAATGCGATAATCGCATTTTTAATCAGGTTTGGAATACTTAAAAAACCTGTTTTGAACGCCTTTAAACCGTTGATAAAATTAGCCGGCATTGCTTTTATTGATGTGACTGTCCAGTCTTTTAGTGATAGGGCTGACTTAGAAATATTTGCAGGCAGAGTTTTTATTCCGTTAATTAATCCATTACGCAAATTTTTATCAAGTTGTGCAATATTTCCGATAAAACCACCGCTTGTTGCAGAATTCAATCCTAAAAATTGCATGAGTTTTTGCGAGTTTTGTACTAAAACAGGAGTTAAATCTCTGGCATACTTGAGGAATGTTCCGTACATTCCGACAAACTTTCCAATGATTATTGTTGCCGTACCAAGAACGGTTAAAAGAATCCCTAGTCCTATTGTTCCTATAATCGCCCCAAATAAACCTTTTTGTAACAGAGGATTATTATTTATTTTTGTCAGGAGATTATTTATTAACTCTATAGGCTTATGAAGATGAGGAAATACAAGCTCTTTCATATTAATTTTTAAGAGTTTGAACTGCTCGTTTGTTGTTTCCATCATGTGTTCAAAATCGGAATCAACAACGCCCTCTGCACTTAATGCAGATGCTTTAATTCGTTTATATTCATCAAGATTTTGCATCATAGGTTTTATGAAATTCAAAACCTGTTTATCCTGAAAGACTTCGGATACTTTGAATATATCTCCTCCAGAGAGTTGGCTCATAAGTTCTATGACTTCAAGAATCGGATCTCGTCCGGCTGCTGCGGCATCCAACAAAACTCGCTTAAGGTCAACATTAAAGGTCTCTTTGAAATTTTTAACAGACAGTGGTGCAGTAACTTTTTGAATAAAGTTTTCTAAGTTGTTTGCTGCCTCAGAAGCCTCGCCTGCACCTTTCATGGCAACTTGCAGAGCAGCACCTAAAGATGCAACGGCAGGTGTCCCTTTCATTCCAAGCATAGCGGCACCAGCTGTTAAACTTGGAAATGCCGTAGCCATATCCTTTAATTCAAAACGACCCTCTTTACCGGACATCGCAAGAATATCCATTGACTTTGCCAAGTCATCAATAGGAACTTTTAGGTTATCGCTTACGGCAAAAGCCGTTCTTGAAATATCTTCAATAGCTGCCTGTTCACCGGTTGCAGTCCTTCCGATTACATTCATATAATCAAGGGCTTTTGTCGGATCAATACCTGAAGCTACAAGTACATTCAAACCTTCTGCGATTTCAGGCCGCATCTGGTTTGTATATCTTGAAATTGATGCAAGACGTTTATCCATATCCTCAAGCTGTTTTGCGGATAATTGACCAACATTGCCGAGTTCTCTTAATCTGTGTTCCATTTGGAATGCTTCAGGAATTGCCTCTGTGATTCCAAGTTTATATGCAAGTCCGCCCCCTGCAAGAGTCAATGCTCCTCCGACTTTTGTCATATTCTGACCGAGTTTGTCTAACATATCTGAGGTGTTTTTGATTTCACGCTGAAGTTTATCAAACTCATCATTTGATTTGTCGACTGCATCACGAATTACCCTCGACATTTTATCAAAGGCAACAAGCGTTAATGATACTTTCAGCATTGTGTCCAACATTCGTTCAGGCTTTCATTATGGTTATTTGTGTATTTAATGGCTTGATTGCACCAGTAGGCTAAAGTCGGGATTGGCATTTCGCAAATTTCAGAATATTGCCATCCGGTGGTTTTGCATAAATGGATTATGCTTTGGGAGTTGGGGAGGTAAGAGCAGATGTCAGCGGTGTCACTATTTCCGTTTTTTCTTCCGTTTTCTCCGGAATCTCTTTCGCTTTCCCCACCACTAACTTTCCCGAAATTTCACCTTGAAGAGATAAAACGTCTTCTAAGTCCATTTCAAGGATGTCTTCATAAACGAGTTTTTGTCCGTCAATTTCAACAAGTTCTGCTATAAGGGCGTAGGGAATTTCATCTGAAGTCTTTGCCTTGATTTGAGCCTGCAAAAGGTCTTTGCCTTTGCCCTTTTCAATGATTGCAATTTTTCCGGATGGAAGTGTGAGTTCTTTTAACATAAATTTCTCTCCTTAAAATTTTTTATATTTTAGATGCAGTTTGATAGTGTTCAAAAAGTGTTCAAAAACGTCTGTATTAAATTTTTCTGTCGTGGGTGGTATAAATTATCGTCTGAGTAAATTTAAACGGCTTAAAATCGTTCCTAGAAATTTTCTGTCATTTTTAATGTTTCATATCTTCTTCTTGTTTCTATTTCGACAGGGGAATACGGTACATAGCAGGCGATTAGAGCGAGAGCTAATGCCCAGAACCTATCTGCGTGTCCGTTGACTTCGGCGGTATCTGCATCAAAGCGGATATTTCCTGCTTTTGTGGCAACTCGTCTGATTGAGTGTAAATCCTCACGAATATCGTGGTCTGTGGGAATAAACACCGATTTATCTTCAAAATTGGTTCTCAGGTTAAATGCCATCTCCTCTTTGGATTTATTCGTGAACATTACAGCCTCAACTCTGTATTTCCCGAAATCTCTTTGAGCCGTTTCTGCCAACTGCATTCCGATACCGGTTGAGTCAATACAGCATCTGCGGAGTTTCGGGTGTTTCAGAATTTCAGAAATAATTTCGTACTGGATATGGAACGGTGTTTTTTCTAAGACTTTAACTTTTCTTGTGAATTTTGAATTTTCAAATCGTTCCAAACACCAGATAACGGTTAAATCTTTTCGTCTGCCTATATCAATTCCGACATACAGGTCTTGTTTTATCTCATCAAGCGATTTCAAAACATCCGGCATCTCACAGGCTGAAATTAATTCGTAAGGAAGAAATGCACAGGCTTCGTCAATCGCAACGCAGCAGTATTCCTGTAACCAGGTGTATTCATCAAAGCAGTTTTTTCGTTCTTCATTCAGCCATTCTTCACGTTCCTCTTGAGATGTTTGTCTACCGTAGATTTTATCAATTAAGCCTTCATCTACTGCAAGTTGAATCGGGGTTTTGTGATGAGACCAGTTTAGTTTGCCTTTTTCAACCTGATCCAAGAATCTGTAATAAAGACAGCTTTGACCGTTGTGGGTTGAAAGAATCCTTAAAGGATATCCCCAAGTGATACAAGGTCGTGCTGCTTTCCAGAGTTCAGCAGGGTTGTTGTGGAATGCGAATTCATCAAGTACAACTTTTCCGCCTTTACTCCTGAAACCTTTAGGATTTGAAGATAATGCGTGAATTTTTGTGCCGTTTGAAAAAGCTATAACGTAGGCTTTGACATCTTTTTCTTTGTCCAAGACCTGTTCGCCTAAATCTTTTGCGGCAACATTAAATAAATTCGCCCATATTTTGCAATAATCAATGTACTCACGAGCGGCGGATTCATCCGCTGATGAAAACCATACCGCAGGAGCTGTTTTCTTGACGCAATCCCGTACATCTTCATAGCTTTGAACGTAGGTTGCACCAATTCTTCGGGATTTCTCCCATATTTTTACTTTTGAATTATCGTTCAGCCATCTTAATTGTATGGCAGAAAAAACGGGGGTTTATTCTTGTTCGGCATCTGGTTGTTTTATTCCGAGAATTTCTTCTTCAATTTGAGAAATAAGCTCTGGGGTTAAGCCTTTGGGGCTTTCTTTCTCTTTTTTCTTTATAGTGTCCTCATACTTTTTAGAGGTTGTGAATAACGGGATAAATCTACACAAAGCATTCATTCTTGCAGGATCTACTTTTTCTCCGGCATCCATTTCTTCTGAAATTTCATGCATAATTTTTCTGGCAAATTCGTATAATTCTTCATGAAATGACATTTTGGATTTTAAAAATGCCGCACGCTTTTTATCCCATTCATACTGGGCTCTCCAGGTATTCACCGTTTTCCGGTTTAGATTAAGTTGACGTGCTATAACAGCGGCAGGTAAATACTCATATATAAAAAGCCGTTCTGCTTCGGATAATAAACTTTGTTTTTTACTGTTCAAATTCAGACTCCAATTTTTTTATTTTTTCGTTGAGAGTTTGCATTTCTTCCGTTATTTCTTTGAGTCTTTTTACAGAAACAAATACTTTATCCATATCAAGATTTTTAATATCTTCGTATGGATTCAAAAGTGCCCGAATTAAAATAACAAGTCCTGAAGCTTCCGTATCTAAAGTACGGAAGTTTTTTTTGCTTTCGGCAAGCATTCCTTTTAATTGCAATCTTTCAGGATTCATCTAATGAACCTCCTTTTTTAAAATCGGACACCAGAGGTTGTTGTCGATTTTACTTTCAATTCTTGAAAGAAGTGCTGCGTGGTATTGATTCGTTTCCAACAGGTCTTTTAAGATTTCGAAGTTGTCCTGAATAATTGTTTCAAATGCTTTAACCTGCGATTGGTGGTAAATATACCAGATGGCAAACACCAGTGCAGGAAAACCAATGTTTTCTATTAACGGGGAAATTTGAGTAATAAAATCCATAATACTCCTTATTTTTAACAGGATGAAACGAAAGAAAAGGACTGGTGTCCTTTTTTAATTCATATATATTGCAGTCTAAACTTTATCCCCCAACGATTTCAAGGCAATATTTGCATTGAACTTTTTATTGAACTTCTGCATGTAAAAATCGCTGTCAAAACACCTTTGAAACCGCATAACGACAACGTTTATACTCCGAATATACAGATTTTTAAAAGGACACCTTTTGAGGTGCAAAAAGTTTAATTTGGAGATATAAGCCCCAACTAAAAAATGGGGAAATCCTACAAAGATATACAAAGAAGGTTAGAAAAAATGAAATTTTACGAAGTTTTTAAAGCCGGAACTTACCCCCAAGGGAAGTTTACTAAAAAAGAAATCGCACAGATTGCAAAAAACTATGATCCGCAATTTTGTGAAGCCCCGATTACAATCGATCATCAGCAATCAGGACCCGCTTACGGCTGGGTTGATACCGTAAAAGCTGACGGAGATAAACTCAAAGTGAGTTTTAAAGAAGTGCCGGAAGAATTTGAACAAGCTGTTAATGACGGCAAGTACAAAAAAGTTTCTGTTGAATTATACAGAAATCTTGAAGGTAAAGGTGCATACCTTAAAGCCGTTTCATTCCTCGGAGCAGCAATTCCTCAGGTTAAAGGTTTAGAACCTATCAAATTTATGGAATCAGAAGCTGATACTTTTGAATTCAATGCTGAAGATGAGCCGGAACAATTTTCGGAACAAGAAATTGAAGATTTAAAAAATCAGGTTGCAGACCTTGAAAATCAGCTTACAACATTCAAGGAATCAAACAAAAAACTTGAAACAATCAAATCCTTAAAAGAAAAAATTTCTGCCTTATCCGATGAAGTTGCAACTTTTAAAGAAAAAGCTCAGGGTAAGGAAGAAATCGAAAAAGAATTGAATGACATTAAAACTTCTTTGAAGAAAAAAGAATTTGAAGAATTCATCGACAAACAAATTGAAAAGGGAACGTTAGTCCCTGCAAACAAGAATATTGTCTTATCCGTTCTTCAGGAGTTAGATAATGTCAAAAAATTCGGCGAGGATTCAACAGTCGTTCTCGACTTCAAATCTTTTATTGAGTCCCTGCCGAATCAAATAAAATACGGTGAGTTTGCCACTAAAGAAAAACAAACCGACCAAACAAATGAAGATGTGGAAAAATTTGCAAACGCAGATGAGGAAAGTCTTGAGGTATTCAAAGAGGCTAAGGCTCTTTCTGTAAAAGAAAACATCTCATTTAAAGATGCACTGCTCAAATTAAATAAGTAATACCCCGAAACATTGATATAAAAGGAGTTTAAATGGGAAGACTTGAAGAATTACGCATAAATGCGTATCTCTCAGAGGTCGCTCGTGGTTACAGTAATAATGCCTTTGTGGCTCAGCATCTGTTCCCTGAAATTACTTCTGAGAAAGAAAAAATTGACATTTTTGAATTCAACAAGGAAGCGTTCAATCTTTACGATACCGAACGTGCTATCAGAGCGAATTCAAATGTTATCTCGCCGCAAGGTTTCAAAAAACATACAACTACCCTCGCTGAACACGATTTGTCATACCCGATTGATTATCGTGAAGAACAGGAGGCAGAAAAAGTTAAATTGCAACTTCACGCAACTAATGTTGTAACGGAAGGTTTGAAGCTGAAACTTGAAAAACAGTGTGCTGATTTGGCTCAAGATGCTAACAAATACCCTACCGGCAACAAAATTTTATTGTCCGGCACATCTTGTTTTACCGATGAAAATTCTGATCCGCAGGGTGTAATCGATGATGCCAAAGATGCGGTTTCCTCTAAAATTGCTCAAGACCCGAACACTATGATTATAGGGCAAGCAGCGTGGAAAACCCTCAAAAAACACCCTCAGCTTAAAGGTTTAATTTCCGACAATCTCAATAAATTAGTAACAATTAATTTATTAAAAGAAATTTTCGAGATTGAAAATATTTTCATCGGAAAATCAATTTTTGCGGATAAAGACGGAAATTTTGTCAGAATTTGGCAGGACAACATTGTCCTTGCTTACGTTCCGAATCTTGGCAATTCAAGAACGGAATACGACCCGTCTTACGGATACACTGTCCGCAAAAAAGATGCCCTGCAAATTGATGAATATCAAAAAGAGGGCAACAAAGTTAAGTATATCAGGGCTACCGACATTTACACACCGTTTTTAGTCGGTGCTGAAGCCGGGTACTTAATTTCAAAAGTAAACGGTGAAGCAAAAACGTCACAAACAAGTGGACAAGGAGGTTCTGATGGCTCTGAAGTACAAAGTTAAGCATACCTCAATCATGCACAATAAAACCGTGTATAAAGAAGGTTCAACCATTGAACTTGATGACACTCAAGCAAAACGTCTTGAAGATTTTGTGGAACTTCTGCCGAATCAGTCAGCCCCTGCAAAATCTAAAGCACAGACTCAGACTTCAAAAACCACATCAACAGGTAACAAGAAGTCTGAAAATAAAACCTCTGCTAAAAATCAGACAAAAGCAGAAACAAAAACCGAAACTGAATCTCAAACCGTAACTGCGGAAGAAGAATCAAAAGCTGATGAAAAAGGAGGTTCTGATGACAACAAATAAAACTTACAAACCTCTTTTAATTGATTCTGCACTTGCTGCTGCGGATTTGGAACAGCACAGATTTATCGGATTTGACGGCAATTATTGTGCCGCAGGTGCTAAAGCTCTCGGTGTTTCGGATGTTTCAACCGCTAAAGGTGAATATGCACCTGTTGCGGTTTTAGGAATTCTGCTTGTTGAAGCCGCAGGAACAATCGCTGTCGGAGATGCAATTGCATCTGATGCAGAAGGTAAAGCAGTTAAGGTTGCAGACTCTGCCATTACAAACGGCTATGCCCTTGATGCCGGAATCGCAGGTCAGGAAATAAGAATTATACGAGGAGTATAAAATGGATTATTGCACGATCGAAGATATCGAAACACAAACCTCTACCCCTACTCTTATCCAGCTCACTTCTGATGATGGGCAAGAAGCTGTCGATCGTGTCGTTGCCCAAGAGGCTATCCTTTATTCTTCTACGCTCATCGATGGGTATCTTCGTGGCAGATATACTCTACCCTTAGATGCCCATTTTCCTTTACTCAGAATTCTTGCCATTGATTTAAGCATCCACCGCCTGTATTCAAGACGTATGAGAGATGAAATGCCGGAAGTTATTGAAAATAATTACAAAAACGCAATCTCTACTCTCAAAGATATTCAAAAAGGTGTTATATCCCTGCAAAGCGAAAATGATTCCCTTGAAACCGCAGGATTTAATGCTGAAGAATACAAAACAAATAAGTCGATAATTGACAGGCTTTTTAGTAAGGATCGAATGCTTGAATATTAGAGATATTGAAAATTCAATAATCGAAAAATTAAAAACAACGTTCCCTGAAGTTCTTGTTCAAGGTTTTCCCGATAAGCCTGCGGAATTTATTTTATTACACCCTGTTGGAGCTTTGCTTGTGCATTATCAGGGAAGTAACTACACTTCAACCGATGCACTCGGGTTTATATCTCAGGAAAATAAAAAAGAATTTTCAATTACTGTTGTAACCCGAAACCTCAGAAAAAACGAGGGAGCATACGAATATATTGACAAAATTAAAGCCGTTCTTACAGGTTTTGCACCTGACGGCTGTTCAAAATTAAGTCCCTCTAAAGATTTTTTCATCTCTGAAAAAGCCGGTATATGGCAATACGGAGTTAATTTCACACTAACCACAACAAATATACAAGATCTAGAAATTTAATTTTTACCCCCAAGGAGTTTATATATATGCCTGCAAGTTTTCTTCATGGTGTTGAAACCATAGAAATTACAAAGGGTGCAAGAACAATTACTACAGTAAAAACTGCTGTTGTCGGAATTGTCGGAACTGCACCGATTGAAGATGTTGAAGACGAGTACAAAACAATCAACACCCCGACTTTGATTATGAACGAGATTGAGGCTGTAAGGTATTTCGGTAATCATAAAGCAGGATTTACTATACCTCAAGCCCTGCAAGCAATATTCGATCAGGGTGCCGGCATTGCGATTGTTATAAACGTCTATGACCCTGAAAAGCACGAAGATGTTTCAGATGTTACAGTCGGCGAAATCAACGGAAGTGTTGATGCTCTTACAGGAAAACGCACCGGAATGAAAGCCTTTGAAGATTGTTATTCATTATTCGGCTATTACCCTAAAACGATTATTGCTCCTGTATTTTGTGAGGAAACAGCTGTTGTAACCGAGATGAATACTATCTGCAATAAAATTCGTGCGATGGGTATTGTTGATGCACCTGTCGGAGCATCTGTTCAAGAAGTTATTTCAGGTCGTGGGCCGGAAGGTACAATCAATTTCAATACTTCATCTGAGCGTATAATCCTTTGTTATCCGCATTTAAAGGTATACGATGCAACTTCTGATTCCATAAAATTGCAGCCATATTCTCAAAGGTTAGCCGGTGTAATTGCGGCAAAAGATGTCGAGAAAGGTTATCACTGGTCGCCTTCTAATACTGAAATTCAAGGAATTGTCGGAGTTGAACGGCAATTAACTTCAATGATTAATGACCCGACTTCTGAAGTTAACGCTTTGAATGAATGCGGTGTTGTAACTGTTTTCAATTCTTACGGCTCAGGTTTCAGGACGTGGGGCAACAGGTCTGCTGCTTATCCGAGTTCAACAAATCCGACCAATTTTATAAACGTCAGAAGAACCGCAGATATTATTCACGAATCGGTTGAATATTCAATGCTGCAATTCATGGATTACCCGATTGATAACGGCTTGATTGATTCAATCTGTGAAACCGTAAACCAGTTTATTAGAACGTTAATCGGTCGAGGTGCATTGATTGACGGTAAATGTACATTCAACCAGGATAAAAACCCTGCAACGGAAATCGCAAACGGACATTTAACGTTTGACATCGAATTTATGCCTCCGACTCCGGCTGAAAGAATTACGTTTGAATCGTTCATCAATATTGAATTGTTGAAATCTCTGGGCGGTTCATAAATGTACGCAATCGTTAACGACAGAGGAGTTTTAGAGGTGCGCACCGATTGTGCGGACATTTGCTTTAACTGCAAAAACATCTACAAATGTCCCTTAATCCAAGCCATCAGCAAGGAGTATGTCATTATGCACTATTCAGACGTGGAGATTAGGGATTGCGGTCTTTTCAAGAAGTCTTAAGGAGTTTTTACACTAATGTCGAAAATAGAGATTAATAAATTAACCAATGCCAATGTTTATATGAACGGCATCAACCTGCTCGGACGTGCTGAAGAAGTTCAGCTTCCGCAGATTAAGCATAAAATGGCAGAGCATAAGGCTCTTGGTATGGTTGGTTCTGCTGAATTTTTTGCCGGGATCGACAAACTTGAATGCAAGATTAAGTGGAATGCACTTTATCCGAGTGTTATGGCTATATGTTCTAATCCGTTCTTAGCAACAATGATACAGGTTAGAGCCAACCTTGAAACCTACAACGGAACGGGAAGAATTAAGGAAGTTCCTGCCACTGCTTTTTTAATCGGAACTTTTAAAGAATTTCCTCTCGGTAATATTAAACCGCAGGAAAATGCCGAATATGAAACAACTATGGCTGTAACCTATGCCAAGTTAATCGTTGATGGAGTGGAGATTTTTGAAATAGATGTTCTTGAAAATATCTACAAAGTCGGAATGGTCGATATGCTCGCCACGTTCAAAAAGAATACGGGGGCTTAATGACAGACAATTCTATTCTTAAAAAAGCAAACTCTAAAAAAAGTTTGTCAGAAGAAATTGCGACCCGAAAACGTGCATTAAACTTTTATTCTCTGGCAAACATTCTCCCCGACCCTGATATTGTTCTCAGAAAACAGGGCAAGGATATTAGGATTTATAAGGAATTGCTTTGCGATCCGCACGTTTTTGCCTGCACTCAATCAAGAAAAGCAGGTGTTTTATCTCTCGATTGGGAAATTAATCGAGGTTTGGATAAAGATAAAAACGCTGAGGCGATTGAAGAATTACTTAAAAAACTGGATATTCATAAATTAATAAATGATATTCTTGATGCAACGCAGTTTGGTTATCAGCCTTTAGAGATTATCTGGAAGAAAACAAAATCAGGACACGTTCTGCCTGAAAAAATTATTGCAAAGCCGCCGGAATGGTTTTGTTTTGACGATGACAATAATCTAAAATTCAGAACTAAAGAAAATTACTATGGTGAAATTGTTCCGGATAAAAAATTTCTGCTTGCTCAAAATAATCCGAGTTACAACAACCCATATGGCGAGAGAACATTATCTCGTGTCTTTTGGTCTGTAACATTCAAAAAAGGCGGGCTGAAGTTTTGGGTAGTATTTACTGAAAAATACGGAATGCCTCATTTGATAGGCAAACACCCACGAGGTGCATCAAGAGAAGAAACAACCACTCTTGCCGATATGTTAGAGGATATGGTTCAGGATGCAATCGCTGTTATTCCTGATGATTCTTCTGTTGAAATCCAAGAGGCAAACAAATCTTCATCTGCCGAGATTTATGAAAAACTCATCGACAAAATGAATTCCGAAATTTCAAAAGCCATATTAGGACAAACCCTTACAACAGAAATAGGCTCAACAGGAAGTTATGCTGCGGCAAATACGCACATGGCAGTCCGTCAGGACATTATTGATTCAGACAAAAAACTCGTTGAAAGTGTTATAAACCAACTTATCCGTTGGATTTATGAAATCAATTTCTCAAATGAAGAGATCCCTGTATTTGAAATGTATGCACCTGAAGAAGTGGATTTGACACTTGCTCAGAGGGATAAAATTTTGTCTGAAACGGGTGTTAAATTTACGAAAGATTATTTTATCAAGGCATACGGTCTTGAAGATGAGGATTTTTATATCCGAGAAGATGTTATCCCTGCAACAAATTCTCAGTTTAAGGAATTCAAGGAAAACGAGCCGTCCGTTCCAGGGCAAGACCAGATAGAAAATCTGCTTGAGTTTATTTCAACAAAGAAATTAAATGAACAGGCTCAACAGATGCTTTCGCCTTTAATTTCACTGCTTGAGGACTGTGATGACTTCGATGAGGCTTACGAACTTTTAACGGATAAAAACCTGCATTCAAAGAAGTTTGAGCAATCCCTTCAAAAGGCACTTTTCCTGTGTGAACTGCAAGGGAGGAGTGATGGTCTTGAATAAGCAATTAACGTTTTTGGATTTATTTTCCGGTATAGGCGGTTTTAGAATCGGACTTGAAAGAGCCGGTTTTAAAAGTATCGGCTATTGTGATAATGACGAATATGCCAACAAATTATACAAAGCATATTTTAATACTGAAGAGGAGTTATTTTTTGATGACATCAGAACAATCAACACAGAAGAATTGCCCGACTTCGACATTCTCTGCGGAGGATTTCCTTGCCAATCTTTCTCAATTGCAGGAAAAAGACGCGGATTTGAAGACACTAGAGGCACAATGTTTTTTGAAGTCGCACGGATTCTCAAAGACAAAAGACCCCGATATTTTATACTCGAAAACGTTAAAGGCTTACTTAATCACGACAGTGGAAAAACTTTCCAAACAATACTTAAAATTCTCACCGACCTTGGGTATCAAGTGCAATGGCAATTACTTAATTCTAAGTTCTTCGGAGTTCCTCAAAACAGGGAGAGAGTGTACATTGTTGGATGTTATGGAAAAGGATGTGCCGGAAAAATATTTCCTCTCACCCCGGATGGAATCGAAAATATTAGCACGCTCAATAAACATCCATTAAGTCCCAAGACACCTCAAGGTAACAGAATTTATTTACCGGACGGTTTAAGTTCCTGTCTTACTGCAAATGGCGGCGGACTCGGTGCTAAAACAGGTTTGTATTTTGTAAACAGGGTACGTTATGACAAATATCGTCCTTCTGATACTGTTCAAACACTTTTGGTTGCAGGAGATACTCCTTTAATGCGTGTGAGGAACGGTACTAAAAAAGGTTACGATGAGGCAATCCCAGGAGACGGAATAAATCTTGCTTTCCCTCATTCTAAAACAAGACGTGGAAGAGTTGGTAAAGGCTGCTCTCAGACTCTTGATACAAACTGCAATATGGGAACTATTGACGGATACAGAATCAGAAGGTTAACTCCGCTTGAGTGCTTAAGACTTCAAGGGTTTCCTGATGAAATGCTAGAGAAAGCACGTGAAATCGGACTGGCAGATTGTCGTTTATACAAGATGGCAGGCAATGCCGTAACCGTAAATGTTGTTGAAGCTGTTGCAAGAAAAATCGCGGATTGCGAGCAGAGGGCGGAGGGCTTGGAGAAGTCCAAGACCGCAGACCCGTTTAATGCGAGCAACCAAGCGGCAGAGGTCGAGAATGGTCGAACTCAAAGGCTTATTTAAACTTGCTCCGGCGGCGGCAATAAAATATTTCAGGCGGAAAGGTCAAACTTTCACTTGGGATTGGTACGAACTCTGGCAAGATGCTCATAAAAAGACTTTCACAGTCGCTAAAGTTATGCGTGAGGATATTCTAAAAGATATTCGCTCTGCTTTGGATAAAGCCCTGTCTGAGGGAAAAACATTCAAAGAGTTTCAAAAAGAACTTAAACCAACCCTGCAAAAGAAGGGATGGTGGGGAGAACAGATTATTGTTGATACTCAAGGCAACGCAGAAAAAGTTCAGCTTGGTTCAATGTACCGATTAAAAACCATCTATGCCGTTAATATGCAGACTTCATATATGACAGGACGGTATAAAACTCAGATGGATAATGTGGACAATAGACCGTATTGGGAATACGTTGCTGTCCTTGATAACAGAACAAGACCCGAACACGCACAACTGCATGGATTAATTTACAGATATGATGATCCTTTCTGGGCAAGTTTTTACCCACCGAACGGTTGGAGATGCCGTTGCAGAGTTAACGCTCTTTCAGGTTATAACCTCAAAAAGAAAGATGCAAAGCCGGGTAATTCCACAGGTACTTTGTCTCAAGAGATGAGATTAGTTTCTAAAAAATCGGGTGAGTATAAGCCCGTTACTGTTTATACAGACCCTCTTACCGGTAAAAAGATTGCACCTGATGTCGGGTGGTCTCATAATCCCGCATCGGGTTTAAACGATATTTGAACGCTATTTGAATAATAATTAAAGGAGTTTTGAATGACAGTTGATAAAAAAAGTTTATTAAACTGGGTTGGCGGAAAAAGATTACTCCGCAAACGTATTGCACCGTTAGTTCCTACGGATATTCAATCATACATTGAACCATTCGGCGGTGCCGGTTGGGTTTTGTTTTATAAAGACCGTTGGGCTGATTTGGAGATATACAACGACCTTGACGGAAGATTGGTTAATCTTTTCAGGATTGTAAAATACCACCCGAATGCTTTAAAAGAAGAATTGCAGTATCTTTTAGGCTCACGTGAGATGTTCTTCCAATTTTTGAACGGAACTTTTATTACAGATATCCAAAAAGCCGCACAGTTTCTGTTTTTAATCACACGTTCATTCGGAGGGCGTGGTGATACTTTCGGAACTGTAAAAAAATCTTCAGGCGGTGCATCGAAATCCCAACGAAATGTTTTAGAAAAAATTGATGCAATCCACAAACGCCTTGATAAAGTTATGGTTGAAAATCGTGACTTTGAAAAATTGATTAAACAATACGATTTTGAAGGTGCTTTCTTCTATTGCGATCCGCCGTACACTTCAGGTTGCGGTTATGAAGTAACCTCTACAGCAGACTTTGACCACGAACGTTTAAGAGATGTTTTAGGCAGCATCAAAGGGCGTTTTCTGCTCTCATACGATGATTCTCCAAAAGTCCGAGAATTATACAAAGGCTTTGAGATGATTGAAGTTGAAAGGCAGAACGGAATTAACAATCGTGAGGGTACTAGCAGGGCGAATAAGGTATATAAAGAACTGCTGATTGCTAATTACCCTATAAAAGAATTATTTAAAAATGTCTGACTCTATTGAAATAAAAATTGATAACAAAGAAGTCGAATCAAGACTCCTTGATTTGGCTCAAAGAAGTGAAAACCTGCGGCCTTTAATGAAAAACATCGCAGGGATTTTCGCATATTCAACAGAAGAAAATTTTAAAAACGAGGGCAGACCTGATAAATGGACTGAACTATCTGAATCAACAATAAAACAGCGGACTAAAAATAAACAGTGGCCCGGCATGATTTTGCAGGTATCAGGTCAGCTCGCATCCTCTGTTAATACTTATTACGATAACGATTCTGCGGTTATAGGCTCAAACCTTGAATACGCAGCAATACACCAACTCGGTGGACAGGCAGGGCGGAATAAATCGGTTGAAATCCCTGCACGTCCATACCTGCAACTCACCCCTGAAGATTTTGAAGAAATCCTTAGTATGACCGAAAATTTTTTAGGGGGATTAAACCCCTGAATAGTTTGTAAGTCAAAGGAAAGGAGAGAGAAAATGACTACAGTAGAACCCATCAGAAACAAATCTGATATCAAAAAAGTTGAAAAAGTCTTAGCACAACAGAGTCAGAGAGATTTAATGCTTTTTGTCCTCGGTACAAACTGCGGTTTGAGAATTTCTGATTTGCTGTCATTAAATGTCGGCGATGTAAGAAATAAAACTCATATTCAAATTGTTGAAAAGAAAACAGGGAAGTTTAAAAAATTTCCGATTAATGACCGCTTAAAACCAATGATTGAGGATTTTGTTAAAGGCAGGCGGAACGCAGAACCTTTGTTTTTATCTCACTGGCGGCATCGGCTCGACAGAGTAACTGCATATTATTTAATTCGTGATGCGTGCGAAAAAGCCGGACTTCAAGAAAGAATCGGTACGCATTCAATGCGAAAGACTTTTGGTTACCACCATTATCAACAATTTAAAGATGTGGTTATCCTGCAAAAAATATTCAATCACTCAAGTCCGCAGATAACTTTAAGATACATTGGCATAGAACAAGACCAGATTGACTACAGTTACTCCAACTTTATTTTATAGTGCAAAACCCTCTCTATCAGAGTCATTGCATTACATTTTATTTGCCTTACAATTTAACCATTTTGTAAGACATTAAATTAAAAAGTCTCTGAAACTATTATACAATCAATGTTTCCAAAATTTTCAATGTATTTTCTTTTTGTAATGTACCAGTCAAAAAGTTGTAAAACAATTCCCCGAATGTCTAGTTTTTTCGGCATAAAAAAATTGCCTTACAAAATGGTTAAAATGTAATCCATTAAACGAATTGAAAGGAAAAATATGTACAAGCATCGAGCAACTATGACTGATAGAAGACACCAAATTTTGATCCTGATGGCAAAAGGTTATAAGAATAAACAAATTGCAAGAAAAATGGGACTGTCTCTTTCAAATACAAGAATGCAAAAATGGCGTTTGTATTGCTTTCTTGGCGAAATTCACACCGCTATTGATGCGATTTATATGGGATTACAAATGGGGCTATTACACAAAAATGATTTATGCGAAGCAATAAGAGAGGAGATTTATGACTACGAAAGCGAAAAACAGATGTACAGTTACACTTAAACAAAAATATGTCCATATAGGTACTTACAGACCTACACAAGAGATTTTTTATGAAATACAAAAGGAATTAGAACCTTACAGGATTTTATACAACAAGGTTATAAAATCCGAGAAAATATATACGGTAATTCTAAAGCAAGAAGATATTAAAATGGGAAGTTATAAAATATCTTCGGAGATGTTTAATCTTCTTATGGAAAAAATAAAACCATTCAGATCATTGCAAGAACAATCTAAAAAAGTCAGATGCATTGAAACAGGACAAATATTTGAAAATGTAAGAGCAGCAAGTAATTGGGTTGCTTTTGTAAGAGAAAACTATTATTGCGATATGAATTTAATTAGACAAGCCTGCAAGGGCAAACAAAAAACCTCCTATGGATATCACTGGGAGTTTGTTGAAAATACAATAGAAGTTATTGAATAAATTCAATTGCATATTAAAATTCCAAATTATTATTTTTATCAAATCTTAAATCTTTGCATATTGCGAATAGCATAATTTATGTTTTTAAATTCCATTTATACCTATATTCAGTAGCGATTCATTGTTTTTTATCACCCTTCATTAACCGGATTTTATCATTTTTAAATTTTGAATAGTGACTTTTATAATGCTTGTTGTCATTGTTTTAAAATATTTATGGTTTTAAAACGCAAATTTATTTTATAAAAGGAGGATTTAAATGAACATAGTAGAGCCAATTAGAAAAAAGCAAGATATAGTATCTCTTGAAAATTTTCTTAAAAAGCGAGGTTTACGAGATTTATTGCTTTTTGTTTTGGGTACAAATAGCGGATTAAGGATATCTGATATTTTGGCACTGAATGTCGGAGATGTTAAGAATAAAACTCATATAACAATACGAGAAAAGAAAACCGGAAAATTTAAAAAATTTCCGATTAATACAAAGCTAAAATCAATAATAGATGAATATACCAAAAATAGAACAAATGACGAACCGTTATTCAAAACAAAGTTTAATAACAGACTGGAGCGGGTAGGCGCATATATGATATTAAAAAATGTTTCTCAAAAAGCAGGAATAGAGGAAAATATTGGAACTCATACTTTAAGAAAAACCTTTGGATACCACCATTATAAACAATTTAAAGACATAGCTATTTTGCAAAAAATTTTTAATCATTCTAATCCTGAAGTCACATTAAGATACATTGGAATTGAACAGTCCCAAATTGAAGAAAGTTACTCAAATTTTATTCTTTGAAACTTTAACTTAACATAAATTATTTATAACAAAATTATTATTTAGTTAAGAAAAACGAAATATAACTAATATTATCATGAATTACAAAATAAATCACTATTAATTTATTATGTAAAGAATTCGTTACAAAGCTTCAAAAATACTGTTATTGCTTAATTATAGTTGTGTATGTAATTTTTAAAACATATTTATCTTTTAATAAAAAATCATGCTAATTATGTATATAAAAAAAATAAGTTAAGAAAAATTTTTACTACAAATTTTTATAATCCGAATTGGCAATAAAATCAGGGGTTCTTCCTTTTCTTAACTAAATAATAATTTTGTTATGAAAAATAAGGAAGTGATGAAGAAATAACTTAAGAAAGCGTGATGAAAAAGAGTTTATATTCGGGCAGTGAACGAATGAAATTTTAAAACACCTCTGTGCAACTTTGTTGTAGGGGTGTTTTTGCTTTTGTGGAGTTATAAAAAAGATAAAACATGAGGAATAAAGAATGGATTTGAAGAGGTTATCAAAAAGAACATTAGCAATTGCAGCTATAGTGTCAATGCTGTTATGTGTTTCTATAAAAACAAGTGCGACGGAGGTTTCTGTTGCTGATTGGTCAGCGCTTAAATCGGCGATTGATAATGCAACAGGTGATACAACAATAACACTTACTTCTAATATTGTTGAATCAGGAGTTCTTGAAAGAGCCCTTGCAAAAGGCAATTCTAATATTGTTCTTAACCTTAATAATAAAACAATTGATGTTCAAATCGCTAATACACAAAAAGATGTTGAATATACAATTTTGAGTTCAGATGCAAGAGAGTCAGGCTATTTCCACTTTACCGTAAAAGACGGTACTATACAAAATGCAGTAGAATCTGCACTTTTCTTTGACGCAGTTTTTGTTGATGATTCTTCAGGAACGGTTTCGAATGTACGTTTTCTTAATAATATCGCAGATGGAAAAAACCATAGCGGTTATGCTCAAGGCGGAGCTTTAAAAATAGGCAACATAACAGATACAACAATAACAGATTCTGAATTTATCGGAGGCTCTGTCACAACAAATGGTTGATTTTTGACGAGAAATAGCGTATAATAATAGTAAGAAACAGTACCACCGAAGG
>CALUVL010000020.1 GCA_944324225.1 Candidatus Gastranaerophilales bacterium
TGACGAAGGCGCTTTTGGGCGGTGAAGGTCGAAACTTTAAAGAATTAAGTCAAGCCGCTGGGAAAGTTATTAGTTTTGCTTCAGCCTGAGGCACATCTATATATTGGCTATGCATTAGGTACAATCTGCGGATAAATTTCATGAACGTATTTTAAATAATCATCAGGCTCAAAGGTTCCGATTGCAAATTCTGCACGGTTGAAGCCCAGCTGTTGAGCCCCAGGAACTTCTATCGGCGGGCCTGCCGGTGTTGTGCGGGTTGTGTTTTTCGGGTTTGATATCATTCCAGTACTTCTCAAAAGTGTAATCAGTATTGAATTTTCATTGACTTCATATTCTGTTAATCCTTTTGTTATAATCCCTACACCTTGAGCACCAACATATCTTTGCATCGGGGCAAAGTTTGTTCTTGTCTCAATCCCTTTTGTCTGCGGAAAGTGCCGGCGGATGTCATAATACGGGTCAAAAGTTCTTTCAATGATAGTATTCATGTCTTCGGAGAATGTTTTTGTTACCGGATTCGGCAGCATAATTTTTGCCTGCCAGAGCATGTCACAAAATTGATTATTCCATTCAATTCTAAAGTTTACAAGGCTTTGCGTTCTTCTCAGTATTATGTCAAAAAATGTTGATTTTATAAGAAAAGCATCCTGTTCTTCTATTTTGGTTATTTCAAGAAACTGTGCGTTTTCTCCGCTGTCGTTTCTTAAAGGCCCGAAGTTGTATGTGTCGCCGAAATCTTTGCATCTTACAAAACTTATGCCTATTCCGTTAAGAGTAATTCGGTCTGCTGATATATCCATGTTAACTTCAGGTTTGTAATCAAAAGTTTTCCTGAGTACAAAAATATCTCTGTAATCTTCTGTTACCGGTATTTTTTGTGTGTCATTAAGAATTTTGCTGTCAAATCCTTTAAACATAGCAACGGTATCAAAGCCTTTTTCTGATTCAGTTGCGAGAAACTTATATCCGCTGTTTTTGATTAGTTTGGCGGCTTCCGGGGACGTAAAACCTAACTCTTCAATAATTGTATTTGCAATTTGGAGAATTTTTTCGTATCTGGTGTAGTTCTCCAGATGAACTGCGTCTGTAGAGCATCCGCAGATGCTGTCATGAGCCTGATTTTGTATCAGAAGTTTGTATGCATATTTTATTATTCCGTCGTAATTTGCATTCAGATGCTTCTGTAGTTTGTCAGCCTGTTCAAGTTTGTAAGAAGCTTCTGCTCTGTATTGTTTAAGCCGCATTCTTGCCGAATAACATCCCGGAAGAATGAATGTTTTGGAATTATCCCGCAATTCATCATTCCATTCGGGAATTTCTTTGGAATCAATGACTCTGATATGCTTTCCTTCGCCATTTAGTGCAATTTCCGAGAATGCATATCTAAAATATTCAAAAGGATCAGAAAGCTTAATTTCATAGCTGAATCCGTTTTTTTCTTTTTTAAGAATTTTGTTTACTTTTTTTATTTGTTCAGCAATATCTGGTTCAACACCAAGATGGTCGGCGCCGATGGGTAAAAGTACATAGTCGCCTGATTTTGCGGCGATTTTGTCAAGATTAGACCGCAAATCTTCCGCTTTTTCTTCAATGGATTTAGGCGCTGAGAAAGTGTCCATAAAATAGCCTCTGACCATGTTCACTGTATTCACTCCGTTGAAGATGAATTCAGACGGCAAATCAGGAACTCCCCGCCAGACCATAATTTTGTCTATTCCGTATTTTTGCATAATCGGCGGGATGTTTTTGCTGTGTCCGAATGTGTCGGCAAAATATCCGATAAAATCTTCGCAGCCGAAGTCTTTTGCAATTTTCAAGCCGATTTCAATGTTTTTTTCAAAAACAGTTCTGTCAGTCAAATATTCATCAATAAGACAGTAAAAAGGCCCGATAAACAGCTTTTTCTCTTTTATAAACTTTCTGACAAGCTGTTCTTTTTCAGGACGGATTTCAAGGTAATCAAGAAGTGCCGCAACCTGTCCGTCAAAATAAAATGACGGAATTTTGCCTGTTTCAAGCATTTCAAGAACATTGTCAAAAACTCTTAAAAGTCTGAGTCTGAAAACCTCAAATTCTCTGTACCATTCTCTGTCCCAGTGGGTGTGTAAATATGCAATAACTGTCTTTTTCATACAATATTTTTAGCATTAATGACCTGCATGGGCAAATTTTTTACAATTTACAAACATCTTTGTAAAATGCTAGAAAGGTCTGTTCATTATATGTTAGTGCACCTCTGAACCAGTTTTGCTGATACGCATAGCTTCCGCATTGAGGAATATATTCTTTGTATATTATTTCGGAGTTAAGTTTTGCTTTTGTATTTGTATAGTTATCAGAAAAAGAAAAAACGGCAAATTTAAAGGGTTTATTCTTTCTGTATTTTTTTAGTGAATTATAGATGCTGTTTATATCGTCAGTTGTAAATTCATTGTTAAACACACATAATAAATATGCGATTTCTTTTTGATTTGCTGATAGGTTAATAAAATTTTCTATACGTTTTTTGTATCGAAGTTTCAGTTCTTCAATGTTCTTTAAGCAGCCGTCATGTATATAATTAATGTCATATTTTATGTTCCTGTACCTAAGACTTTTATTGTTTTGTGGATTTTGAGTGTTATATACAATATTTTCCAGATAATCACTGAATTCATTTTCAAGAATTTGCGCAATAGAGTTGACTTCAGTTATGCATAAATCAAATGGGCAACTGAGTTCTCCTTCTTTTTTTCGAGGCTTTATACCTATTCTAGAAAGCATTTTACGCGGGAAACAGTTAGTGCCCAAACAAATGAAGTAATTCTTTTTCTTGTGACCGTGAAGCATAAATCTTATTTGGCTCTTAAATATAATGGATATTAAAATAATAATGCAGGTGTGAACCTTTTTAATTTTAAGGAAACCAAAATCCAAGTAAAAAATGCTCGGAGTCAAATTATGCATTGATAAATTACCTCTACTTCTGTATAACATTATTATATCTGGTATCAATTAGTTAAGCAATATGTACAATTCTAATGAGCAGTAATTGTAGGGCCTTGCCCATAGGAAGGCACTTGCCCCTTTTGAATCTAACTCAAACATAAGTAAAACCAGTCCAAGCCTATTCAGATTTTTCAAAAAAAGTTTACGTCTTTTGATATTAAAATTGTACCCTGATTTTTAGATATATGATTTAATTATTCAAAAACACAAATAATTAATTAAACATTAACAATCTCTGACTTTTTTAAAATCAACGTTAAAATAAGAATATAAGATTTTGTATGTCATTCTAGCTAAGGCGAAGAATCTCGATCTTGTTTGTAAAAAGGAGTTGATTTTATGGCAGATATAAATAAGTTTACCAATTATTCTCAGGAAATATTGTCATCCGCAAGCGCAATTATGAATTCTCACAGCAATTCGGAGTTGCAGCCGGAACATATTATGCTTGCAATGATTAAGGATAACGGGATTATAAAGGATTATTTGACGGAATTGAAGCTTTTGAATCAGAGCTTTATCGACAAAATCGTCGGCGCTGTTAATTCTTTCCCGAAAATTTCGGGACCGGTAAATGCACAGCAGATGTTTCTCTCAAACCAGACTTACAGACTTCTTGATATTGCAGAGCAGCAGTCAGCAGAAATGAAGGATGAGTTTGTTAGCATTGAATCAATTCTTCTTGCTATGGCAAAACTCGACAACAGCAATATTCAGACTGTTTTGAAAAATTTTGGAGTTGATTCAAATAAAGTTTTAAATGCAATGAAAAAGATAAGAGGTAATAAAAAAGTGGATAATAAAAATGCAGAAGAAAATATGAAAGCGCTTGAAAAATATTCAACAGATTTGACGGCGCTTGCAAGAAAAGGAAAGTTAGACCCTGTAATCGGCAGAGATGAAGAAGTCCGCCGGATTATTCAGGTTCTGAACAGAAGAACAAAAAACAACCCTGTTTTGATAGGAGAACCGGGGGTAGGTAAAACCGCAATTGTTGAAGGTTTGGCACAGAGAATTGTAAGAGGAGATGTTCCTGAAAGCCTTAAAGATGTAAAACTCGTTTCTCTTGATATGGGTGCTCTTGTTGCAGGCGCAAAGTTCAGAGGCGAGTTTGAAGAACGTTTGAAAGCCGTATTGAAAGAAGTTGAGGAGTCAAACGGCGAAATTGTAATGTTTATAGATGAGCTTCATACGGTCGTCGGAGCCGGTGCAACCGAAGGTTCAATGGATGCCGGAAACCTATTAAAACCAATGCTTGCGCGTGGTGTTTTAAGAACAATCGGTGCCACAACAATCAATGAATACCGCAAATATATAGAAAAAGATCCGGCTCTGGAGAGAAGATTTCAGCCTGTATTGGTTGATGAACCTTCTGTTGAAGATACAATCAGTATCTTGAGAGGTTTGAAAGAAAAATACGAAGTTCACCACGGAATTCGTATTCTGGACAGTGCCCTTATTCAGGCAGCCAAACTTTCAGACAGATATATTACAGACAGATTTTTGCCGGATAAAGCAATCGACCTTATTGATGAAGCCGCTTCCGCCTTGCGTATTGAAATAGATTCAATGCCGGAAGAAATCGATACTATGTTAAGACAGAAAATTCAGCTTGAAATTGAACGTGAGGCATTGAAGAAAGAAACAAGCGATGAGGCTAAAGCTAAAGTTGATGATATTACAAAACAAATTAATGAACTAGAGAGCAAAATTAATGTCTTGAAGGTGCAATGGGAAAAGGAAAAGGCTTCAATTACAGGCGAAGCAGCAATTAAGGATGAAATTGATCAGGTTAAGAAGAAAATTGAAGAAGCCGAACGCAACACTGATTTGCAGACAGCGGCTGAACTCAAGTACGGTAAACTTCTTGAACTGGAAAAACAGTTAAAGGCATGCCAGTCAAAAGAAAAGACCGATAATAAACTTTTGAAAGAAGAAATTGATGACGAAGATATAGCAAACGTTGTCAGCAAGTGGACAGGAATTCCGGTAAACAAACTCGTCGAAAGCGAAAAACAAAAACTGGTTAATATGGAAGACATTCTTCACAAACGTCTAATCGGTCAGGATGAGGCTGTTGAAACTGTTTCCGATGCAATCCGCCGTGCTCGTTCTGGCTTGAAAGATCCGAAACGTCCGATTGGTACATTTCTTTTCTTGGGCCCGACCGGTGTCGGAAAAACAGAACTTGCCAAATCCCTTGCAGAATTTATGTTTAACGACGAGGATGCTCTAATAAGAATAGATATGTCTGAATATATGGAAAAACATAATGTTGCAAGATTAGTCGGAGCACCTCCCGGATATGTCGGATACGAAGAAGGCGGTCAGCTGACAGAAGCAGTCAGAAGAAAACCTTATTCGGTTGTTCTTTTTGATGAAATTGAAAAAGCACATCCGGATGTTTTCAACATCATGCTTCAAATTTTTGATGACGGACGTTTGACTGATTCAAAGGGCAGGACTGTTGACTTCAAGAACACTTTGATTATTATGACATCAAACATCGGAAGCGACATAATTCTTGAAAATACTTTAAATAACATGGTTTCGCCAAAAGAATTCGACGAAACAAAAGAAAAGGTTATGGCTGTTCTAAGGAGCCGCTTCAAACCTGAATTTCTGAACCGTATTGATGAAACAATCTTCTTTAAGGCACTTACTCTTCAGGATTTGTCAAAGATTGTCGATATCCAGATGGATTACTTGAGAAGACTGCTTAAGGATCAGGAACTGGGGCTTGAAGTTACACCGGAAGCAAAAGAATTTCTGGCAACCAGAGGCTACAATCCTGTTTACGGTGCAAGACCTCTTAAGAGGGTAATCCGACAGATGGTAGAAAATCCTCTTTCAAAAATGATTTTGTCACAGAACTTCTTAAGCGGCGACAAGGTTAAAATTGATGTTGAAAACGACGAAATTAAGTTCGAACGGATTCCGGCCGCGCAGGAGTAATAAACATAAATAAACTTTCTCTTACGATACTGTGAAATGCAAAGTCTGAATAAGGCTTTGCATTTTTGAAAATTTAAGAACTTGAAAAAGCAGAGCGCAAATGTTAATATATAAAATATAGACAAAGTGAAAGGAGTTAAAAATATGACAGGACAAGGATTTAGGGGGGGGGGGGGCACCCGCAAATAAGCTCCTGAAAGGGTTTACGATGGCCGAGGTGCTGATAACCCTCGGAATATTAGGTATCTTAATCGCAATGACTCTGCCGGCTCTGGTGCAAAAATATCAGGAAAAAGTAACAATTAACCGACTGAAAAAAGTTTATTCAACCTTATCTCAATTATATGTTTTTGTATCAGAAAAAGACGGAACACCTGCAGAATGGGGATATGTGTATAATGAGGACGGAAGTCTCGATCGTTCCGGCACTATTCAAAATATATTCAGCAAATATTTGAGAAAATTGCAGGTCTGCAAGGACTCATACTGTCAAAATCCTCTATATAAATTGCTTAACGGTACAGAAGACGGCAATTCATCTTACAGAATAGGTAATTCGCCTCTTATACTTGAAGACGGAACTTTATTAAGAGCAAATATGGATGATCGTTATACTTTTGATTGTTCAATAGTCCGTGGAACGACAAATGCTTTAAAAAATGTTTGTTTTGAAATTATGGTTGATGTAAATGCACGGCAAAATCCTAGTACATACGGACGTGATGTTTTCGTTTTTTACTGGACTAAATATGGGATTGTTCCAGTGGGTAGTGTTGAAGAAACATCAGGAGTTATGCCTTTTTCTACCTGTTCAAGAAGCGGAAGCGGTTACGGCTGTGCAGCGTGGGTGCTTGCGTTTGAAAATATGGACTATCTGCACTGCGACGGGCTTTCCTGGAACGGCAAAAAATCCTGCAAGTAAGCAGAAAAATTTAAGTTAATTGCTTAACAATTTGTGGAATAATAAAATTAGATGTAATATTGCTATATGGATATGAATATAGCAAACAATCAGCATGGTATAAGTTTCGGATTGAACAGCAATACTCACAAAAAAATTGTACAGAAAATGATTCGTGAAGAATACCCCAAGCTCAGGAATTATGCCCCGATAATTCAAAATGCGGTTGTAAAACCTGACTTTGAAGAGATTGGGTTTCATTGTAATACACATTTTTATTATCCTGATCAAAATATGTTTCGTCCTAGAGAAAGCTTTTTTGATTTCGACGGACAACATAATGCAAGGTCAAAATTTAATGAGCACATGAATAACTTTATGGAAGCTTCAAAGTATTGCAGGTTCAGCGAAATGGCTGACGAGGCCGGTCGGGCTAAACATTTTCTTGACGATATGAGTGTGGGGCTTCATGTTCAGCGCGGCAATATTCTTCAAAAATGGCATGATCAAAAAATGCACAAAGATTTTGAAGAATTTATTATGAATAACGAAGATACTTTTATCAAAAATGCTAAAAAAACGCCGATAGAATTTAAAACAGATACTTTTGACGACATATTTATGAGCGTGGCAAATTACACAAGAAATGTCGAATATCCAACCCGCCGCAACAAAACCAAATGGCCTGAGATTGCACAAAATACAATTAATGTGGCACTTGACGCTTCAAGGGTATTTTTTGATAAGATTTCAAAATTCATGCCCTAGTCCAAACAAAAAATGAATTCTTGCGCATCTTGTAATAACTAATATCTGTTATAAACTAAGCCTGATATAAAACTTTTATAAACGTAATTTAAAATAAATATTTTAATGTTATAATTTTAATTACAGACGATATTTTTTGGAGAGATTTAATATGTGCGGAATAGTAGGATATGTAGGTTATAAATCAGTAATGGATATTCTTGTGGACGGCCTTGAACAGCTTGAATACAGAGGCTATGATTCATCAGGTGTTGCTGTTATGTGCGAGGATGAAATCAAGGTTTATAAAGCAGTCGGCAAGTTGAACAACCTAAGAGAAGAACTTCAAAAACACAGAGGCGAATTTGAAAAATCAACAATGGGAATAGGGCACATACGCTGGGCAACCCATGGTGCACCTACAGTTTTAAATGCGCATCCGCATACCTGTACATGTGGAAACCTTGTTATTGTTCATAACGGAATAATTGAAAATTATAAAGAATTACGGGAAGCTTTATCTAAAGAAGGCTGTGTTTTCCGCTCGCAAACGGATACAGAAATCGTTGCACATCTGGTTGCAAAAAAATATGCATCAACAAAAAATCTAGCAGAAGCAGTAAGGCTTGCAACTAAAGAAATAGAAGGCGCTTATGCTCTTTGTGTTATGCACAATGATTGTAAGCAAACGCTTGTGATTACAAAGCGAAACGCTCCTTTGCTTGTAGGAATCGGTGAACAAGAATTTTTTGCGGCTTCAGATGTTCCAGCAATTATTAAGCATACCAAAAAGGCTGTATATTTATCAGATAACCAGATTGCTGTTTTAACCCCGGAGCAAATGGTGTTGATGAATTCTGACGGCTGCAAACTTAATCCTAAAATAGAGATGCTTCCTTGGGAACCGGTTGCACTTAGCAAAATGGGCTACAAACATTATATGCTCAAGGAAATCCATGAACAGCCGGATGTTATAAGAAATATTCTTGTCGGAAAGCTTCATGCACCTGATGAAGATATAATTTTGAATGAGGTTAAACTTACAAAAGAAACTTTGAAAAAGTTGAATAGAATTCAGATTATAGCCTGTGGAACCTCATTGCATGCGGCGATGATCGGCAAATATGTAATAGAAAGTTATTGCGGAATAGCGGTTGATGTTGAAGCCTCAAGTGAATATATTTACCGCCGTAATGTAACTGATGAGCATACTCTAGTAATCGGAGTTTCACAATCGGGTGAAACAGCTGACACACTTACAGCCATAAAACAGGCAAAAGCTAAAGGCTCGCACATTCTGATTATTACAAACAGGCCGGACAGCGCAATGGCCCGCGAAGCTGACAGTCTTGTTCCTGTCAATGCAGGTATTGAAGTTTCTGTTGCTGCTACTAAATCTTACACTGCACAGCTGATGGCATTTTATCTTCTTGCTCTTTATATGTCAGAAATTAAAGAAAGTGCGCCGAAAGCGGAACTTACTAACTTGAAAACGGAATTGATGCTTCTTCCTCAAAAAATTGAACAAATTCTTGCCAACACAGATAGTATCCAAAAATGTGCAAGAATTTATTCCTCAACAAAAGATTTTATATTTGTTGCAAGAGGAATAAATTATCCAACTGCATTAGAGGGTGCATTGAAATTAAAAGAAATAAGCTATATCAACGCAACAGGCTACCCTGCGGGTGAATTGAAACATGGGCCTATTGCAATGCTGGATGAAACAATGCCTGTTTTGTCCATATTGATGAAAGGTATTGTGTATGAAAAACTTCTTTCAAATAGTGAAGAAGCCAAGGCCCGTAACGCAAGAATGATTGCTCTTACAAATTCAAAAGATACAAAACTTGATGATTTGTTTGAAAATATAATAAGAGTGCCAGAGGTGGATGAACTGTTTTCACCACTTGTTGCAATAGTTCCACTTCAGCTTCTGGCATATTATATTGCGGAATTTCTGGGCAAAGACGTTGACCAGCCGAGAAATCTTGCAAAATCAGTTACAGTAGAGTAGAATAATATATGTCATGCCGATATAGCTCCCCCAGTGGAGTGAAACGGAACGGTGTTAATAATTTTGTAGAGCTTGCTCTAGCAACACACCGGTTGAAAAGAGAATAAGAATGCCGATATAGCTCAGTTGGTAGAGCAACTCATTCGTAATGAGTAGGTCGCGAGTTCGAGTCTCGCTATCGGCTGATTGATATCAACCGCAAGAGGGCGGCTTCTCCGTTTCGTGTTTCGCTGTCGGGCAACTATAATCAAGTGTCAATATGATAAAATCTGATTTAATAAAAATTCCATTTACAAACGATAATATTGAAATAGAAAATACCTTGCGCCTAAAGGGAATTGAACCTTTAAGATGGGCAGTAATAAATGTTGAGAATAATGAGCTAACAATAAGTGTTTCATATCACGCATGTTAATTGGAGCCGTTTACTGTATTTATCGTGATAATTAAAATATAAAATATTACAGGCCTTGTAATATATATTAATACATTATTTGATTTTAAAAATTTTTGATTTACACTGTTTCGTAATGGAGTGGCCGGGTCGGAATGAAAAAACTTACCGGCAAATTCCGGCGGTGCAGGTATTCTAAGTCGATTACCAGCCTCCGGAGAAAACAAATTAAGGAGAAAAAAATGACACCAAAAAATTTTTTATTTACTTCCGAATCAGTAACGGAAGGACACCCCGACAAAGTATGCGATCAGATCTCTGATGCTATTTTGGATGAATTTTTAACAAAATATCCGCAGGCCAGAGTTGCTGCAGAAACGACTGTAACAACCGGAATGGCTCTTGTTTGCGGCGAAATTACGGCAGACTGTTATGTTGATATTCCGTCTGTTGTAAGAAATACAATCAAAAATATCGGATATGTAGGAACATCAGGCGGCGGTTTTGATTACAAAACCTGTGCGGTTTTGACAAGTATTGATGAACAATCTTGCGACATTGCAGGCGGTGTAAATAAGGCTCTGGAAGCCCGTTCGACCAATGCCGGAACCTCGGTATCCGAAACTGAAAACATTGGCGCCGGCGATCAGGGAATTATGTTCGGTTATGCTTGTAACGAAACCCCTGAATTAATGCCGCTCCCGATAAGTCTTGCGCACAAACTTTCCTATAGACTTGCTCAGGTTAGAAAACAGGGTATTTTGAGTTACTTAAGACCGGACGGCAAATCACAGGTTACTGTTGAATATGTTGACGGCAAACCATCAAGGATTCACACTGTTCTTATCTCAACCCAGCATGATCCGGAAATTAACGGAGTTTGTGACAATGAAAAAGTTCAGGAAATAATTGCAAATGATATTAAAAAATATGTAATTGATTACGTATTTGCATCAGAAGAAATAAAACTTGACAGTGATACAAAAATTCTTGTAAATCCGTCAGGCAGATTTGTAGTAGGCGGCCCTCAGGGAGATGCAGGTTTGACCGGACGTAAGATTATCGTAGATACTTATGGCGGTTATTCACGTCATGGCGGCGGTGCTTTTTCAGGAAAAGATCCGACAAAAGTTGACAGATCAGCTGCTTATGCTGCAAGATATGTGGCTAAAAATATTGTTGCAGCTGGTTTGGCAGAAAAATGTGAAATTGAACTTGCTTATGCAATCGGTGTTGCTGAGCCTGTTTCAATCATGGTTGATACATTCGGAACAGGCAAAATTTCAGATGATGAGATTTCAGCACTTGTTTCAAAACATTTTGACCTAAGACCGGCCTCAATTATCAGCAAGTTTGATCTTCGTGGACTTCCTGCTAAGAACGGCGGTAAATTCTATCAATTGCTGGCTGCTTACGGACATATGGGACGAACTGATATCTTTGTTCCGTGGGAACAGACAGATAAGGCTGATGAATTGAAGGCTGAAGTTTGTGCTTGTGGTTGCGCATTAAACTAGTAAGTTTCAATATACTTTAAATGTAGAGGAGGATATTTATCCTCCTTTTTTATTTTGCCGGCAAAAAATAATATTTACGGGATTTATATAAATCAAAAGGAGAAATTTATGATAAACAGATTAGGTATATCACCTGCATTTACCTCAAAAGTATATTTAGTTGATGACGATTATTGCGGAACTTACAGCTATAACATGGCAGCAGAAGGCAGCGGATTTGATCAGAAAGTATTAAAGCAGGCAATAAAAAAATTGGAAAATAACGGCGCAAATGATGTTGTTACACTGAAAGCTCTTTTACAAGATGACTTTGACCAGCATGATAAATATCTGTTGCAGGTGAAAGAAATGAGAGGTAATACCGCCTATGTCGGTTTTCAGCCGTCTGCAGCTTGCTCGGTTGCAGGAATATTGAAAGCCTATAATGAAGCAAAATCAGATATGGTTGAAGCTGCGACAGGTGAATTGGCAGATTATGTAATTTAATCAGGCCAATTATTATAAAAAATATGCACTAAAAAAGGTTCAGAAACTAAATTCTGAACCTTTTGAATTTTTTAGAATTTGTTTTTATTTATGAGCGGTGCTTTTCAGGTGAAGTTCTCTCAACTGCTGCAGAGAAGCTTCTCCCGGAGCATCACTCATAAGGTCTTTGGCGCCCGAGTTTTTCGGGAATGCAATAACATCACGAATGCTTTCCGTACGGCAAAGGAGTGCAACAAGTCTGTCAAGACCGATTGCAAGACCAGCATGCGGAGGTGTTCCGTATTGAAGCGCGTTTACCATAAATCCGAATTTTTCTTTAGCTTCATCTTCAGTCAGCCCGAGAGCTTTGAATACAGCGGATTGAACATCTGATGAGTGAATTCTGACAGAGCCTCCACCAAGTTCAGTTCCGTTATAGACGATATCATATGCAATTGATTTTACATGTCCGAGATCACCTGATTTAAGTTTATCCAGATCTTCAATGCAAGGTGATGTGAACGGGTGGTGCATTGCCATAAATCTGCCTTCCTCATCGCTCCATTCAAACATCGGGAAGTCTACAACCCATAACAAATTATGTTTGCTTTCGTCAATCAGGTTAAGACGTTTGCCGAAATACAGTCTTAATCTGCCCATAATGTCATAGACGAGTTTTGGTTTGTCAGCAACAAAGAAAATTATGTCGCCTGCAACAGCACCTGCTCTTTCCTGAATTTGTTTAGCCTGCTCTTCTGTCACGAACTTCATAACAGGAGATTTGGGTGTGCCGTCTTCAAGATAGATGATATTTGCTAAAGCTTTAGCTCCAAATGAAACTGCAAGTTTTGTAATATCATCAATATCTTTTCTAGAGAAGCTTGCGCCTCCAGGGATTCTGATACCTCTAACGATACCGCCGTTTTCAAGTGTGTTTCTGACGATATGGAATTCTGATTTCAAAATGATATCGCCGATGTCAAAAAGTTCCAGACCGAAGCGTGTGTCTGGTTTGTCGGAGCCGTATCTGTCCATAGCTTCCTGCCACGGCATCTGGATGAACGGAGGTTTAACCTCGACACCTGCCGCTTTAAATGTTTCAACGATTAACCCTTCAACGCATTTGATAACGTCCTGCTGTTCAACAAAAGACATCTCAAGGTCTATTTGAGTGAATTCTGGCTGGCGGTCTGCACGCAAATCTTCATCACGGAAACATTTTGCGATTTGGTAATATCTTTCAATGCCGCCTACCATCAAGAGTTGTTTAAAAATCTGCGGTGATTGCGGCAGTGCATAGAATTTACCTTCCTGAACACGTGAAGGAACCAGATAATCTCTTGCGCCTTCCGGAGTTGTTTTAATCAAAATAGGTGTTTCAACTTCCAGAAAATCTTCGCCGTTAAGATAGCTTCTTGCAGCCTGACAGATTTTGTGGCGCAGAGTCAAATTGTGAAGCATACTTTCGCGTCTGATATCAAGGTATCTGTATTTGAGTCTTACGTCTTCAGAAACATTTTCATCATCAAGCACAAACGGCAATGTTTTAGCTTCTGATAAAATTTCAACTGATTCAGGATACATTTCAACCTGACCTGTTGCGTATTTTTCGTTGTAAGTTTCTTCTGGTCTTCTTGTAACTTTGCCTTTCACGCAAATTACATATTCAGATCTTAGTTTTTCAAAAACTTTGTGAACTTCGGGGTTAATCTGCGGGTTTGCAACAAGCTGGAAAAAGCCTGTACGATCTCTCAATTCCACAAACAAAATTCCGCCTAAATCCCTGATTGTTGCGGCCCAGCCTGAAAGGGTAACTTCTTCATTCAAATTGTTTAAATTAAGCTCTCCGCAATTGTGATTTTTTAATTTTGTTGTTATCATTTCCATTTCCTTACTTAATTTTAAACGTCTATTTATATCATAGCAAAAACATAAAAAAATGAACGAAAATTTGAATTTTTATAACATTTATTGAGCAAAAAAGCAAAATTTTTTATTTATGTGATTTAATTTTTACATGAGAATTACACCCATAAAATTTTACACACCGCAATTCAAAGCTCATTTTTATAGAATAGAGCCTAAAACATGCAATTTTGAGATTCAAACAGATAATAATCCATATCTTGGTGAAAAGCCTTATCTGATTTACGATGATTATGGCGAGAAACGTGAAGTTGAAATGAAAAAGCAAAATGGCTTATATTCGGCTAAAGTCCTGGTTGACCCATTGCAAAAAGATTTCAAATATCATATAAAATATCAGGATACAAGGAAGCTTGATTTGAAAGACGGGAAAGAATATTCTGTTGATTTTGATAATTTGAGGATGGATGCAACAACGCATTTGAGAAAACAACATCAACAACCTATGGTACATCCTTTTAAATCAGGTTCTGCTGTAGGTAAAATTTTCTATAGACCTCATATCACTCCTGATGAGATTAAAAATAATATCAAAGAACCATCTATTGTAATTTGCAAACTTATTACATCAGGTTCTATAAATAATCCTAATGTAGTCGGCGTAATTTTGTTATCTGAGGATTTTTCTTCACTTTCACATAAAGCTTCATTACTAAGATACAGTACAAAAATTTGTGGTGCAGTCTATGATGCTCAAGTGATAAGTCAGCTGCAAGATTTAAACGGTCAAAATGTAGAAATCGAGATTGATGATAATTATATAAATTTTGCAAAATCAAATAAAACGCCAACTCCTTTGATTTATCCGACAATACAAGTCCCTGAACTTAAATATTCAGATAAAATTTTAACATCCAGTGAATACACATCGGATTTAGTTGGTGCAAAGGCGGTAAATTTAAGACGTCTTGAAAGGCTTGTGAATGAAGGTAAAATTGACGTAAAAATTCCAAAATCTATAACCCTCACACATGGGTATATTCAAAATATGTTTGACAAAAATGAAGAACAAAGAGTAAGCTATGAAAAACATAAAAATGCTTATCCCTGTAAAGAGGCAGCCTATGCACCTTACCTTGAGGCTCAAAGTAGAGCTATGATGTCAGATTTGATGGAAACATTGAGAAAAAACTGCATAGACGGCAATTGGGTAATGGTACGTTCAGCCTTTAACGGTGAAGATTTACCCAATTACTCAGCTGCAGGAATTTATGATAGTCAGCTAGCCACAAATGAACCGGCAGATTTATATGAAAGTATTATAAGTGTTGCCCAATCAAAATGGCAACAACGTGCTATTTCTTCACGTCAAAAACATAGCATACCTGAAGATGCAATTAAACCATCTGTAATAATACAAGAACAAATCAGTCCTGATTATAAATTTACGCTATACACAGATTATAAAGATAACAGAATGCGAATCGAATTGTATTCTGATAAGATGTGGCTTTGGGGTGAAACACAACAGCCAAATGTATTCACCTATGATAAAAATACAGGTGAATTAACTTATGACTCAGTTCAGTTAGGACAGTCTCCTCTTACATACGATGAAAAATTCAATATAAAAGAATTCCCTTCACTGGAGTACGATCTTTCTAATAAGCCTGAAGTCTTTAAATTAATCCGAAAACTTGTTGATAACGCTCTTGTAATTGAAAAAGAATTTGGAGCACCTCAAGATATTGAGGGTGGTTTTGCTGATAATGAAATTTACCTCTGGCAGACAAGAAATATTCCAAGAGCTTATGACTTAGGTGATATTGACACAAAATTTCTTGACTCTCGTCTTTCTCCTGAAATGTTAGCCGCTAAACAAAATTACTTAAAAAATCCTAATCTACAAACCTTTAAAGAATTTACCTCTGAGACACTTAAGCTTGCATCTATTACTGATTTAAGAACATTAACACATGAAATGAGCAACCACGTTTATCCGTTTAATTTTTCACCAGAGGACAAATATAATAAAATTAAGGAAAGATTGCATCTTTTTGATAAATTTTTAGAATACAATCCTGAAGATAAAGTATCCAATTTAAACCCTATTGATATGACTGCGGTATTCAAAACACTTTTGGATGAAAATAATTGTAAAGATATAAAAATGAATGGATTAGAACTTTTGGAAAATGTTATTATGGGGGATTATGTTTTTGATGTTTATTACGGGCTTGCAGATTTATTAAAATTTGCTCAGGAACAAACCGATAACAAGAATATAACTCTATCATTTGGCAGAGATGGTGCCCTGTTTGCTACAGTTACCTATAAAGGAACAGAACTTGAGGAAAAAGATTTTTATAAAGCCGTTCCAAGTGCAAGAAGTTACTACGACCTTAATCCGATAACAACAAATTCTGATGGTGAGTATTCTTCAATAAAATTGCGATTAAAAACTCTTGATGGGTTTATGGTATGATAGTCCTGTGATTACATTTGACAGCCTGACTTTAAAAGCATGGATTGAAGAAAATCGTGAATTTCTGACCGGTGCAAGAATACAGAAAATTCAGCAGCCGACAAGAAAGGATTTTGTTCTTACTCTGCGCTCAAAAGGTGAAAGCAAAAAACTTTATATCAATATTAATCCTCAGTTTCATCATATCTGTTTTATGAGCAAAGAAAATGAGGAAAAAAGGCTTATTGAAATTCCGCAAAAGCCTCCGATGTTTTGCATGCTGCTTAGAAAATATCTTGAAAACGCGCTTATTTCACGTGTAAATCAGCCTCCGTACGAGCGTATTCTGGAGTTTTATATTGAAACTTACAACGAATTGTCAGAAAAAATTTACCTTTGCCTTGCGGTTGAATTGATGGGCAAACATTCAAATGTTGTTTTGTACAATGATGATACGAATATAATTTTGGGCTGTGCGCACAACGTCGGCGCTGAAAAAAGCCGTGAACGGGAAATGGCCGGAACTCTTCCCTATATTTATCCTCCAAAACAAAACAAGTCTGATATTTTGACATATAACGGCGAAATTGATTTTCAAACTCTTGATAAAAATTTTTACTGGTTTTCAAAATCTTTTGTAAGTCAGACAAAAGGCTGTTCGCTAGAGCAATTAAAAGACTTTGTCAGGTTGAAAAATTTGTCGCCCGTAATTGGTGAAGATTTTAAAGTGTATACGTTGTTTTCAACGTTGCTGCAGAATTCTGTCAAGCAAAATTCAGTCAATGAAATGCTTGACAATTACTATACTTTTTATCAAGCAAAAGACAGGTTTAAAAATCTTAATTTGCATCTGATGACTGTTGTGAATTCAAGGCTTAAAAAGCTTGAAAATTCTATTGAAAAAATGACTTCGCAGCTTCAGGATATAGAAAATTCCGACAAATACCGCCTTCGGGGTGATTTGATAATGGCGAATTTGTATAATTTGAAGGATTTTGTGAGTGAAGTTGCAGTCTTTGATTACGAAAACAATATGGACGTGGCGATTACGCTTGACCCGTCTAAAACTTTGAAAGAAAACGCAAACCATTTTTATAAGCTTTATAACAAATCAAAAACAAAGAAATCAAAACTTTCTGAACTTTTGGCTGAAGCTGAAATGTCTGTAAAGTATTTAAAAGAAGTTGTTTATACAATAGAAAGTTCAACGGATATTTCAAATCTTTTAGAGATATCAACAGAATTAGAGCCAGAAAAGGCGGCAAAAGAAAAATTAAAGAAAGCTGTTGAGCCGGAAGAAGTTACAATAGACGGATTTAAAGTTTATATCGGCAAAAACAACAGGCAGAATGATTATATAGTTTCAAAACTTGCAAAAGACGAAGATTACTGGTTTCATACAAAAGATTGCCCTGGCTCTCATGTTTTGTTAAAGTGTCCAGCGCCATCAGATGAATTGATATATGAATGTGCAAAGATTGCAAAAGAATATTCTTCAGGTTCAAATTCCTCTAAAGTCGGGGTTGTTTATACAAAACGAAAATATTTGCGTAAGCCGCCAGCCGCAAATTTAGGTTTCGTAACGTACAGAAATGAAAAAGAAATTCTTGTTAGTTAATTTTTCTTTTCCATAGTAAATATTATTGGAATTGATAAATTATAAACATTTTTTAATTTAAGTCCTGTCTTTCTCATCGTTACGGTGTAAAAAAAAAACGGACGAAAGAAATAGAAACATATTACCAAACAACATCTATAAAGTTTAACCGGAGGCTTGCAGACTAACTTCGCTCAGACAAAACTCGCCTTAATGCTGTTTCACCAAAAGCTGCTAATTATGTTATTTAATTTTCGGACTTTGTGTAATGAGAAACAATTACATTTATTAGTGAATAAAGCTCAGGTCGGTAGCTTCATTGCGCTAGTTTCTTGACTCTACAAGAAAGTACCTTATGATAATATTTATTATGAATTTAGCGATATATATTTCTATTTTACTTTTATAGTATAATATTCATATGAATTACCTTAAAAATACATATGATTGTATAGTTGTAGGAGCAGGACACGCAGGATGCGAAGCCGCAATTGCTGCAGCAAGACTCGGTGCAAATGTCCTTCTGTGTTCTTTGAATTTAGATAATATTGCACTTATGCCCTGCAATCCGGCCATAGGAGGCCCTGCAAAATCTACGATTGTCAGGGAAATCGATGCATTAGGCGGAGTTATGGGTGAAGCTGCTGATGCTACATACATTCAAATGCGTATGCTAAATTCTTCAAAAGGTCCTGCAGTTCGAGCCCTGCGTGCTCAATCCGACAAAAAACAGTATATGAATTATATGCGAAATCTGATTGAAGGTATTGAAAATATTCATCTCAGACAGGCCTGCATTACGGATTTAATTGCTGAAAACGGAATTATAACAGGTGCAATTGATGAATTCGGCATTGAATACAAAGCTCGCAGTGTTATTTTAACTACAGGCACTTCGCTTGCAGGACGGATATTCGTCGGGCTAAAATCCTACAGTGCAGGAAGACTCGGTGAAATGGCAGCAGTCGGGCTTTCAGATTCTCTCAGAAAACTAGGGATTAATTTAAAAAAACTCAAAACAGGTACCCCGCCGAGGGTTGACAAGCGTACAATAGATTATTCAAAAATGACAATCCAGCCGGGAGATGAGGAGCTTTACTTCTATTCTTTTAAGCCGAATAGACCCGTAAGAAATCAGGTGCCGTGCTATTTAACCCGTACAAATGACGAAACTCACAGGATTATAAGGGAAAATTTAGATAAATCCCCGATGTTTCAGGGGCTTATAGAAGGCGTTGGACCCAGATACTGCCCATCAATAGAAGATAAAGTCGTACGTTTTGCATCAAATCCTTCTCATCATATTTTTATTGAACCTGAGGGATTAGGGACTTATGAAGTTTATATTCAAGGCTTTTCAAGCAGTCTGCCGGCCGATGTTCAGGTCAGAATGCTTCACACACTTCCAGGATTGGAAAAAGCTCATGTTATTAAACCGGCCTATGCTGTTGAATATGATTACGTTCCGGCAGTACAAACCTTGCATTCTCTTATGTCAAAAACAATTAATGGTTTGTTTTTTGCTGGACAAATTAACGGTACAAGCGGATACGAAGAGGCAGCAGGACAGGGACTTGTCGCAGGTATTAATGCCGTGAACTATCTTAATAACTCAGAAATGCTTGAGCTTTCAAGATGTTCATCTTATATAGGAACATTGATTGATGATCTTGTAACAAAGGATATTCAGGATCCGTACAGAATGCTGACATCACGTTCAGAATACCGTCTGCTTCTCAGACAGGACAATGCGGATGCAAGACTGACACCTCTGGGGCATAAAATCGGACTTGTAAGTGAGGAGCAGTTTAAACTTTTTACTGAAAAACAGCAGAATATAGAAAAAGAAATGACAAGGCTTGCCGAACACAAAATTCCCGCGACAGAAAAAGTAAATGAAATTCTGGCAAAATACGGTGAGCACATCGAACGCGGCATGAAAGCTTCCGAACTTCTCAAACGACCGAACATAACCTACAAAATTCTACAGGAAATTGACGAAGAAACTGCGTCGCTTAACTTGCCAAGAGATGTTTATGAGCAGGCGGAAGTTTTAATAAAATATGACGGATATCTTAAACGTCAGGAATTTCAGGTTGAACAGGCCGGCAAACTCGACAAATACAAAATTCCAGATGACATAGACTACGACAAAATAGACCATATTTCATCAGAAACCAAAGACAAACTTAACAAAATCCGCCCTAAAACTCTTGCGCAAGCCTCACGTATTGGCGGTGTTAAGCCTGCGGATATTTCAATCCTTATGGTGCTGTTGGAACGTCACGCGGTTGCAAGGAAGGTTCTTTAACCGGCAGTTTTCTATTTTTCAAGACTTCAAACTTGTTTTTAATCAGCTTTCCAGTAAAATTCAAAACTTCCCCAACGTAAGTGCAAATGATTAAGGAGCAGAATGTATAAAAAAACTTATATTTATACATTTTGTAATAAGCTCCTAATACAGCCTTAGGCCATTCTGATAATACAAATTTCCCGTCAATATATAGTATTGATAAATCTAACAAAAACATTACAAACACATGATTTGCCATAATGTGCAGAGTATTTCGGCCTATTTTATCGACTAGAGAATTTTGTTTAACTAAAGGAACAAAAAGTTTAGAAATAAAAATAACAAAATAAATTCCCAATAGAGGAGACACTAAAGCGGATATATTATGATGCAACCGTGCCCATTTTAAATCAAGATTAGTCGCATTATTAAATATAATAATAAACAGAGCCTGTGCTATTAGTACAATACTTAATGTTTTCATATCATATTTAATCTTGGATTCTAAAAAATTCTTATATAAATATCCCATATAAATATAAAATAATGATATTAAAATTTTTATTACAACTTGCTTTAGTCCATGACACAACTGAAAATCAGCCGGTGAAAGCAGAATAGCCAATATCGCAAAAGATAAAAATATCCCAAAAGTATATATTACTTTTAATTTAGTTTTTTGAAATATTAAAATTAAAACAGAAAAACAAAAAAGCGAAATTGCTAATTGATACAAAAACCAATTTGGCGCATTAAAAGCAAATGGTGTTGAATCAATTGGCGCCAAGATTAATAATTTTATTGTAGGCAATACACCATACAACTTATGAGTTAACAGATAAATTAATAGAACGACCAAGCCATAAAACCAATGATAATAATAAAATGGCAATATATACTTATAAATATATTTTTTTAAATATAAAATAATATTTTTAACAAAAGCGGAATCAAGCAAAATAGGTAACGAAAAAAAGTATCCGGAAATAAAAAAGAACAAAGGCACATGCCAGCTGTAAGTTCTAAACAAATCTCCAAAAATACTCCACTGTGTGTGTCCGGCAACAATGGCTAAAATACCTATAGCCTTTGCTATATTCATTTCCATGTTGAAAGATTTTACCATACACTTTCCCGAATAATATTTACATAGCATTTACTATTTATAAAATCATAAATAGCTATATTTTACAATATTACATACCATTTTTATTAAAAAATATAAAATTTATAATGTCTAAAAAGGAGTGTTCGTGGACGAAAATACAATAAAAAAGCAGGTTGGCATAAAAATTAAAAAGTATCGCCAGAATATGAAGCTTACGCAGTTTAAGCTCGGCGAACTTATCGATATAAATCAAAGACAGGTTGCTCTCCTTGAAGCAGGTAAATCGTTTCCATCTCTAATAACACTTTCTAAAATGGCTAATATTTTTGACTGCAAAGTGGCTGATCTTTTTGAATCCGATGATGATTTGTCTGAAGATGAATTGAAAAACAGGCTTATCCAAATAATAAGCAGTTCCTCTCCCGAAGATTGCAGACGTCTTTATTCGATTGCAAAGAGCTTTCTGCTTATTTAGTAATAATAGCCATAATAACTATTGCCCTCTTTTTTAGTAAATTTTATGTTGTTTCTTTGCATCGCTTCTTCAAAAGCTTTATCACGCATATTGTTGACTTTTACAGTGAATTTGCCCATAACATTTTTGCGTTTTATATCATAAAAGGTGTTTCTGGTGTCATAAAGCCAGAAATTATTCATCAATGTTCCGAGTGCAAAGACCTGTTCTCTTGAGATTATGCTGTTGCCGTCAATCTCATATTGACTTGTGAATGCGGGCTTGTTTGCGGATGTCGTCTTTGAAGTCAGGCCTGAGCCTTTTGTAAAACCTGATACATTTTGATTATAGCCAATAGGACTTAATTTCATAACATTCCTTCAATTTACTAACTTATATTTTAAAAACAAACAAATCAGAAATTGACTTTGAAAAAGCATCTGTTCATAAAAATTTACAATATTTTTAATGATAACCGTCAAAATTTTTATTTCCAATTTTGATAAATAATCAAAATTGTTAAATAGAAATATTCACACAAAATATATTAATATAACTAATAATCTGTTAATTTTAATACTGCAAATTCACTTTCCTCCCCATCCGGGGTATATCAAGCTTGTCGGTTGGGCTTTCAGCCCGACAAGGATTAATCGGGCATTAAACTTTTTGCAAAAACACTAAAAAATTCCCGGAGATGGATTTCAGCTCAGATGCCGGCGAGCAGCACGAGCCGTGCAGATGAGGGTACCCGAAGGGTATAACTGAATATTAAAAGATTATTTAATTATTTTTAACATTTAAAATTAAAACCTGACAATGGCATTTCCAAAAGTGATGTTTCATTTGCGTATTTAGATTCAAACAAGTCTGCACGAATGGGAAACTTATTATTTGGAGCAAATCCATTCTCTAATACAAATGGAGTTTCTGTTTTTGTTAACATTGCATTTCTTGTGACATTTGCTTTAGGAGCATTAATTACATTTTTCTTTAAGCCTAATTTTTTAGGTAAAAATTCTCCAATTGTAAGTTTGTTTACGTGCATTTCTAGTTTCCTTTCATTCTACATTACTATTATAGTTAAATAAGAGCAAAAAAAAAATTGCTCTGATATTAAGATTTATTAAGGCATTTAGCTCTGGTTAAATTTATATTTATTGCTATTAGTTTTTTAGGGCGATTTTACTAAAGCGACACAAATTATATTTCCGAGTAAATTGAAATAAATTTCCACTATAAAACGACACTCGGTTTGATTTTAATTCACAGATGATTTGATTTTGTGTAAAATTAATGTACTAAATTTTATCACCCCCCTTGACATTTTTTATAGAGTAAATTGAAATAATTTTTCATATAAATATTAAATTTAATTGATTTTGCTATTCAATTCTGCTATTATGAGAGTATTAATAGGAGTTTTAAATGAGAATACTTTCTATATCAAGCAATCAACAAGGTAGCATAGCTGCGAGACAAAATTCTTTTTCTGGGCAAGTTAAAATAAGAGTTCCTAAAAAAGAGATGTCTCTTAAAAATTTTGGACAAATTTTTGAAACAGAACATTCACTAGAAGATCCATTTGAAAGCTATAAAAAGACCTTCCAACAAAAACTTGCTTCTGGCGAAATCAAGCTTAAAAAAACAAAAAGAGTTTTATCTAGTGAACAAATTAAGAAAGCTTATTCAAAGATGTTGGAAGATAAATTTTACATTTTTTGAGAACAAGACTGTTAATTTTGTTTATAAATAGGTTTTATTAAACAGATAAAATTAAGTTAGTAGATTGGGCTTATAGGCAAACAATCAATAGGACTTTTACAGGACTACCAAAAATCTTTGATTTCAGTAATTCACAGGCTAATTTGAGGCTATTCTTTGTATATTAAAGTCCTAATAAAGTCCGATTGGGTGTATTTATGAATACTTCATCAAAGAACTTCCAACCTCTATAATTTAGTATTGTTGAGCAGGTATGCCCAACCGACAGTTAATAGCTTATATCCAAATCGGACATTAAAATACATCCACCTAAATTTAAAATTTTGAAAAAATTTTTAACACTGTCCTGTCCCAAAATTCCTGAACTGTGTCTAAATTCCCGCCATTTAAGGTTTTGAGACACTGTCTCGTTTCAGACATTGACGGACAGTAATCGGACTTTTTTGCCAGTTCAGGAATTTCATTTTTAGCGATTTCCGACTAAAAAATCAAGATATATTTGAAACACACCCCTATTAGTTCAAAAAAATCAAATTCCTGCAATGTCTGTTCAATGATATCATATTAAACCTCTTTTTATCCGTTTTAACATAACAAATTATTCAGGCTGCCCCATAAATAAAATCATTATAAACATTATCAGTTGTTTTCCAAGCTCAGGAGATAAAATATAAAGACACCCAGAAAGATAAAAAAAACTGAAAGGAATGCCAAAGAACAGCCTGAAAAAACAAGGAGATTCTACGAGTTTTAATTCCGTTTCATCGCTTCTGATATAAGTATTGACTTTCTCTACCAATTTCAAAAATTTTTCTTGTCCATTGCTATAACTATGTCCCAAAGGAAAAATAACTTTCCCATCCTTGCAAATAAATTTTATAGTATATAGTTGGGTATAATGCCCATTAGAGTTCGGTCTATTTTTAATATCTAAAGCCGCATTGCTGATATTAGAAAATGTTGTAAAATCTCTTATGCGCATTATATTTAAAAACAAAGATTTTTCTTTTATATATACGATATTTTGTGCCTTATTAAAAACAATATAAATTTTGTGCTCCAAAATAAAAAATATATATCCGACACTGCCAAACAAGAGTCCGCCCAATAAAAAATCCGTTTTTTTTATTGTTACAAGCAGTCCCATTATAAAATAAATTAAAAATAAAATAATTTCTGGAATATAAAACTTTAGCAAGTTATCTTTTTTGTTTTTTTGTATAAATTCTGCAACAATATTCATAATGGAATTATAACATTTTTTGTATAATTTATAAATACATTGCTCGTAGTAATATCAGGTAAAGTGGTTATACGTTCCGAGTTCACTATAATTAAAATATTTTTTATCGCCTATTTTTAAAACATAATCCTGCTTGTGTTGCACTTTACCGAGAAGCTCATATCCGCTCAATTGCTGCAGAAATTCGTCAGGAACTGCCGCCACAAGCTTGTAATCTTCTGTACCAAACATTCCTTCGATTTCTTTTACCTCGACAGAAACTCCGCTTGCCTCTGCAATCTTGAATAGAGCATCCGCAAGCCCGTCAGAAGTGTCCATCATTGCATAATCTTCCTGAATTTGCGACGCGATGGATTCCGAAAACTCAACTTCTAATTTCGGTTCCAGATGCGCCTTGATTAATTCCTGATTATTACCGCCTCTTTGCAATTCCTCTAAACCTTTAGCACTCAGCCCATGTTCTCCTTTGGTTATAATTGCATAACCCGGCTTTGCATTACCTCTGGAAGATATTCTACGCCCCCTATCGGATCCGATTGCCGTAACCGATATAAAAATACGCTCGCTTCCGGTTATATCGCCTCCGATAATTTTTGCACCGTATAGTTCTGCTTTTGCTCCGCGATAAAACTCTTCAATAAAATTCGTATCAATATCATCGGGTAAAGACAAACCGATTGTTACATATTCGGGCTTTGCTCCGGATGCCAGAATATCACTTATATTTACCGCAATCGATTTGTACCCCAGCTGATAGGGTGTGCACCATTCTCGCTTGAAATGAACCCCTTCAACCAGATTATCCTGCGTAACAACAATTCCGAATTCCTTGAGATAAGCACAGTCATCTCCGATATATTCACCGCCTGTTTGTTGTTTTATAATCTCGATAAAATCAAGTTCTTTCATCATGCTAAGTTTAGCATAAAATCAAATAAAAAATAATCCACTGTAGTGAATATCAGTAAATAGGTCAGGCATTGCCTGACCTACTCAATATGTATTGTTGTAAAAGAACAACCAGTTCAGGAATATTTGACAGACAGTTCAGGAATTTTAAGACAAATAAATGTGAAGACTTAAATTAATGTATATTCCCAAATAATAAATTTGGGCAATTTAAAAACTGTCGGTGGACAGGTTGATTATAATACTCAGGCAATGGAAAAGCTTCTCGAAAAAAGAGGTTTAATTTAGACGCTGGGAGTGGTCTTCATTTACAAAAGAGTTTGCTTGTATTGTAGTTAGTAGGTTGGTCTTATAGCCCAACAATCAATAGGACTTTTACAGGACTACCAAAAATCTTTGATTTCAGTAATTCACAAGCTAATGTAAAAAGACAAATGGTTTGATTTCAATTTACAGATGGTTTGATTATTTTGGTAAAGCTCATTGTAAAAAAATATAGCTTATAAACAAATTTTAACTTTGTTAAAAACTTTTAAAAAATAAATCATATAAATAGCATTAAAAAATTTCACATTTTTAATTAGTGAATATGTTTTGGGCGTAATAGTAACATCTTTGTATCTTCTACAGCTTTTAGCCCATGAAGTGTTTTTGCAGGCATTACAATCATTTCTCCAGCTTTCAATCTGTAAACTTTATCACCGACTGTAATATCTGCCAATCCCTCAATAATTTGAGCAACTTCATCTTTTTCATCACAATGCAGACTTCTTTCCACACCTGCTTTGAACGAGAGCAGAGTCAAAGAACTCTGCTCGTTGTCAAACACAAGTTTTTTATTAATTTTATCAGAATATTCAATATCTTTTAAATTAATTATTTCGCTCATCTATTCAAAATCTCCTTAAGATCTTCTTTAGGTGTTGTAACAGGCTTTATTTTATACTTATCAACTAATATATTTAAAACATTTGGTGATACAAATGCAGGTAATGTAGGTCCAAGTTTTATATTTTCAATGCCCAAATATAAAAGTGTCAATAAAATACAAACTGCTTTTTGCTCATACCAAGAAAGAACCAATGATAATGGCAGCTCGTTTACCGAACAATTGAAAGCTTTAGATAATTCTACTGCTACTTTAATAGCTGAATAAGCATCATTGCACTGTCCCATATCCAATAATCTAGGAATACCATTTATTTCACCTAAATCCAAATCATTAAATCTGTATTTTCCGCAAGCTAAGGTGAGTATAATAGAATCTTTAGGAGCTTGTTTTACAAAATCTGTATAATAATTTCTTCCCGGTCTAGCACCATCACATCCGCCTACCAAGAAAATATGTTTTATATCACCTGATTTCACAGATTCTATAACTTTGTCAGCTACAGATAGAACTGTTCCATGTCCAAATCCGACAGTTAAAGTATCACCTCCATTTATACCAGTCATTTTTTTATCTTCTTTATACCCGCCAAGCTCAATCGCTTTTTCTATTACAGGAGTAAAATCTTTATCTTCTCCAATGTGAACCATGTCAGGGTATTCAACAACTGAGGTTGTAAATACTCTATCTTTGTAACTGTCTTTCACAGGCATAATACAATTTGTTGTAAATAAAATAGCGGCAGGGACATTATCAAATTCTTTTTGTTGATTTTGCCAAGCAGTTCCAAAATTACCTTTCAAATGCGAATATTTATTCAATTCAGGATAAGCATGGCAAGGAAGCATTTCCCCATGTGTATAAATATTTACACCCTTATCTTTTGTCTGTTCAAGAAGCAAGCTCAAATCTCGCAAATCGTGACCTGTTACAATAATAAAAGGACCTTTTTCAATATTTGTTGTAACTTTTCTAGGTGCAGGAGTTCCGTAAGTTTCAGTATTTGCCTTATCTAAAAGCTCCATACATTTTAAATTTATTTCACCTGTTTTCAAAACTAAATTTAATAGCTCATCTGCTGATAAATCTTTTGAAATTTCCTGTAATGCTTCATAAAAGAAATTGTCAACATCAACATCTTTATAGCCTAAAACTTTTGCATGATGGGCATAAGCTGCCACCCCTTTTAATCCGAATAATATTAACGATTTTAAACTTCTAATATCTTCATTACAATCCCAAATAGTTTTTATATCAAATTTAGAATTACAATTAATATTTTTTTGAACTTTTTCAATAAATTCCTTAATAGATTTATCATCAAAATTCACATTTGTAATTGTTGTAAACAAACCATTAATTAGAAGTTCAGTATTTATATCATTTTTTTCTGCACAATTTGCAAGCTCAATTAATTTGCTTGTAAGCTCATCTTGCAAATTTGAAGTATCAGCTTTTTTACCACACACACCTTGTACCGTGCATCCTTTTCCCTGAGCAGTTTGCTCACATTGAAAACAAAACATATTCATAATTTTCTCCTACAATTTTAAATTACTAATACTGCTATTTTTCATAAATTCTTCAAACGTATTATTGATTGAAGAAATAAGCGGTTTCATAATACAGCAACAAGATGTTATATGTCTTGATGAGAACAGGCAATCTTTACGGATATATTTCCCTTCAATAGCTTCATAAATGTCCATAAGACTTGAATTTTCTTTTCCTTTAACAATGCAAAAACCACCTTTAGGACCCTTGACGGAAGCTAAAAAACCACTTTTTACGAGTCTTTGCAAAACTTTAGACAAATGATTTTCCGAGATTGAAAAAACTTTTGCAATCTCTTTTAACGGAACAATTTCACCTTTTCGATTTGCAATATAAATCATTACATGTAGACCTATTGCTGTCGCTTCTGAAATATTAATCATATCAATCCTTTTTAATTCCTTTTTTAGATATTGTATAAAGTAATTTAGCTTTCATTAATTAATTTCCCTGTAATATGCTCAGGAATTAACTCAAGACAAGCTACAGCATTTGCGAATTTTTTAATTTCACCTTCTATAAAATCTTCATCTGCAAAATCAAATTGGCGACTTATGTTTCGACAAATGTTTAAAGTTTTTTCTCTATCTTCAATAAATTTTATACGACCAAAAATAATTACACTTCTGACATCTAAACCTCTTTTTGATTCTACAGGTATTCCTTTTTCAAAGACGGTAAAAGATACTTTATCATTCATTTTTATTGCATCAATTTTATGTCCCTTTTTTGCCCCATGAAAGTAAATTTTATTTTCAGTTGTAGAATATTTATAGTTTATTGGTATTCCATAAGGATAACCATTGTCTCCAATAACTGATAATACTCCTCTTACTTCGTTATTTAAAATTTCCTGACATTCTTCAAAAGATAGTTGTTGTTTTTTTCTTCTCATTTCTCTAAACATATTAAAATCCTCAATTTCCTATTAATTTCATCATTTAGGTCGACTAATAATACATAATATGTATTAAGACTTAAACTTAAATAAGTAACAAAAATAATAATTTTAGTATATTGGTATATTAATACCAATATACTAAATAGTCAATTGTTTTTTACAGAATAAAATATATTTTATATTTGTATATTATTTTCTTTATTATTTTATGTAAGTTGGTTCGCTATTTAAAATAGGAACTAAGGATGTTCCTTTAATTTCCTCATCTTCAAGTTTTTCTTGAACTTCTGCCTCTAGACTT
>CALUVL010000021.1 GCA_944324225.1 Candidatus Gastranaerophilales bacterium
CCTGTAGCAACAGTACCACGACCTGTGATAGAGAATACGTCTTCAACAGGCATCAAGAACGGTTTGTCCAAATCACGAACAGGCGTCGGGAAGTAAGAATCGATAGCATCCATCAATTCCCAGATTTTGTCAACCCACTTGTCTTCACCACGCTGAATGCTCGGATTTTTCTGTACAGCTTCAAGAGCTTTCAAAGCGGAACCGTGGATGAACGGAATGTTGTCACCGTCGAATTCATAAGAAGAAAGAAGTTCTCTAACTTCCATTTCAACCAATTCCAACAATTCAGGGTCATCAACCATATCACATTTATTCAAGAATACAACAAGGTTCGGAACACCAACTTGGCGGGCAAGAAGGATGTGTTCACGAGTCTGAGGCATAGCACCATCAGTAGCTGCAACAACAAGGATTGCACCGTCCATCTGAGCAGCACCTGTGATCATGTTTTTAACATAGTCAGCGTGGCCCGGGCAGTCAACGTGTGCATAGTGTCTTGCATCTGTTTCATATTCTACGTGAGCTGTAGAAATGGTAATACCTCTTGCTTTTTCTTCAGGAGCAGCGTCGATTTCATCGAATTTTTTAGCCTGAGCTTTTCCAGCTGCTGCCATAACACCAGTAATCGCAGCGGTTAACGTTGTTTTACCGTGGTCTACGTGACCGATGGTACCAATATTAACGTGCGGTTTGGTACGTTCATACTTTTCTCTTGCCATGAGATTAATCTCCTTTTTACTACTTATACTACTTACTAATTTGGTATTTTAAGCCATAGTATAATAATATTTGCTCAATTTTTTTTGTCAAGGTCTGCGCTTTCGGTGCAAATTTTGCAGTTTAATTATATTGTATTAAAAAAAAGAGTCCTGCGTTCGGGACTCTTTTTTTTGGTTTTAATTTTAAAATCTAAACTTCTTCATCTTCTGAAGTTTCCTCAACCGGCTCTTCATGCTGAATATCTTCTTCATCATAAGCCTGCTGGTTCATTTCTTCTTCGATTTCCTGTTTAAGTTCGTCGTCTTCCTCATCAATTTCTTCATCCTGAGGTTCTTCCTGATAATTTTGAATATTTTGGGCTTCAGCTTTTTCCATCTGTGAAACGCTCTTTATGTCTATTTTCCAGCCTGTAAGCTTATGCGCAAGCCTTACATTCTGACCTTCTCTTCCGATTGCAAGGCTCAGCTGATCATCCGGAACCACAACCATTGCATCATGAGCGTATTCATCATCAGCCAGAATATCTACTGACACAACTCTTGCCGGCGAAAGCGCATTTACAATATATTCAACAGGGTCTTCAGAATATCTTACGATATCAATTTTTTCATTTTTAAGTTCCGAAACTATCGTCTGAATACGGCTTCCTCTCGGTCCTATACATGCACCGACAGAATCAACCTCCGGATCATTTGACCATACTGCAATCTTTGTTCTATATCCTGCTTCACGAGAAATAGACTTTATTTCAACAATTCCGTCTTCAATTTCAGGAACTTCCAGTTCAAATAATTCACGAACAATTTCCGCATGTGCATGAGAAACTATTACCTGCGGAAGTCTTGTTGTTTCTTTTACATTCAAAACAAAGACTCTTATACGATTTCCGGGTTTATAATATTCTCCGGGAATTTGTTCTTTCTGTGGCATAATCGCATCTATCTTACCGATATTTACTATAACATTGCGGTTTTCAACCCTTTGAATTATGCCTGTAACAAGAGTACCTTTTTTCTCCATGAATTCCCGCAAAACCATATTTCTTTCAGCTTCACGAATTCTCTGAGTTATAACCTGCTTTGCTGACTGTGCAGCTATTCTGCCGAACTGCTCAGGGGTTACTTCTATTTTTACTTCATCATCAACCTCTACATCTTCATCAATTTCTTTTGCCTGAGCAAGCGAAATCTGTTCATCAGGATCCTCAACTTCGTTCACAACCACTTTTGTTCTGAAAACACCGATTTCACCGGTTTGTTCATCAAGAATTGCCTCAATATTTGCTGATTCTTTAATTCTCATATGCTTTTTGTAAGCTGCAACCATTGCATCACATAAAGACGAAACCAGAACATCTTTTGATATTCCGCGTTCACGCTCCAGTTCTTCACAAGCTTCAAAAAGTGCTGTTCCAATTTTAATCATGTTTTATTTTTCCTTTCTATTTTAATAAAAATTTATGTTAGAACATCCTAATCTATATACAATTTTGCAGACTGGATGTTGCTTTTAGGGATTTGAAGCTCCTTTCCGTCGTCAAACCGGAAAAATTTAAGCCCTTCTTTTTCATCGAAATCAAGAATTTCTCCTTTAAAAACTTTTTCTTCTTCTCCTTCCAGTGGTGATTTAAGCTTAACACTAACATTCCGCCCTTTAAAAATCAAAAATTCTTTATCTGATTTAAACTTGCGCTCTAACCCAGGAGATGAAACCTCCAGATAATATTTCACCGGAATAAGTTCATCCAAAAAATCAGAAAGACTTCTTGTAACCTTTTCGCAATCATCAAGGGTTACATCCTTTTCTGAAGAATACAAATAAATCCGCAAATACCATCTGTGATTTTCCTTTGAAAAATCAACTTCCAACGGAATATATCCAAAACGCATTGCTGTATTTTCAATTAACGGATTAATTTTTTCAAGAATTTCGTGTCTGTTAATATCTTGTTTCATGGCACTTCCTTCCTTATCACAAGCCCTGCGGATACACCCGCACCCCCTGATGATAGAAAAAGAACGGGGAGTGCCCGTTCTTTTTCACAGTATTTATTATAAATTATTCAAAATCAAAAGTAAAGTGTTATGTTACAATATGTAATTTATTAACCGAGCTGAGCTCCGACTGCAGTGTAGCCGCTTAGTGTTGTAGAGCCGACCATTTGATTATATTCTGCAGCTTGTTTTGCATATTTTTGTTGAAGTTTTTCTTTTTTGCCTGGGTCAGTTTCTGACTGGTATTCTTTTGCATATTCTGCAAGCTGGCTTCTCATTGAATTTAGTTTATCAGATTCTTTATTTTCCATTTTGGTTAATTTCTGATTATATTTGCCTATTGCATCTGTTACATCTTCCTGTTGGTCATTCAATGTCTCAAGATTCTGGCTGTTCATTTTGATATCATTGTTTGCAGTCTGGATAGTTTGTGTATATTCCTGTTTTGAAGTTTCCAGTTCTTTCAGTTTGGCTTCAGCTTCTTGTTTTGCATTTTCTGCATTATTAATGTTCTGTTTTGTATTTTTAATATTTATTCTAAGTTCTTTTATCTGATTTTGCACTCCTGCATAACTTAAAGATGTAGGATCCATTTTCATTGATTCCAGCTGTTTAAGAGTTGCCTCATCTGACTGAAGACTGCTCTGCCATTTTGTTATATTGCTTGTGTATGTCTGAATATCTTTTTTGGTTGAAGAAATATTATCTTCTGTTGTTTGAAGTTGAGCTTCGGCATCGGTTTTCAATTCCTGAGCTTCTTTAATCGTTTGATTTGCATTGTCAATTTTGGTAGTAAGAGCCTTCTGCTGAGCATTCAACTCGCTGATACCGGACTGAAGTTCTGCAGAAGTGTCAGCCTGTTTTAATTCATTAACAGTAGCATCAACAGGAGTTTCAACTTTTGCAGACTGTTTTGCTTGAATAATACCAGTTGCAATGTTACCAAGTCCTAAAATACCTTGAGAAATATTGTTGAACATCTGAGCAGTATCCATACATTTCTGCTGTTCCATCATTTTCTGGTATTGCTGATTCTGCCAGTTCAAAAAATCATTGATTTTAGAATTAGCTCTATTCTGACCTCGAGTAGTTAAACCTACATAACCGGAAATTTCTCCAGGAATTACAGTTCTTACATTTTCTCTTTTGTAATCGTTGACTGATACATATCTCATACCTTCAGTATAAGGAGTTGTACCAATATATTTTCCGCCTTTGTAAGATTCTCTAAATATACTTTCAGAAGTACTTGAGCTTATATTGCTTGACACTTGTTGTGCCATTGAGTTCTTTGCCTGAATGGGTTTTGTCGTAACAGTACCTAAAGCATTAGAAGTACCGGTTGTCTGTTTTGTTTCTTTAAGATCTGACAATACAGCTTTCAAGTTGTTTGATGCAGTTGATCCTGAAGACAACTTAACGCCCGGTTTCTGCTTTTTGTATATATTCTGTTGTGCAACTGCGCCTATACTCATTTTTTCACTCTCTTTATATACTTCTTATGTATATATAAAGTATATAAATTTTAGATAATTGCCTGTCTACTTGCATTACTGTTACAAAAATTTACATTTGCTTAAAACACTCTTTAATTTATATTTCCCAATTTTTATAAAAATAATCACATTTAAAAAGCAAATTTTTCTTGTTATACTTAAAATTTAGCCTTTTTTGATATTTCTTTCTAATTTTTAACATTATTTAATTTTTTTATTCCTCCTCAAAATCTCTGTACAAGACTTCTTCGGAACTTTGCAATAGATTGTTGCTTTAAGTTTACAAAAGTTATGTAAATTTTTCGGAATTTTGTTTTTTCTGTCGAAATTCAATCAAACTCCTGCTCTGTGGATTTTGTAAAAAATTAATTGTAAAAAGATTGGCATGGAGTGTCACAAATACATTTCTTTTTTCAAAATTTGTTCTATGATTAGTTTACATCTTGGGAGGCGGGGATTAGAAAAATAAATCCTCTCCTTTAGGCTTATCAATCCATAGAACGATTAAAGGATTTATAAAATCATTTAAAATATGGATAGCAATAATAATAATCTGATATTGTAGTTTTTATTCGGAGGTAGTAAGAAGTGTTAGAGCACGGTTATATTCAAATTTATACGGGAGACGGGAAAGGAAAAACAACAGCAGCGTTAGGTTTGGCACTCCGTGCGCTCGGACACGGCTGGAAGGTGCTTATCATCCAGTTCACAAAAGGTGATAGCGCAACTTCATACGGTGAAATTGTTTCTTCATCTAAATTTTTGCCAAATCTTGATGTTGTGCAATTCGGTATGGATAGAGTCTGCTATTCACACAATGTCTGCATGGACGATTTTAAAGAAGCAAAACGAGGATGGGAATTTGCTAAAAAAGCAATCCAGTCAGGTGAGTATCAGCTTATCATTCTGGATGAAATCAATATCTGTACCGCTATGAATATGATTAAGGTTTCCGAAGTTAAAGAAGCTCTGATGAACAAACCGGAAAACCTTGAAATAGTTTTGACAGGACGTTATGCACATCCTGAATTAAAAGCAATGGCTCATCTTGTGACAGAAATGAAACCGATCAAACATTACTTTGACATTGGTGTTATGGCACGTCAGGGAATTGAGTACTAAGAAGAGAGCGAGGGGAAAGTTATATTTATACTGTCCAAACGGCAGTTGATGAAAAAATTTAAGTTAATGTAAATCCTTTTTGTTTCAGAAATGAAATACCGGACTGACTTTAGGGGAGGTCCGATTTTTTTATGCAAAATTTCTTTACATTTGCTGAATAAAACCTTCTATTTGATTTGCTTAATTATGTTTTTGTAATATTATAATATTGGTTACACTAGTCTGATAGGTTTAGCCCTAGTTCAGCGGGATAAAGATAAAAATCAACTACCGCAGTGAATGAGACAGTTTAACCCGTAGTACTCAAGTTAAAATAAAAGGAGAAAACCGATGCCAGTAGCATCTATGATTGAACTTTTGGAAGCAGGTGTACACTTCGGACACCAGACTCAAAGATGGAACCCTAAAATGAAACCGTATATTTACGGAGCAAGAAACGGTATTTACGTATTCGATTTGCGTAAAACCTCTGATTTGCTGGACAAAGCTTACGAAGTAGTAAGAGAATTTGCAGCCCGCAATAAAAATATTCTGTTCGTAGGTACAAAAAAACAGGCCGCAGAAGTTGTTGCAGAAGAAGCACAACGCTCAGGCGCATACTACATTAACAGAAGATGGCTCGGCGGTATGCTGACTAACTTCGACACAATCAGAGGCCGAGTTAATAAATTAAGAGAACTGGAAGACTTCCTCAACAGCGGTCACGCTGAAAAACTTCCTAAAAAAGAAATCGCTCAATTGAACCGCCAGCTTGCTAAATTAAGCAAAACCCTAGGCGGTATCAAAGAAATGAGAGGTTTGCCTGATTTAATCTTCGTTATCGACCAGAAAAAAGATGAAATTGCAATCCTTGAAGCTAAAAAACTCGGAATTCCGGTAATCTGCCTTGCTGATACAAATGCAGATCCTTCTAACGTTGATTATGTTATTCCGGGCAACGACGATGCTATCCGTTCTATTAAATTGATTACTTCAAAACTTGCTGACGCTGTTCTTGAAGGAAAACAATTGAAAGAAAATAAAGCAAACACAACTGCAAAAATCGAAGAAATTAAACCTGAAGATGCAGGTGTTGAAGCTAAAGAAGAAGCAGTTGAAGAAGTTAAATAACTTATTACAAACACACCGTCCTGTATCGGACAAATCCTATCAGGACGGCTGTTTAATAAAAAACAGGAGAGAAAAATGAATATTACAGCACAAATGGTAAAAGAACTCCGTGACAAAACCGGTGCAGGTATGATGGATGCTAAAAAAGCACTTGTTGAAACAGACGGAGATATGGAAAAAGCTATGGATGTACTTCGCCAAAAAGGTATGGCTTCTGCAGATAAAAAAATGGGCAGAATCGCTGCTGAAGGCCTTATTGCATCAGCTATTGTTGATAATGCCGGCGCTATGGTCGAAGTTAACTGCGAAACTGACTTCGTTGCTAAAAATGAAGAATTCAAAGAACTTTCAAACTGCCTGGCAAAAGCTGTAGCTGAATCTAATCCTAAAGATGTTGACACTTTTGTTGCTTCAACTTGCCCTAAATGCGGAAAAACTATTGAAGAAGTTATTAAAGAAAAAATTGCTTCTATCGGTGAAAAAATTACTTTCAGAAGATTTGTCCGCTATGAAGGTAATGTTGCAACTTACATTCATAATGGCAAAATCGGTGTTTTGCTTCAGACAGATAAAGAAGATGCCGAATTGATGAATGACCTTTGTCTGCACATCGCATCTAACGCTCCGGAATTCTTGTCAAGAAACGAAATTCCTCAGTCAGTTATAGATCATGAAACAGAAATTGAAATGGGCAAAGAAGATTTGCAGAAAAAACCTGAAAATATCAGAGCTAAAATTGTTGAAGGCAGAGTTAACAAACTTCTCGCTTCAAAAGTTCTTCTTGAACAGCCGTTTGTTAAAAACCCTGACATTACAATTGAACAATTAATTGAAGGTAAATTGACAATTAAAGCTTTCACAAGATACGTTCTTGGCGAAGGACTTGAAAAACGTCAGGACAACTTTGCTGAAGAAGTTATGAGTCAAATTAAAGGTTAGTAATAAATTTTTGCATAATAATGTGAAAGACCGGTAAATAATACCGGTCTTTTTTTGTGCTGTCATAACAAAAAATATTTTTACACGTTTTTAGTCTGGATAGGGTTGAAATTTACCTGAAAAACTGTTATTATGAATTGAAAATACTGAAAGGGATTGTGATGAATCTGGAAATTAAAGAAATTACAAACTTTTTTGAAGACGGTAAAAACAAAACCCGCCTGGTTTTCAACGATAAAAACAAAGAGCGGGAAATTGTTTTTGAAGGCAACGGTAAATTAAAAATGCCGGTTGCAGAAGCTTAGTATGTATCCGGAAGATCTAATGGTGCCAGCGGAGTTTCCAAAGGGGCAGGCAGTTCAGGCACAAGATTTTCGAAAGAATCTGAATCTCGCCTTTTTAAAGGTTTTGTAGTACCTACTGTATTACTTTGCTGATTTGTCTCTGAATTTGTGACGGTATAAATACCTTCAGCTGGTTTTTCGAATTCTTCAGAGGTCGTTTTTTGTTGCACCTCCAGAATTTTATCTTCCGAAGCTCCAACTGAATTTTGCGCTGCTTGGCCTTCACTTGAAACAGATTGCTGTTCTTGAACAGCTGTAGATTCATCATTCACATACACTTCAGGCTGTTCCTTTGAATTTATCAAATTTGTTTGTACATCGCTAGAATTTTCTGTCGCCTGATTTGCAGCATCCGTATTTTGAATTTCCTCTGTATTTTCAGATTTTGCAGGATCTGTTTCGTCTACAGATTGAAGCCTATCTGTCTTCGAATTTTTACGAACTTTAAGTATTTTGGACTGAGGCTTAAATTCCCGAACATTTGAAAGTCCCTCATCTGATTGAACGGATGACGACTCTTCAGTGTTTGCATCTTCTGCAACAGAAGCCTCCTGACCTGTATCATCAGTCCCGCTGAAAAATGATTTTTCTGAAACTTGTTCTTCTTTTGAATGAAAAATTTGTTTATCTTTTCCCTCTATTTGCTCCTCGTGTTCAGTCAGTGTTGTTGCTGAAGCAGGCTGTGACAACTTCTTTAAATCTTCTGAAGATTTAGCTTCCTGTGTGTTCGTCTGTTCTTCGCTTTTATTATCTGAACGCCCGAATCTAAAGGCAACATTATCATCTTTTGACGGTTTATTCAAAACTTCTGCCTGCAAGTCTTCAATCGTTACACCGTATTCTTCATCAGGGAGTGGAGCTTTTAAATTCATACGACGATCTTTTTCTTCTTCTGATATTGGCTCTGAATCAACTTTTTCATTATTTTTATCCTGAAATACAGTATTTTCTCGATGTAATTGAACTTCAGCCTTATCAGGCAGTTTTTCAGGAACTGTAGTCACTGGAACTTCATGATTTATTTCTTTTTTATCATCTTTCAGCTTAAATTTAAGGCAAAAAATCTGATCTTTAAGTATTACTATATCTTCTCCTTTTTCTACATATGAAATCGGAGTACTTTCATAGACTGATATTGCGCTTGATTTCACACGGTTGCCTTCTTCATTTTTCACAGCACCTTCCACAGCAGCATAACCTATCGAAAGCCCCTGTAAAAAGAAATTGCCAACACTCAGTGCTGCAGTTTTTGCCACATGTTTGTAATTAAATTGGGTCGTAAACTTACCCTTATACAGGTGTTCCTGCGGATTAACAATGTGTTTTGTGCCATTGTTATCAGTATATTCTGTTAAAACAAATGAAAAAGTTGCATCTCGCTTTAGCCTTTTGGGACTCACAACGTCTACAAGATTACCTTTTAAAATATAACCGTCCATAATCAACAGTTCTTCATTCAAATCCATATCGGAAACTGCTTTAACCTCAATAGATGACGGTGGATTTTCGGTATTAAATTCGGACAGAGCCTGAACTTTTAAGATTTCAGCATTTGCGGGCACTGCCCCGACAACTAAGACTCCTAAAATTAACAAAATTTTCTTCATATAATCTTATTCCTTTATCTGCTTTGAAAAGTAAAATCCTTACCGTCATTAATATCAGCGCAAAAACCATCTATTAAATTTTTGTTAAATGCTCTTATACTTGAAGGGAGATAAACTTTCTTGCCGTCTTTAAGAGTAATTACCGGATAATAATAGCGCCTGTCCCTTGCTTTGCGGCGGTATTTAATTCTGGATGCAACCGAACAAGATTTGACATCCTCAGTATTAAACACCCTCAATTGTTTCTCCCCGCGGGACACCGTACATTTACCGCTGCTGCATGATACAGTTAAATATGGTCTGGGCAATGCATAATAAACCAAAATAAACACCACAAACAAAATAATACCCAATACTTTATTTTGTCCCCTAAAAAAATCTAAAATTAAATCTGCCAGATAATTCATCTTAGTACAAAAATTTCCTTCCCATGAAATCATTAAACCATTATTTTAAGCACCTGTCAAGAAAACAACGGTTTTAAATACTGGCCTGTATAAGAATTTTTGACTTTTGAAACTTCTTTCGGCGCCCCTGTCGCAACGATTTGACCTCCGCCTGAACCGCCTTCGGGGCCAAGGTCAATTATATAGTCTGCAACTTTTATCAAATCAAGGTTATGCTCGATTATAAGAATTGTATTTCCTTGATCCGCAAGTGCGTGGATGATTTTGATAAGCTTGTCCAGATCGGCCCAGTGAAGCCCGACTGATGGTTCATCCATCAAGTAAAGTGTCTTGCCAGTCGCACGTTTGTTTAATTCAGATGCAAGCTTTATTCTCTGTGCTTCTCCGCCAGATAGAGTCGTTGCGCTCTGCCCCAGTTTTATATAATCGAGTCCGACATCATTTAGGGTTTGAAGTTTATGCTTGATATTCGGAACATTTTCAAAGAAAGCAAGAGCTTCTTTTACACTCATATCAAGAACATCAGCAATCGTTTTGCCTTTATATTTTACTTCAAGAGTTTCACGGTTGTAACGTTTACCTTTGCAGACAGGACATTTTACATAAACATCAGAGAGAAAATTCATCTCAATTTTGTTTACACCGTCGCCCTTGCACGCTTCGCACCGCCCTCCTTTGACGTTAAAGCTAAACCGACCGGCTTTATAGCCTCTTAATTTTGCCTCGTTGGTTTTAGCGTATAATTCTCGGATATGAGTGAACAAATCCGTATAAGTTGCTGGATTTGAACGTGGAGTCCTGCCGATTGGCGACTGGTCGATGTCAATAATTTTGTCGATATTTTCAAACCCAGCAATCTCATCAACACCTTGAGGTTTTGGTTTATTTTTGCGGAGTTTATGAACAGCATATTCATAAATCAAATCCTGCATCAGGGTGGATTTACCTGAGCCGGAAACCCCTGTTAAAACAACAATTTTTCCGAGCGGAATCTTCACATCTATATTTTTAAGGTTGTTCAAATGTGCATTTTTTACAGTTAAAAACTTTCCGTTGCCTTCACGGACTTTTTTCGGAATAGGAATATAACGTTCTCCGCTGAGGTATTTTCCGGTTATTGACCCTGGTGCATTGATAATATCATCAACTGTTCCATGTGCAATAACTTCTCCGCCCAATACACCCGCACCGGGACCAATATCAACGATATAATCCGCATTTCTGATTGTTTCTTCATCATGTTCTACTACTATCAAAGTGTTGCCGAGGTTGCGAAGTTTTATAAGAGTCTTGATAAGCCTGTCGTTATCTCTCTGATGAAGCCCGATTGAAGGTTCATCCAGAACATATAAAACGCCTGACAATCCGCTTCCGATTTGTGTAGCAAGTCTTATTCTCTGAGCCTCTCCCCCCGAAAGTGTCCCTGCCATACGGGAAAGGTTCAGATAACTTAAGCCAACATCTTTCAAAAACTTAAGCCTTGCTCTGATTTCGTCAAGAATCTGTTTTGCAATCTGGATATGGTATTCATCAAGTTCTAGATACAAATCCGAAATAAAATCATACTCATCATCCACTGACATCAAGGTAAATTCATAAATATTTTTACCTTTTATTTTTACGGCAAGAGGAAATGGCTTTAATCTTGCGCCATGACAGGCCTTACAGGGCGTCATAACCATATATTTTTCAATTTCTTCACGCCAGTAATCGGCATCTGATTCATGATATTTTTTCATCAAATACGGAATAACACCGGGATAGCTGTGGTATCGGGTTTCGTAACGCTTTGTCGTGAAGCCTTTTATTTTCATTTTAATAATATCCGGCGCACCATAGAGAATTATGTCCTGCTGGGATTTTGTAAGTTTTTCAAAAGGCTTGTCCGCATCAATTCCGTAGTGAGAAGTAACAGCTTCAAGAATATCTTTATAATATGATGTTGAAGACTTGTCCCAAGGGTAAATTGCACCTTCGTTTATTGACTTTGTTCTGTCCGGCACAACCAGATCCGGTGAAATTTCATAATCAACACCGATGCCTGAACATCTTTCACAGGCACCGTAAGGGTTGTTGAACGAAAAAATTCTGGGCGCTAGTTCTTCAAAACTTATATTGCAATTAGGACAAGCAAGCTTTTCGCTGAAAACAACTTCTTTATCGCCTATAATATCGACTATAGTAATTCCGTCTGCTTTATGCAGTGCAATACTGACACTGTCTGCAATTCTTGACTGAGCCTCTGGTTTTACAACAATTCTGTCGACAACAACAGAAATATCATGTTTCTTTGTTTTTGCAAGTTCGATTTCGTCTTCATCAAGATTGTAAATTTCTCCGTCAACCTTGACACGCACAAAACCTTCCTGCCTTAACTCTTCAAAAGTTGAAGAGTATTCGCCCTTTTTGCCCCTTACTATCGGTGCCAGAATCTGGATTTTGGTACCTTCAGGAAGTTTCAGGATACTGTTTACAATCTCGTCAATCGTCTGAGGCTTAATTTCCGCCCCGCACTCAGGGCAATAAGGCGTGCCGACACGTGCAAAGAGAAGCCTTAAGTAGTCGTAGATTTCCGTAACCGTTCCAACTGTGGAACGGGGATTGTTGCTTGTCGACTTCTGGTCTATTGAAATTGCAGGAGATAACCCGTCAATATATTCAACATCCGGCTTGTCCATCTGCCCCAGAAACTGGCGGGCATAAGTCGAAAGGCTCTCTATATAGCGTCTTTGACCTTCCGCAAAAATTGTGTCAAAAGCAAGCGAACTTTTGCCGGATCCGGAAACTCCCGTAAATACAACAAGTTCATTTTTCGGAATTTCCAGCGAAACATCCTTTAAGTTGTGCTCTTTTGCTCCCTTAATTTTTATTGTGTCTGACATAACTTAATTATGACATGTAAAAACGAATTAGCAAATATGTTCTGGTTTAAACTTATCTTGTTTCATCAAGTTCTTTTCTTATATCTTCAACCGTAACATATTTTATCGGTGATTCTTCATTCTTTTTCAGGTAAACATCCTTAATCCCGGCTTGAACAATAAATCTTTTGCACAGAATACAGATAAAATCATGCCCGTAAATATACATTGTCGCACCTTTACATCTGTCCTGCCCCGCTTGAATTATCGCATTCTGTTCTGCGTGAATAGAACGGCAGGTTTCGTATCTTGTACCTGAGGGAATGTTGTTCTTTATTCTGTAGCATTCCCCGCGCTCATAGCAGGATTCAACCTTTGAGGGGGTGCCATTGTATCCTGTTGCTTTAATTTTCTTGTCATCTCCGACAATTACCGCTCCGACCTGCGCTCTGATACAGTTTGAACGGCTTGCACAGGTTTTTGCCAGATCCAAAAAATATTCATTCCAAGATTTTATTTCCATACTTCATTGTCCTCTTTCCTTAAGCCAATTCTAGTATAAAATAAATTTCTTGCAAAGTTATTATTTTGAACCGAGTATTATTTCTATTCCTTTTATTAAACTCTTTAGAGTTTCAAGTTTTTCACGGCTGTCCAAAGATTCCGATGCCAGTTTTATGTAGTTTAATTTGTTTATATCATCACCAAGTTTGTTCAAATTCTGTTTTATTTCCTTACGAATTTTGTCCGCCTCAACCTGCTCTTTTGACATTGCAACTTCAATCGTGCCGTCAGGATAGTAAGTCTTGATATGCGAAAGTTCACCATCAGGATTTTTGTAGATTACCGTTATTGGTTTGTTAATATTTTTCGCAGATTTAAGCATACTTTTGTCAGAATTTTCAATATTTAGATAATCTTCATCAGGTTTTGAAGACAATTTTGCATATTTTTTGTAACGATCAGATATGTTAATTACATCATCATTTACCGAAACTTCAAATACAGGTCTGTCATTTGTGCCTGTCGATAACACTGCGTATTCTTTGTCCCACATAAAATCAAACAAATCTTTCAAATCAGTTTCAAGATAAAGACTTATTCTTTCCAAAGTTTCTACCGATGGAAAGTTATATCCTGTTTCAATTCTGGTTAATTGTCTTTGAGAAATATCAAGCACTTCCGCTAAACGTTCCTGTGTAAAACCTTTAGCTTTTCTTATTTCCTTTAATCGTTCTCCGAATGCAGTTTTGAGATTTTTGTGCATAAATTCCATCCTTATTAATAATGTTATATTGTCCCTTACTATGATTTAAGGCCTTATAGAGTCTAGTTATTTTGAATTACTCTTGACACAAGACATAATACGTCCTATAATAAACACACAAAAGAACAATATATTCCTTTATTAACAGTTACTAAAAGAATTTCAACAATAAGGACTCAATTTAAAACTTAAGCTAATAAAATAGACATTATAATTCCAACAATTTTTTAAACTATTTTTCCAAGAACGAAAAGATTTTTATAAATCTTTTATCGTTCCCGATAAAAACAACGGTAGAACAAACTACCGTTTTCCTTTTACTTGTCGATACAAAAAACATTGATTGACATAATTATACAGTCAGCTTAAAATTGACTTAATTATTACCAGAAAGGATCAAATGAAATTCTTTACAAAAGAAAAAATCGGCAGCAAAAGAATTATACATCTGTTCGGGCTAAAGTTTTCCTACAACACAGCAAAAAAATACAACTATACACCGTTAACAGAATGGGGATTATCAAATGAAAAAAGAAAGCCAAGAATTATAGTTTCTGTCACATCTTTTCCTGACAGGATTTCAACTCTTCACATAAATCTAACCTCTCTGCTTAATCAAACTGTAAAACCAGATCTACTTATTTTATGGCTTGCCAAAGAACAATTTCCGAATTTAGAAAAAGATTTGCCGAAAGATATACTAAGCCTCAAAGATTTTGGACTTACTATCAAATGGTATCACGATATAAAATCTTATAAAAAACTTATACCTGCACTTGCCGAATTTCCAGAGGATATAATAATCACGGCAGATGATGATGTTTTTTACGACAAAACAATGATTGAAAAACTTTATGAGTCATATCTGAAATTTCCAACATGTATTAACAGCCACAAAACAAAAAAAATCATTTTTAAAGACGGAAAAATTATTACAAAACAGAAAAAAGCATACAAATATCCATCATTTGCAACAATTCAGGTAGGTGTCGGCGGGGTTTTATATCCTCCACATTCACTGCACAAGGATGCTGTGAACGAAAAACTGTTTATGGAACTAGCACCTACCAATGATGATTTATGGTTCTGGGCGTGTGCAGTATTAAATAATACCAAAATAGTTAAAATTGAAAACAATATTTCTGAACCTATAATTATTGAAGAAACCTATAACACTCCGGCTCTTTGCAACATAAACAATCACGGCAAAAAACTATTTTATATTCAGTTTGAAAACATTATTAATCACTACGATAGTCTGATAAACAAAATACTTTCTGACATAAAACGCCAAAAACATCTGAAAAATTAGACCTCTCTTGAACTGTATACCTCAGCCGCTAGAATTTAAGGTTTCTAATTCCGGTCACAACCATTGCAATTCCGAATTTATTCGCAGTTTCAATGACTTCTTTGTCACGAAAAGATCCGCCGGGCTGAATTATCAATGCAATACGTCCCTGAGCTGCAGCGTTGATGCAATCCCCTGTTTCTATAGCTTCATCATAGGCCATAACAGAATCTTTTGAATTTTCACAGGAGATATCAAGAGCAAGTTCTGTTGCCGAAATAAGGTTTGTCTGCCCCTGTGCAACAGCAGAAGTTTTAAAATCTTTTGCAATCACCACTGAATTTGTTCTTGCATACTTTGCGACTTTCCAGGCAAAAATTGCATCTTCCAATTGCTCTGTGGTTGGTTTTACTTTAGTAACAACTTTAAATAAATCTTTATCAAGTTCGCTTTTATTTGCCTCCTGCACTAAAGTTCCGAAAGGAGTTATATTTATTTCTTCCGTCACATAATTTTTAAAGTCTTTTAAATCTGTTTTAAGTCTTACAATCTTAAGTTCGTCATTTTTTCTCAAATATTCAAGCGCATCATCGTCATAATAAGGAGCAACAACAACTTTGACAGACATTGAACTCAAATGTTTTGCAACCTCAAAATTAACAATTTGCGATAATGCAATAGTTCCGCTGAATGTGGCAAAAGGATCACAGTCAAAAGCCTTGGTATAAGCATCAAAAATACTTCGGCCGAGGGCAACAGCACAGGGAAGATTATGCTTGACTATGACAGCCGCATTAACATCATAAAATTCACTGGCAATGCTGACGGCAGTGTTAATATTCATAATATCATTATGAGAAAGTTCTTTTTCATTTAACAGCATATAATTAGCCATTACGTCAGATTTGTACAATGCGGCTTTTTGATGAGGATTTGATCCGTATTTTAATTCATAAAGTTTTGCCAGATTAAAAAGCTTTCTCTCATCTTCACCTGAATAAACGCCGATTTTTTCTGATATTGCCTCATCATAGTCCGCCAAATACTGAAATGCTTTTAAAGCCAGTTTTTGTCTTTCATAGGAATTTACATTGATAGTGTTATAAAAATCAGAAGTTTTTGTAACAACAATAGTATTTTCAAAATCTTTTGCGGCACTTCTGAGAATAGAAAAATCCATTAAGTTTAACGAATTCATAAACGCTCTTATATCATCCGTTTTTTCTACAATATCCTCTACCGGCCTGAACATAACAATTACCATGTCAAGACATTTACTGATATAATCTTCCATAAATGTTTTTTTATAAAATCCTTCTGCAAGAGCAAGATCAGATATATCTTCAACTGTTAAACCGTTTGTTCGTAACAATTCCAGCGTGTCACCTGATGATACAATCTCGTAATCAAACTTTTCAACCAAAACACGTGCATAATCAACTATTTGTTCATTTTTAAATACACTGATGTAAACTTTCTTCTTCATAAATTCCCCTTAATAAGCCCAATATACCATGCGGGTTGAATGCTTGCAATAAAAAAATATTTCTTTTCTCCCAAACTGATACGTTTTGTAATCATTTTTAAATTTTAAATATCAAAATCCTTGAAATCTATTTGTGTCCTTTGTATAATTCTTGCTGTAGAAAAAACTTTGAGGACAAAAATGGCAAGTAACAGAATGACAGAAGGCGTAGGAAAAAAAATAGTAGACGCATTAAAAAAACAAACAGATGTTGAAATTGTTCCGCAATTAAAAAATGAAGAGTATACACGGACGGAAAACAACAACGAAGTTCCAGTTTATAACAATGAAGGACTTCCGCCTTTTGATTTTCTTAAAGATGACAATATTAAACAACCAAAAGTACAAGAAATTGAATCTGCTGATGATTTAATAATTAATCCTGCAAAACAGGTTTATACATTCGGCACTGTTCAAGAACCAACTCCTGCCGCTAATTCTCAGACATTGCTCAATGAGTCATTCAATAATGATTTTGAAGGATTTTCTCTGCCTCAAAATGTTGAAGTCTTAAGACAACTTATAACAAAAATTCCGTCTAATGTTTCTAAACAAACCGGCGCTCAAATCATTAAACAAACAATGGAAGCTCTCGGCATTTCTATGAAAAGTGTACTTCAAGAAGCACAAGCCGTTCAGGAAAACCTAAATGCTTCCGCACGTGAATGCCAGAATAATATAGCTGAATACAAACGCCAAATAGGAATTTTGGAAGCACAAACCCAGAAAATTCATCGTCAATATTCAATGTTGAATGATATTATCAGCTTGTTTATTCAGGCAGGGAATTAGTCTAAGGATTAACCGTAAGAGAAGGCTCTTCCAATGTTACCCTGCAATCTGCCTCTGCAAGATTCAAGTTCTGTTGTTACCATCTGCAGTCTTGTCTGGTATTGCACCATTTGCTGGTCAAGTTTTTGTTCCAAAACTTTCAGCTTTGCCTGACGCTGATTTAATTGTTTCATCACAGGAGAATCCGGTGAATAATCCGTGCCAACCTGCATCAAATCACTTCCGGCCCGAGTTAATCCTTCCCGCGCCTCAACTACAAGCTTTATCTTGTATTCTAATTCACTCTTTTCATTTGTCAGTTGCTGCAATCTTAAGGAATCTACCGCTACACCCATTTTCCAAGTCCTTTATCTTGTTTCGTTGAGATTACTGCCTTTTAAGAAGGTATGCTGATTGTTTTCTGCAATCAACTGTTCCATCTTTTTAAATTGATGCATATGATAATTCAATCTGTATTGCGCCATTTTTCTTTTCTTATTCATCGTAAGAAAATCTTTGATACCGTCTACAAATGAATTTATCATTGCTTTTATTGGATTTTTCCTTATCAGGAAGTTCTTTGAATATATTGCGAAGTCTATAAACCGCTTTACATTCATCTCTAAAGTATCACGAAACATATTATTCCTTTACACTTTAGACCTACAACTATATAAAAACATTTTAAACACAGAAATTGCTTTATTTTCTCGTTTAGCTTAACATGTCTTAATATCGCTGTAAATCATCTTATACATTGTGTCATTACAGCTAATTTATCGGCAAAGAATAATAAAAACTTTAGTATATTTTAAGTTATATTTACAAAAAATTATAAATTCTGAATAGCCTTGCTATCACCGTCAATAGATTCTTTAAGCATCTTTTTAACGACATCACCTTGAGTATCAAGCATTTTGCAAACGGTTTCTATGTTACGAACCTTGTTTGAAAGGATTACATCGGCATTTGCTGTAATATTGCCTGTTACATTCTGGTAAGCTGCAAGAGCTGCAGAAGTTGTACCCTGCATTAAGTTGCCCATTACAAGAGCAGGAAGCCCATATTCACCAAGATAAGGAGCTGCCGCCTGCATAATACCACCCCATCCCGAAATTACACCTGCTATCGGCAGAACAATATTACGGGCAGCCATTCCAAAACCGTTAGCTGTACCGACGCCATATGCCGCTGCACTTGCGATATCAGCAATGCCTCCTATTCCTGAAGCATAACCCGTTGCAACGCCAGTGTCAGAGCCCCATCCTGAAAGAATAGATGCTGCACCACCGGTCGCATATCCGTCAAGCCCCCACAGAACAGGAGCTGCACCGCCTCCCGGAAAGCCTGAATAATTATACAAGGAATCAATACCAAACGCTGAATTACCCGTAAATTGAGAGGCATAAGAGGTCCCGGGAATATTCATCATCTCTGAGGCTCCGAAAACATTGGCAAATGATGATGGCGCAAGCAAACTTGCCATTCTGTATAAGAAACTACCTGTCATCTCAAACCCAGTTCCGGAACCGCTTCCTGAAACTGTCAAATCTCGCAATTTGTCATATGTTTCAAAAAGCTGTGCCTTCGCATCTCCGCTTGCAGAGCCGAATTTGTTTGCTATTACCAGATAACTGTCGTTTTTATATGCCATTTTTACCTCTTTGTCTAAACTGTTTTTATGGTAATCAAGTTTATATTTACCAATCACTATTCAAATGTTTTGAATGTAGATTCAATGTTCTTTTCAATAACCTTAGCAACCGCTTCCATCTCTGTCTGCAGTGCTTCCTGCTCTGTATCAAGCTGGCGGAGTCTTAATTCAAGGGTTCTGTCCTGTTCCTGAATTTTTTTGGTTTTTGCATTGATATCTTCAATCTTTTTCTCATAAACCTGCTGGTCGTAATAATACTGGTTCATTGCATCATTATAAGCGGCCTCATCTGTAATTGTTTCTGTATTCAAAGTTCTTACTGCTGAAGAATCCTCAAATCTTATTGATTCAGCACGTCCGTTTTCGTCAAAATCAATAACTGCTCGTTCTGTTTGCTCGATTTTAGTTGAAACAGCCTGAGCTGTATAATATTTAAGCGACGGCTGGTTTTCTGACGGCATTGAAGCATCAGGAGCACCATTCCAAGAATTCATCAAATCTTCATAACAGGCAAAATATCTTTGTCCTGAATCTTCCCACGTATAAATTGTTGAATCTGATTGTGCAAATACTGATTCCGGCCAATCCTCCAGTATCTGTTCATACTCTTCCAACTGTTCTTTATCAGTCGGGTCGTAAACAGAAAGCTCTATGTTGCCTATCATTGTCGGAACGCCTGAGGCTACCGAATAATCAGAAGCCGCTGCTGCACCTGTCATTACGCCTTCAATATCCGATGCTGATATAAAATGCACTACAGCATCTGAATCTGTATAGGTATAAAGCTGATCCGTATCCACTTTTGCCAGAGATGGATTTTCGGCAACTGCTTTATCGTAGGCTGTTTTCATTGCCTCATCATTTTCATCATATTTTGCACACTGATTTCCGTTAACCGTATATGAGGCAGTTCCCGTTTCCGGATCAGTAACAGATGCTATTGTATTTGCCGGAATTTCCATCACTGCAGCTCTTGTGCCGCTCATATAATAGTCACTTGCGGCAGCTTCGCCGTTTGCGGCAGAAGCCAATTGATCCTGCAGCACTATGTGCATTTTCCCGCCTGAATCTCTGTATGTCATTACGTTATTCAAATCAGCTTCTCTTAAGTCAGCATAAGATGCTGATAATGTATCATACAATTCACTTTGTTCGGCATCATTCGGATCGTATGCACTGCACTGGTAGCCTCTGACTGAATATATGGTTTCACCTGTTACAGGATCTGTTGTTGTTTCAACCTTGTTTTCATCTATTTCATTTTTCTCAATTCTGTCGCTTACCAGAACCTGAGGATTACGTTTGATATTTTCAATACCGGTAAATACATCTGAATAATGATAATGAGTAACCAGATAATTGTATCCGTCAGGATCATTTTCCAACGGGGTCATACTTGTAATTGTTTCTCCAACAGTTCCGTCTTCATATGAATACTGTGTTGTTGTATAATCCTGTGTACTCGGAGCTGTAGGAACTTCCAGTGCCAGCAGCTCATTAAACGTATTTGCACTCTGGTTAGCCAATGCTGTACGAGCCTGGTTTATCTGTTGTCCTTCATATTCTACGTTGGTTTTTCTTGCGGTCAAGCCTAAGTATCTTGCCTGTGATGCTGCCATGCCCATAAAGTTCTCTCCTTCTATATAAAGCTCTTTTTAATACCTGCTACATTCAGGGTAATAATGATTATTTTCAAAATGTCAACATTACTATTTGAATTATACGGCAATTTTAATAATTTTTAACAACCTGATATAAAAAAATCATCCGAAAAGTGTAGCTGAATTTTAAATTTCAATCATTTAAACCAATAAAAAAGCCGGTTAAAAAACCGGCCTTAGAAATTTTTCATTATGCAAACTTTACTCTTCTGTTGAAGTTTTCGGTTCATTAACAGTTAATGCAATCCGCTTGTCTGTCGGATTAAACTTCAATATATAAGTTTCAACTTTATCTCCTACTTGAAGAATACAATCTTTTTGATTTTGAATTTCAACTACTTCGTTATGCGGAAGCAAAGCTTCTACACCCGGAAATACTTCAACAAAAGCACCGAAGTGTTTAATTCTTGTTATTGTACCTTCTACCTTGTCGCCTTCTTTAATCTGTTTTTCAGCCTCAAGCCACGGATCCGGCTCTAAATTTTTAAGGCTCAATGAAACTCTTTGTTTGTCATGATCTACGGCGATAACCTCTACGTCGATTTTGTCGCCTACTTTAAGAATATCAGTCGGATGATCAATCCATCTCCAGCTTAACTGTGAAAGAGGAAGCAGGCCATCAATTCCACCGAGGTCAATAAATGCACCGAAATCTGTAATTCTCACAACGTCGCCTTTGACAATTTGTCCAGGCTCAATCTGCGCAAATACATTTTTTCTGGCTTCAACTGCACTGTCTTCATAAACCTTTTTATTAGACAGAATGAAATTATTCTGCTGGCTGTCGAGAGTCAGGATTTTAAGTTCTAGCTTTGACCCGACTTCAAGATCCGATTCTTTACTCCTCAATTGAGAAGAAGGAACAAACCCTCTGACTCCGGAAATTTCAACAAGCACACCGCCTTTCACAATTCCTGCAATTGTTCCAAGAATAGTTTCATCAGAGGCTTTTGCTTTTTCAAGTTCTTTCCATGCATATGCAAAGTCAACTTTTTTGCGGGAGAGAAGGAATTTACCGTCTTCATCTTCTTCTCTTATGATAAGAAATTCATATTCTTTGCCTTTTTCCAATTTTGTTTCAACGTTTTCGTCTTTGTCAACGGCTTCACGGATAGGAACAACCGCAATTGTTTTTGCTCCAATATCAACCATTACACCTTGACTGTCATAGCCACAGACTATACCTTTTACTAAATCACCTTTTTGGAAATTATAGTCATACTGCTTTAATAATTCTTCAAAATCCAATTCACTTGATGCCATCTTTACTCCATTTACTGATCTAAACTGTTATACAATTATGATTGTAGCAAAATTTGGCTAATTTGTAAATATTTTTTAACAATCTTTAACAAAAATTTTTAAAAATATTCAAATTATGCCTGTATTTTGCGTTATTTTACGGCTTTATTATTTAGTTTTTCAAAGAATTTATTAAATCTTCTATTGTTTTTTCTTGCAGGGTAATCTCCTCAATTCTCTCTTTTGTCTGTTTTATAAGCTCCTGCGGAGCATTTGCGACAAACTTGGGGTTGTTAATACGTCCGGAAAGTGATTTTTTCTCGGCTGTAAGTTTGTCCAATTTCTTTTGTTGACGTGCTATTTCTTCATTAAAATCAATCAAATTCTCAAGCGGCACTATGATTTTTGAAGCCCGGACAACAGCCGTTGCTGATTTTTTCGGTGCCTCATCAGAACTTTTGCCGTATTTAATATTTTCTACTCGAGCAAGTCTTTTGATATAAGATTCAATTTCTTTAAAAATAGGTTCCTCTTTTTTGTCGGCACGAATTTCAATATCGAATTTTACTGACATTGCAATATTAAAGCCCTGACGCAAGTTTCTCAATGACTTGATTGTTTCAAAAACAAGGTCCATTTCTTCAGCTTCTTTTGCAAATTCCAATTTCTCGTCAAATACAGGGAATTTTGCAACTATCAAAGCTTTTGTATCTGTTTCTTTCGGAATCAACTGCCATACACGCTCTGTTATATGTGGCATTATCGGATGAAGCATTCGCAATGACATATCAAGAACATACCTCAAAACCCGCTGGGTATTGAGTTTCAAACTTTCATCCTGAAGCTGGATTTTGGCAATTTCAACGTACCAGTCGCAGTATTTGTTCCAGAAGAAATCGTACAGAATATGCGCAGTTTCGCCGATTCTAAATGTTTGAATATTTTCGTTAATCAATTTTGCCGTATTGTTCAGCTCATTCAAAATCCACTTGTCTGCAATTGTCAGCTTGTCAAAATCAATATCTTTATTATCAACACCTGAAAGGTTCATCAAAACAAACCTTGAAGCATTCCAGATTTTGTTTGCAAAGTTGCGGCCGTACTCAAACCTTTCGTCGCTGATTTTGATATCCTGCCCGCCGTATGTGCAAAGTGATGTCATTGTAAAACGGAGAGCGTCACTTCCATATTTGTCAATAATTTCAACAGGATCAATTGTGTTGCCCTTTGATTTAGACATTTTCTGACCTTTTTCATCTCGGATTAGACCGTGTATATAAACTGTCGAGAATGGTGCTTTTCCTGTGAATTCAAGCCCCATTGTAATCATTCTGGCAACCCAGAAGAAAATTATATCAAATCCGGTGACAAGCGTTGTTGTCGGATAGAATTTTTTGAAATCGTCAGAGTCTGTATTAGGCCAGCCCATCGTTGAGAATGGCCACAAACCTGATGAAAACCACGTATCAAGGACATCAGGATCTTGAACATAATTATCCGGATCCGGATTTTCTCTTGCTACAACCATTTCACCTGTTTGCTTGTGGTAGTATGCCGGAATCTGATGCCCCCACCACAATTGACGGGAAATACACCAGTCACGGATATTTTCCATCCAGTTAAGATAATTTTTCTCCCACCGTTCAGGAACAAATTTTATTCGCCCGTCTTTAACAGCTGCAATTGCTTCTTTTGCAAGCGGTTCCATTTTTACGAACCACTGTTCCGACAACAACGGCTCAATTGTGGTTCCGCATCTCTGGCATTTGCCGACATTGTGCTCGTGGTCGCGGGTTCGAAGCAAGAAATTTTTGTAAGAAAGCATTCCGATAATTTTTTCTCTTGCTTCGTATCTGTCTAGCCCGTGAAGTTCCGGCGGAACCTCGCCGCAGGCCTTCATCCTGCCTTCTTCATCAATAACCCAGATGGGTTTTAAATTGTGGCGCTTGCCGACTTCATAGTCGTTCGGGTCATGGGCAGGCGTAATCTTAACCGCACCTGTTCCAAAGTTTTTGTCTACATATTCATCAGCAATAATCGGGATTTCACGGCCTGTAAGCGGGATTACAACTGTTTTTCCGATAAGTTCGGAGTATTTGTAATCCGTCGGGTGAACGGCAATTGCAACGTCACCGAAAATCGTTTCAGGACGTGTGGTTGCAACAATAATCGCACCGGATTCACCTTTAAGAGGATACGAAATCTCCCACATGTGCCCCTGTTCGGTTACGTATTCTGTTTCGACATCCGAAATCGCACTTTTGCATCTCGGGCACCAGTTTACGATATATTTACCTTTATAAATCAAGCCTTTTTCGTATAATCTTACAAAAACTTCTTTTACGGCTTTTGAACAGCCTTCATCGAATGTAAACCGTTCTCTTGAGCGGTCAAAAGAGGCTCCGAGGCGTTTGCACTGGTCTAAAATAGCACTTTTATGCTGATTTGCCCATTTCCATGTTTCTTCTAAGAATTTTTCACGTCCTAAATCGTATCTTGAAAGTCCTTTTTCGCGGAGTTTTTTCTCGACGACGTTTTGAGTGGCAATTCCGGCGTGGTCAGTTCCCGGAAGCCAGAGGGTTTCAAACCCGGACATTCTGTGATAACGGGTCAGAATATCCTGCAAAGTTTCATCGAGCGCATGCCCCATGTGAAGAACACCGGTTACGTTCGGCGGCGGGATTACAATTGAATACGGCGGCTTGTCGCTTTTTGCGTCAGCCTTAAAAAATCCGCCTTCTTCCCAAAATTTGTATATGCTTTCTTCTGTTGATTTCGGGTCGTAAACCGTTGGTAAATCTTCAATCTTTATTGCAGTTTCTGTCATTTTTAGTCCTTTTTGTTAATGCCTCTCTTATAACAGAATAGCACAAAAAAATATATATAAAACAAAAAACAGGCAAAACCCGTAAAATTTTGCCTGTTTTCAAATATAAAAAATGTATTATTCTAAACCTCTATTTCTAAATTCTTCTTTAGAAATTGCTTTGCCATCAGGAGTGTAGAACCACTGGACTTTGCCGTCCGGCGAGGTTTTTATTTTGTATCCGTCTGCAAGCACCTGTTCTGTCGCATTTACATAATCTTCTCTTAGCTTTTTGCCGTCATGAGAATAGGTTACTGATACTGTTCCTTCCTCTGTAGCCTCAGTTCTACGCACACGACCAAGTTCTACATATTCTTCTTCAAGACCTCCGTCAGAATCAACCCACATTTCACCATCATGTAATTTGCCGTGAGGGGAACCAACTCTGCTATCAAAATCTGTAACTTCATCACCTTTATTATAGAGAATAGAAACTCCAGAGTTTTCTATAATTGTACCATCATCTAAACGTAAATTTGCATGATCAATTACATCCTTATCCTTTCCTCTATCTGCGTTAACGAAAACCAAATCGCAGCCTATAATATTGTACTTGTTATTTTTTGCAGTATCATCAATTCTAGCCCACTGCAATCCTTCAAAGTCAAATGAACCGTCTTTGTTTTTACGAATTTGCGGCTGTTTGTAAGCACCTTTTTCTCCTTTCACAGGATTTTGTTTTTCATATTCAACAACAGTACCGTCTGTTAATGTGGCTTTGTAAAGAGTTCTTGATTGAAAAACTCCATCACCATCTTTGTAACGCTCTTCTTTTGTTTCCAGATTTCTCAGTGCGCCTTTTGAAAAAATAATACCGCCTGTTTTTTCTCCCGGAGTTTCCGGCATATTTCCGGTATTTTTAGCTGCAGTTGTACCATTTTTTGTCATAGCTTTACCGATTTCAGCAGAATCTGCCGGCCTTGCCGTGCGGGGCGCCTGCACTGCTGAACCTCCTTGAGCTGCCGGAGTTCCTGTTACCTGTTTTGCGGGGTCAATAGTCATAATACTTTCCTTTCTGAGATTTACAATTCTGGTTTGCACATCTCGTTATACTTCACTCGTGTTTCACTTATGAATTAATAAAGTATTTTTGCCCCAAAAAATTTACACGACGCCTTCATATCATATCATATCATATCGCAGATTATACAAGGCTTTCAGGCATTTTAAGACTTATCTTTACATTTCGTTACATTTTAAAATCTATGACATTTTTACATTCCGGCTTGTTTGAGTATGTTAAAAATTTTCTGCACGCGGCTTTAACAACAAGGCGCAGCCGATTCCGGCTGCGCCTTGTTGTTATTTAATATTCTGCTTATGCTTTCGGAATAGAATTTGCGATAATTTCCATTTCCTCTAAAGAAGCATAAACTGCGTGGCATCCGCAATCTACATACAGAATCTGACCTGTTGTTCCTGTTGAAAGATCTGATGCCAGATATAAACCTGCTTTGCCGACATCTTCAAGTGAAACGTTTCTGCCAAGAGGAGCCTTTGCAACTGCTGCTTTAAGCATTTTATCAAAACCAGAAATACCTTTAGCTGCAAGGGTTTTAACGGCACCGGCTGAAATACAGTTGACTCTGATTCCTTTTTTGCCTAAATCTGCTGCCAGATATCTCATTGAAGATTCAAGAGCGGCTTTTGCAACACCCATTATGTTGTAGTTTGCAACTACGTATTCTGAGCCAAGGTATGTAAGGGCAAAAATTGATCCGCCTTCATTCATAATCGGTTCAGCGTGTTTGCAAAGTGAAATCAAAGAATATGCACTTACGCCCATAGCTAAATCCCAGCCTGCGCGTGATGTATCTATAAATCTTCCCTGCAAATCTTCTTTTGCGGCAAATGCTACTGCGTGTACTACAAAATCAATTTTTCCGTAAACCCGTTCACATTCTTTGAAAACTGCAGCAACTTCATCTTCTTTGGTTACGTCACAGTTCATGATAATCTTTGCGCCCATTTCTTCAGCAAGAGGACGAACTCTTTTTTCCATCGGCTCACCGGCATAAGTAAATGCAATATCGGCTCCTGCTTCATGAAGTTGTTTTGCTATTGCATACGCAATACCATGGGTGTTTGAAACTCCAAATATAACACCTTTTTTGCCTTCCATTAATTTCATAATTATTTCTCCCTCATCAATAACTTCTATCTACTCAATGATTTTATCAAAAATATATTTTTAAAGCAAATTTGAGTTAAATATTTAATACGTTTTATTAATTCAATAAGAAAAGAGGCTGGTCTTTTCAGATCAGCCTCTATCTATATAATATACTTCACATTATTATATTTGATTGTTGCCGCCGAGTGTCAATTTTTGATCTTCTTCAAGCATAAGGTTCAAATAGAGAAGTCTGTTTGCCGTAGATTGATCAAGGTTAACAAACTCACCGCCGGCTCTGACATCTGATGCTGTAACAATTTTTACATCTGCATCAATATTCAGATCTCCGTATTTGATGTGAACCGGAACAACATCACCGACTTTGAGTGCTTTGTGGTGGGTCAGAGCGACACCGCCTCTTGATATGTCAACCAGTGACGAAACTGTAGGTACACTTTCAAATACAACCGGATTCGGGTTGTGATCAACACGGAATCTGATGTATTGCCGTTTGTCAATTATGTTGATATCATCAGCGACAACTTTTTTCCATGTACGTTTTGCGTCATCCATATTGGCTGGCAAGTCATCATCGTCATCACCGGGCTGAGGGCCGTCGTCATCGTCGTCATCACCGGGCTTAGGACCGTCATCATCGTCGTCGTCACCAGGCTTAGGACCGTC
>CALUVL010000022.1 GCA_944324225.1 Candidatus Gastranaerophilales bacterium
TACATTTTGTCGTTAACACCCAAAACAATTGTAATATCTTCATTTGTAGCCGGAGCTGAAATGATAACTTTTTTAGCACCAGCAGTTATGTGAGCTTTAGCTTTTTCAGCATCTGTGAAGAAACCTGTTGATTCAACAACAACTTCTACACCCAAATCTTTCCAGGGCAATTGTGCAGGATCTTTTTCAGCAAAGAATTTAATTTTTTTACCGTTTACAATGATACCTTCATCATAAGCTTCAACTTCACCGTCGAATTTACCCATAACTGAATCGTGTTTGAAAAGAAGTGCAGCTTCTGCAGGTTTCAAACCGGGGTCGTTGATTGCAACGTAATTAATTTTGTCAAAAATACCTTCTCTGATAGCGGCTCTCAAAGTATTACGGCCGATTCTACCAAAACCGTTAATTGCTACATTTACCATAAGTTTTTACTCCTTCTTATTATGTAAATCTATAACATGAACTTTATATCACCAACAAAAAAACTAATCAATAGGTTTAGGCTGCGTGAATTATTAAGAAATAGTTAATTTTTGCAGGATTTTTTGCCTGTCCAGGAAAGTCCGCTGCAGTGGAGATAATCCATATTTTCTATATACAAAACCCATCCGGCGCAGCCGTATCCGTTCATCCGGTTAGTTTTATTTATCTGGCATAAATTTTCAAATTTGAATGTTGATGTAGTCTCTTCCGCCAGACCGTACGGGACAAACTTTCTGCCCTGAATTTTAAACACAAAAATATCTACCCCAAGTTTATTAGGTGCTTTTGAGCCGTTTAAATCAACATAAACTTCACCGTAAGGCGTTCCTCTGTCGCTTCCGGCAAACCAGAGATGAACAATTGTACTTCCGTCATTAAGCACAATATGAGGAGTAAAATTGCTTCCACCAACAACATGTGAAGTTCCGTCAAGCGACACTATAGAGTAAGAATCTTTTTCACATTCTGTCGCCAAAATCACATTTGTATATTATATGGAGGTAAGGTTTTAAATAAGAAATAAATCTGTTTTTAAAGTCATTAGAAGCCTGATTATTAGCAGTCGTAACCACTCCCCAGTAATCAAAATCACCATGTTCCTCAATTGCAAGCAAAAAGGCATTGCTCATTATATTATAGAACCTTTTCAACTGTGTAACTGTTTGTTTTTCTTTGTATTTTCCGAGTACAGACGGTAAAGTCATTGCAGCGACAACTCCAATTATACCAATGGTTATCAAAACCTCAGCCATTGTAAAAGCTTTTTTCATCTCAAGACCTCCAAATATTAAACGTTATTACAATATTATTATTTACATGATTAATAATATTAGTCAACAGGATAATACAAATTACAAAAGTTTCAAAAATGATAAACTTATAGTTATGATAAAAAATAAATTATCAGAAATGATGGGGATACGAAGAATGAATATGGCTGAAACCGCAAGAATTGCAGGCTTAAGCCATGTTGCAGTGTTCAAGATTTACCACAACAAAACAAAAACAATAGAACTTGAAACTATAAATAAACTGTGCTATGCTCTTGATTGCAAAATTCAGGACATTTTTGAATACATTCCTGACTAGATTAGGGACATTATGAAAATTCAAAGCATTTCAAACAATCAATTTACAGGCACCCCCGCACAAAAAAAGAAAAGCTGGCTTGACAAAATCCATGAAAATACAAAAAATAAGTCAGATATGACTGATTCAATTGTTGTGCCAAGAACCATTTTCAAGGGATATTTAGGAATCATGACGGGCACTACATTAGTAACACTCGGCGGGCTAGTTAATAAAACGAAACATACCAAATTATTTAAAGGCACTATGGCAGCCGGTCTGTTGACATCTTTTTATGGCACCTGGGCATTTGTGCGCCCGTTTATTATTAAAGACGCTAAAGGCGTCGCAAAAGCAGACCTAAACGCAAAAAATTCTTAGTCTTATCTATGATGGTGCTACAGACTCAAAATTATTCAGGATATCGTGATTAGTAAATCTTAAAACTTTATATCCTTAAACATACAAATCAAAACTCTTAACTTGTCTTTTGATTTTGCCATCGGCTTATAATGCTGTCATCCGTCTATTTCATTTATTGTCTTGAAACACAGGCGGAAATAGCATCCATTAGACGCTTAACTTTTACGATTTCGATTTTGCCGATATTTGGCGCAACATCATTTGCATAAGGAATTATCGCTTTTTTAAATCCTGTTGCCACAGCCTCATTAAGACGTTTTTCAATATTATTTACGGGGTGAACCTCACCTGACAAGCCGATTTCGCCAATAATAACAGTCTGGCTGTCAACGACAACATCACGGGCACAGGTTGCAATGGCAATTGCAATTCCTAAATCCGCACTTGGCTCATCGACTTCAATCCCGCCGGTTACGTTCACGTAAACATCCTGCTTGGAAAGATTAAGCCCGACACGCTTTTCAAGAACGGCAAGAATTTGATGCAGACGGCTTAGGTCAACCCCGTTTGTCACACGTCTTGGAGCTGCGTATGGAGTTGTGCCGACAAGAGCCTGAATTTCCACCAGCAGAGGTCTCGTGCCTTCATTTGTTACAATAATTGCGCTTCCCGGAACAGAACCTTGAGAACGCTCGTTTAAAAACAGTTCGTTCGGGTTTGTAATACATTTTAACCCGTCTGCGTTCATCTCAAAAATCCCGACCTCTGATGTGTTTCCGAAACGGTTTTTCATAGAACGGAGCATTCTGTAAGACTTATACTTGTCGCCTTCAAAATAAATTACGGTATCAACCATGTGTTCAAGAACTTTCGGGCCTGCAATGCTTCCTTCTTTTGTGACATGGCCGATTACAACTGTTGTAATGTTTTTGCTTTTTGCAATATGCATCAATATATTACAGCACTCTCTAATTTGAGAAACACTGCCCGCAGTGCTTGCTACATTATTTGAATAAATTGCCTGAATACTATCTATCACAACAAAATCCGGCATCAGTTCTTCAATCTGGATTTTAATATTTTCCATATTTGTCTGCGGATAAATATAGAGGTGACCGGAATTTATTCCGAGCCTGTCTGCCCTGAGCTTAAGCTGATTTGCGCTTTCTTCTGCAGAAACATAAAGAACTTTTTTACCGTTTTTGCAAATTTCTCCGCAGGTTTGAAGTGTTATTGTAGATTTTCCGATTCCAGGATCGCCAGCAAGAAGGACAAGAGATCCTTCAACAAAGCCACCGCCTAAAATTCTGTCAAATTCTGATATATTAGTCCGCAACCTGACACTCTCATCGACTTCAATATCTTTTAACAGCTTTGGCTTTTCGGTGTTTATAAACTCATTTACCACAGCATTCGGAGTTTTTCCGGTAAATTGAACTTCTTCCGTTAAAGTTCCCCAGCTTCCACATTCAGGACATTTTCCAAGGTATCCTGCTGTTTCATACCCGCATTCTGTACAAATCCATTTTGACTTCAACTTTGCCATAAGCTGATTATATTATTCTTCCCACGGTTAGTCAATAATAAAAAATAAAGGCGTCTGCACGAGCCGCCTTTATTTAAAATTTAAAACCATATTTTAAACGGGTAATCTTTAGGAATTTTCCAGCCGTTAAATTGGATTAACAATGTGCAGAAACCTCCCCATTCTGAATTTTCACTACATCCAAAACTAGAATGATCGTAAAGAGATGATTCTTTACCATCCCAGGCGTTCATACCATATGGCGCAAATTCTCTTGCCCGCAGGTTTTTTGATGTATTTGCAGGATTGTAATAAAACGGAAATCCGCATATTCCCGCTATTTTTTGAACATTATACTTATATTTTTCTAAACAACGTTTTGGATTTCCGGGAAAAAAGAACCAATCACGTCCGTTGCTACCTGCATTCATAAATGCTCCGCCATCTGTAAGATAGTATAAGATTTTACCATCACCTTTTTTGAGATCTTCTTCTTTTAATATGTTCAAATATTTCCTTAAATATCTGTCAAACCAGACCTGATTAAGAGAATTTCCGTCTTCATCCACACCATAGATGTCTTCAAACCAGGTTTCTCTTTCTCCATATACATTTTCGGCCAGCATTATTGCCTGATTCATTGTCGAGTAAAATTTTTGAAGCTTTGCAACTAATACACGCTCTTTATGCTTTTGAACTAATGTCGGAAGTGTCATCGCTATTACAATACCCAATACACCAAGGGTTATCAACACCTCCGCCAACGTAAACCCTTTCAGAAGCTTATTTGCGGGTGCCCCCCCCCCCCTAAATCCTTGTCCTATCATACTTTCAGACTCCTTTCCTTTTATTTACACTTATATTTTATCATTTGAGTTTTGTTTTTTCAATGGTTAAATATGTTATGTTTAAGGCGCCGCGGAAGCGGCGCCCATTTATGCTTTTATTTGTTATCTGATGTGTTTTCTGGTTGTTGGCTGTTTTCAACATGCGAGTCAGAAGCTTTTGGATTTTCTGAGTTTTGCATTTTTTCAACTTCCGTTGACGAAGCATCTTCTGCCTGCTCTTCAACAATAGGCTTACCTGTCGAATTAATCAAATTTAAGTCGTAAACTCTAAGGGCAAAATACGGCGCTTTTCGGTCATATTCCTGTAAAAATACAACAAAAGTATCATCAAGATAACATTTTCTCGGAGATTGTTTTCTTTCAGGAACCAAAGCTGACATTTTAGCAATCATAGCAGCTTCGCTTTTTAATTTGACCCCTTCGTTATTCATTGTGAATTGCAAAGTCTGTATAGCATCATCTATCATTAAATCAGTACCCTTTATTTGTTTCTGGGTTAATTCCGGATACTTTTGCATTTTATATAAATTCAAATTCGGGACTCTCAATTCGTCTTTCTGTAAAAATTCATGCCAGCCCATGTATCCACGTTCTTTGTAAATCATATCTTTATACAATTTGTCGAATGTTTTGTTATCGTCTGTTCTATACAGATAGACAATATCTTTACCTTCGGTCTTGATTGAAACAGCAAAATCATCTCTGGAATTATAAAACAGAATTCTTACCATATCATCAAGTTTTGAATCAGATTTTGGTCCTATTCCGAAATAGTCAACTTTTCCGCTAAATTTTGAAAATCTTGCAGGTTCAAGCTTGTCAAATGCTGTTATAAATTTGAAGTTTTTCTTTAACATTGCATAAAACAAATATTTGTTCGGAGCCGGAGTCCAGTCTAAAGCATCCAAAATCTCGCTTGTTTCATTAAATTTCTGCATTAAAGCTGTTTCTATTTGAGTTTTCAAATCTGGAGATACAAGCCCGAAAGTCTTGTAATAAGAATTTGCGCTGATCATATCCGATTTGAATTTTTGTTTGTTTAATTGTTTGGCATACTCATTTTTTTCATCATCTACAAATTTAACAGGCCCTTTTACAATATTGTTCTGAAAGTCGTTCCACACAAGCTGGAATGTACCGACCCAGGCTCTGTTCTGCTGATTTGTTTTTGACTGCATTGTCGGAACTAGAACAAATTCCGTATTTGATTCATCTTTCCCAAATGCCAGAACCGTTCCTGCGCATAATGCAAGAATAGCAATAAGTGCAAATAGCTTTTTCATATTTTCTCCTTACTTAACTGATACACTATTTTCTGGCGCAACTAAATGTATTGCGTTTTAATCCAGATTCAAATACCTTAAAAAGCTTTTTATATTACCGATAGCTGTTTTAGCATGCGGAATATCAGCTTCCTTATAGTATTTTTCGTAGTTTCTTATTATATTATCAGGCAAATCTTCTCCACTTGCAAGTATTTGTGAAATTAATTCAAGATATTCATCCTGTTCTTCTCTGTAGTCAAGATCCCTTTTTCTCAAATCCTCATCCGCCTCAAGGTGCACAAGAGCATGAAATGCCGCCTGAATATTTTTATCTTTCGTATCAGGCGGAAACTTCAATAAAGCCTCACGAACAGGAATAAAACCTATGAGGGCTTTCTTTACAAGTTCAGAAACAAGTAGTCGTTCTTCTTTATCTTTTTCCATTAAACAAGAAGCCCGCTGCACTCTTTTTCAATAAAACGCAACATGTCCGGATAACTCCCGTCAAAAAACTGTTCTGAAACTGTATTCAAAGCTTCAAGAGCCATTTCTCGCTTGTTCATAGCTGCGCGATAGAAGAATTTTTTGCCAACCTTATATCTTACAAGAATACTTTTTATAGTTAATCTGTCCATTACAGTTTTGATAGTAGTATAAGCACGTTCTACACCATTCTGGGCAAGATTGTCAACGACATCTTGTATTGAAATATCACGTTCTTCACATTCGGCGGTAAGTGTCCAAATTGTATTTAATATATCAATTTCCAGTTTGCCGCAAGCCATTTTTTCCTCACTTTTCTTAAATTTACCAAATAATTACTAACATTGTAACACAAAACTTTTATATTTCAAGCTTTTTACGATTTTTCTTTATTAAATATCATCAAGAAGATCCGGTTCTTTTTTGAAATTTGTTTTTCTTTTTGCCTTTTTCATATTTTTCTTTTTTTGCTTTTCGGGCATTTTTCTGTAAGCATTGTCCAGCGAAATTTTAGTAACGGCGGTTCCGCTTCTTCTGTCAAAAAATGCAAGCCAGAAACTTCTGTTTATATTATCGACAGTAAACGAAATCTGACCGACGACTTTGTCACCTGAATTAATTTTTTTAAACATCATCTTTGTATCGCCGAAAATTGATGGGCGAAAGACTTTGTTATAGTCATTCACAAGCGCCATATCCAGTCCTGAGAAATTTTTATCCGACATATTTGAAATTAAAACAGTTATGGTAATTGTATTTAATTCGCCGAACGGATCTTCTTCATGCTCGATATTGCTTATTCTGATATCAAGCCCAGGATAAAAGAGTTCGTGCTGTTGAAGTGCTGAATCTTTATAAACAGGCAGCGGAACTGTTGTATTTATTTTAACCCTGATTTCATCACCCGGGGCTATAAGAACCTCATTACCCTTTCTCATCAAAGCCATTCCTAACCCGATAACGCCGCCTACGGCAGCACCTCCGGCAAGAGTATAACCTTGAGAAGCAATAGCTGCTTCGAGTCCTAGCCAGTTGAGAGCAAGCAAACCGCCAACAGCTCCCCCTGCAACAGTATAACCAACATCCTGTGCAATTATTTTTGTAGTTTCAACAGCAGGGTGAAGCCTTGTAGACATCTTTCCCTCAATTGGAATTTCACGTCCGTCAGGGGTCACAAGATAATCAAACGAAAGCTCAAGCCATGCGCCTCTGCCAAGCCTTTTAGGATCACCTGACTGGGTAATTTTACCGTGTGCTATAGTGCCTTTCGGAATTATTACACCTTTGTCGCCGTAAACTTCATTTGTGACTTCGGCAAAAAACTCGTCGCCTTCCATATTGATGCTTCCGTCAAGCACCTGAGAAACTGTCATTCTTATAATGTCTTTACGCTCAAGATGCTCTACTTCTCCGGTAAAAAGCTCCTGCGCTTCCTGCTTATACTGGTCGCTGTATTCTGCATGACCTTCAAAAACAGGATCCGCAAATACCGTTGAAGTAAGAAACATAGAACTTATTAATAAAGATGAAATTAACTTTTTCATACCAGAATTATACTACGCTAATTAAACTATAACAAATTTATCTGATTTATGATAATATAAATATAATAAGTCAGAAATTTTTATGAGGTTTTTATGAAATTTAAACGCTGGTATGATGTTGATGCAACAATGAGCAGAGCGATCGCTGTTTGGGAAAAAGCTGATGAAAATATTCAGACAATCTGTGCAGACTATGTAATTGACAAACTTAAAGATCTTGATTTTGAAATGTCGCTTGATGAACAGTACAACTATATTATGCGCAGATGGTACGACAAAAACATCAGGGTTTCACATGCTATGGAATATTTAAAACATGCACCCGAAGAGATTCAACGCCAGCTTGCGCTTGATATTATTGAGTATATTGAGCAGAATTCTGAAGATAAAAAATAGTAATTATGTTCTCGCAATATTTTAAACAGACTCCCTAATTTTGCAAATAGCAAAATTAAGAATTTTTGTTTTGCCTTACTTTTGAAAAAGCGCTATAAGCACAGCTTAACAATTTATTACATATCTTGAAAGCATTACTATGAGTACAATTCCCCCTCCCGATCAAATTTAGTCAGGCAATTTTTCGAACACCAAATTTTTATATAAAACATAAGGGAAAATCACAAGAATATTTAAGGATGAAAAATATGGGGAATTTATCTATTTCTAACACAAATTATGCAGTACAACAACAAAATCAAACAGGTAACTACAAAAAGGCAGCGGCAAAAAAGCCAAATTCTGTAATGAACGGATTAAAAACTGATACAATTGCAGATACAGTTATAATTAAAGATCTTGTAGTCATTACACCTGGAAAAGACACCACAGTAGTAGAAACTGAAAAGCAAAGAGAACAACGCTTTAATGAATTATTTAATAAATTAAACATTAAACCTAAGGAAGTTATAAAACATGATACAGTATTTATTTCCAAATAAGCCCTGGAACGCTTTGAAAAGTTTAACAAACTGAATTCTGCTAAACTTTTACCAAATAACTGTACATTGGCAAAAGTGTTCAATCAGACTCTGTAATTCCATCAATAGGAATAGCAAAAAACTAAAATATAAACTGCCGTTCAATCTAAAGACCGGCAGTTTTGTCATTTTTAATTTATAAAATTATTCACGTTTCTTAACATGTAGCCATGCTGGCCTACCTCATATTAAACTTGAAATATGAGTGACGAAATTAATCGCAAAGTAATAAACATATTTTCAAGGCATAACAAAGAGCTTCCGCCGGCTTCTACTGGTGAAAAAGTCAAATATTATGCAGGGTTTAATTACGTCAAAATTAACAAAGACAATAACGGCAACAAATTCAACAAAGAACACTTAGTAAAATATTCAAAAGGCTGTCATTATATAGTCAGAGTAATGCGTGAACTTGACGGAGAAGTTGTTTTGTATAATTATGATGTTCCGAACGACGAACTTTTCAGATTTTTAAAATCGTTTGAGGATAACACACTGGACGGCACAATTATTGAAATAGACAAATATTTCCCTGATAATCCGGCGTAAAAACTGCAGGCGGAAAAGACGTCTACTATTAAAATAAATAGCGGAAAGTTTAAATGGACTGTTTTTTCAGAAAATATCACGAAAGTTTATACAATTGTACAAAGCCATATCAATATGTAGGCGGAGAATTTTTATCTTCTAACAAGTCTTTTGAAGACGCAAAACTGAGATTTGCATTTGCATTCCCTGACAAATATGAAATCGGTATAAGCAATTTAGGTCTGAGAGTTCTGTATAATCAGGTGAATTCACACCCTGATTATATGGCTGACAGGGTTTATGCTCCAGAACCTGACTTTAAACCTGAACCTTTGTATGCACTTGAAAGCAAATGTGCTATAAAAGATTTTGATGCCGTGGGATTTTCTATTCAGTATGAACTTGCATATCCGACTATTTTAAAAATGCTTGAGATGGCACAAATCCCCTACAAGAATTCTGATAGAACAGATACTCATCCGATTATCCTAGCAGGTGGGCCCTGCGCATACAATCCGCTGCCCGTTGCGGATTGTATAGACGGATTTTTGATAGGCGACGGCGAAGACAGTATTCTTGAAGTTTGTGCTTCGCTTGAACAAACAAAAGGACTTTCAAGAGCCGAAAGGATTAAAAAGCTGTCAGAAATCGAAGGAGTCTGGTGCCCTGATTACCCCCAAAATGTGACAAAACGAATTGCACAATTGAAATATGAAACAGCACTGAAATCTTATCCGATACCTTTTTCATCTTCTGTTCATGATAGAGCCATAGTAGAAATCAGAAGAGGCTGCGGCCGTATGTGCAGATTCTGCCAGCCCGGACACGTAAACCTTCCGATACGTGAAAGAAGCGCTGAGGACATCATCAAAATTGCAAAAGAACTTGTGAAAAACACAGGATATGATGAATATTCACTTCTTTCGCTTTCTTCCAATGATTATTCAAACATTAATGAAGTTATAAAAGAACTTGCAGTCGACTTTAACGAGAAAAAAGTTTCGGTATCACTTCCAAGCCAAAGAATTGACGGTTTTAACCTTGAACTTGCAAACCTTGTCCAAAGTGTAAGAAAATCTACAATGACTCTTGCGCCCGAGGCCGGCTCCCAAAGACTCCGTGACGTTATAAAGAAAAATATTACGGAAGATATGATTTTGAATGCAGTTTTGACTTTGTATGAAAACGGCTGGTCAAAAGTTAAACTATACTTTATCTGCGGGCTTCCGACAGAAACGCTTGAGGACATGGATGAAATGGCTGAACTTCTTTCAAAACTCAAATACAGAGCAAAACTGATAAAGAAAGAAAAAGGCCTTAATCACGGGCTCGACATAACCTGCACACTTTCAATCTTTGTTCCGAAACCGTTCACCCCATTTCAGTGGCACGGTCAGATGAACCTTGATAAGGTTACAGAACACATAAATTATTTAAAAGAAAAAACGTCTCACTTAAAAGGTGTTAAAATCAATTACCACGACAAATTTGTGTCAAGAATTGAGGCTGTTCTGACAAGAGGTGACAGAGAGCTTTGCAAATATATAGAGGCTCTGTATAAAAAAGGCTGTTACTTAGATGCCTGGGGAGAATATTTTGCCAAAAACGTCTGGCATGAAACAGCGGAAGAATGCGGAATATCTTTACAGGAGCTTGCCGAAAAAAATTACGACACCAGTTCTCCTCTCCCCTGGGATTTTATAGACATCGGTGTTGACAAAGAATGGTTTAAAAACGAATACTGCAAAGCGCTTGCATTATCTTCAGCCTCAGAAAATCAGGAAACCTCTCATATTGTTCCGACTTGCGAAAAAGGCTGTGTAAACTGCGGGGTTTGCCAAAATTTAAAAACTCATAAAGTTCTGGCTAAAACATTCAAGGCTTCCGAAAATGCTCAGAAACTTGATTTCAGGCCAATCAATCCACACACACACGAAACCGACAAACGGGAAGTTTTCAAATACCGGATAAAACTAACAAAAACAGGGATTTTAAGATACTTCTCTCACCTTGACTGGCAGAATACATTCTTAAAAGCTCTTTCCAGAAGCGGACTTAACATTGCTTTTTCTCAGGGCTTTAATCCGACAATGAAAGTATCTATGGGTGTTGCACTTCCTCTTTTTGCACAAAGTTTATGCGAACTTGTAGATATAGAAATTTACGATAACATTACACCATCAGAAATCAAACAAAAGTTGGAAAAAGTTCTTCCAACAGGCGCCGAAATACTAAGTATTGTAAAAATTGAAAAATCGGCAAAATCAATTGATACAACCGTATGCTGGGCTGAATATGAAGTGAAACTTTTTGATGATACCCTTTACGATTTTGAAGATTTTAAGTATAATACGGATAGAGTTTTGACTTCTCAGGAAATTTTTATAGAGAAGAAAAACAAAAAAGGTTTAATTAAAAAAATAGACATCAAACCGTGTATAAAATCATACAAATTCAACGGAAACAGTCTATTCATAATTTTAAAAACCGGTCAGAACCTTGAAGGCGGAATTCCTTCACTGAGAGCAGATGTGCTTATGGAACTTATAGCACCAAATGTGAAATTCGATATAACAAGAACAAGGTTCTTTGACGAAAACAATCAAGAGTTAGAGGTTTAAGACAAAGGATTTTTTATGAACAACAAGAACAACAATGCTACTCAGGCAGCACCTAAAAGAATAGTTATTGCTGAACGCGACAACATTGCAGCTGTCCTTGAAGGTAAAAAAGTTACGGATTTTTTCATCCATAGAGGTGAAGTTTTATTAGGAGATGTTTACCTTGCAACGGTTGATAACATTTTACCGAGTATTGATGCGGCATTCGTAAACGTCGGAACAGATAAAATGGGTTTTTTACACGCTCAAGACGTTATGGGTAAAGGCAGCTTGAAAGAAAAGCTTTCACCAAAACAAAAACTTATAGTTCAGGTTGTGAAAGAGCCAACAGGCCACAAAGGCCCAAGAGTCACAACAGAAATCAGTCTTCCGGGAAGATTTCTTGTTTTGATGCCGAATGAACCGGGTGTCAGCGTTTCAAAAAAAATTGAAAATTCAAGAGAACGTGCAAGACTTAAAGCCATAATGAATCTTATAAAACCCGTCGGAGTCGGTGTTATCATAAGAACAGAAGCCGAAGGCCAGAGCGAAGCCGATATTCAGGAAGATTTGGAAATTCTTCTTGAAAAATGGAACAATATTATTACGGCCGCAGAAACAATGACTCCGCCGAATCTTCTATACAGAGATCAGGATCTTCTCTACCGTGTAATCCGTGAAGCCTGTACAGAAGATACTAAAGAAATTATTGTAGATACAGCTTTTGCAATGAACAGAGTCCAAAATCTTCTGCAAAACTGGCATATGAATAAAAATATTGACGTCACACTCTACAAAGGAACTGAACCTTTGCTTGTGGCAATGGATATCCATAAAGAAATTAAAGCTGCATTGAATATTAAAGTTAATATGCCTTCAGGTGGATATCTGTTTATACAGCAGACAGAAGCACTTACCGTAATTGATGTAAACAGCGGTAAATTTGTAAGTTCTGCCACTCAGGACGAAACAATCCTCAAAACAAATATTGAAGCGGTTCATGAAATTGCCCGCCAGCTAAGACTCCGCAATATCGGCGGTATGATTATCATAGACTTCATTGATATGCTTTCCCGCGCCGACAAACTTGCAATTATGGAAGAACTTGAAATTGCACTTGAACCTGACAAAGCAAAACCACAGGTCGGACAACTTTCTGATTTGGGACTTGTAGAACTTACAAGACACCGTCAGGGGCAAAGTCTTGCAGAAATCTTTACAAAAAAATGTCCGCACTGTCAGGGAACAGGTTGCTCAGTTATAGATTTTAACTTTGCAACTCCGACAGCAGAAGGCGAATATCGAGCAAAAGCAGCAAAATTAAAATTGCCTGTAAACAATTTCAAGAAAAACAATAATAACAACAATAAAAATAAACAGCTGCAACAACAGGAAAATATTCAAAATCAACAACAGGATCAACAGCCTGCTCAACTTGCAATCGAAGTTGAAAATCCGGCAACAGTTGCAGTACAAGAAGTTGAAAAACGGGAAAATAATAAAAAACAACGCAACAAACGCAAAAACTTAGAACGTCAGGAACGTGAACTGACCAACGAAATTCAGGCTGAAATTCAGGCAAATAATGAAATTCAGACAGCAGAAACTATTATAAAACCGATAGAAGAAATTAAACCGGTTATAGAAGAAAATGCAAACATAAATCCAGAACCGCAGTCACAGGAGCCAGAAAAAGAAATTACTACACAACCAGCAAAACAGGAAAGAAAAACAAAAAAAATAAGAGGCAAACGTAACAAAAAACAGGACTCAGAAACTGTACAACAGCAACAGCCTCAAATACCTCTGCCACAACCAGAACAGCCCGAAGTTTCTCAGGCTCAATCGGCACAATCAGCAGAAACTGCTCCTGAAGTTCAGCCTCTTACCGAAGAAACACCTAAAAAGACAAGACGGCCCAACAGAGGATCTTCTCGAAAAGGCAGAGCTAAAAAAACAAGCGAGGAAACCGTTGAAGCATCAACATAAAACTTTTTCAAAAATTTTATTAAAAGTATTATCTGCAGCGGCAATAGTAATTATTGCCGCACAGTCCGCTTTTTGTGTGTCAGAAGGACTATTTTCACCTGTTGCGCAGACAGTTCAGGAATCGACGCAGACAACATCTGCAGGCCATGAAGTAATGCAAAATTCAGCACAAACAACTCAGGAAACGTCTTCAAAAACACCGCTTACAGATGCACAAAAAGCACAGCAGGAAAAAAAAGAAACCATTTTAAAATTTGTAATAGCAATGGCCGGAGTGCTTATTTCTTCAGTTTTAATTTTTCTCGGACTCACGATTTACAACAAATTCTTTGTAAACAAAAGTATGTTCGCAGACAACAATTCAGATGACGCTTTGAACACGCCCAAAACTGTAGATGAAGCGGTTAATTTTTACATAAAGAGGAATAAATTATGCTAAAACCTGCCTTCGGTGCAATAGGGATACTTATTACACTCTTAATCATCGGTCTAATAGCAGTAATGACACTTCCGATGCTCAAATCAACCTCCAATGGAGGCTTGGGCAATTCTTCAATCAACTATGAAAGTGCAGAAGATAAAGCATATGAAATGCTTGATCAAATTCAAAAACAACGTCAGGATGCTATTAAATACTACAACAATCAATAAAAGACCTGTGGATTTTTCTTATATTCTTCATATCGTTTATAAATTTCATTGAATAAAGTTTGCTTGTCTTCCTTATTTAGCTTTTCTAAAGGTTTAGGCGGATAACTATTGATTTCAACATTCCCGTTTTTATCAATTATATAATCCTGCTGCAAAGGATTAAAGTTTTTAATATCATCCATTGTAACATCTTTAATTTTTGCATTTTTATCTAAACTAAATGATAGAACAGGACTTTCTGTTGACACAAATCCAGAAGGATACCTTTTGGTTCTAAATATATGAAACAGATTCATGAACCTTGGAGTTGCTTTTTTTACATGAACGGTTTTATCATTTTGCAAAATTTGAATAACGCTGTCAACAGTTTTTTGAAAATCCGAGCGTTCTTTTGTACTCAAATTTTTTATAATATTATTTTCTACTATTTCGTCAGGAAGATAAATTTTTTGATTAGCTTTAAGTCCGTTCATTTTTTCAACCGTTGTGAGATTATTAATTTTGGCTATCAAAAGCATGTAATCTCGAATTTCACGGTTTGAAAGCTCTTTTGTTCCAAGTTCTTTCTGTGCAAGTCCCCACAAAGATTCGCCACGTTGCAAGGTATGCTCTTTTTTACTTTTAACCTCTGGCAATAATGCCATAATTTGATTAATAATTGTCTGTTCTGCTGAAATGTTAATTGTCATAAAATCCCCTTTTCATTTTGTTTCCCCTATATATTTATAAAAAGATTTTTTAATGACAAAATTGCCTTTTATTACAAAAAATTAACAAACAACAGATTTATTTTTTTGTTTAAGCTCCTGATTTTTATGAATTATATCAAACATTTCCTTAAACACTTTGTTATAAGGGGTTGGAATACCATGTTTATTTCCGAGTTCAACTATGGTGCCTGCAAACATATCAGCCTCTGTTATTCGTCCTGACTCAACATCCTGAAGCATAGAAGTTTTTCCGTCCGGAATCATTGTATGTAAATGCTCAATTGTTTTTTCAATCATATTTTCTGTATTATGAACCCCTTCGGCTTTAGCAATCAGTTGAACCTCTTTCATTATATTGACTGCAAATTCCATAAATTTGTCATTCTCAAGCATTTCGCCAAAGGTCATTCTTAATATTGCCGTAGACTGATTTGCACAAACATTCAGCATAAACTTAAGCCACAACGAATATCTCATATCAACAGGAATTTTATAGTCAATACCGGTTATATCAAAATATCTTTTTACTCTTGAAACATTCTCTGATACGGCAGAATTTTCTCTTGATCCGAAAACAATCGTACAAACCCCGTCATGAATAATATTTCGGCCTTCCCTCATTGCGCTGTGTCCGATAAAATAAGAAAGAAGAAGCTTATCCCATCCGTATTTTTCTGCAAGAATTTCTTCACTTGTAACACCGTTCAAAAGCGAAAGAATAATTGTATCCTCTTTCACAAAATTTTTAATATTTTCTGCAGCTTCGGCCAATCCTGAGAACTTTGTCGCTATAATTATCAAATCTGCTTTAAAGTCTGTTTCTGTCGGAAGAACATAATTAAAACAAAGAGCATGCCCGTTAAAAAGTACAGGAGATTTTATATATCGTTCAAGCCGTTTCTCATCTACAAGCACCCGCAGGTGTTCTTTATCATAATTCTGAAGCCTGCTTGCATAGATACTTCCGATAGCACCGATTCCGCAAATTAAAACATTCTTAATATCTTTCATAGTTCTATTTTATCACTTTTAAAAATTTTGATCTAAATATAAACTTAATTTAAAATAAAATCAATTAACCAATCAGGTAACAATTTATTAATACACCCGAAGATTTCGGCAATCCTGAACAATGAAAATACTTTATTAATACATAAGTGTAGTGAAAAAGGTGTGTAGAATAAATGGGAATAGAACTTAATCCCTATTTACATATAAACGGAACCGGCAGGTTACAGGAGCGCCAGCCACAGGTGCGGTACGGAACAATAACCTATGACGACAGATTTGAAAGCAGTCTGCCGGAAAGATTTACTGCAGAACAAGCTATCACAAGGCTGGTAAATTCAAATCCTAAAATAAATTCTATCCTAAAAAACACAGGCATACCTCTGAGCATTAACTACGCAAGCTTTAAACCCATTTTGGACAATCATTGCCGCGATGTACAAAGAATTTCAAAAGGCATTGTGCAAAATCTTCCGTTTTCGCTTAAAAACCTGGTAAACGAAAAAGCTTTATCTGATGCTTCCTATCTCCATGATATAGGTAAAGTTCTTATTCCAGAAGAAATACTTAACAAACAGAGCAAGCTTAATGAAAATGAAACAAAAATTATGCACAAACATTCAGAACTTGGCTATGAGATTCTGAAAAACACCAATCTTGATAAAACAACACTTAATCTTATCCGCAACCACCACCAGAATGCTAAAAAAAGCGGATATCCGTTTGTGAATAAAGATTTCAGAGCCGATTTAAACCTGCAAATACTTACAATGGCAGATAAATATTCAGCTCTTACAGAAAAAAGGCCTTATAAAGAAGCTTTCACTCCTAAACAGGCACTGACAATTATCTATACAGACGTCAAAGACGGAAAACTCCATCCGTTTGTATTCAAGGCTCTTGCAAATTACGTAAACAGCGCAGATTATATTAATCTCAAAACGGCCTGATTTGTATCAATACTTTAAATTTAAAATAAAAATTCATTTAGAGTTTTAAACACACACCTTAATTTTGTCATATATCATGTTTATATTAAAATATAAATGATGAGTTTAGATAATCTTATAGATAGCTTTTTATCACCAATAGCCGACAAAATTTCAGGGATAATCTTTTGTTCCGTTAATATTAACGGGGTGGAAGTCCAGCTTCTTGTTGCGCTCTTGATGGCGGCGGCAATTTATTTTACTTTCAGAACAGGCTTTATAGGAGTCTGGGGCTTTAAACATGCCATAAAACTCATTACCAAAAACTATGAACACAAAGACCTAATCCAAAGGAAAAAGAAAGGTGAAGTATCGTCATTTCAGGCATTGACAGCGACGATTTCAGCCTCTGCCGGAATCGGAAATGTTGCAGGTTCAGCCGCTGCTGTTTCAATCGGCGGACCAGGGGTAATTTTCTGGATGATTATTGCCGGATTTTTCTCAATGGCATTAAAATTTGCGGAAGTCTTCTTAGGGCTTAAGTTCAGACAGATTCAGCCTGACGGAACAGTTGACGGCGGGCCTATGTACTACATCCAAAACGGACTCAAGAAACACAAAATCTTTGGTAAATTTGCCCCATATTTATCTAAAATTTACGCACTTTGCTGTATTTTTGCTATGATTGGCGGATGGAACTTATTCCAGATAAATGCCATGACAACCCAGATAACAGAAGTCACTGGTGGAAAAAACAGTTTCTTTGCCGAACAAAGCTGGCTTTTAGGGCTGATTGTTGCTGTAATTACTTATTTTACAATAATCGGCGGGATTAAAGCTATAGGAAAATTTACATCCAAAGTAACCCCCGTTATGTGCAGTTTGTATGTCTTGACTGCATTTGCAGTATGCATATGTAACATGCACCATTTTCCACATGCAATTGCACTTGTCATTAAAGAAGCGTTCAAACCGCAGGCGCTTGCCGGCGGAATGTTTGCCTGCATGCTCTGGGGCTTTAGACGTGCTATGTTTGCAAACGAAGCAGGACTTGGTACAGCTCCGATTGCTTTTTCAGCCGTCAGAACAAACAAACCCGTTGTGCAGGCCTTCATTGCCATGCTCCAGCCGTTCGTGGATACTGTTATTGTCGGAAGTGCAACTGCTTTTGTAATTGTAATTTCAGGTGCATATCTTGATTATACTGGACTTGCAGGCATTGAACTCACATCAAAAGCTTTTGGATCTGTATGCCCGTTCTTCCCGATACTTTTAACCATTATGGCAAGCTGTTTTGTATTATCAACCATGCTCTGCGGGTCATATTATGGAATAAAAAGCTGGAATTTCCTTTTCGGAAATTCCAAATTGACAACAAGAACTTTTCAGGTAATATATTGTTTATTCATTGTTGTCGGCTCAGCAATGAATTTCAAAAGCATAATAAACCTTTCAGATGCATTTACATTATTTTTGGCAGTTCCGAATTTATTTGCAGTTTTCATACTTTCGGAGGTTGTCATGAAGGATTTGAAACGATATTGTAAAAAATATAATGTAGGATTATTCAAAAATAACACGTATAAACAAGGAGAGAAAAAAGATGAAACAACAATGTCTGGAGATAGTAAGACAAAAGTGTAACGCTTGCAAAGGATGCGACTTAGCTAAGAACCGTAAAAACGTAGTTTTTGGCGATGGTAACGCAAACACTGCGAAAATAGTTTTTATAGGTGAAGCACCGGGCGAAATAGAAGATGAAAGCGGAATGCCTTTTGTCGGACGTGCAGGACAGCTTTTGGATGAATTTCTGGCTGCCGCAGGCATATCCAGACAGGAAGATTTGTATATTACAAATACCGTAAAATGCAGACCTCCGGAAAACAGAGTTCCGACTGATGAAGAAAAAGCTGCATGCCGCAAATTCTTAAATGCCCAGATTGATTTCATCAAACCACGTGCTATCATTCTTTGCGGTGCCACAGCTCTGAAATCTTTCGTTGAACTTGATAAGAAGACAACAATCTCTAAAATCAGAGGACAGTGGATGACTATTACGGTTGATGGTGTTGACTATCCAGCAATGACGATTTTCCACCCGTCATATCTTTTGAGAAACCACTCTCTTGCAGAAAATGCACCAAGAACATTGATGGCAAGAGATTTAAGAGAAATAAAAAACACATACCTTAATGATGTTCAAAGATTCACTGACGTTGTAACAGGTGAAGCTGAAAACAGAGAATTGGCCTGTGTATAATTAGTTATTTAATACAAAAAACGGGTTTAACAGCCCGTTTTTTTGTATATAATTTTTCTTCTGCAAGATTCTTGCAATACGTAGCAGCTAATCAACAATTCCTGGTTCTAATTTTGAGCCGGTATACCATTCTCTGAACACATACTGAACCTTCGGCAGGCAATATGCAAGAAGGAAACTGCTTAAGCCGACATTGGTTAAGATATTCAAAGATTTTACAGCCTTTGCTTTTTTCGCAAATTTTTGAACAGCTTCAATGGTTGCGCCGGACGAAGAAGCTTTTGATGCAAAATCTTCAATAGACTTTTTGAAGTTTGCTAAATCTTTTATATCTACATAAGCCCGGGGGTCACGAATTCCGTTTTTCTTTAACTTTTGATTTTCATAAATAAGCTTAACTTTTTCAAATTTTGCAGCATATTTTGTAAATAAGCAATCCGGATTTTCGTCAATAAATTTCAATAATTCTTTGCCGTCATTAGTTTTTGGAAGTTTCAGCGATTTATCCGCAATCTGCCCTAAAAATTCTTTATCAGCCAGCATCAGAGGGTCAAGATTTACATCAAGATTAAGGGATTTATTTGCACAAAAATCAAGGACTTTTTCAATATACTTCGGCGCAACATAGTTTAAAAACATCATCCCGAGCATTTTAAAACCGATATCAACCGCTTCATTTTTCTTTCTTGAGGTTGCAACTCTTCCAAGCGCATACCCACCGTCAATTGCGGCCATTTTTTGATAAGTTGTGAAATTGGCAACTGAAGATGAAAGATTTCCTCCGAACGCTATTTGAGAAGAATTTGTTAAAGACATTGAGGAGAAAACGTCCTTGTCTAAAGCCTTAAAGGGAATGGCATTTTGAGGCTTATTTTGCAATTCTATAGCATTCTGTTTTTCTTTTTGGAGTTTTTGAGCAGCCTTTGTTTTTGCGGTAAGCCCGAACACCATTTTCGGAATAACAAAGCCCATCAAAGCTATCGGAATAGCCGTTGCAGCCATGAATTTTACGGATAACAATTTTTCATACACAGCTTTATTATTTTTAACTTTTTTCAAATCTTCAATAGCAGTGCTTATTTCTTTAGAAAGTTTTTCGCTCAAATTCCCCTTCTCAAGTCTTTCCTTAAAGTATTTAACATTATAATCAATTCCCTGGCAATCAGACTCTTTGAAAAGTTTCAAATTAACATCGGGGTTAAACCCTTTTTTCTTAATCATAAATTTATTAATTGCCCACTCGACAAGCGGAATCCCGCCAAGCCAAACTGCCGAAGTCAAATATTCATCAATAATTCTTTCTCTGGTTGCGAGAAATGCAACATTTTTATCTCCCTTATTTTCCTGATATGTTAGATAGACTTTTGAAGGGATCTCCACCCCACAATCTCTTAAGATAAGGGGGTAAACACTGCTTGTATTTCCTACTGCTGATATAATATTTGTAAATGACATTTTGTTTTCCTTTTTCAATTCAAAAACTTTTACGATGCCTTTTATGGCAAAAAATAACCTTTCACGCTTTTGTTATCCCGAGAAAGGCCATCTTTTATTAGAATTGAATTGATTTTAAACTTTTGCGCGAACCATCAATTCACAGCCTTCCTCAGGTTGCTATGATGGTGATGATGAAGTTTTAAAATCATATTTTCCATTTGTTTTTCCCTACGGGGTTGATTTTATTATAAAAAAAATTATTTTTCAAGCACAGGATAATGGGACTTATATATCTTTCTTAACTAAGTCCATGGCTTTATAATAAAGCTCGATTACAGAATCATCATCCATTTTTTGTACTGATTTTGCAATATCTTTTTCATTATTTTTTGTATAGAGCATTGTTCGCACAATAGCGTTTTGTGCCATCTCAATAAGCCCGTTTCTTTTTTCATCAATTACATCTTGCAACATTTTTTCAGCGTCCTTAATATCTTCAGGCTTAAGTTTAAACCAGGCTTCAAGAAGCTTTCCTTTTTCTGCTTTGACCAGTGGTTTTTCATAGGCTGTTGTTATGGAACGATTTTTTAATACAAAAGTATCTTCCTTAAGACTTTTTGCAATATACAATTCTGAAGTATTGAGTCCCGTCGCCTTCAATGTTTCAAAATGTTTTACATATGACGGCATTTGCTGTGCAAGTTTGCGTCCATAAATTTCACTGCACAAGTCCATTGCAACCCTGCCGTCAATCTTCAAACCGAAAGAGGGCTTATTATTATTTGAATTAACTAAATTTATATGCATCTCTGTCCTTTCGTAATTATTTGTTATGCATCTTTAAAACGTTTTAGAGTATCTGAATCAAAGACGAGTCCGTCCTCTTTTTTACTCTTTATTATATTATTTAACCTTTCTATATATGGAAGCCCGGCTTCCCTTGCAAATCTTTTAGCTTCTTTAAAAAGCTTATACTCTGCAAAATCTATATCTTTGGAGGTCAAACTAAAGAATTTATCAGCAAGTTTGGATTCCATATATTCGGGCTCATCGTGCTTTATAGCCACATTATCACGCCCCAGAACCTCATTTCTTAACCGGAGCATATACCTTATTTTACCGTTAATTTTTGTATTATAAATTCCGACAACGGAATTTGAGTCACCCCATTGTTTAAATTGTTGCATAAACCCGTCAAACCGTGGATCCTTTTTTGCATAATACATCAATTTGCTATCAATTTTTGCATTGAAAGCCGGTTGTCGGTTTTGAAGAATATTTGAATTTACAGAATTAATTTGCATATTACTAATTACTCCTTACTTTTTAATTGTCATATGCACAAGCCAAATCAACCAGTCGCTTTTCGGCTAATTTTATAGAGTTTTCTTTTACTCTCATAAAGGCGTCATATAAATCTGCGTTTGAAGATATAGCAACCATTACCTTGTGTGAAATTTTAGGATTTTTAACAATTATATGCTGTACATCTCCACCTGAAGATTTTATTGTATCAATAACGGTATCATTCCGTCCATTTCTTTCGATTCTGTCGATTTTACTATTCATTCTGTTTAGATACTTTTCTCCAAGCATAAAAGACTCTGTCCACAATTTCTGCTTTAAGGACAATGAAACTTTTGAGCCGAATGAAGTATTATATGAAGGGGTAATAGGATTTACAAACATTTTTTCTCCAATCCAGAAATATATATGATATCTTGATTTTATTAAAGCTTGTGAAAATAATATTTGCGCTATTTCAGAAAATCCTTAATTTTTTGTAACTTTTCTTCATCATTGTAAGTTATAAGAACTGTTTTTTCTTTAGAAGTTTCACCTTTAATTATTTTAAAAGAAGATTTTGAAATTTTAAATGTCTTTGACAGAAATTCAATCAAAGCTTTGTTGGCTTTGCCTTCTACCGGTTGGGCAGTTATTTTTACTTTTAGTCCATCCTCAGACTTTATAATTTCATTTTTTGAAGAATTAGGAACTATCTTAAGCCTGAGAATAAAATCATTTTGCTGCTTTGTCATGGTCTTATCACCCTTTCAGGTCGCTTAGATGGATGAATTTTGTCGATTTTACTTGAAAATTACTGTTAAAATCTGTATGATAATTATACCATGTCTGAAAAACCGCTTTTTGATGAAATAAAAGAAAAATTAATCGCACAAAACAGAGAAGATGAAGATATTCAGCAAATTGAAAAAGCATATCTTTTTGCCAAAAAACTTCATGAAGGGCAATACAGAATATCCGAAGAACCTTATATTATTCATCCTGTAGAAGTTGCAAAGATTCTTGTTGACTTAAAAGTTGACACCCACACTCTTATTGCGGCTTTTTTACATGATATTCTAGAAGACACGGACACTAAGCCCGAAGAAATCAAAGAACTTTTCGGAGAGGATGTTTTGACCCTTGTACAAGGTGTTACAAAACTCGGCAAATTGCAGTTTAAATCTAACGAAGAGCGTCAGGCCGAGAATTTCCGCCGTTTGTTCATTGCAATGGCAAACGATATAAGAATTATTTTTCTGAAACTTGCAGACAGGCTTCACAATATGCGCACACTCAACTTTATGGCGCCAAATAAACAGCAGAAAATTGCACGTGAAACTCTTGATATATTTGCACCACTGGCAAACCGACTCGGTATCGGACGTATTAAAGCAGAACTTGAGGATCTTTCTCTAAGATACCTTGAACCTGACAAATATTTTGAAATAGCCCAGCTTGTTTCTCAGACTAAAGCGGAAAGAGAATCTACTGTTAAACTTTTGATAGACAAAATCTCTCAAGACGTTAAAAAAAGCGGGATTAATGCTCAAATTACAGGCCGTGCCAAGCATTATTACAGTATTTACAGCAAAATGAAACGGCTGAATATCGCTTTTCATGATCTTTATGACATTACGGCCGTTCGCGTAATCGTTGACACAGAAAAAGAATGCTATGAAGTTCTGGGGCTTATACACTCTCAATTCAAACCGATTCCGGGAAGATTTAAAGACTATATCGCAATGCCGAAAGGAAACATGTATCAGTCGCTTCACACTTCAGTAATCGGGCCAAGGTCAAAGCCGCTTGAAGTTCAAATCCGAACCTGGGAAATGCACGAAGTGGCGGAATATGGTGTTGCTGCACACTGGAGATACAAAGAAAAAGGCTCTCAAAAAGCCAACAACCCGACAGATATGCAATTCAGCTGGATGAGGAAAATGGCTGAATACGGCAAAGATATGACAAATGCCGAGGATTATGTAAATTCTGTTAAACTAGACCTTTTCTCCGATCAGGTTTTTGCATTCACCCCGAACGGAGATGTTCTTGACTTGCCGGTCAATGCAACACCTGTTGACTTTGCTTACAGAATTCACTCTGATGTCGGACACAGAACCGTCGGAGCGCTTATTAACGGACGTATTGCGCAGCTTGACACAAAACTCAATAACGGCGATATAGTTGAGATTTTAACTTCAAAGACTCAAGCACCAAGACTTGACTGGCTTAATTTTGTCGTAACCAAACAAGCTTCCTCAAAGATTAAACAGTGGTTCAAGAAAAATAATAGAGAAGACCACATTGAAGTTGGAAAAGCAAACCTTGAACATGAATTAACCAAGGCTGTATTTGATGAATACGTAAAATCCGGTGAATTTGATAAAGTCGCACTGGCAATGAATTATCAATCAGCAGAAGATCTTTTCGCAGCACTCGGGTATGGCGAAACAACTTTAAACAAAATCATCAACAAACTTAAAAAACCGGAAAAGAAAAATATTGAAAATTCTTTCCACACAAGCAAACGTAAAAAATCTGAAAAAGATATTATCGGACTTGAAGGGCTTATGTATTCGTTTGCAAGATGCTGTTCTCCAATTCCTGGAGAGCCGATTGTCGGTGTTGTAACCCGTTCAAAAGGAGTTTCAGTACACAGAATAGATTGCAAAACACTTGAAAATGTTCAGCCTGAAAGAATGATGGATATTCGCTGGTCCGGCGATCATACAACAAAAACTTACAGCACAACAATCAGGGTTGAAACTGCTGAAAAAATGGGATTACTGAAAGATATTATTGCGGCGGTTTCTGACAACAACACAAATATCAATTACGCAAATGTAAAATCAAAAAACAACAAAATAGGTATTATTGAACTTGGAATTGAATTAAATAACATAGACACACTTAAAAAAGTAATCAACAGCATACAGTCAATCCCTGATGTTTACAGCGTCAAGAGAATTCAAACATCATACGCTCACTCCGGACAGCCACGCAAACCGCAAAACAACAAACAACGCAATTCTAAACAACGAAATAAAAAAAATTAAAAATTCCCCGTCTGTTTGACGGGGAATTAAATTTATTCGGCTCCGTTAACAGCCTCATCATACTGAAGCCACTGCATCAGCATATTATAATCATTAAAATCATCAACTCTTTCATCATGCACGGCTCCTTCAGGATATGTAATTCTAACAACCTTCTCATTTTCATCAAGATGATAAATCACAACACCTTTAAATGATTTGCCGTCTTTACCGGTTAAAGTTTCACGGTGGAAGTAGTCTGTTTTATAACCGTTGCCGTTATAGCGCATCATTTCGGAATATTTTGCATTTGATTTGTCGCTTGTGTATTTGTATTTTTCATAGGCGCCTGCATGGTTGTTAATACGTGTGACAACCTGACCTTTACTGTTGTATTGATACCCGTCAAGCCCTTCCTGAACATTGTAAGCAGCATCATTATCAGGGACAAATGCATCAATCTCAGCCTGTGCTTTGTCTGTCAAACCTGTAAAATCAAATGCCGTCGTTCCGTTATTTTGAGCTTCTGCCAGTTTTGCATCAATGCGCTCCATTGCGGCAATCTTGGACGGATCATTTTCTACGCTGTCAAGAAATTTCTGCATCTGCTCGGGTGTTTTAGCATTATTTCCTGTTTTTTCAGGGATTACAATCGGCTTTGGCGCTTCTGCTCCCGGCTTTTTAATAATACCTTCTCTTGCAAACAGATGAAGTTCTTCAAAATCAATTTTGTTATCACCTTTCAGCATTGCCTGCAAATCTTCGTATGACGGGATATTTACACCGGTAAACTCTTTTCCGACTTCTTTTTTAATTTGCTTATAGATATCTTTTGCAGCTTTTTCATACTCTTGTTTTGTCACATTAAGCTCCGACTCATCAATAACACCATCGGGTCTTTCATATGTATAATTTGACGTCTTAATCGTTTGCCCCTTTTTATCAAAAACTGAAAGGATAGCAAGACTTGCAAGATCCTCCTGGCTTAAATCCTTGTATGACGTTCCTACATTATTCGTCTTCAGGAAATAATCCATCAACTGGCTAATCTTAAATTTGTCCATTTGTTCTCTCCTTATGTTACACTTCACTCGTTATTTTTTAAGCATTATGAATACAGCTTTAAGTTGCGTTCTACTGTCTTTTCTATTATTGACTTGATGCTGTCATATTCTGTTTGCAAGGC
>CALUVL010000023.1 GCA_944324225.1 Candidatus Gastranaerophilales bacterium
CCACGTCCCGATTTAAAAAAGATATTAAATTGTCAACAACGCAGCTTGGTAGCTTACGCTCCCAAGTCCCTCCATTTTTGATACTCAATCAAAAACGGAGTCCTTGCCACGTCTTGATGAATTTAGATATAAAAAATCGGGATGACAGGATTTGAACCTGCGGCCCCCGCGACCCGAACACGGTGCGCTACCAAGCTGCGCTACATCCCGACTTGTTTAAATGTCAATTCGGAAACCTCTTTGTAACCAATGTTATAAGAGCTTCTTGCTAAATTAAGAGTATGACTCCCGAAAATTGCCTTTGATGTTCAATACAACCGTTGTTGACACTGTTCAAAAAAAGGCCTCTTTATGTGTCTACAAGTTTGTATCTGTTTACAATCCTGTACCTTTCGACACATCTTAAATTTTAGCACTTAAAATTTAATTGTCAAATTTGACTAATCATTTGAGGTGTTACGATTATTCTTTTTTATATCATTACCAGAACGAGTATATTTTTCAACCATAAGACGACGGTCTTCCGGTTGTAGTTCGGTGTATTGTCCATATTTTTCATAGCACATTACACTGTCATCCTGGCATGAAACTGGAATTTTGTCTAATCCCAATATGTAACCGATCTCAGGTAACAAATATTTGAACAATTCGTCATTTGAAACTTTATTGCCATCTTTGTTAATTGTATATATAGATAAATTGGCTTTGTTTATATAGCCTACCTCCATATTTGTAAAGTATCCAGTAGTTTCAAATCTTTTTGGTGTAACTATGAAATATGTTGTCTTTTCATTCAAAAATTGTATTTTTATAGGCGCATTGTTCGAGAAAAATCTTGTTGAATTAAATCTGAATTTGAGCCGATTGTTTGATGCTCCCGCCCATAAACTAAAGGCTTTTTGAATAGTTGAGCTGTACTCATTTTCGGGAAGATATACATCGATGTTGGTTACTCCCCATCTTGGCATTGAATACCCAAAGGCACTGCATGATGCCAATAATAAAATTCCTAATGTTATAAATATTTTTTTCATGCCTTTATTATAACATACATTTTTTATTTTTCAAAATAATAAATTATCCTCTTCAGGTCTTGAATTTTTTATTTGTTTTAATTATCCTTATTACACGTCACAAGACTTATATTAAGAGGGAGCTTCAATGGTTATTGCAGATGAATTGAAATCGATTAACGATATAATTAAAGATTTAGCTTTGTTTATCAGGCAGGATGATGTCATTCAGCCTGATTTTGCAGAATATATTAAAACGATTGGTATTAATTCGCAGGCAAACGGTATTCAATTCCAGGCGGCATGTTTTAACTATATTTTTGAAAGAAGGCTCGGAGTTGAACGTAAATCAGTCTTTGATATTTATCTTGAAAGAACATCTAATCTTTCTGAAGAATCAAAAATGATTGTAGAAGAACTTAAAAGTTCAATTGCTTCAGTTTTTGAGGTTAAAAAAGTATTAAGACACGGGTTTAGCCTTTATAATATTGTAAATGAAAAAACATACGAAGCGCTTTCTCTTGTGAAGATGACATCATTTAAAGGGATTGGATCAGGTCAGTTTGTTGTTGCAAGATTGTTTTATCACAACAATTCTTGCTATTTGCTTGAAATATCTGGCGTGTTAGCTTCTTCTAAAAGAGATGAAGCTTACAGATATGCTGTTGCGAAAATTGTACAGGAGCCTGAACTTGTTTATTTGGACAATCCGGAGAAACAAAAGGAAATTGAAGATGAAGTCGAAAATATTTATGTTAAATTTGTTGAATTTTTTGGTAGTGATGAAATTATTACTACAAACAAATTCGCTGATGATTTAATCGGTTTGTTCAATGATTTTGAAGAATCCGGAGAAAAAGCTGATTTCAGTGAAAAAGTCCAGCTTCCAGAAAAATACAGATTCTTTGAAGTAAAAGAATTCAATAACAGTTATAGCAATTTTCTAGAAAATTCACTTGGCGGATTTTCTTCACATGAGGAAACATACGACGTAGGTATAATTTTTGATAAAGAATTGGGGCTTTATGCGGTGCCTTTCTATGGAACTTTCAACAAAATTTTTGAAGTTGAAAACATCAATGATGTTGAAAATTATGACAAATGTATTGAATATTTCTTGTTAAATGACAAAATTTCTGCAAACTTAATCAAAAAAGTTGCTTCAAAGCATCAGAATTTTATGGAAATTGTTAATAAAGTGCTTCAAAACAGCTACAGGCTTGATGATATTTTGAAAAAATACAAAAATAAATATCTGGAAAATAAAATATTTTCATCAACAACAGTTTTGTATAAATCAAAAGCTTTTTCTCAAACACTTGGAATAATTGAAGAAGCGGAAGAAAAACCAAAACTTGATTTGACAAAAATTGATGTTTCCAAGATTGGCAGAAATGATCCTTGTCCTTGCGGAAGCGGCAAAAAATTTAAAAAATGTTGCGGTGCTAATTTGTGATTTTTTGATCTTTAAATAATTACAAAACAGAACGAAAACAGTGTGAATTTACAAGAAAAACATCATTTTAATAGAGTAATTATTATAAACTGGATATCAGTTTTTGAACCGTTTTTCCGCAAAGACCTATGATATTTTCAAGACTTCCCTCATAGTTTTTGATATATCCTTCCGGCATTTCCTGAATTCCGTACGAGCCTGCTTTGTCGTAAGGTTTGAAGTTTGTTATATAAAAATCTATTTGTTTTTCTGTCAGTTTTTCAAATTCCACGAAGCTTGTAACTGATTGAATTTTTTCTCTGCTGGTTTCTGTGTTAATGAGGGCAATACTTGTCACAACTTGATGCTTTTTTCCGGATAATTTTTTCAACATATCAAAAGCTTCACTGTAATCTTTAGGTTTCCCCAGAATTTTGCCGTTCAGAACGACTACCGTATCTGCTCCGATTATTATTGAAGGCTCTTTAACCAGTGGCGCGACGGCTTTTGCCTTGTTGTATGCAAGGCTCTCTACAAAGGAATAAGAAAAATCCGTCACTGTGTGATCCTCCTGATACGGTGACGGTAATACTTCAAACTTTATACTATGTTGTTTCAAAATATCCGCTCTTCTCGGTGAAGAAGAAGCCAGGATTATTTTCCCCATTTCAATACCTCTTTTTTACTATTTTAGTATAAAAAAGAGGTATTTCAAACTTTAATATTGTGCGGCCGGGGATTTTTGGTATTTAGCCGTACGTGCGTTTATTGCATAGCATGCAATGTTCAACTTTTGTTTTAAAATCATCATATTTCTTGCCATGCTGGCGTAATCATTCATTGCTCCCATCATTTTGTCGGGATCAACCATTGATTCCGTATTATCATGGTTATCAACTTTTTCTTCAGCATATTTTTTGACTAACAGTTGGTCAATATAGTCTTCAGCACCTATTGCCATACGTGTCCTCCCTATGAAATTTTCCTATTAACTTTAGTGTGTGAGATATCCGCGGGATATTTCTTTGTTAATATCCCATATATTCCTTATATATCTATTAAGTATTTCTTTCCCGAAAAATTGCCTAAAATTTGCGTATTGTGAAGGAATGTTAAGATGGATTTTGGGAACTCAAAAATAAACTGTTTAAATTGCTTTAGAAAAATTCATAATGCTTTATTTTTACGACTCAAAAAGCTATAATCAATTTATGAAGGAAATTGTGGTGGTTGCACCGGTGAAAAAGCCGGAAGATATAGAGCTTTTCAGCAGCAAAACACATTGCAGAGATTATTACGTCTATTATAAAAAGTTTCTTAATAACAATTTTGAATATGTTAATGAGTTTGTAGAAACTGCTAAAAATAACGCCTGCAGAATTTATATAAATTTCAAGCACGATATTACGGAGGATAACCTTTCAGAAATAAAGAAAATGCTGAAATTTCTTAAAAATTCAGGAATTGATGGTATTTTTATAAACAGTTTTGCAATTTTGGAAGCGATAAAAGTGTTCAAACTGCCTTTTAAAGTTATTGTGGATTCTTATTTTGATATACATAATCTTGCTGGAATTGATTTCATTAGCAATTTCCATAAGGTTGACGAAATTATTATAACCGAGGAAATTTACCTGAAAAATATTTCAAAGATTAAGAAATACACAAAACTTCCTCTAGCAATAGATTCCGACAATTTGCCGTGGTGCGCAGAGGATATAGAAAAATCAGGAGCAGTTGATAAAGTTGTTATAAAAGGCAAATTTGCAACATCTGAAGAAATTCTTGAAGGGATTGAGCTTGTCGAAAATATTCTTGCCAAACCAAAAATCTTCAAAAATCACAAACTGCCGTTTAAGCATGTAAGAAAAAGCATTTATCAAACAAATCATTTTACAGGCGATATGGTTTGTGCGGAAGGTAAAGATTTCAAATTCAGCCGTAACATAAGAACTTTTGAATGGGAAATTAAGCGTTCAAAGTGTCTGAGTGAAATAAACTTTGAAAAAAGCAGCGATTTTAAGATTAACCTTCGGCTTTCGGAACTTGCGCAGTTGAAAGAGCTTGAAAAATACATCAAAAAAATCGGTAAAAACCCTATTTATTCCATCGAATACGGGGAAATTCTTTCAACGTGTGATCTTTCAACAAGCAGTTTTAGCGAAATAATTACAAATGTGAAAAAGTTTTGTAAAAAACATGATATAAAATTTCAGCTTTCTACGCCGAGAATTTTGATAGAACGTGATTTTGACAGAGTTTACGAGTATGTCAAACAGCTTCTTCAGGAAGAACCTGTTCCTGACAGTTTGATTATAAATAATATCGGGTATTTTTGGGCTGTTGTGAATGATGATGATATCAAGCATATTCCGATAGAAATAGGACAGGGGATTAATCTTTTAAACAGTATGTCTATAAAGTGTCTGAACAATCTTGCTCCGATAAGTACGGTTGATTTTACATCTTTTACTGATATGGAAAGCGCAATAAGAACTATTAAGAAGATTAAAAATATAATCCCGAATCGTAAATATACAATAGCCGGCAATATAAGGGTTCCGACCCTTGGGCTTTGTCCGTTGAACAATGACAGTGCAATAATTTCCCGTCTTTCCTGCAAGGCACCGTGTCACAGGGGCGGATTTGCGCTGAATGATCCGACGTTGAAAAAGATTTACCCTTTCACCTGCGACGGCTTTTGCAGAATGCACATGTTTGAAGATAAAATCCTTGAGGATTTTGACAAAGTTGAAACCCTGCACAATGCCGGAGTAAACGAATTTGTTTTTGATTTCAGTGCACTTCATTCGAAATTCGTGCCTGTGCTCTTGAACAATTTTTTTCAAAGCCGGATGACGGATTAATCTAACAAGTGAAGAGTGAAGTAGGGTTGAATAGTTGAAGAGTTGAACGGTTGAAAGGCTAAATACGTGAAGAGTGAAGGGTGTGGGGTGAAGATAATTATTCTCTCTCCCCTTGTGGGAGAGGGTAGAAATTGTTAGTGAGCAAAAGCGAACTTACAATTTTGGGTGAGGGGTTCTTAAGATGAACAGAAAAGCAGATTTGACTTATAAATCAGACCTTTTACTGGATTGCTTTGCTCCGCTCGCAATGACAAACTGTTTTCACTTTTCACCTCTCATGTGTTTTACTTATCCAAATTAGATTCTTCGCTTCGCTCAGAATAACAGAATATAAACAAAAAATTTGGGTTCATTCAGTTTTCACCTTAAAAATGACGCAAAACTTGTTGGGTGAAGAAAAAGTTTTGTTCTTTTTCCTTTATTACCTGTAAATCCTTACAGCACATACTTAATAACGGAATTTGACCCCTGAGAAGATACATACAAAATGTTGCCAGCTATATGAAGCCCGTAGGGTTTTTGAACATTGCCGAGAAGCACGGATACCTCTCCTGTTGCAGAAATCTTTAAAACATTATTGTTGTTGTAATTTGCTATATAAATATTTCCGGATGCATCACTAACCATTCCAATCGGCCCGTTTACACGTACATCTTTAATAAAAACAATCTTCTGCCCCTGCGGGGTAATTTTGTAGATTGTGTTGTTTGAAAATCCTGCAATATATACATTCCCCTGCTGGTCGGTAGTAATCCCGGTCGGACTTGGAATATTGTTGTAGACATCATTTGATTGCGGGATTTTAGTTGTTTCTGCTTTTTTGGCTTTTTCTTCCGCTTTTATTGTCTGCATATCTGTCTGAAGCATATTGGCAAGCTTCTGGGCTTCCGGCGCAACATCTGCGCTTTGCGGAATCAATGCAAGATATGCTTTAGCATTGTTGTTATCCCCCAGTTTTGAACTCAGAAGCGCCGCTTTGTAGACGGATTCGTAATCATCAGGTTTGCGGACAATTATCTGTTTGAATACGGTTAAGGCTGCATCATATTGTTCAAGTTTTTCAAGAATTGTCCCTAAATTATAGTATGCATCTATATAATTAGGTTCAAGCGCCACAGCCTTTTTGAATGCTTCCATCGAGCGTTCAAATTCACCCTGTTTATAGTATTCTACACCTTGATTATAAATAAGTTTAGCATCATTACCGGGTTCTTCAGCGATTGCCGGCATATTCAAAATCAACATTAAAAGTAATAAAACAGCACTCTTTTTTATCATATGCAACATAAGGTTACTTTGTTCTCTTCTATTTTATATTTAAAGGCGTCGTGCGCACACGGCGCCTTTAATAAATACATAATAACAGATTATTCAATATTTGACAACTCGTCAATAACATCCTGATGTTTTTCAGCAAAATCCTTACCGCGGGCGATAATAGCAAGTTTAAGAATTTTTGCGAGATTAATCGGAGTAAGATTTTTAAAGTTGTCAGGGAGTCTTAGGCTCCAGTTTTCGTCGCCGGAAGTTCCGGGTCTGTTGTATACGTCGTAAATATTGAAGAAATCCGTAAAGAATATCTGAATATTTTCAGCTTTAGATGCAAATATTTCGACGAGTTTTGTTTGTTTAAGAAATTCCGGATCTTTTGTCATCTGCGTAATCAGGTCGTCTTTGTTGTCGCAATCTGCGAAGAGGTCTTCCACAAGGTTTTTGACATGCAGATATCCTTCGTGGGTATTTACCATTGAATTAGCCCACATAGCGATAGGTTCGTTGTCGTGGGTTCCGACCATAGCCCAGCAGTGAGCGTCGATGTTTTTGCAGCGGTAAGGATGATCCGGTTTTTCGGGAACAACAAACTGTGTGAGGCGCATTCCCTGAAGTCCGTATTCTTTCATAACTGCTGCAACAGGATTAGTAAGAGTTCCAAGGTCTTCGCAGACTATAGCATCTTTATCAAGTCCTTCTTCTTCAGCCGCAGCGATAACAATTTTTTCAATGAGTCTTCCGTAAAGGTGGATTTGTTCTTTAGAAAGAGTTTTTACTCGTTTTTCTTTGTCGGCTTCAAGTTGAGGATCAAGGTCTTCAAGTCTTGCGATTGCATATTTTTTAAGTTCGGGGTGTTCTGGAGAAGAGTACAATCTTCCTGCCCCCTGTTCAATTCTGGGCTTTTTGCCTGCTTTGTAAACCCACGGATCAATAAGACCTACAATATGATCAATACGGACACCACCGGGGTTTTCTTTGAACATTTTTTTGTAAAGATTTTTTAGCAAAATTCCGCCTTCGTCTAAAGATCCGTCTTCATTGTACATTCTGTCAGGGTTCATAACAGGGAATCCCCAGGCCTGACCGTCTTTAGAGAAATAGTCCGGAGGGCATCCGAGCATCCAGCCGTCAAGGAATAATGACTGATAAGCCCACGTGTCACGGTCCGAGAATGCTACCTGACGGTCTGCAATCATTTTAATGCCGGCTTTTTGGGCATAATCTCTGGTCTTTTCGTTTTGTTTGTTCAGAACAAACTGGATAAATTTATATTGTTCTATAGTGTCAGAGTATTTTTTAGAGATTTCATTTATACGTTTTGAGTATTCGATTTTTTCTTCAGTAGATTTCGGATTGAAAAGGTTTTTGTCTGTTTCGGAATTCCATAGAGGCCAGTAGTCATTGCCATGTTCAATGGAAAGAGCTTCATAAAGGCTGTCTTTATCAAGCCAGTAGTCATTTTCAAGCTTATAACTTTCAAATTCTTTTTTCAAAGCCTCACTTCCGTTTGCTTTAAAATTCGTCCATGCTTCTTCAAGTGCCTCATTCTGACGTTTATATATATAAGAATAGGCAGTTTTGTTAGTATCTTTGTTAGGATTGCCTTCGACTATTTCTTTGTAAGTTTCAGTTGACAGAATTTTGTTCCACTCAGGAGTTGTAAGCTGTTTAAGATCGATAAACAGAGGGTTGCCTGAAAAAATTGTACCGGTGTAAGGTGAAGAGTCGCAGCTTTTGGTTTTGCCTGCAGGTCCGAGCTGAATTGCGTTAAAAATTCCTTTAGCAAAGTCAATAACTTCTTTACCGCCGTTGGAGTTAATAGTACCAAATCCTGTGTTTTCACCTTGAGCAGAAGGAAAGCTTCCGCTGTGGATAATGAATGCAAAATTCTTTTTATCAAGAGTTTTAAGTGCTTTTTGAATAACGTCAGTATAATTAAGTGTACAAACCATAAATTTTCTCCCTCTTCCCTAATACACAATTTGATGGTATCATAAGCAGTTTTTTTTTACAACATGTGGGGTGGCTTTCGGGGAGAGGATGGATGAAAAGATTAATAAGTGAATTTTGGGGGCATTGTTCTCTACCCAAGTCGGTGAGTGTCAGGGTTGGGAACGGTTGAGTTGAAAGGTTGAAGGAGTGAAGTGTGATGAAATATGGTACTTTCTTGTACCTACAAGAAAGTACCGCAAAGAAACTCCCGACCGGAGCTTCACTCACTAATCAATTGTAACCGTTTCACCCCAAGCAAGTGAACTCGTGCTTCGCACTCAAACAGCGCTTGCTCTGTTGTTGTGAAACGGAACATTGATTGTTCGCTCCGCAAAGGTCGGAAATAAAAACATCAATCACTACTTAACGAAACTACGGCAAAGCGGATTTTATCTGAGCGGTAAAATCTTACGTCATTCTGAGCGAAAGCGAAGAATCTATTTGGATTTTATATGGATCCTTCGGGCTCTGCCCTCAGGATGACAACACGTTTTTGATTTGCGCCTCAGGATGACGTAGTAACTTTCATGTAATTCTGAGGGAACGTAGTGACCGAAGAATCTAATCAGGTTTTTATAAGTTTTTTTCGCTCCACTTTGCGCTTAAAAAAGTATTACGAATTATTAAAAACTAATACTAAAGTATTAAGTCCCGAGAATTAGAAGCAATGCGGCTGAAACATAGAATTCGGGCGGAAAAGAGGCTTGAAATAATACAGAGAAAACAGCCGGAAATGTAACAATTCAAGGCTTCATACGTTTAGAGGACTTGACAATATCTGAAACAGGATATAAAATATGTTTATAACAAATAGTTTTCAAAATACCTGCACCAGATGGGTTTACCTGATTAACGAGGGTTAAGAGGTGAAAAAGATGATACAAATGGGCGCAGGACGAAATATTTGTACATAGTTGGTTTTCGGGCTGAACGTGCAGCCTGAAGGTTATTTGGACGCACTGCATACGGTGAGGTATGAGGAGATGCGGTGAAAAGTCCACAGTAAAAAAGAAAGGTGAGAATTATGACAAAATTCAAAGGTTTTACTCTTGCTGAAGTGTTAATCACTTTGGGTATTATCGGTGTAGTTGCCGCAATGACAATGCCGACATTGATTAACTCAACACAGGGTGCACAGTACAAAACAGCATTCAAAAAATCTTTAACAGTTCTTTCGCAGGCTGTTGTAATGAACATTGCATTGAACGACTATGATTTATCACAGATTGTTGCTGGTGCTAGTAACTATGCAGATGAGACTACTGATATGGGCAATCAGACATTATACGATATGTTCAATGATCGTTTGAATATTGTAAGACGTGCAAATACAAGCGATTTTAATACTACCGCAGGCGATCCTGATAACTGGTCAATTGTTAGTGATGTAAATGCTGCTGATAGAGGTTTGTTTGCAAAGGCTACTACTCATGGTGCTACAAATGCAACTAGTTTTCCGAGTACAGCAATGACAACATGGCCGGCTGATAATACTGTATTATTTATGAATGATGGTATTGCATTTATCTTTGATAACACACAATCTAGTTGTATGGCAGCTAATACAGGTATTGGTGTACCAACTGACAATTACTGCTATGGCTTTATAGATGTAAACGGGCAAAAAGCTCCAAACCGTGTTGTTCAGTGTGATGGTACAGGTGCATCTGGGGCAACAGAAGGCGATATTGACGACTTCTCTTGCACAGTAACAAGTCCGACAGATATCTTCCCGATCGCATTGCACGATCAGTCAGTTATCCCTGCAACTCCAGCAGCAAGAGCTGTATTGTACAACAAATAATAACATTGCATAATAAATATATTGCGTAAATACCTGGCAATATAAGTTACATCAAACACCGCAGTTTCTTATCCAAAGAGATTGCGGTGTTTGTGTAATATGTAAAAAATCTTTATTTCTTTAATATAGGTGAGTATTCTTTTATCTCTAATGTATGTACTGTATTAATAAAAAACGGATAATGCAAAATGCCTATCCGTTTTCTATTCAGAGAGGATGGGATTCGAACCCACGGTGGAACATAATCCCACACAACCTTTCCAAGATTGCACCTTAAACCGCTCGGACACCTCTCTATTTAATTCTCTTTTTACTATATCACAAACATTTTTATGGTACAATCTTTTTATGATTAAATTTGTTTTACGTCCCCAAAAATCCTTAAAAGGCTTTGTTACAATACCTTCTGACAAATCGATTTCGCACAGGGCTGTAATTTTTTCTTCTCTTGCTGAGGGAACTTCTGTTATAAATAATTTTTCAAAAGGTGCAGATCCCATGTCTTCTCTTGCTGTTTGTAAAGCCCTTGGTGTTCAGACTGAATTTAGAGATGAAAATTCTGTTGTGATTACTTCTTCCGGAATTTTAAAAAAGCCTTGTGTTCCGCTAGATTGTGGAAATTCAGGAACAACAATGCGTCTTATGACCGGTCTTCTGGCTGGGCAGAATTTTGAGTCTGTGCTTACAGGAGATGAAAGTCTTTCAAAACGACCTATGAAGAGAGTGATTGAACCGATTTCGCTTATGGGAGCAAATATTCAGGCTGTTAATGGTCATGCTCCCCTTAAAGTGTCAGGTAATAAGCTTTGCGGTATAGATTATGTTTCAAAACTTGCATCTGCGCAGGTTAAATCCTGTGTGCTTCTTGCGGGGCTTTTCGCTGAGGGGCATACGCGTTTTACTGAGCCTTATTTATCAAGAAATCATACAGAAATAATGCTTAAATATATGGGTGCTGATATTAAGACCGATGGCTGTAATTCAATGATTAAACCTTCTAAATTGAATCCTGTTGAAATTGATATTTGCGGTGATATTTCTTCTGCGGCATTTTTCATTGTGGCAGGATTAATTGTTCCAGACTCTGATATTATTTTGAAAAATGTCGGGTTAAATCCTACAAGAACTGGCATTATTGATATTGTAAAGCGAATGGGAGGCCGGCTTCAAATTCTTGATGAAACCGTTAAATCCGGTGAATTTGTCGGTGATATAAGAGTTCAATATTCTGATTTGAAAGGATGCAAGATAGAGAAAGATTTAATTCCAAGGCTGATTGATGAGCTTCCGGTTATTGCTGTTCTGGCAACGCAAGCTCAGGGCGAAACTATAGTTAAAAATGCAGAAGATTTACGGAATAAAGAATCTGACAGGATTAAGGCTGTGGTTGGAGAACTGGCAAAGCTAGGTGCAAATATTAAAGAAACTCCGGATGGTTTTGTTGTGTGCGGGAAAACAAGTCTTACAGGTGGGGTACAAGTTGAATCTTATCACGATCACAGGCTTGCAATGAGTCTTTATGTGGCAGGGCTTGTTTGCGAAAAAAGCATAGGAATAAACGGATTTGAATGGGTTGATATTTCTTTTCCGGAGTTTGAATCCCTCATTAGTAATTTGTCTGAAATCTGAAACTTTTGAATAATATTTTTGGTGTATTTTTTCTTACTTTTATTGACAGAAGTTTTAATATTATATAAAATTTTTGTATGAATAATAATTATGTCAATAAATTTGATAAACAGGTTTCTACTTTTGGTTTAAAGGAGCAAATGGCAGTTGGTTTCGGTGTTATACTTGCAATAGTCATTTATTTTATATTTTTCCATGTCGATAAAACGCCGTATGGTTATGCTGAAATACCTGAGGATGTTGTTACTTATCTTTCAGAGGCTGGGAATTACTATGCTGAAGAGTATAACAGCGGTAAAATGCTGGTGCTTTATACATTGAAACGTGACAGAAAATATAAATACCCTAAACAGTTTCAGGATGCACTTGATGCTGTGATGGAAATGCCGGAGTTAGGGGAGTTATATAACTTCCATAAATTGCAGCCATATAGAAATAATATACTTTTTGAAGGTGAGAAAGGTGAAAAAATCCTTAAAGGTGAAAAAGCTTTAAGAAAAGTTTGCAGAAGTTTTTGCATTATAAATCCTTCGAAAAAAGCACTCTATTTTTATTTTGAACCCAAACCTCGTGATGCACAGTATCTTCAGGAAAACCTTGAAAAATTGGAATTCTGGGGGGCAAAACTTAATTAATTATTTAAATTTTTGTGAAATATTATTGTTTTGCTAAAGTTATATCATTTATTTAAACAATATAAAAACTCCCTTTTATGCTAAAATCAGCATGAAGTATGGAAGAGAATAAATTTCAAAGTCAATATTCTGCATTAATAGAGGCCAAACGTCTTGAGGATTTTTCGGATGATAAAAATTTTCTGCCGGTTTATGCTTCTTCAACTGCAAAGATTTTGCCATATCAGATAGCAGCCGCAAGATTTGCAACCCGTTCAGATTTTTTAAAGGGCTGTATTCTTTGTGATGAAGGCTCTCTTGGTAAAACTTATGAGGCATTGCTTGTTGCAGGACAAAAGTGGTATGAGGGAAAGGAAAACATTTTGGTTATTCTTCCGCCAAATCTTGTTACGCAGTGGAAACGTAAGCTTGACACAGATTTTACACTTCCTTATGTCTTTTGGAATAATACAAAAAATATACCTGATGAAGACGGATTAATCCTAACCACGTACGATTGTGCTGTTCGTCACTCCGATAAGATAAAAGCCCGTGATTGGGATTTGGTAATTTTTGATGAGGCGGATGTACTTGCAAATTATACAAAAGAGACAACTGTAATATTAAAAAATGTGGTGCGTGAGGCATACAAGTTACTTTTAACTCCAACACCTATCACGAAAGACATTCGGGACATTTACGGGCTAATTCATTTTATAGATGAAACTATTTTGCCTGATGTTGATTGGTTTTACAAACGATATTTCAGAAAGCCTGAAAATTATCCCGAACTTACAGGCTGGGTTTCGCAATTTTGTTTCAGAACACTGAAAACTCAGGCAACTGAGTATGTAAACTTTTCGCGTCGATTGCCGATTACTGTGGATTATCCGCTCTTGCAGGAGGAAAAAGAATTATATAAATTAATTTCAACATATATAACTTCTGATGATAAAGCTGCCTATCCTGAAATAGATGAATACAACCTTAAAGATTTAAAAAAACAGGCTTGTGCAAACAAACTTGAGGAGCTGAAAACAACAAAACGGGTAAAAGTTTTGGAAAAAGAATTACTCAAGCGAGAAGAAAAACTGTTCTATGATAAAGCACAGATTGATGTTGAAACCGAAAAAGAAATAGCGGATTTGACGGATGAGTATAATTTTAATGTTCTAATGAGCCCGCATTTCAAAGTGCAAATTTTCAGTACAAATAAAGAAAAGCAACCCGAACCGGAGTTAGAAGAACTTGTTTTGGAAGATCCGGACACCAGATATTGCATTAAGCCTAAGTGGTAATTTTTGTGGTAAGATTAAGCTATGGATAACAGTGAAAAACTTCTTTATATAATTGCAGGTGCGAACGGTAGCGGGAAAAGTACGTTAGCAAATGTTTTACTAAAAGAAAAAAAATTAGAATTCCTTAATGCCGACGAAATTGTCAAAGAAATTTCTCCAAATGCAATAGACAAAGTGCCAATTTCAGCCGGAAAAGTTTATTTTAAGCGTCTTAATGAATTCTTTAAATCAAATAAATCTTTTGCAATAGAAACTACCTTATCCGGTAATAATATTCTTCGTATAATAACTCAGGCAAGGAAACAAAATTATAAAATTATACTTGTATATACATTTTTACCGAATTGTACAACATGCATTGAGCGAGTTAGGAAAAGGGTTGAAAATGGCGGGCATAATGTTCCGGAAGCGGATATTATCAGAAGATATTACAAGAGTATTGTCAATTTTTGGGAAAAATATCGTTTTATTGTTGATGAGTGGTCAATGTTTTATAACGGTTATGAATATGCTCCAACTATAGTTGCCTATGGTTCCGGAGATAAATGTGTTATAATAAACGTAAATACTCAATGCAGGCTTGGCGATATATTAAAATTAGCAAAAGCAGAAATGGGAAAAATATGACAGATAAAGACGTTTTAGAATTACAAAATATATTTACAACAGCAGCACAAATTGCAAAATCAAAAGACAAAATTAATTATGTGCTAAAAATGGATGAGGATACATTAATAGGGTATTTAAAACAGGCTTTTCCGAAGTTGAAAGATAAAGATAAAATAACATATCTTGCCAAAACAATATTAAATGCCGATTAATTATGGAGATTATATGTCAGTGGATATTGAAAGAATACCGTCACAAAGTATGGATATTGAAAACGCAGATTTAGAAAAGTTTAGAGCTGTATTTCCACAGTGTTTTTCTGAAGGGAAGTTAGATATTAGCAAACTTTTGGCATTGTTCGGGCAATATGATGATAACGACTTTGAGAAATACAAATTTGAGTGGAAAGGCAAATCAGAATGTTACCGTATAGCGGGGAAACGTTCAACAGGTACATTAAGACCATGTCCCGAAGAAAGTGTAAATTTTGACACAACAAACAATATTTATATTGAGGGGGATAACCTTGAAGTGCTGAAACTTTTGCAGTCGTCATATTACACAACAAAGTTAAGATGATTTATATAGACCCTCCGTATAATACGGGCAATGACTTTGTATATGAAGATGACTTTAAAGACCCAATGGCAAAGTATAAGGAAGTAACGCAACAGACAACAAAGTCAAACCCTGAGACAATGGGGCGTTTCCACACAAACTGGGTGAATATGATGTACCCAAGGTTACGTTTTGCAGCAAATCTTTTGCGAGATGACGGGGTGATTTTTATTTCGATTGATGACAACGAAGTAACAAACCTTCGCCGCCTTTGTGACGAAGTTTTCGGAGAAGAAAATTTTGTGTCAGAATTGATATGGATAAATAATGAACGTGGCAGAAGTATTGATAAATACATTTCAAATACAAATGATTTTATTCTGATGTACGCAAAGTCTTTGGACAACCTTGCGATAAATTATAAACGTGAATCAGGAGAACATCTTTTAAAAGAATACAATCTAAAAGACGAAATTTCTTATTACAAAAAAGGTGATCCTTTATTCAATAATAATAGTAAATTTAATATAGAAACTCGTCCAAATCTTGTTTATTCAATTTATATAAATAAAAAAACAGGCGAAAAACGTTGTATTGATGAAAAATACAAGGGAATAAACGGATTATGGGTATTACCACAAGAAAACAAATTAGGCGAGGACTGGATAAAAGTTATACCTCCATTAAGAAATACTAACGGGCTTATCGGTTGTTGGCGTTGGGGTATAAATAAATTCATGGAAGAAAATGAACAAGAGCTTATATTGGAGCAACAAAATAATGGAAAATATATGTTCTTTTCAAAAAACAGGCTTACTGGAGATAATGAAAAACTGAGTAAATATAAAAACATTATTCAAAATATAACCAGTGCTTCAGCCACATCAGAAGTTGTTAATTTGCTTGACGGAAAGTTTTTTGACCATCCAAAACCAACAGCATTGATTAAAATTTTGGCTGATATCGGATTATCAAAAGAAGATATCATCCTAGACTTTTTCAGCGGGAGTGCAACAACAGCTCATGCAGTAATGCAGTTAAATGCCGAGGACGGCGGAAACCGTCAATTCATTATGGTTCAGTTACCTGAACTATGCGACGAAAAATCAGAAGCCTACAAAGCCGGCTACAAAAATATTTGTGAAATCGGCAAAGAACGCATAAGACGCGCCGGCAAAAAACTTACAGAAAATAACGATCAACTCGAATTGGAAGAAAAGCAACCATTAGACATCGGTTTTAAAGTCTTCAAACTGGATACATCCAATCTTGCAAAATGGGACAGCACACCGCTTGAAAATGCAGGTGCATTATTCCAAAGACTTGATGCAATAGAAAATTCAATTAAATCAGACCGTACAGAATTAGATGTTGTCTATGAAGTAATGCTAAAAATGGGCATCCCTTTGGATTACAAAGTAATCCCGACAGAAATTAACGACAAAAAAGCATATTCAATAGGTGAAGATTGTCTTGTCCTTGTATGCTTGGATTACGGCAAAGACGGCATAACTCCTGAAGATATTGAGGCTATGTGCGAATTTGTACCTGCAAAAATCGTATCTTCAGAACAAGCCTTTAAAGATGATACAGCACTTTCAAACGCTCATTATATCCTGAAAGATAAAGGTATTGAAATGAAATTATTGTAAGGAGTGCCGGGTGAAGTTAAAGTTTAAAAATCAAGAATTTCAAACAGAAGCAGTAAACTCCGTAGCTGATTTATTTGCAGGTCAGGAAAAGTCAAATATGACTTTTTCGATTGACGATAACGACGGTCAAATAAAATTATTGCAGAATGATTTCGGTTTTGGCAACAAACTTGAAATAGATAACGATACTTTGCTTGCAAATATGCACGCAATTCAAAGACGTAACAAACTCCCGCTATCTCGAGATTATGACAGCCGCCAGTTTTCTATTGAAATGGAAACCGGAACGGGTAAAACTTATGTTTACACAAAAACTATTCTTGAATTAAACAAACGCTACGGTTTTTCAAAATTTATTATCGTTGTGCCGTCCGTTGCAATTCGTGAGGGTGTTTTTAAATCCTTGCAGGTAACGGAAGAACATTTTAAAAACCTTTATGACGGCATTCCATACAGATATTTTATTTATAACTCGGCTAAACTTTCGGATGTCCGTCAGTTTGCAACATCAGGCAATATTGAAATAATGATTATTAACATTGACGCATTCAAAAAAGCCGAAAATATAATCAATCAGGAGCAGGACAAACTCAACGGCGAAACCGCTATGAGATATATTCAGGATACAAATCCCGTTGTAATTATTGACGAACCGCAATCTGTTGACAACACGCCAAAAGCTAAAGAGGCAATTCAATCTTTAAATCCGCTTTGTGTTCTCCGCTACAGTGCAACTCACAGAGAAAAAATAAACCTGTTATACCGATTAACTCCTGTTGATGCATACCAAATGGGACTTGTTAAACAAATTTGTGTTTCCTCAAGTTCTGTTGCAAATGATTTTAATAAACCATATATTCACTTAAAATCAGTTTCAAACCAAAACGGGTTTACTGCAAAAATTGAAATAGATATTGAAAATAAATCAGGTAAAGTTGAGAGAAAATCAATTACCGTCAAACCGAATGACAGCTTGTTTATTCTTTCAGGTAAACGTGAATTATACGAGGATTATGTTATTGCAGGCATTGACTGTACCAAAGGTGCTGAATGTATTGAGTTTTCCAACTCGGAAGTTTTGCAAGCAGGCAAAACCATTGGCGGAGTGGATGAAAACATAATCAAACGTACACAGATATATAAAACAATCGAGGCTCACCTGAATAAAGAATTAAGATATTTTGAAAAAGGAATAAAAGTCCTCTCTTTATTCTTCATTGATGAAGTAAAAAAATACCGTACCGAAACCGGAGAAAAGGGAATTTATGCTCAGATGTTTGAAGAATGTTATAACGAACTTATGAGCAAAGAAAAGTATGCCCCGCTGAAAACTTATTTCAATACAGATGTTGAAAAAGCCCACAACGGTTACTTTTCACAGGATAAAAAAGGGATTTACAAAAATACTAAAGGCGATACCCTCGCAGATGATGATACGTATAACACAATTATGCGTGATAAAGAATGGCTATTGTCTTTTGATTGTCCTTTACGGTTTATTTTCTCCCACTCTGCTTTAAAAGAGGGCTGGGACAATCCGAATGTGTTTCAGGTTTGTACATTAATTGAACAGAAATCAACATTTACCTGCCGCCAAAAAGTCGGACGTGGTCTAAGACTTTGTGTAAATCAAGAGGGTGAACGGATTGAAGATAGAAATATAAACATCCTGCACGTTATGGCAAACGAAAGTTTTGCTGAATTCGCCGAAACTCTTCAAAAAGAAATTGAACACGAAACAGGTATGAAATTTGGTGTGTTGCAGCTTAGTGCATTGATGGATTTGACTTACGAGGAAAAAGTCGAAATTGAACACCAGATGGATGAAGCCTCTGCCTTTGATGTTTATGAAGCACTTGTGGCAAATGATGTTCTTGATACTAACGGAAACGTAAAAGAAGATGTAAAAATTGAAGAAATTGAACTTCCTGAAATAGCAGAGCCGTTAAAACAAGAAGTCAAAAAAATAATGAAACAGGCTGAACCTGTAACTTTTGAAAAGCTCAAAGAAGTTAAATGTGTTGAAACCCGTATCGAAGAAAAAACTTTCTCTCATGAACAAGCCTCAGAGATTATGGAAGAACTCAAAGAAATGAACGTAATCTCAAAAGAGGGTAAAATAAAAGATACAATGAAAGCACAGCTTAAAGCCGGCAAACTTGACTTGAGTGAAAGATACACAAAAGCTGCACAGCGTGCAATTATTCAGGCATTAGAAAAAGCCGACAACCGCCCTGTTATTCGTGATGCAAATAAAGAAGTTACGGTTAAACTGAAAAAACAGGCAATTTTATCTCCTGAATTTAAAGAATTATGGGATAAAATTAAACAAAAAACCACATACAGGGTAAATATTGACACAAACACTCTGATAAAAAACTGTGTAAAAGAATTACGTGAAATGCCGCCGATTCCAAAGGCTAAACTATTAACTTCAACTGCTGAAATTGAAATTGAAAATGCAGGAATTTACTCAACAGAAAAACACACTCAAACTACAGATTTAGAAAATACTTATAGTTATGTGCCAGATATTTTGCGTTTGATAGCTTCTGAAACCTTATTAAAGCATTCAACGATTATAAAGATTTTAAAACAAAGCGGTAGAGAACAGGATTTTATGAATAACCCGCAGTTATTCTATGAAAAAGCACTAGAAATTATTTTGAGAAATCGTCACCGCTTGGCGATTGACGGGATAAAATATATTAAACTTGCAGGTGAAGAATATTATGTTCAGGAAATTTTTGACAGCGAAGAACTTCTTGGAAACCTTGACCGAAATGCTGTTCGGGTAGAACACAGTGTTTACGATTACCTGATTTATGACAGCGGAGTAGAAAGCAGGTTTGCAAAATCTCTTGATGAAGACCCTGATGTAAAAATGTTCTTCAAAATCCCGCCAAAATTTAAAATTGAAACACCTATCGGAAGTTATAATCCTGATTGGGCGGTATTTTTAGAAAAAGACGGCGAACAAAAGCTTTATTTTGTACTTGAAACAAAAGGTACAACAAGCCTGTTCGATTTGAGAAGTCCTGAAAGACTAAAAATCCATTGCGGTAAACAACACTTTAATGCCTTGCAAGACGGCGTTCAATTCTCTGAAGAACCTGTTAAGGATTGGAAAGAGTTTAAGGTCAGAATTTAAACACTTTTTACGAACGTGAATTTTTGTAAATTATTTGTTATTCTTTTTAATAATAATGGCAAATTTATTCTTTATGAGGTTTAATCTAAAAAAGAGGAAATTATGAAGATTAATCCAGTATATTATCAAACATATAATTACAGTGCAACACAAAATCAACAACAAAAAGATTCTTAAGCCTTCAACAGTAAGAGGTTATAAAGATCATTTCAATCTGCATTTAAAAGACTTTTTTGGAGAAATCAAACTTGTTGATATAACCCCTGTTATTATCAATAGATTTATGGAAAACAAACTTAAAGAAGGGCTTTCTAACAAAACTGTTAATCATTTACTTACAACATTGGGAACGGCTTTTAACTGGGCAATAAATAATAACTATATGATGTACAATCCTGTTAGCAGAGTAAAAAAGCTTAAAGTTCAACGAAAGGAAATGGAATTTCTTACAGAAGATGAAATAAAAAGAGTACTAGATGTTGCTGAAAAAGAATATCCTGATTTTTATCCAATTTTAATTACAACAATTTATCCAGGTATGCGACGTGGCGAAGTTCTTGGGCTAACATGGGATTGTGTAGACTTTAATAAGTCAATTATCAAAGTTCGAAAAGCATTGTATAAAGGCGTTTTATCTACACCAAAGACAGATTATTCAATAAGGGATATACAAGTGCCATCAAAACTAATGCAGGTGCTGAAACAATACAAAAAATCAGCAGTAGAAAATGACTTGAATCTAGTGTTCACTCAGAAGAACGGAAAACCACTTGACGCAGACAACCTAATGAGCAGAAGATACAGAAAAATCTTAAAATTAGCAGGAGTAAAAAAGATAAGATTTCATGACTTGCGGCATACATACGCAAGTCTTTTAATATCAAAAGACTTGAACTTCAAATACATTCAAAAACAAATGGGACATTCATCTTTTGAAGTTACCATGAACACCTATGCACACCTTATGCCTGATGTGTATGAAAAGAGTAAACGGGCTATTGATAAATTAATGTAAATTTGTAAAGTAATAATCAATATAATAGAGGACTATATGATATATTTAGGTTGATATAATATATAAATGGAATTCATTTTAGGATGTATATTTTTAAGTATCATATCCGCTCTTTTTTCAGGAGCTGAAAATAAAAGATCTTCAAATAAGTGTTCTAGTAATACGTTTACTAATAATAAAAATACCAGTGGATTTAAACAAGGAAAAACTTGGGATGATATTAAAGAGCGAGCATATAAAAAATATGGGCGTAAATGTTTTCTTTGTAATTCAACAAATAATTTAAATATTCATCATAAAATTCCCATAAGAGAAGGTGGAACAAACGAAATTGGGAATTTAATACCTTTGTGTGTTAATTGTCATGAGAAAATTCATAAATTTAAGTTTCAATTTTTACATACAGATATCCCTGATAATTATGGATTTAAAATAGATAAAAACAAAAAGTTAAAAAAAGGATATTTAATACTTAATGCAATAAAAAATAAATATAGACTGTTAATTCAGTACAAGGATAGAAATGGCAATATTACTGTAAGGATTATACTACCAGTTAGTATAAAATTAGGATGTGAAATTAATGACTCGCTTTTTCAAAAGGCTCTGTCACAACAAATGGTTGATTTTTGACGAGAAATAGCGTATAATAATAGTAAGAAACAGTACCACCG
>CALUVL010000024.1 GCA_944324225.1 Candidatus Gastranaerophilales bacterium
GCTAAAAAAGTTATCATTTCAGCTCCGGCTACAAATGAAGATATTACAATTGTTTTGGGTGTTAACGACAAAATGTATGACCCTGCAAAACACAATGTAATTTCAATGGCTTCTTGTACAACTAACTGTTTGGCTCCTGTAGCTAAAGTTATCGATGAAAAATTCGGTATCGTTAAAGGTTTGATGACAACAGTTCACTCATACACAGGTGACCAGAGAATTCTTGATGCCGGCCACAAAGATCCACGTCGTGCAAGAGCAGGTGCTCTTAACATTGTTCCGACTAAAACAGGTGCTGCAAAAGCTGTTGCTCTTGTATTGCCTCAATTGAAAGGTAAATTGGACGGTTTCGCAATGAGAGTTCCTACTCCGGACGTATCTCTTGTTGACGTTGTATTTGAACTTTCTAAAGACGTTACAGTTGAAGAAGTTAACGCAGCATTGAAAGCAGGTGCTGACGGACACGTTCTTTGCTATACTGAAGAACCGCTTGTATCTTCTGACTACATCGGAACTTCTCAATCATCTACAGTTGATGCTTTATTAACACGTGTAATGGGTGGCAACCAAGTTAAAATCATTTCTTGGTATGACAACGAAATGGGTTATTCAACTCGTTTGGCTGAAACTACTTTGATGGTTGCTTCTAAATTATAATTTGATTGAAATTATAATATTAAAAAACAAGTCTGAAATTTTTCAGGCTTGTTTTTTTTGTAAAAAATGCTATACTGTTTTTTATTAGGAGTTTATATGAAGTTTTTATTCAAATCTTTGGCAGTTGTTGTTTTATTGCTTGTTGGAAGTGTTGCAATAGCTCAGCCGGAATTTTCGTACAAATTGCCACTTCCGGGAGGCACCTTGGGCAATACCCAACTTCAATATGATACTTTGATGCCTGTTTATGTCATTGCAAAATCAAAAATACCGAATTGTCCCAGATACTCTGTTACAGATACCAAAGTTATAAAAGAACCATATGAACTTAAAACAAAGAACGGAGCTTATGTCGACGGAAAGTGGGAAGAGTTGTGGACAATCAGTGCTTGCAACAAAAATATATACGTGCCTATAAAATTTATACTTGATGCTAACGGTACTACATGGTCAATCAGTGAAAGTGAAGTTAAAATTTCGGATAAATAATCTTTATTTAGGCAGGCAATCCCAGTAAGATTTAGCTGAACCGTCGGGACATTTGTCCTGTATGGCATAGTACGCGCAATAAAAACCATTGGCATCAGATGATTTGTCAGTCAGTGAGCACATTTTTTTGAGTTCTGAATTAGTGCTATTTGAACCATAATTTTCTTCGCCGGGTTTGAAGTTTCTGTATGTTACTGCAGCCTCAACTACGCAGGTGCTGTTGTTCAGATGAAATCCCCATATGTCCTGTCCAAATCTGTTTGGACCTTTAAGACCATTTACATCTATTGTTATAAAAGTTCCATTGGTAGACGTGTTACCATCTTCATAAACGGAATTATTTATTTGAGTTGAAAGGTGTGAACATATTCCAACAAAACTGCCATCATTCAGAATTGCTTGATAATTTTTCCCCCAGCTCGAAACAAAATTGCTGTTTCCGATAAGACAGTTTTGATGTAAGGTTGTATTTGCAATAGAGCCAGTCAGAGTGTATTGACGGTATTCATCAGGAAATAACACTAAGTTTGTACTTGTTTCTGTTGTATTTTTAGCAACTGTATTAAGTTTATTAAAGATAAATTGTTTTATATCTTCAGCATATATTTGATTACAGTCGTTGAATTCAAGTTTTGCAGCGCTTGAGGCCTGTGAGAAAATTGAATAATATTTTTTGAATTGACTTTCAAAAACTTTGTGCCTATAGTGCGACACAAGCGAGGGGAAAGTCATAGCTGCAACGACACCTATAATTCCTATTGTTATCAAAACTTCTGCCATTGTGAAGCCGGTAATGTGTTTTTGATAATTCATGATATTCCTCTTAAGTAAATAGTGAAGACTAACTACTTATAATTATGTATTATTAAATCACTTTTGTTAATATAAACTGATATTAAAAATCATCATACCTGCTTAATATAAAGTATATGATTATTTCTAAAAGGAGTACGTATGCACGATATCAAAGAACTGTTTGGCAAAAGGATTAAAGAACTGAGAAAGGGTAAAAATCTTACTCAGGAACAGTTGGCTGAGTTAGTTGATATTGATACCAGAAATATTATAAAAATCGAGAATGCACAAACTTTTCCACGTGTTGCAACTTTGAATAAACTTCTTGATATTTTTGATATTTCACCATCTGAGTTGTTTTGTTATGAGCATTTACAGGAGACAAGTGTTTTACGTGAAAAAATAATGAAAAAACTTGAAAATGATGATGAATTGGTAAGGCTTATTTATAAAATGTTTTTTTAAAATCAGACGTTTGAATGCCTGATTGTCTGATGTTTTTATTTCAGATTTTTTTAACAATATACTTAAAAAGGAGAATGTTTTATGCATATTGTTAAAATTATTACTTTTATTCTTGTACTTATAGGCGCACTTAATTGGGGGCTTGTGGGAGCTTTCGGGATAGATCTTGTGGCGTTGATTTTTGGGGATATGACACTTTTGGCAAGAATTGTTTATATACTTGTAGGAATATCTGCAATTATTTATGCGATTGCGGCATATAGAGATTTGTCAAGATTTGATTAAGAGCAGAGAGCAAGAGAATCCAGATAGGTTTTGTTTTCTTTAAGAGTATTCTCTGTTGCAAGAATTGAATAGAGCGGTTTACCTTTGAATACATAATTTGCCGCATTATAAATATCTTCAGGTGTTATTTCGTCAATAGTTTCAAGAATTTGGTTTTCCTGCGCTATTCCATATGGTGAAATTAATCCGTATTCAAGTGAACCGTTTTTACCTTTGTTTGTTTCATTGACGTTTAGGATTGAATCTTTTAATTTAAGTTTTGCATTTTTTAACTCTGTATCGGTTACTTTTTCAGTTTTAAGTTTTTCGATATGTTTGTTAAATCCATCAATAGCCTTTTGAACATTATTATAACTTACTTCGCCTGTATCTTTGTTTTCGGTTGTGGTGCCAATTTCAAGAGTAATAGTTCCTATATTATCCATAAAGTTTACATTTGAACGTACGGAGTATGCAAGCTTTTGACTTTCTCTCAGATCCTGAAAGAGTCTTGATGAAGGTGTTCCGCCAAGAATTATATTTAAAAGATTAAGAGTAATTTCATCTTTCATGTTCTGGCTCATTGGAAATTTGTATGCTTCAATTATTTGGGCTTGAGATTTTGAATGTACATCTGTAAGAACTTTTGTTTGTGGAATTTCCGTAAAAATATCTTTTATGTTTGAATTTTTTGGCGCAACTTTTGGTAATTCTGCTATCTCATTAAAGACCAGCTGTTTAAGTTCAGGTTTGCGTGTAAATGGTGCTGATACAACTATATTTGCCTGACCGTTTTGAATAATATAATTATATAAAGATTTAATATCATCCAGAGTGACTGAGTTTATAGAATTCAGAATTTCTTCTTTTGAATATCCGGCAGGCAGACCTTTGAACAATTCAGGAAGAAGTTTGTCAGAAGCATCTTTATCCATTGTTGTTATGTCATCCGTTAGTTCTCTTTTCATTCTGTTCAGCGTTTCTTCTTTGAACCTCGGGTTTGTCAGAACTTCTTTGGCTGATTTAATTGCATGCTCCATATCATCTGCATAAAAATCAGATTTGATTTTAAGATCAGTCTGTCCTGAGGCAAAAACGGTATCTATTGAATTTTTATCAAGATCCTGCTGGTATTCAATTTCATTTTTGTCCATTGTACCTGCATTCAAAATTTTATATAAAAGAGCATCTGTTGCTGGTTTCATATTTTGAGGATATTTGTTGGTAGAATACAAAATATCAAAGCAGGCATTATTGTTTTGGGTGTCGTTGAGGACTACCGAGAAATTATTGTCCAGACGATATTCTTTTACTGAATTCATATCGATTGCGTGTTTTGTGGTTGTGGTGCCCGTGAAGGAGATTTTTTTAGTTTCATTGTAATTTTTATTAATACTTTCTTCTGTTGCCGCAGGTGGGTGCACAACAGTCATAGAACATTTATTTAGATCAAGGTATTTTTTTGCCGTTTGTGTGATATCTTCCGGAGTGATAGAATTAACTGTTTTTTCAAAATCAGTTACAATATTCAAATCATTGTCTAAAAAAGCTCCTCCAATAAGCTCATTTGTGTAGGCTGATTGTTCAAATAGATTTGAAAAATCTTTAAGCATGCGCTTTTTTACTACATTAAGTTCTTCTTCTTCAGGCGGATTAGATGCGATTCTTGCAATTTCTGTGTAAATTGTTTTTATAATTTTTTCGGAGTTTTCTTCCGTGCCGTCTGCCATAATCATAATTGCGCGGCCGTCATCAGGTTTTGTACTTATGCGTTCGATTTCGGTTATTGCGCTGCTGTTGTAGTCAAGAAGTTTTTTGTCAATTCTTGAAGTTTTTGACATTGTAAGAATTTGCGCCAGCGCCTGAGTCAAAATTTTGTCTTTTGTATCGTTGTTTTTGGGACCATCAAAAGTCAGAATTACAGAAGTGGCATTTGCTTTATCCGAGATGACATCTTCCCGAACCGGACTTTTTATTGGTTTTAAAGCTTCAAAATGTCTGGATACCGGAGGCCGTTTTTTTGAACTAAAGTATTTTGCAACAAGCTGTATTGTTTTTTCTGGCTCGATTTCACCTGTAATAACAGTTGTCATATTTGCAGGATAATAGTTGTTGTCGAAATAATTCACAATATTATCACGTGTAAGATTGTTAATATTAGAAGTAGTTCCTCCAATCATATCAACGGATTTGGTATTAATCTGATAGAGATTTTTTAGAGCTTTATTAAGACCTATATTTACAGGATCGCCTGTAATCATGTTGATTTCAGAATTTACAATACCTTTTTCTTTATCAAGCATGGCTTCTGCAAATTTAGGTGTTTCAAGCATTGACGCATGAATTCGTATTTTATTTTCCAGATCATTTTTTCCGAGGAGATTGGATCTTATAAAGTAGTTGGTTTCAGCGAATCCGGTACTAGCGTTTGTAGAGGCTCCCATCTGATCGACTTTCTGGAAAAATTCACCGGCTTCAAGCCCATCAGATCCGTTAAATAGGTTATGCTCAATATAGTGGCTGATTCCGCGTAAATTATCAGGTTCGTTCATAGAGCCTGTATTTACGTAAGTTTTAACAACAGTCGGGCCGTCTTTTGGTATAAGTATAACTCTTTGTCCATTTGCAAGTTTGTATAGGCTGCCTTTTAAACCGCAGGGAATGTTAAATTCACCGAGTTTTGAATATGCCATTGGCGTTTTCACCGCAAAATCAGGCTGAATATTTGGAAGGGGATTATTTTCAGCAGTAGGAGTCGAAATATTTTTGATATCTTTCTTTTGCCTGTTGTTATTAACGTTCTGAATGCTGCCTGCCGTAAAATTCGGGGTAATTTTAATCATACACTAATCCTTAACTACTTATATGATAATAAAACCTGTGTATACAAAAAATTGCTTAAATTTTTAAGTTTTTTTACAATTTTAGTTTTCAAATTCATTGGATAAAAACTGTCGCAATCATCCACTGACATACACAAAAATAGGATAAATTTGTCATTCTGAGCCGATTATTTGATATTCTTCTGCTAAGCCCTCAGAATGACAGGAGGCGAAGAATCTCATAACTTCTGTGCTTCAGGCGGGACTATTGTGAACTAACTATTTTTTGAAGATAGTTTGTTGTCTGTCGGGGCCGACGCTGACGATAGAAACCGGAACTCCTAGGAGTTCTTCAAGTCTTTCAAGATATTTTTTGCAATTTTCGGGAAGTTTTTCATAATCTCTAATTCCTGAGATATCTGATTTCCAGCCCTTGTGGGTTTCGTAAACAGGTTCAAGATATTTATGCATAAAGACATCAGTCGGATAGTAATTATATATCTTACCGTTGCGGGTGTCTTTGTAAGCCGTGCAGACTTTGATTTCATCAAAGGAATCAAAAACATCCGCTTTAGTCAGGGCAACGGACGTCAATCCTCCGACAAGCACCGAGTATCTCATAATAACAGCATCAAACCAGCCGCATCTTCTGGGGCGTCCTGTTGTAACCCCGAATTCGTGACCTATCTGGCGGATTTTTTCACCGGTTTCGTCGGTAAGTTCGGTAACAAAAGGCCCTTCGCCGACGCGGGTTACGTAAGCCTTGGCAACACCGATAACTTCATCAATCATAGTCGGACCGTATCCGCTTCCTGTTGAAGCGCCGCCGCCTATGGGGTTTGAGGAGGTTACGAAAGGATAAGTTCCGTAATCAACGTCAAGCATAACCCCTTGAGCGCCTTCAAAAAGGATTTGTTTTTTGCGTGAATTTTCGAGAAGTTCTTGCCAATTAAAGCAAACATAAGGCTTAAAAATCTGGGCATATTTTTCGCACAGAGAAATCAGGCATTCTTTAGTGTATGGCTGAAGCCCGTAAACTTTTTCAAGAGTTTTGTTTTTGATAGGAAGTATAATGTCCAGTTTTTCATTTAGAGTTTCTTCAGAATAAAGGTCGCCTATCTTAAGTCCGATTCTAGCGGCTTTGTCTGTGTAAGTGGGGCCGATACCTTTTTTAGTCGTTCCGATTTTGCCTTTGCCGGCGGTACTTTCAGTGTAGCCGTCGACTTCAGTGTGATAAGGCATTGTGATAGAAGCCAGCGGGCTGATTTTAAGCCCTGAAACGTCGATACCCTGAGCGATAAGTTCATTGACTTCCTGTTCAAAGAATTCAGGCAGAATAACAGTTCCGGCACCTAGGAAGCAGGTTTTGCCTTTATAGAGAATGCCAGACGGGATAAGGTGAAATTTAAAGGTTTTGTTATCAGCAACAACGGTGTGGCCGGCATTGCATCCGCCCTGATAGCGAATAATTAAATCCGCATCATGGGCAAGAATATCCGTAATTTTTGCTTTACCTTCGTCACCCCACTGAGCGCCAACAACAACTTTATTAGTCATAATATCCCTTCCTTGTAAATCTTATATCAACAGGAATATTTTACCATGGACAAAAAGTTTTTGAAAAGATTTATTTACGTCCTCCTGAGGACGAAGCACGAAGGATGTAGTGGGGGCTTATTACGTCATTCTGAGCGGAGCGAAGAATCTAAGTAAAACAATAAGATCTCCTTCAGCTGTCGCCTCAGGATGAGGCAGGAACATTTACGTCATTCTGAGCGGAGCGAAGAATCTATTTAAAATAATTAATTATGTTCTTTCTTTTCTTTTGTTGCAATATGGTACTTTCTTGTGCCGACAAGAATTAATGAAACAACGGCAATGAGAAAGAAATGTCCACAAAATAAAAAAGAAAATCGCCCGAGGTGAGCTCAGGCGAGAATTATAACAAATAGTTTATTAAAAAAGATTTATGTGTTTTTATTTTTTAGATCCTTCGGCTTGCGCCTCAGGATGACGTATGTGTTTTTGATGAAATCCTTCGGCTTGCCACCTCAGGATGACTTTTTGTCATGTCATTCTGAGGGAGTTTACGACCGAAGAATCTGTTTTGTTTAGATTCTTCGCTTACGCTCAGAATGACGTGTCTTTTTTCAATTAATCCTTCGGGCTTTGGCCTTTGGATGATGGTTTTATCAATCAGCTGGATTGCTTCGCCTTCGGCTCGCAATGACGGATTGGTTTTATTTTTTCTCGCCACTTGTGGCGGATTTTCGGTAGGGTGGAGCGAAGCGAAACCCGTAAGGTGTGGGTCGGATGTTCCTCCGCACGCACCCCGAATAATCCAAGAAGGAGAGGAAGCAGACGTGCTTGAGCTTTTGCGAAAGCTACGTATGCTGGTGAGGGGTCTTTTTATCGTTTGTATTGTGACTTATCCTTTGTGTAAGTCTTACCCCTCCTCGAAATCGGAGATTTCGATCCTCCCTCAAGGGGAGGATATTAAGTTTTTAAGAGGAAAGCCCTACTTTGTTACAAGCAAGGCTTTCGGTAATTTGCATTTTTTGTAACTTATATTATGCAAATGTTAAAGTTTTGTTTTTGATAGATCCTTCGGGCTCTGCCCTCAGGATGCCATTTTTCTATTACTTGTTATAAAGTACAGCTCTTGCTGCTGCTGATGCAGGGATTACTGACTGGTCATACATAGCAATCGGGTAGATATCTGTCGGGCTTGATACTGTACAAGTTGCATCATCAGCACCTGGAGTTTCACCAGTAAAACTTGATAAGCCATTGTCACATTGAACAACACGGTTCGGAGCTTTTTGTCCGTTTACATCAACGAATGCAAAGCAGTAGTTATCATTTGCTACACCAATATTTGTATTTTTTTTCATACAATTTGACTGTGTGTTATCGAAGATAAGTGTAATACCGTCATTCATAAATATTGCAGTAAGTCCTGCAGGAATTTTTTTATTAGCTTCTAATGTAGGGAATTTATTTGTTCCTCCAGACACTATATGGTTAGTCGCAAATTGTTCATAATCACCTTTATCTGTATTGCTTACAATTAGCCACTGATCAGCATCACCAGCAGCATCAGTAAATGTATCAGTTGCAGTTTCTCTGACGATATTTAGACGATTATGAAAAATATCCCAGAGTGATTGAGCACCCTTGGCATCAGCAGCAGCTGTTGCGTTAGTACCAGCAACAATCTGTGATAAATCATAGTCGTTCAATGCAATGTTCATTACAACAGCCTGTGAAAGAACTGTTAAAGATTTTTTAAATGCTGTTTTGTACTGTGCACCCTGTGTTGAGTTAATCAATGTCGGCATTGTCATTGCGGCAACTACCCCGATAATACCTAATGTAATCAACACCTCTGCAAGCGTAAAACCGCCCATACCAATAGTTTTCTTCATGTAAATACCTCCGTTTGTTACATCTTATTCCACTTGTTATATGGGAATTTACTTATAATTATATCCGATGAATAGAATTTTGTCAATATGTCGGGTTGAATTGTGAATAAAAATCAATTTAATGAATAGTTTTCTTGATATTTTTAGATTGTAAATTATAAAAAACAGGGTATATATTATTTGTACTTTGTAACCGGCAAATGTGTTTTATGGCTGTTTGTTATTAAGTGAAATATGTTTTTGTCGGAGAAAATTTATAAAGTGTTATTGGGTATTATCACGTTAGGGAGTGGTGAACAATGTCTTTAAAATATCAACTCGGTCAGAAAATCCAGTTGCTGCGTAAAAAACGTCGGCTTACTCAGGAACAGTTCGCCGAGATGATTGGCATTGACCCGAAAAACGTCAGTAAAATCGAAATCGGCGCTAATTACCCTTCTCCTGAAACTCTTACCTCAATAGCAAAAGCTCTTGAGGTTGATATCTATGAGCTTTTTGTTTTTAAACAGGAACTTTCGCCTGATGCTATGCGCACTGAGATTACGAGGGCCATCGAAAACGACAAAACCGCCTTCTATTTGTTTCAGATGCTTAAGGTTATGTGAGTTTTTCAGCTTCTTCGGCTTGCGCTTCAGGATGAGATTTGTTCTCATGTCATTCTGAGAGAGTTTGTGACTGAAGAAGCTATTCTTATTTATAAATGGATTCTTCGCTTCGCTCAGAATGACCTGAAAGTCACTACGTCATCCTGAGGGCAAAGCCCGAAGGAGCTATTATGATAGGCTCAGAATGACATAAGATTTTACCACTCAGACAAAATCCGCTTTGCCGTAGTTTCGTTAAGTAGTGATTGTTTAGGCCGACCTTTGCGGAAGGAACAATCAATGTTCCGTTTCACTACAACAAAGCAAGTGCTGTTTGAGTACGAAGCTCGAGTTCACTTGCTTTATGTGAAACGGTTACAGTTGATTAGTGAGTGAAGCACCGGTCGGGAGCTTCTTTGCGGTACTTTCTTGTCGGCACAAGAAAGTACCATATTGCAACAAAAGAAAAGAATGAATATAATTAATTATTTTACATAGATTCTTCGCTTCGCTCAGAATGACCTGAAAGTCACTACGTCATCCTGAGGGCAAAGCCCGAAGGAGCTATTATGATAAGCTCAGAATGACATAAGATTTTACCACTCAGATAAAATCAGATTTTGATGTTTACTTTATGTTATTAATTATGTACATTTCTTTCTCTTTGTTGCGATGCAAAGAGAAAGAAATGCACGAAAGAAAGAGAAACACGCAGATTGTTTAATCACTACTAAACTCAACCAGAGCGGATTAACTCGCTGCGCTCAGACAAAATCCGCTTTGCCGTTGTTTCGTTAAGTAGTGATTGATATATATGATAAGCTCAGAATGACAGGTTCTTTTGCGCCTTATTTCGAAAAATGTTTCATTAATTCCGGTATAATCTTAAAAATGTCACCGACTATGCCCAGGTCTGCAACTTCAAATATCGGTGCGTTTTCGTCTGTGTTTATTGCAATTATCTTCTCGCTATCCTGCATTCCGACAAGATGCTGTATCGCTCCAGAGATTCCACAGGCTATATAAAGTTTCGGTCTTACTGTTTTCCCAGTCTGACCTATCTGTATTGATTTGGGCGCAAGTCCAATGTCTACGGCACCTCTTGTTGCTCCGATTGTTCCGTTTAGAGCATCCGCCAAATCTTTCAAAAGCGCAAACCCTTCCGTGGTACCAACTCCTTTTCCCCCTGCAACTATGACTTCCGCGCTGTCAAGTTCATTGATTTCATTTTCAAGCGTTCTGGCAAAATCTAGCAGCTCTGTTCTTTGCTCAAAATCAGTCAGTGACGGCGTTCTAATCTCAAATTCAGTGGTTCTAATAATATCTTCTTTCAGTGGTTTGAAGACTTTCGGGCGGACTGTTGCCATCTGTGGCAATGTCTTACACAAAATTGTAGCCATTAATTTTCCACCGAACGTCGGACGGGTTGCTGCCAACTGTCCTTTTTCATTTATGTCGAGGTCGGTGCAATCTGCTGTAAGCCCTGTATGGAGTGCTGACGAAATTCTAGGTGCAAGATCCCGACCTTCATTTGTCGCACCTATCAGCATTATTTCCGGCTTAATTTCATTTACAAGTTCTATTGCAAGCTTTGAGTACAGATCGGTGTTATATGTTCCGAATTTTTCGTGCTCAAATACGTAAACTTTATCAATTCCGCTTTTGAAAAATCCGTCTTTAAAGTTTTCAAGCTGGTTCGGCTCAGTGAACAATAGTGCGGAAATTTTGCAACCCCCTAGTTTTTCGGCTAATTCTAGCGCTTTTTGGGCAAGTTCAAAAAATACCGTGTGAATATATTTGCTGCGGGTTATCTCTGCATATAAGAGTATTTCTTTTGTTTCACTCATTTGCACCTGCCATAAATTCAAAAATTTTGTCTTTCAGTGTGTTTGCTGAAGTTTCCGAGTAAAAAATCTTTTCGCTCGTGTGCGTTATTATTGGCCTGAATGCCCTGCTTACGTAAGTCGGTGAACCTTTAATCCCTGTTTCTTCCGGTAATAGGCCGAGATTTTCCATTGATAAAGTCGGTATTTCTGCCATTTGCGCACGTTTGAAGCCGTTTATTAGTGCTCTTGAAGGCTCTTTGTCACTTTGAAGCAGGCAAATCAGTGCAGGTAGTTTTGCTTTGATTGTTTCAATGCCATCATCAGCCTGTCTTTTTACAATTATATAATCATTTGTGCATTCAATTATTTCCTGCACAAAGGTAATTTGCGGAATGTTCAGGTGGTTTGCAATGCTCGGGCCTGTCTGTGCTGTGTCCCCGTCTATTGCAAATTGTCCGCAGACTACAAGCGAAAAATCAGGAAGTACGCTTTGAATGGCTCTGGAAAGAGTCTTTCCTGTCGCATATGTGTCTGCACCTGCAAATTTTTTGTCTGAAATTAAAACAGCTTTGTCTACTCCCAGTGCTAGCGTTTTTCTTAGCATGCTTTCGGCCTGCGCTGGTCCCATTGTTAAGGCCGTTATTTCTGTGGCAGGATTTGTTTTTTTTATCTGTAAGGCCGCTTCTATTGCATAAACATCATAAGGGTTAATAATGCTTTCAACCCCTTCTCGGTTTATAGTATTATGTTCCGTCCACTTTATCTCTGTTGTGTCCGGAACTTGTTTGATGCAAAGTGCTATTTTCATAAATTAACTGTTTGCGTTATTGTTGTTATTTTTTCTTTGACGCTGGGCGGCCTGTCTTGAGTTTGCTGCAAGCAGTGCATTATAGGCCATTATGTACATAGAACATTTTTTTACACTAGGGATGTACCAACTGCAGCGATCCTGTGTACATACCATGTCTATACCTGTACCTATGCTTAATACCGGACAAAACGGGATATCTTTTTTTATTGCCATCATTCTCTCCCTTTTATTTCTGTAACGAAGCTTGTTTTAATAGATTACAATTTTCATCACGTTTTCTTTCTTGATCTTTATAGATACGTGTTCTGTTTATAACTTCATCAAAGTCGATTTTGTGAGCATCAAAATCAGGGCCGTCTACACAAGCAAATTTCACCTCTCCTCCAACGGTTACGCGGCATGCTCCGCACATACCAGTGCCGTCTACCATAATTGGATTCATGCTGGCTTCAGTGTAGATTCCTTTGCCACGTGTAAGTTCTGCTACTGCACGCATCATTGGCATCGGGCCTACTGCAATAGCATAATCAACTTTTTCACGGTTCATTATTTTTTCCAATACCTGAGTTACGAAACCTTTTTCGCCAAGTGAGCCGTCATCTGTTGTAATATATAATTCAGTGCAAGCATCTTTCATTTTATCAGCCCAGAAAATAAGATCTTTATTTCTTGCACCCATAACCATATAAACTTTATTTCCGGCTTCTTTGAATGCTTTTGCTATCAAATAGCATGGAGCTGCACCATATCCTCCTGCCAGACAAACAACTGTGCCATATTTTTTAATATGAGTTGGTTGTCCTAGCGGACCTACTATATCGTGAATTTCATCACCTTCATTTAAAGCTGCAAGCTTTTTGGTTGAATATCCTACAGCCATAAAGACAAGGGTTAATTCGCCGTTTTCTTTATTAACGTCGGCAATGGTCAGTGGCACTCTTTCGCTGGTTTCGTCAGCCCTGAAGATTATAAACTGACCAGCTTTTGCATTTCTTACGACATAAGGTGCATCTACAGTAATTTCATATTGATTCGGACAAATTTCTTTTTTAGCTAAAATTTTATATCCCATTTTGTTAATTCTCTCCTATAATTTTTTCCTTCATTATACTACAAAAAAAGCTTTAGTGCATAACTTTATTATTGTTAATAAATTAAACAGTTTTGTAGGTATAATCAGGGCAGCTTTTAAGTTTTTCTTCTATTTGTTCAAAAGTCAAAAGCCCCTGAGTTGCTCCGAATTCAGAAACTGCGCCTGCTGAATTTACAGAAGCATACATCAATGATTTTCCTATATTAAGTCTGTTTCTTTCGAGTGCAGCACAGAATGTGGAGGCAAAAGCATCTCCTGCTCCGAGTGTCGAAACAACAGGTCCTTCAAAAACAGGACAAATATAGAATTTTTTGCCATCATAAGCGTAAGCCCCATTTTTGCCGTCTGTTATAACAACAATTTGATAATCTCTTACTTTTAACTTTTTAAACATTTCTTTGATGTCAGGATGAAGTGGTTCTTCCGAGTATTTAACTTCTCTTGTGTCTGGTCTTACCTGAATTTTGGTTGCAAGAGAAGCTTCTTCTTTGTTCATAACAACAATATTAGCGTTATCAAGAATTTTTTTAAGATAATTAAAGCCTTTCTTAATGCTTGTAGAGCCTGCATTAAAACAGACGAAAACGTTATTTTCACTTGCAAAAGTAGCTATATCATCCAGAACTTTTGTGCTGTCGCCGTTCATAGGAGCAATGTATAAAAGTTTTGCATTTTTTATAGCATCAAAATTGATATCTGATTTTTTAATCATGGCATTTGCACCTCTGTGTGCAAGAACTGTTCTGTCCCCCTGAAAACTTACCAAAATAATTGAAAACCCAGTGCTGACTTTTGGGTCTTGAATTATATTTGAAAGGTCAATGTTTTTGTTTTTGAAAGATTCAAGAACTCCTTCTGAATAAATATCATCACCGATTTTAAAGATTGCACTTGTTTTATATCCGAGGTTAGCGAAGTTTACGGCTGTATTAACACCGCCTCCGCCGACCTGTGATGTAAAATCTTCAATCTCGACTTTTGCGCCGTAGGGGTAGCTCATGAATTCTGACTTTTTGTTTTTTGTGTAAACAGATACGATGTTAGCATCATCACTTTCGACGAAAACATCCATTGTGGCACTTCCGATTGTAATTACGTCACACATATTATAATATCCTCCAGTTATTTTTATCTTAACACAAAAATGTAAATAATTATTAACTTGATTTTTTATTAAAAGTCAATTTATGGATAAAAGTTTTTTTTATAACTGTATAGAGGAAAAAATTAAGGGGAATTTGCCTATGTCAGACGATTTAAGAGTTCAAGTTATCAGATTTAATTTAGGGAAAAATTACGAGAATGCCAAAAAGGATACGGTTGAAGTTGAGGAAAACATTTTTTATTCAACACCTGTAATTTCTGCTGATACAGTTTCAGCAGACTCAACAAATTTGAAGCCAAAGAAAGGGCTGATGATAACTTTTGCAAAAGCTGAAGATAAGACTGAGAATGTCGAAAAACCTGAGTATGAGTTTATTTTTTCGGATGTAAAAAAACGTCATGAATTAAGCTGGGGTGAAATCGGCGAAATTGCATTGAACAGCGGTAAAAATTTTGTAAAAGGCATGTTCTGTGATGAGAACGGATTCAGCTTAAAAAGAACGGCAATGACTGTGGGCACCGTTGCTGTATTAGCGTTTGCCGCACCTGTTGCCGCTGCAGCCGGCGCAAGTGCTGCGGTTGTTGCGGGTGTTGCTGGAACAGCAAAAGTTGCAGGCCTCGGGCTTGCGGCTTATATGACTTACAATGGCGGCAAAAATGTCATTGCAGGTGCTCAAAAATATTACGATTCAACAACCGAGGCTGAAGCAAAAGCAAGCATGTCACAGGCAATGGACGGGGCTGTCGAAGTTGCGGCAGCGGTTCCTGCATTTGGTATTATCAAAGGCGGTGCCGCAAAAGGTAAGAAAATGGCATCTAAAAAAGCAGAAGCACAGCAGAACCCGCCGGCTCCGGAAGGTACATAACCTGCAGCAGAAGCTCCAAAGCCTGTAGAAGAAGCCCCGAAAGCGGAAGCAAAACCAGTTGAGGAGCCGAAGCCTATAGAAGAAGCTCCGAAAGCAGAAACAAAACCAGTTGAGGAGCCGAAGCCTATAGAAGAAGCCCCGAAAGCGGAAGCAAAACCAGTTGAGGAG
>CALUVL010000025.1 GCA_944324225.1 Candidatus Gastranaerophilales bacterium
CAAAGCCTATAGAAGAAGCCCCGAAAGCGGAAGCAAAACCAGTTGAGGAGTCAAAGCCTATAGAAGAAGCCCCGAAAGCGGAAGCAAAACCAGTTGAGGAGCCGAAGCCTGTAGAAGAAGCACCGAAAGCGGAAACAAAACCAGTTGAGGAGCCGAAGCCTGTAGAAGAAGCCCCGAAAGCGGAAGCAAAACCGGTTGAAGAGCCGAAGCCTGTAGAAGAAGCACCGAAAGCGGAAGCAAAACCAGTTGAGGAGCCGAAGCCTATAGAAGAAGCACCAAAGGCAGAAACAAAATTCCCTGAGGCGAAGTCGCTCAGTGATGACAAAAATTTTAAGGAATTTATTAAAGCATTACTTAATGATAATCCGAAAAACAAAGATCTTGTTAAAAGGTTTTTGGGAGATTTAAAAATATATAACTCTCCTGAATTTACTGAGGCTGGAGCTTTAAAGACTCTTACAGAGTCCGCAGTCCTTCTTGGGAACAGAGTAAATGTCTTTGCCCATAACGGTAAACTTTATCTGTCAGTTGACGGTGCAGGTACTTATTCAATGAAGCTTAAGGCCGGTACAAAACCTGCAGCAGAGGCTCCGAAAGCCGAGCCGAAACCTGTTGAGGAGTCAAAACCTATAGAAGAGGCTTCGAAAGCAGAAACAAAGCCTGTCGAAGAGCTAAAACCTGTTGAGGAATCCCCGAAAGCAGAAGCAAAGCCTGTTGAAGAGCCAAAACCTGTCGAAGAAGCCCCGAAGGCTGAAGAAGCTAAGCCAGCAGAAAAGCCTGCTGAAAATGCTGCTGTTGATTACAACAAAGTCGTCGAAACTGAAAAGGAAGTAAAGCCTGACGGCACAGTCTGTGAATATCAGTGGAATGCAAAAGGTGACATTTTAAAATCTACAAGCTTTGATAAAGATGGAAAATTTAACTGCGAAACAAATTCTAAATATGATTCAAACGGCAAAAAAATAGAGCATAATTTTAAAGGCGCTGACGGATATGAAAACACCGAATTGTACAATAACGGAGTTGTTGAAAAAATTAAAACTAAAGGCCCATTGGGTGAGGATGAGTTAACAAGAGTTGGTGACGGAATCTATGAAGGTATCCGCACTAAAGAAGACGGAACTCAGGTAAAAATCAGATTTAACGATAAAACATACAAAACAACAGAACTTGGGCCTGTAGAATAAAATGGTTTATTAAATAAACAAGCCGGATATGTAATTATATCCGGCTTGTTTGTTGATATATTTTAGTTGTTATTGATTTAAAAGTCTTGACTTTTCTTCGTCTGTAACCCCTTTGATTGTGAGGTTTACACGGCCTTTTTCATCAATTTTGATTACTTTTACGATAACTTCATCGCCGATTTTTACGTGCGGTTCGATTGTTTCAATTCTTTCGTGGCAAATTTGAGAGATGTGAACCATTCCGTCCTTGCCGCCGCAAAGTTCTACGAATGCGCCAATCGGGATAATCCTTACAACTCTGCCTTTCAAAACCATTCCGACTTCAGGTTTGAAGGTAAGTTCCTGAATCATGCGTTTTGCGATTTCAGCGCCTTCCTGATCGTTTGATGTAATCGTTACAACGCCTGAGTCCTGAATATCAATTTCAGCACCTGATGCGTCGATAATCGCACGGATTTGTTTTCCGCCTGGTCCGATTACTGTTCCGATATCTTCAACCGGAATTGTCATTGTCGTAATGCTCGGCGCAAATGGTGACAGATGATCCGCAGGTTTTGTAATTACCTTTCTCATTTCGCCCAAGATATGAAGTCTGCCTTCTTTTGCCTGGGCAAGAGCACGGCGTAATGTATCATTTGCAATACCTTTTGCTTTCATATCCATTTGAAGAGCTGTAATTCCGTCATCGTTTCCTGTTACTTTGAAGTCCATATCTCCGAGGAAGTCTTCAATTCCCTGAATGTCTGTCAATACAACAGGTTCTCTGCCTTCTTCAGTAATCATACCCATTGCAACACCGCCGATCATGCATTTTACCGGAACACCCGCATTCATTAAAGCCATTGATGATCCGCAGGTTGATGCCATTGAGGTTGAACCGTTGGATTCAAGTACGTCTGAAGTTACGCGGATTGTATAGCCGAATTCTTCCTGAGAAGGAAGTGCCGGAACGTTTGCGCGTTCTGCGAGGTTGCCGTGTCCGACTTCACGTCTTCCGGGGCCTCTTAAGGGTTTAACTTCACCTACTGAAAATCCCGGGAAGATGTATTTGTGCATATAAGTTTTTTCAGTTTCCGGATCAACACCGTCGAGTTCCTGCTTCATTCCCGGGCCTGCAAGGGTTGCAACTGAAAGCACCTGAGTTTGACCTCTTGTAAATACCGCAGAACCGTGTGCTCTCGGGATTACGCCAACTTCGCACCAGATTGGACGTACATCGTGCGGTTTTCTTCCGTCTGCGCGGACGCCTTCATCCAAAATCATTGTACGCATAATTTTCTTTTCTGCGTTTTTGAATTCTTCCGCTACAAAGTCAATGCCAGTTTCTTCAATGATTTTCTTGATGTAATCGTCTTCAGGCAGTGCATCGATTTTTTCTTTAACAAGAGCTTTTGCTTCTTCAAGTTTGTTCTGTCTGTATTCTCTATCAAAGTTGTGGTATGCATCGAAAATCATATCGTGCGCTGTTTCGTCGATGATTTTCTTGATTTCTGAAGTATCGTAAGGATTTACGAATTCTTCTTTAACAACCCCGCACTGTTTTGCAAATTCAACCTGAGCATCACACTGTTTTCTGATTTCACCTTGTGCAAATTCAACGGCATTCATAATATCGTCTTCCGTAACGAATTTACATCCTGCTTCAACCATAATTACACTGTCGTGAGTTCCTGCAACAACAATGTCGAGGTCTGATTTATCAGCCTGCTGGTGTGTCGGGTTTGCAATCATATTGCCGTTTTCATCTCTTGAAACTCTGACGGCGCCTATCGGGCCTTCAAAAGGTGCGCCTGAAAGCATTAAAGCACATGATGCACCGAGCATTGCAAGAGTGTCAGGCTGGTTTTGCTGATCATAGCTGAACAATTGTGCTACGATTTGAATATCATTTCTGTAACCTTTCGGGAACAGAGGTCTTATAGGTCTGTCAATCAAACGTGAAACAAGGATTGCTTTATCGCTTGCCTTCCCTTCTGAACGGTTGTAACCGCCCGGAATACGTCCGATTGAGGACATTCTTTCTTCATAATCAATTAGCAGCGGGAAGAAATCAATTCCGACTCTTGGTTCTTTTGATACAACACAGTGAACAAAAAGCATTGTATCTCCGCATCTTACCGTAACAGAACCATTAGTGGATTTAGCATACTTCCCGGTTTCGACGGTAACTGTTTTTCCGCCGACTTCAATTTCGAATTTTTTTGTTTCCGGTACCATAATTACCTTGTCTTTCTCGCACTTCCTGTGCGCTTTTGTTATACACTTCTGTTTGTTCATTTTTATTATACAGCAAACATGAATAAAGTGAATAAGTGTGTTTTATGAAAAGACGAAAAGATGGTGAGTGAAGGGTGAAGGGTGAGGAGAGTTGAATAGTTGAACGGTGGAATGGTTGAAAGGTTTGTTACTGAAAAAGATACTAAGGCGCTAGGGCACTAAGGCACTAGGAGGTTACGGAATAAAAGACGATAAGACGTAAAGGCGTTAAGACGAAAAGTTCAAAACAAAGTGAATAAGTGAATAAGTAAATAGGTGAATAAGTTCGTAACGAAATAAAAGGCAATAGGAGTTTTTTATAAATTCCGATGAGGGTGAAAAGGGGAATTGTTTAACAGTGCGTAGCACAGAAAAGAACTTATTCACTTTATCACCTATTCACTTATTCACCTTAAATAAAGGCGATAAGAAATCACCCCATTTTGTCATGTTGAGTTTATCTCAGTATCTCAACGAGATTCTGAAATAAATTCAGGATGACAGACAAAGACAAAATGGGGCGAAAGCGAAGAATAAATAGCGTTTGTTTTATATTCTTACCACGGGTAGTCGTCGCGGATTTCCCAGCCGTCGGTCATTATGAGAGCAGAGCAGAATGCGCCGTTTGTTTCACCTGCTTGTTTACTGCAGCCGTAGCGCCACGCTGACTTTAGATACTCACGGTCAAATGTGTCATAAGCGTTTCCCATATCGCAGGTGCCTTTATACCCGTAAGGTACAAGTCCGTATTCCGGAGATATTGAAAATATAAACAAATCACGCCCGAATCTGTTAGGCTTTTTGTAACCGTTCAGATCGACAGCGATACCTTTATAATTTGCCTTTATATGTGATGAAAAATAAAATGTCATTCCGTCGACTGTATTTATAATCAGGGAATCACTCCAAAATATACTTACTGAATTCTCAATACTCCCGTTCGGGCGTGTGTATTGCACTTTATCCGAAATTTTGCCGTATGTTGTTTCATTTATTTTTGCAAAATGAGGTTTTAAGTACTGGTTGAAAAAGTCCGCATTTGACTGATTAAAATTCTAGTATTTAACGCTTTCATTGTGAACTTCAGAAAGCTCTATTGCCTGCGCCATAACGGAATAGGCCTTCTTTAACCGGTTTATGGTTTCGGCTTTCTGATATCCTTCAATTACACCCGGAAGTGTCATCGCGGCAACAATTCCGATAATGCCGATGGTTATTAATACTTCTGCCATAGTAAATGCTTTGTGTTTCAAAATTGCTCTCCTCTCATATATGGGATGAATTCAGACTAATTATAAGGCTATAATCCCAAATATGGAACCGTATGTTAAGTTCAAAGGTTAAATCTTTACAATGGATGCAAAGGGAAAAGAGTATTGTAAAATGTTCGGAACCGCATTAAGAAGTCTCCGTGTTGAATACACAAAGAAAAGTTTGTGTATGTTCGCTTACGAAAACGACGTTCCGCGCTCTACTCTTTCCCGTATTGAAATGGGTACCAATGAGGCGCAGCTTGTTACGCTCAAAAAAATAGCCGAAGGGTTCGGCTGGTCGCTGTCTGAGTTGTTTTCCGAAATCGAAAAACGTATTCCTCATGATTTTAAAATTTTTGATGATGAGCATTATTGATTTTTACTTAATCTGCGCCGTAAATAGCTCTTAAGAGTTTAATGTCATCTTTTGTAATATCAAGGCATTTGTTTGTTGTCGGATTCATAATAGAATTAGGTGAATCTGTATGTTCAAGCCCTATTGCATGTCCAATTTCGTGGCGCATAATTTTCATCAGTTGATGATTTGACATTTTTGTTGACTGATGGTCTGAGTATTTTGCAATAATAATTTTTGCGCTTGTAAAGTGCCCGTTGTTGTCAACATAAGGATACGTAAGTCCAACTGCATTTTCAGCTCTGTCTGAAACCTTATCCTCGAATGTTACAACAATCTGCGCTTCATCAGGGGTGTCAACAAATTCAAATTCTACAACTTTGTTGGTGGCAGATTGCCAGTCCCCAAAGGCTTTTTTCATTAGATAATCACGTCGGTTTTCCTGAATGTATACTGTAATTGGCATTTGTGTCCATGTCCCAATTTTTTCTGCTGCCAAAACCGGACCTGTTGTTAAAATTGCAATTAGTAAAAATAATAAAAGTTTTTTCATAAGTTATCTCCATTTAGTATAGTTCCATCAAATTTTCAATATCTTTTTCTGTTATGGTTTGTCCCCGCAAAACATACGGAAACATTATGCTTTTTTGATCGTTTGAGTGCGGAAGGCCTAATGAGTGTCCAATTTCGTGTTTTATAATTATAGCAAGCTCTTCTTCTGAAAACTTTCTTCCGTTTGCAGAATACAACCCTACATCTATGTTTGATTTGTAAATTTTATTTACACCAATCTGAGCTTTTGTAAGACCTGCTGTCGAGTCTGTGAAATTTCTTACAAGTTTTACTGTTATGTTTGCATATCCTGAATGAGGTTTGGTGACAAATTTGAATCGGACTTCTCCGTCAGTCCTATCTTCCCATTCGGCAAAGCCTTCTTCTATCATTGCGGAGTAATCTCCTGTGTTATCCAGATATACACGTATCGGCATACGGCTCCAGCCTTTTTCAATTTTTGACCAGGCTTCATCACCGCAGTGGCCGGCAAGGGTTGTTATTAATATTGTAAATGTCAGTAATATCAGTTTTTTCATATCATTTGTACAGTTTGTTAATCTCTCGTATTGAATCTTCAGTTATATAAAAGCCTTTTTTGACTGTCGGCTGCATTACGCTTGAAGGAGTGTTTGTGTGTCCGATTATTCCGATTGCATGTCCTGCTTCGTGCATCATAAGACTGAGCAGAAGATCTTTGTCTGCGGGTTTGCCTTCTCTTGTTAAAAGCCCCATTTCAATATGGGCTTTTGTAAAATAATTTCCGACATAAGAAAAATCAGTTTTAGATTTTCTTTTATTCGGCGCATAACTTATTGTAATTTGAGCATCAGGGCATGAGTTTGCCGTTAAAAAAACAAATGAAACTTTATCTTTTGAGGCTTTTTGCCAGTTTGAGAATGCTTCTTTCATTATTGCGCTGTTCTGGTTCGGCGGAAGGCATACAAGAACAGGCATTTTATTCCACTTGAGTTCAATTCCGTAACCGGCGCATGATGTCAGTAAAATTACAAAAAATACCAACAAAATATTTATAATATGTTTTCTTACTCTGCTCACTACCAACCTCTTATTTTAGTGGCGAAAAATCACCATGTGTTATATATTATTATATATTGTTTTTATTAAAAATGCATGTCAAAGCTTGGAGGCATTCCGTTGATTTTTTCATCTTCCATTCTCATTGCAGAACCTATTGTGAAGCCTTCCGCAAAAAGTTTGTTTATTTGGAATGTGATATCCCCATTAAAGACCTCTTCATTTTCTTCTAAAAATTTGAAAAGAGGATCCACCGGACCTTTAGCAATGTTGCTTAATGTCTTGCCTGCTTGTTGTAAGGTCTTTTCCCCAATTTCCGGAACTTTGACATTCATTCCGAAGGGTTTGTAAGGCCTGTTGAATGTAAATTGTGTGTCAGCCATTTTGATTACCCTGTTAAATTTTGTTTATTACCATTTAGGGTATCGGCATTTTTGAAACGGAAGTTTAATATTTTGAATTAAATGTTTACTTTTGTTAATAAAAAATTGCTTTGAGTTTGTTCATTTTAACAGCAATACCGCATCGTTTGCGAAGTTCCTGCTGAAGCCAGAGAATATCACGTCCTGATATTAAATAATTGTTTGCAAGCTCTATAAAATAATCGAATTTTTCCTGTGCTTTTGACGGAGGAAAGTTTTCCCGAAGAATTCCTGAGGATAAAGATGAAATGTTCATATTCCGTCCGCTTTGCATATAAATGGTTTCTTTCATTCTAAGAAGATCCTCAAGCGATATAAATCCGTCGTTTACGATTCCTATTATGTCATTAAAATATACCTGAGGACTTGTTTTGGGAAATTTTTCCAGATATACCGCCATATCTTGCGAAGATCGTTTGTTGTTGCATGGAGCGCAGGCATGTGCAAAGTTGCCGAGATGATTTACATAAGGTCCTTTAGTCGATTCCGGCTGCATGTGTTCTAATGTTGTGATAGAGGGTTTTAACAGTTCGTAGCCAATTGTTGCGGAACTTGAAAATTCATGTTTTGCTATAAATGAGTTGAGATTGTTTGAAGAAGTCGGAAGTTTGTCTATTGCTTTGAAAATTCTTTTTTTGATTTTGTCGTTTTTTAATCCAAGCAGAACTTTCTCAAGATCATGACAGAATGCTTTGTTGCTGAACTTTATTTTAACAGGGTTTCCTATCAGAGAATCTTCAGCTGTTTTGCAGGTTGCAAGAATATCATTTCTGCCTATTTTTATTCCGATTTTTTTTATCTGTTCAACAATATATATCTGAAGGCTTTTTTGATTTACTGGAAAGCTGTAATCGAGGCTTTCATTATGTTGAAATGTTTTGTTTATAAGATTATGGTCATAAAAGTTTTTATATTTTGTCTGGATTGTTGCAAGCATTGTTTCTGCGTAATTGGAAAGTGTAGTTCTGTGAACATTGTTTACAACGGTTTCCGAGGCTTTTTTTATTTTGTAGCTGAAATCTTTTGCACTGAATTCTTCGATTTGCGGAATTCCCTTAAGTCGGTTTTTATGAAGTTTAATAACAGGCATAACTTTTTCACGAACATCGGATGGCAGTTGTTGAAATTCATTTTCAATTTGTTTGAATATAGGCAGCTGCTCCTGTCGTAAATCCTGAATAGCATTTTCATTCAGAATTTGAATTGCACGTGAAAGGTGAGTTTGCGGGGCAAGTTTTGCGGTTTCTTCAATGTATTTGAAGATATCATAAGATGTCGGCTTGAGATACGATTTGTAAGGCGCAAGCTCTTTTACAAAATTTTCGATAGGCCCGTCAAATACTCCCCTGATATTTAGTTCATTTACAAATTCAGGGCTGAATACGGGCTTCTGGCAGTAAAAGCAGTGGATAACTCGATTGCGGGCAAGTTCCCGGAATTCTTTCTTTGTTTTTATTTTTGAACTGGTAGTTATTGAGTGGATCCTTCTTTCAAGGAAGCCGGACGGATTTGCCGTGAAACTTATATCGGTTTTGTTCTTTTGAAAAGTGTCCGAATGCTGAATAAATGATTTATTCAGTGAATAATCTGAACGATTATTCACATAACCTTTCTTAGGTGCAAAAATATTAAAATTTTGAATTCCTGATATCAGCATATTATTGTAAAACTCCTGAATAAAAAATTTGCCGGTTCGTTAAGAAACGTTACCGGCATGTTTTTTATCCCATTGGCGGCGGCTGTATGTAAAGCGGTTTAAGCTTTTTCCAGTCGCACTCCTCTGTTGCTGATTTTTTAATCGTAAGTTTTGTCAATATTTCACCGAGCGGAAGCTGTAGTTTTTGATAAGAGGAGCCTCCGAGAACCGGCTGAAGCTTGTCATCCGTCAATATTTCAAAATCTCCGTTTCTGATGATTTCTTTGATTTCATCAAGATTAACAGCGCCTTTGATTTCGTTGTTCAGGTATAAGTAGGCCATATTTTTTCTGGCGTCAAGTGCTGTAAGAACGGGCTTTGAAGGTTTTTTAACCGATTCAAACGCTTTTGTAATTATTTCAAGGCTGGAAATTCCCGTTGCTTTTATATCAAGCTGCTGCGCCATAACCCTTGCGGTTGTAGTGCAGGCTCTTATGCCCGTAAAGCTTCCGGGGCCGTTGTTAATCCCGATAAGCTTAATATCTTCCGGCTTCACGTTGTTTTTATTAAGTATCTGCTCAATTGTGGAAATCAAAAATGCGCTGTGATATTTCAAATCGTGATTTTCAACTATTTCAGACTCAATTATTGAATCATCTGAGGAAAGTGTAATATACATTTTGTCCAGACAGGTATCAAAGCAAAGGATATAATTTTTATCAGTCATTATTAAGTCCTTCCGTAATTTTTACATTATCTTCGCCGAACGCTTCAAAAGAATATTTTCTTGCTTCGTCATCTTCGTAAGTGACATTGATTTTTATATGGTTAAAAGGTATTTCATCTTGAGAAAATTCGGCCCATTCTACAAATGTTATCTGTCTGCCTTCAGAGTATTCTCTGAGTTCATCCAGAATTGTTTTTACCCCTTCATTTTCGAGCCTGTAAAGGTCAAAATGGTAAATAGGAATTTGGGCTGTGTGGTATTCATTCAAAATCACGAAACTTGGACTTGTAACTTTTTCTTTTACACCGAGAGCTTCAGCCGCAAGTTTTACGAAAGCTGTTTTTCCGGCTCCTATTTCCCCGTAAAGGCTGACGAAACATCCGTTCCGTGCAAGATTTGCAAAACGATAAGCCAGTTCTTTTGTTTCATCAAGGTTATGGCAGATTTTTTCGTATTTATTTTTATTCATCTTTATTCACCACTATTTTATTTCTTCCTGATTCTTTTGCCTCATAAAGTGCTTTATCGGCTTTTTTTAATAAGTCTTCCGGATTGTCAGATGTTTTGTACTCATAAATGCCCGAGCTGATTGTAATACTAATCGGACTATGAGCCTTTTCCGGATTTATTTTTGAAAGATCAACTTTCTGGTTTTCAACGGCTTTTCGGAGTCTTTCTGCAACCATAACAGCTTCTTCCATTCTTGTGAAAGGCAGGAGCAGAGCAAATTCTTCGCCTCCGTATCTGCCTGCAATATCATATTCTCTAAGTTGCGAGCGAATTGTTTTTGAAACAGTTTGAAGTACAAGGTCGCCTGCAGCATGACCGTATGTGTCGTTTACACGTTTGAAAAAGTCAATATCTGTCATTATTACGCACAGAGAAGTTTTTTGACGTTTAGCTTTTGATGTTTCCTGTTTTATTCTTTCTTCCAGGTGCCGTCTGTTGTAAAAGCCTGTCAGAGCATCAAGGGTTGCGTGTTTCAGAATTTCGCCGTAAACAATTGCCCTGTTTATGGTTGAAGACGACTGCTTTGCGAGCTGTTCCAGATAATTTATGTCCTGAAATGATAATTCTCCGCTCATTGTTTTTGCCGCAATACACCCGAGCAGTCTGTTTTCATTAATCATGGGAAATATTCCCGTTTTGCCGTTATGAAAAATATTGTAATTGTATTTTTCTGTAAGCTTACTTGTTTCCTCAAGAATAGTTTGGTCTTTACAATTGGCTGGCCACATCAGCTTTATTTCTGAATTGTGTCTTATAAAAATATAAATAAGGCAATTGGACATAAATTTGTCAATCATTTCGCCGATAAGCGGAATTACATAATTTAGTTCATATTGAGTTTCGATTATTTTGGCAATATCTTTCATCAATTCGTAAAAGTCCAGACTTTTTTTCATATTTTCCATAAGCATGATATTCTGGATTTTTATGGAAATTATATATGATGCCGTGTGCATAAATTCGATTATATTTTCAGTAGAAGTCACGCCTTCGATTTGTATAATCCCCATACTTTTTCCGTTTTTCGGAAGCGAGAACCATATAACATTTTTATAATCTGTAATATATTTATTTTTTGTAATTTTTTGAAAAACATTATGAATGGTTTTCGAATGAGCAGTATCAAACGCAGGATTTGTCCAGTCTTTAGAAAAGTCTACAAGATATTTTTTTTCTTTATCTTGAACAAAAATATCAAGACGTGTAATTTTAAAATTTTTAATAAAAAAATCCCTTAAAGCGCTTACCAGGCTTTTGGAATTTTCAGCACAATCAATTTGTTGAGATAATTTTTCTATTAAGTCTAGCATCAGTCCTCTAATTTTTGAAGAATATCATCAGATATGTCAAAATTAGCATAAACATTTTGAACATCATCATGTTCTTCAAGTTTTTCCAACAATTTAAGGATTTGTCCGGCTGTTGTTTCATCAGTTATTTCAACTGTATTTTGCGGAATTCTGGTCAACTCGGCAGAAATATTTTTAAGTCCTTCGTTTTCCAGACCTTCAACAACATTTTGAAAATTTTCAACAGTTGTATATACTTTATATTCGCCATCATCATCAGTAATATCAAGAGCATCAAGGCCGATAGCTGTTTCAAAAAGTTTGTCGTAATCGACGGTATCATCAAATGTAATAACACCTCTGGGATCAAACATCCAACCGACACATCCTGTGGCACCGAGGCTTCCGCCGTATTTTGTAAAAAAACTTCTTATATCCCCGGCCGTTCTGTTACGATTATCTGTCATTGCTTCAACAACAACAGCAACACCACCAGGGGCGTATCCTTCATAGGTAAGTTCTTCATAATTATCAGCAGCACCAGAGCCTGCGCCTTTTTCAATGGCTCTTTTAATGTTGTCATTAGGCAATCCTGCGGCTTTAGCCTGTTCAATAGCTGTTCTCAGTCTGAAATTTCCTGCAGGATCGGGTCCTCCGAGTCTTGCAGATACAATTAGTTCTCTTGAATATTTTTGAAAAACAACAGCTCTCTGGCTGTCTACTTTTGCTTTTTTACGTTTAATAGTTGACCACTTTGAGTGTCCTGACATTGTTTTCCTCCAAATCTGATATACATTCTGTTTTTATAATAACAAAAATATTTGTAAAATACAAATTATTGGGGACTTGAAAATTGAATACAGAGATGTTATACTATTAATGTAATTACTATAAATTGAGCAAAAGGAACAATAATCAGTTATGCAGTCCAGGTTCAAACTGTTAGATTGTGATGAAATAGACACTACAGTAGTTGTAGTGTTAAATATTACTATGCAGGCTAATTATTAAAAAATAATAAGCATGTTTTTGTGCTGTATTAAAACGAGAAAACGTATATATTATTAAATATAAGGAGCAAAAAGTATGAAAAAATTCTGGGATTATTTATCCGACAAAGGCAAAAAAAAGTCGAACGTAGCCGGCTTCAGTATGATGGAGATATTAATCAGCTGCGTAATAATCGGTGTATTAGCGTTAATATTACTTCCAATACTTCAAAGTGCAAAGCCGGATAAGAACGAGGCATTGCATAAAAAGAGCAC
>CALUVL010000026.1 GCA_944324225.1 Candidatus Gastranaerophilales bacterium
TATAATGTATCAGGATTCCGTAGTGGAACTTTGAATGGCGATGAAACCTCTATATTAACTCTTGAAGTTATAAAAAATGCCTATTTATATATAGCTCCTATGCTAGGTGGCGGTGCTGGGTTAAACTGGAACTGGAGCATACAGGCTTTTACTTCAGATGATGGTACGAATAATAGTGGCTGGCCCTTTGGTGATGATGTATCGTCGTTAACGGTATCATTCTTTTGTCCGACTCCGACTGAAGTAGATGCTTGGGGAAATCCAATACAAACTGAGTTCACAGCTACTTTCACCAAGAGTAATTTTCATTGGACTTCACGACCGTTTTACTCGTCAAATCCTCCGACGCACTGCACTTTGACAGACTCCCCTCATGTGGATAATTACGTTATACATGTTCTCAGATGATATACCGGTTGCGTGGACGAGTCATAATGACTCGTCCACAATGCAGGTAATGAAGTCTAACAAAAAGACTTTTTGCTCAATATAGGCGCCCAATTTTTATAGTAATTATACTGGGGCGCCTTTTCCTTTTGTTTATTTTTCCCATTTAACATCTATTTTTAATTTTCTTGACTTTCGCTCAAATTTCATTAATTACATGGAAAAACCCATTCAAATAGAGGATTTTTTTTTGTGAAATTACGTCAAACTGTATGTATAGCCGTATATTCATGAAAAAAGATAATCAGAGGTAGTAGTTATGAAAATCAATGGCGGAATTCGTTATTTCGAAAGAGGTATAGACGTTGCGATACGTGCTATGCAGGTTCAGACTGAATTGATGTCCATTGCCAATGAAAATATTACGGGCTTTGACAAAGTCGGATATCAGAGGCAGGAAGCCGTTGTTTCTTCTTTTACCGAATACATCGGAGTCAACGGAATTTCCAAAACCACTGACACCAAAGTCGGCCGTATCTCAATGTCTGAAAACCCGCTTGACTTTGCTATTGCCAGAGAAGGCTACTTCCAGACTGAAGGCGATGACGGAATTAAATTAACCCGTGACGGCCGCTTTAAGCTTGATAAAGAAGGCAATCTTCTCACTCTTGACGACAGAAGAGTTTTGTCAAATGCCGGTATGCCAATTAAGCTTCCTATTATCCCGGAAAAAGTTGAAGATGTTAAGGTTGACGAAAGCGGGCTTGTCAAGGTTCTTGACAAAAAAACAGGCGAACTTATGCTTGCAGGACATATAGGTGTTGTTGACGCGAACGGTATGATAATTATGGATCCGCAGGTTAAACAAGGGTACAACGAGTATTCAAACGTTGCTTTGCAGAATGAATTCATTAATATGATGCCGATTATCAGAAATTTTGAGGCGAACAGACAAATTTTTATGATTCAAAATCAGAACCTTCAAAAAGTAATTTCCCAGCTTGGAAGCACATCATAAGTTTAAATTATAAGGAATGAAATTATGCAAAATTTACAGGCGATTATCAGAAAAAGCGTTAATAATGTTACGAATCAGTGGGACAGACTTGGTTATGTAGCCAATGCACTTGCAAATTATAACACCCATGGTTATAAAGCCGTACGTTTTGAACAAATGTTAAATGAGGACGGGTATCTGACAGGTGCCATAAGAACCGACCACAGCAACGGCTCTTTTCGGGTTACAAGCAACCCTTATGACGTTGCAATTACAGGGCCCGGGTTTATTCCGGTAATTTCACCGAGCGGAGAAGTTCAATACACCCGTGACGGAGCTTTTAAGCAGGGCAAAGACGGTTATCTGGTGACAAATGACGAATGGATCGTAGGTGAAGGTATAAAAATTCCGACAAACTGTTATAAATTTCAGATTAAACCCAATGGCGATGTCTATGTTTATGATGCTGTGGATGATCCTGGACATAAAGCAGGCAATATCCCGCTCGTGCAATTCGATAATCCAGAAGGGCTTGAACAGGGCGGGCTGAACAAACTTGTGGCAACAGAGGAGTCAGGTGAAGCAAGGCTTGTTAAAGACCACTCTTATATTGCGCAGTTTAACCTCGAAAATTCAAACGTTAATATTTTCGACAACGTAGGTACAATGCTCAGACTGAATGCTTCCATGCTTGCAAGTACAAGATTGATGAAGGTTGTTGATGACATGTACAACAAATCAATCAATATTAGAGAATAAGGTTTATTTTTGGGGAATTAAAACTTAAAAAATAGAAAAACAAAAAGAAAGGACTGAAATGTTTACATCACTAGATCATATGGGACGGGTAGGATTAATGTTAGACTTGATTACACAAAGGCAGGTCGCGTTGGGTTCTAACCTTGCTAATATGGATACTCCAGGGTATGTAAGGCGTGATATTGATTTTTCGGAGTATCTTGGGTCTATGAACAGTCCGCTGGAAACAAAGTTATCCGAAAAACTAGGTGCCTCGGCTGTAATTTCTGAGAGAACTTACGAGGAAATTCGTCCAGATAAAGAGTTGATGGAACTTCAGCACAACGCCATTTTGTACACAATGGCCACAAGACGTATGTCAAATATTATCACCGAAATGAAAACGGTAATTAACGTAGGTAAATAATTAAAATTTGCCTGAAAAGGCAGAAAAAAGAACAGGAGCGTAAATTATGAGTCTTTTAGGTTCAATGGATATAGGACAAAGAGCCCTGAGAACACACAGTTTGAGGCTTGATGTGCATTCCAGAAACATGGCAAACATTGATACGCCGAATTATGTCAGACGTATTCCTGTTTTGAATGCAACCGAAGAAATTTCTTTCCACGGACTTTTGAATGAAATGAAGGAAGATGTTTTTGGAATCGGCACATTGCCTCTGCTTCAGGGAGGAGTCGTGTTTAACGGATGTCTTGAAGATCCGACACTTGGCGAGAAAATATACAAACCCGGACACCCTGATGCTGATGAAAACGGTTATATAAGAGCCTCTAATGTTAACCCGATGGTTGAAATGGCTGATGCAATACTTGCTCAAAGAGCTTATGAGGCAAATCTGGCACTTGTAAATATTACAAAATCAATGGCACAAAGAGCTACAGAAATAGGAAGATAAATTTTATCTTTGTGATATTATATTCACAGAGGTCAAAATGATAAAAATATCAATAATAATTCCAGTTTTTAATGTAGAGGAATATTTGCCAAAGTGCCTGGACAGTATTTTGTCACAGACATTGACAGATATTGAGGTTATTTGTGTAAATGACGGCTCTACAGACGACTCTTTGAAGGTATTGCAGGAGTATAAGTCAAAAGACGATAGAATAATAATTATTGATAAAAATAATGAAGGTTCCGGAATCGCCCGTAATATTGGACTTTTGAGAGCAAAGGGAGAGTATGTGTATTTTGTGGACTCGGACGACTGGCTGGAGAAAGAAACGGCGCTTGAAACAATTTATGAAGCGGCAGAGAAAGATTGTTTGGATATACTTATTTTCGGCGGATATTCATGCTATAAAAAATACAACAAAATGGTTAAATGGAAGGGGCGTTATCGTCTGGATGATCTTAATAAAAAATATTTTCAGGAAGTTTTCAGCGCAAATGATATAAAAAATGATATTTTTAAATTCCCGTCAACAGCCTGGACAAAATTATACAGGCGGGATTTTTTGCTTGAAAATGACATAAGATTTCAACCAATAAAGGTAGGGCAGGATCAGTTGTTCTTTTTCCATTCAATGATTACGGCTAAAAGAATAAAAGTTCTGAACAAATATTTTTACTGCTACCGGAAAGAGCGTGCGGGAAGTGTGACAGCGGTAAGGAAGAAGAAAAATTTTTCTCCACTATATGTGACCAGAGCCATAGAAGAATTATTGCAGAAGTTAGGCAAAACAGATGAGTATTTGGAAATTTCAATAGATAGATATTTTGATAAAGCGACCTCGTGGCTCGGCCGTTTTGATAAAGACTTAAAACCTGAATATTACGCACAGTATATAGAGCTTTTAACACATATTCAAAAGAGCTGCAACGGCTGGTGGAAATACTTTAACCCGACTATGTCAGACGGATATTGGCGGTTAAAAATGAAAACATTTTTAGCAAGACAAAAATTTATGCTTTTAAAATAAAAATGTTTATGGTAGAATAAGTCATGTGGTAGCACAACCGTTTCTAATTGAAAATTTAATATGGATTGTAGTTGAGGTGGCTCCTGCTGAAGATTTACGAGCAAGAGCTATTAGACCCTACACAAACAATCCTGACGGATAAAGTGAAAATTTAATAAAAATTAAGATGTCGATGTGGCGGAATCGGTATACGCGCACGTTTGAGGGGCGTGTGGAGAAATCCTTGGGGGTTCAAGTCCCCCCATCGACACCATAAAAAACAAAAAAGAAGATATCTTCGTTATTTATGAATATGCAACACAGTTTGAAAAAAGGCAGGTTGATATGAAAAAATTTCTTTTTAGTGTTTTAGGTATATTTTGTTTAGTTATCGCAGGAAACTTTGTTTTTGCACAAAATAATCATTATCCATCTGCTTTTATAGATGCTTTTCAAGCTTGCAAACCTTATACATTAACAATTGGACCTATTAATATGATGGGGATGCAAGTAACAACAAAAAAACAAATTGTAGGTATAAAAAATGGATTATGTTCTTATGTCGAAGTAGTTGGTCCTGTCGATGCAAAAAACACAATAAAATGCAACTTTAATCAGACTCAAATTAACAAACTTGTATCAGATATGAAAAATAATACTACAAGTGCATGGTATGAATATTATAACAATCCTAGTGTATGCAAAACTTACACCCCATGATGGAATTAAACTAAATTTTATCTAGGCAAGTGAGTAGGTCAGGCATTGCCTGACCTACTTCTATACCTCAAGACAATATAACCCTCTTTAAATCGCTTGCTAGTGTGTTTAGATTTCTATTTTAGTATCTTGTAATCGTTCCAATACCATTTTCAATAAGATAATGTCCAGATATTTCATTTGAGCCAGCTTTAACTATTTTGGCAGGTTCATCAGCTTTCCAAAATCCGTTCCAAACAGTTCTTCCAACTGTAAACTTGTTTGGGTCTCTCTTTCCAATTTCACACACTCCTACCAACACATCTTCACCAGGTTTAATATCTGGATGTCTTCTTATATAATCAAAGACACTTTCACCTGTTTGTTCAAATACCCAATTACCTTCTGCTGATGACCCCTTACCGTGTGACAAAATCACATGTTTTATTTCTTTAGGAAATACCCCTTTTTGACACTGTTCATATAAACTATGTAATGATGTATTCATCCTTTCAAGGTTATTGGTTGTAGGGATATGTAAATTTAATCCTGTAAGAGTTTTAAAATCCTTTATTACTTGAGCTATCGTTTCGGATGTTTCCAATACTCTACCTCTAGATTTTAGTCTGGTAAGCATTTCATTAACTTCATTATAATTATATCTTTTAACACCAATAACAAAAGAAGAAACAGGTTGTTGAGTAGCAACATTATCTACACTAAAAATAGAATTTGGTGAAGTCGTGTATTGAATTTCCCGTCTAGCACCTATTACAAATGGAGAAGAAGCTACTTCTGGAATTTCACGTTTAGCTCCAATTGTGAAAATAGGTGATGATAAAGGTTGACTTGAAACTTCTTGAACAGTACGTTTAGCTCCTATACGAAAAGAATACTAAGTTATTTTAGCTTGTTATAAATACCGAAATGTTAGATAATAATTTTCTGATTACTGAAATAGACATTTATTTTCTAATTTCAGAGAAATTTATGAGCACTTAAATCCTAAAAGATTTCTCATATTGTAATACTCTTGAGTTGACTGTTTCATTATTGATATTAATTCGCTATATAATGTTTTTGTACTGTAGCTAAAAGGTTCCATATTTGGGAGCTTATCGACACCATAAAAATAAAGCGGCTTTAATGCCGCTTTTATTTTTATAAACTATTTGTTGGGCAGGTATATATCAAACCTATATTCTACGACCTCATACCGATAAAACAATAGCCTGATTATGAGGACTCCCGCACCCCTCTGTCGCCAGTTGGCTCGGTAGGGAGATTTACCGTATCAGACTATCATCTATATTTTAACCCATTTTTACGGCATTTTCAACTATTCACAGGATATTTATATGTTACAATCTTATTATGATTAAATCTTTCAAATGTAAAGAAACAGAGAAAATATGGAATGAAAAGTTCTCTAAGAAACTCCCGCAAGATATTCAAAAACGTGCGCTACAGAAACTAAGAATGCTCCATATCGCTTCTATTCTTGACGATTTAAAAATTCCGCCGAGTAATTGCCTTGAAATTTTAACAGGTGACAGACAAGGGCAATACTCTATCCGTATCAATGACCAGTTTAGAATATGTTTCAGATGGTTGGACAATCATTCTTTTGATGTTGAAATAGTTGATTATCACTAGGTTTTAGTTATTTATCTTAATAAACTTTTCTTGCAGGGTTGAAATTACGTGATACGTACTATATAATATAAATAGATGATACTTATATGGAGATGTTTTCATGGCTGAATACATTGAATTAACAACTGTAGGAGATATGCTCAAGGAAGAATTTATTGAACCGTTTAATCTTACGCAAAATGCCTTAGCCAATGCAATATTTGTGCCGCCAAACAGAATACATCAGATTATTAAAGGTCAAAGAAGAATTACGGCAGATACAGATTTGCGTTTGACGACATACTTTGGGCTTTCTCAAGGATATTTCCTGCGTTATCAGGAAGATTATGAACTCAGGATAGCAAGACGCAATATTGCTGATGACATAAAAAAGATTAAGCCAATCCAAGCATTAGTATAATAATTGATAAATATTTACGCACACTCCAGCCCCAAAGCTATTCTCATGTTATAGTATTCCGTTGTTGACTCTTTCATTATACGGATAAGTTCGGCGTAAACACTCATGCCTGCTGACAAACAGGTGTTTTTATCAGGTACGATTGGTTCCAATATAGTAACCTTAACGACAATTTTTCAAAAAAGACCCTTTTAAAGGTCTTTTTTTATTGCTATTATTGAAGTTTGAGAGTTCAAGTAGCTTCTAATTCTTTCCAGAAACTGAATAGTGTCAGCTTCATTTAAAATCTTGATAAATTTCGTGATAAAAAATTCAAACTTTGTCCCGTCAAGTACACCATAAAAAAGACTCCATTATGAGTCTTTTTTATTTGTAAAATTTTTTGTTTTAGTTGATAATAGAATAAATGGAAAATTTATTCTTGGAAACGGAACGTCTGTATTTAAGGCGGATGACTAATGACGATTTTGATGAGGTTAAAGAGATGCTTTTTAACCCGAAAGTCATGTCTGCATGGGAATATACATTTACAGAGCAGGATGTTAAGGACTGGATTAAAAAAAATTTAGATAAATATCAGAAATATTCACTCGGCTATTTCCTTGTTCTGGATAAAATTTCAACCAAAGTTCTGGGGCAGGCCGCTCTGATGCCGGATGAGATTGATGGTAAAAATTATTATGAAATCGGGTATATTTTTAAGCCGGAAAATTGGCACAAAGGATATGCAACAGAATGTGCATTGGCTTTAGCAGATTATGCATTTAAAACTCTTTGTTGCCAGGAAGTTATTTTTGAAATAAAACCTGATAATATCCCCTCAATTCATGTAGCGGAACGTCTTGGCGCAGGAATTGCAGGAAGTTTTTATAAGAATGTTCGTGGGAAAGAAATGAAACATCTTATATTCAAACTTTTGTCTAAATAGCAGGATATGACTAAGAGGCGCCGGCTGAAAGCCGGCGCCTTACTATTTTTAAAACTGACCTCAGCACTACATCCAGTCGCAGACATCGTGGTTGCAAAGTGTTTTCTCTAAATCCGTCATAACTTCTTCTTTTGTCATCTCGTAAGTTACGGGAGTAATAGAAATTTTGTTGTTTCTAACTGCAGCAAGGTCGGTATTGGCATCAACAGGTTCTGTTGTAAGTTCTCCCGCCATCCAGTAGTAAACCTTTCCTCTGGGGTCAACGCGTTTTTCGTAAGTATTTGTGAACATTTTTGCCCCGAGTTCCGTAATCGCAATCCCTGCAATATCATCTGCATCAAGAAGCGGAACATTTACATTCAGAAGTGTTTTTTGCGGGAAGTTGAAATTTTTCAATCTTTTCAGCATACCTCTGACAAACTTTGCAGTGAATTCAAAATCATCATAATCATAATGCATACTTGCTAAAGACACTGCAATACTTGGAATTCCCATCATAGCACCTTCCATGGCACAGCTTACGGTGCCTGAATACAAGATATCAGACCCGAGGTTCGGCCCGTGGTTAATCCCTGAAATCACAATGTCCGGTTGTTCTTCCTCTGACAAAATCGCATTAATTCCGATTTTCACGCAATCTCCGGGGGTGCCTGTTGTTACCCAGGAGCGTTTTGCACCGTTAATAGGGTCGAGCTCTTCAACTCTTAAAGGTGTGTGAAGCGTCAGTGAATGTCCGGCGGCGCTTCTTTCCCTGTCGGGCGCAATCACATAAACATCATGTTCCTGTGACAATTCTTTTGTAAGCATTCTAATCCCGTTTGCTGCAATCCCGTCGTCATTAGATATTAATATTTTCATAATTCTCTCCTACTCTCGATAGTATCATTTTAACATACATTGAAGGGATTATAAAGCACAAAAAAACAGTGCAAATATTAATTTTTGTAACGAAATATAAAAATAATAACCTTAATATAGCAATTTTATATAACAAAAATTTTTTATATATATGAACACGAGGAACGCTTAAAATTGAAGAAATCAGACAGATTTTAAGCACACACTACACTTCACACTATTTGAGGAATGAATCAATGTTTATTCCGGAGCCCACCTAAAAAATGGGCTCTTTTTTTTTGCACACGAAGTGTGCTCCTACACCTTGGAACGGGATTAGGTCAGGTGCGCTTTTGTATGGATTAGAAACTAAAGTACAGGATTAGGCAAAGACGCTTGGAAAGATTAGTAGGTTGGGCTTTCAGCCTAACAAGAGTTGACAGAAATATCAATTAGCATATCTTAGCGAAACAACAACAAGGCGAGCATTGTTTGAGCGGCAAAATACAAGCAAAAAACATTTTGTCTTTCGCAGTCATGCTGAATTTATTTCAGCATCTCAATGAGATTCTGAAACCAGTTCAGCATGACAAAATGTTTTTTGCTTTACGTCATTCTGAGCCTATAATATTATATTCTTCGCTCCGCTCAGAATGACAGAAAGATTCCTCTCCCCTTGTGAGCCTGTATGCCGAATGGCTTAGGGTTCGGGTTAAGGGGATTATTTGTGCGAAGGGAAAGGGTTAGTCATTGCGAGCGTAGGCGAAGCAATCCAGCTTTTTCAGAATTTTCTGTAGAGGGAAAAAACAACCTGTGTCTTCCAAGGCTGATTATTTTAACCAGCCGAATAGTTTTTCAAAGAAAGTTTTCTTTTTAGATTTTTCCGGTGAATCCTTTGTCAGAAT
>CALUVL010000027.1 GCA_944324225.1 Candidatus Gastranaerophilales bacterium
GAATACAGAGATGCAATGGTTGAAGCTATCGCATCAGAAGATGATGTTTTGATGGAAAAATTCTTTGAAGATCCTGAATCAATTACAGTTGATGAATTGAGAGCCGGTTTGAGAAAAGCTGTTTGCGAAAATAAAATTGTTCCGGTTTGTTGCGGAACCGCTTTCAAAAACAAAGGCGTTCAGCTTTTGCTTGACAATGTAGTTTACTATATGCCATCACCGGTTGATGTAAAAGCTATTGAAGGCGAACTTGAAGACGGAACAAGAACCGAAAGACATTCTTCAGACTCAGAACCGTTCTCAGCACTTGCTTTCAAAGTTATGACAGACCCTTATGTAGGCCGTTTGACATTCTTGAGAGTTTATTCAGGCGTAATCACATCAGGTTCATATGTTCTTAATGCTACAAACGGCAAAAAAGAACGTATCGCAAGATTGGTCCGTATGTACGCTGATCAAAGACTTGAAGAAACTGAAGTTTATGCAGGCGACATCTGTGCGGCTGTCGGTTTGAAAGACACAACTACAGGCGACACATTGTGTGATGAAAAAGCCCCGATTATTCTTGAAAGAATGACATTCCCTGAACCGGTTATTTCTGTTGCGATTGAGCCTAAAACTAAAGCCGATCAGGACAAAATGGGTATTGCTCTTCAAAAACTCGCTGAAGAAGATCCGTCATTCCGTGTTAAATCAGACACAGAAACAGGTCAGACAATCATTTCAGGTATGGGCGAACTTCACCTTGATATTATCGTTGACCGTATGTTAAGAGAATTCAAAGTTGAAGCTAACATTGGTAAACCGCAGGTTGCATACCGTGAAACTATCCGCGGAACTGCCGATCAGGATTCTAAATTTATCCGTCAGTCAGGTGGTAAAGGTCAATATGGACATGTTAAAGTTAAAATTTCACCTGCTGAAGAAAACGCCGGCTTTGTATTTGAAAACAAAATCGTCGGTGGTGCAATCCCGAGAGAATACATTGAACCTGCAAGAAAAGGTATGGAAGAAGCCCTTGAAGGCGGTATTTTAGCAGGATTCCCGATGATTGACGTTAAAGTTGAACTTTACGACGGAAGCTATCACGAAGTTGACTCTTCAGAAATGGCATTTAAAATCGCAGGTTCTATGGCAATCAAAGAAGGCTGCCGCAAAGCTCAGCCCTGCATACTCGAACCGATGATGAAAGTAGAAATCGAAATTCCTGAAGAATTTACAGGTACAATTATCGGTGATATTTCAAGAAGAAGAGGCCGTGTTGAAGGTCAGGAACCGCAGGGTAATACAGGAAACGTAATCGTAAGATCAATTGTTCCTCTTGCAAACATGTTCGGTTACGCAACTGACTTGAGATCAAATACTCAGGGTCGTGGTACTTTCTCTATGGAATTCGACCACTATGAACAAGTTCCTGCAAATATTGAAAAAGAAATTATTGAAAAATCAGGTCAAAAGGCTTAGTTTTTTAATAAAGAATTTAAAAAGACCGCTCTTTTGGAGCGGTCTTTTGTTGTAATAAGCCGGATAAAAAGCTATTTGTTTTTTCAAAATTGTAGGTAGGTTGCAAATCAAACATCCTCCCCTTGCTCTGTAACTTTGTAGGTTGGGCTTACAGCCCAACAAGATGCTTAAACTTAAAAATGGTTGCGTCATCCTGAGGCGTCAGCCGAAGGATCCCCAAAAAATCCGATGGGATTCTTCGGTCGCAGGCTCCCTCAGAATGACGTTTTGTTTTAGGGAGATTCTTCGCTTGTTGTCGCACTCGCGTAAAACGGGTACGGCTGATGCCTGTCACCCTCTGCTCGTGCGGCTCAGAATGACATGGGGCTTTTAAAAGAAAGCCCATCCACCCCCATGCAAGACCGTGCAAAATATTAAGAAAACGTTACAAAGCCCGCAATGTAACAAAATGTAAAGATGAGTTTAAAAACGGCTGAAATCCAGTTATAATCCCTGGTATGGTATGGTATGGTATGGTATGGTATGGTGAGTGTAAATTTTTTTAGCTCCTCTGTTTTTAACTAGGTATGGCATTTAGATAATGCGAGGATAATTACTACAGAAAGGAGTTTTTATGACAAATGAAGTTGGAGGTATAAGACCTGAGATTTCGAAGATGCTTTATGAATGCGGTTCTACTGATTATGCTGAAGTAAGAAAGTATGTGAAAGTGGAATTAAGCGCGATGCTGAGTAAGGGACAGATTACAAAAGAGGATATGAAAGAGGCTTTGGCTTTTACTGACAAAGATCTTGCAAAGGCTCTTGCAGCACGTAACAGAGTGGATAACTACGCTGGCGGTTTAACTAAACAAAATTTAAAACTTTTGAATGAAACGGGATTGTCAACTCAGGATTTGTATGAAGTAAGCAAATTTGCGGGAGAAGATTTTACAATTAATACCGTGAAGCTTTCTAAAGAGGAAAAAGCCGAAGCTGAAAAAGGCAAGATAACCCGCTCTGAACTTGTTAATATTCAAAACGAATTAAATGCCAGAATAAAAGCGAATGGTAATGATAAAGTTTTAACAGAAAAAGAAGTCCTTAAGCTGATGAAAGGTATAGGTCTTGCTGACGGAACAAAGAAAGTGAGTACTGCAAAAGGAATTTTGGCAGGTATCTTCCCGCCTTTTAATATTGCAAATGCGATAGTTGCAGGTGTAACCAACGGGAACGAGGCTCTGGTATTTAAAACCAGAGAGGAAAAAGCTTTTGGTGCTCAGTCGGACTCAAAAGACGGATCGGTAATGAACAAAACTGAAACAAAAATGGCTGAATTAAAGAAGCAATACGAAGAAGAAATGTTCAAAGATGAACCTGATGAACTTGTGCCTTCGGAAGAAGTGCCGCAAGAGATGCAGGAGATGATTGAAACCGAAGAATAAAACTTGTATTGATGAATAAATGATAAATTAGGCGCACTTTTGATTTTTCAAAAGTGCGCCTTTGAAATTTTATTTTTTATTTACCAGCGGAAAAATTTTTATTCCTAATTCTTTTAAAGAATGTAAAAGATTTTTTTCCTGAGTTTTGTCAGCATTGATAACTATTTTGTCAGTATGAAATTCGCTTGTTACCTGATTTGTTTTTACAATTTTAGACACTTTGTTGTAAAGGTAATTTATATGCCGGTTATCTTTATTCTGTATAATAAATTTACCTGAAAATGCCGGGGAGATACTTTGTGTTTTCATTATATTAATCCTTTCTTCCTGTTTATTTTATGATGAACATTTTAATATTAAAAGAAGTTTTAAATATTTGAAAAGATTTATTAACATTTACCCCAAAAAATTTAAAAATAAAATATAAATTTTTTCAAAAAAAAGCAAAAAAAATTAGAAAATTTAAAAAAGCAAAAGACCCTTTAAAACGTGTAAAATCAACACTTTTGACTTATCAGATAGAGTAAATTTTTGTAAAAATTACTACAAAAGTAATACCAAAGATTGAGTGAAAATTTTGAAAAAGTGGTATAATATAATTAGGAGAGATGAAAATTCAAAACCTAAAAACGCCAATAATATCAATTTTGTATATCAGCACTATTGAAAGGCATAAATATGAGTAACCTACAGTTTCAAAATGATTTGGACAGATTGTTAGAAGTTTTACCGGACAGGGTAAGGAGACTGGTTACCTATGAGCAGATGGAAGATGTAATCGAAATTGTTCTGGACATCGGCCGAACGCCTGAGATAAGACATTCAAACGGCAAAATTGAGTATTTAGGGTCAGATTTTGTGACTGAAGATGATTTAAATTATATCACTTCGCACATACAAGACTTTACCTCGGACAACAGGTCCGGAATTCCGGGGACATTGCACAGAATAAGTGCTATAAGAAACAGACAGGGGAAAGTTATCGGGCTTACCTGTAGAATAGGGAGAGTGGTTACCGGGACAATTGCCTGCATAAAGGATATTTGTATGATGAACAAAAGTATTCTTTTCCTTGGGCGCCCCGGAGTCGGAAAAACAACAAAATTACGTGAAATTTCACGACTTGTTGCAGATGAATTGGGCAAGCGGGTCGTTGTTGTAGATACATCAAATGAAATTGCCGGAGACGGTGACACTCCTCACCCTGCAATAGGTCATGCAAGACGAATGCAGGTAAGACAGCCGGAATTTCAAAAAGATATAATGATTGAGGCGGTTGAAAATCATACACCGGAAGTAATCGTTGTCGATGAAATCGGAACCGAAGCTGAAGCACAGGCTGCCCGAACAATTGCAGAACGTGGTGTTATGCTGATTGCAACCGCCCATGGTAATTCGCTTGAAAGTTTGATTAAAAACCCGACTTTATCGGATTTGGTCGGTGGTATTCAATCGGTCACGTTGGGTGATGATGAGGCCAGACGCAGGGCTTCGCAGAAAACTGTTCTTGAGCGTGAAAAACAGCCGACGTTTGATATTGTTATAGAAATTCTTGACAGAAACACCCTTGCGGTTTACAAAAATACGGCAGAAGCGGTTGACTATATCTTAAGAGGCTGGCCGATTCGTCCGGAAATCAGGAAGGTTGATAAAGTTTATGACTCCCCTCCGTTAGAGCAGGATTCGACGGCGCAAAACCCGCATGAGCACGCTGCAATTTCTGAGATTAAAGATGAAATATCAAAACTCGATAATCAAGCTCTGAAAGATCCGACAGACAGTTTGAAATTCAGTTTTTCAAGACAAAAATATGTGAATGATGTTAAAAAATTTAAAAAGATTTACCTTTATGCGGTGTCACGTACAATAGTTGAAAAAATTATTGAAAGATTGGATTTGAATGCAGAAATTACAAGAAATCTTGATGACGCAGATATTGTAATTGCGCACAAAAATTTTGCAAAAGGCGGGGCCAAAATTTTAAGTACCGCAAACGATTACAGACTTCAGATCTTCTATATCAAAACGAATTCAATGGCGCAAATTCAAAAAGTTTTGAAAGAGGCACTTGATATCACAGAAACTTCTGAAACTTTGTGCGGGTATTATGATGATGCGGAAAGAGCTTTAGACGAAGCGAAAGCAGCAATAAATAAAATTCTTGCAGGTGCAGAACATGTTGAATTAACTCCGCAAAATCAACATATTAGAAAATTGCAGCATGAACTTGTGGAACAGCACAATCTTGAAAGTAAATCTGTCGGAGAAGGTGAACAAAGACACTTAAGAATTGTCGGTGGAAAAGATTTTGAGAATAAAAAAATAATTTAAACAAGTAGCAAAAATAATTTTTTGAGGGTTTAATGATAGTATGAATATTACATTAAACCCTCATTCGTATATGCAGGCTAAACCTAAACATGTAAATCCAGCAACATTTACCTCAAATTATCAGACAATAGGTAAATTACGTCCACATTGTACGTATTTCTTTAGGGATGATCTGGAATGGGGGAGTTTTGCAAGGTATTTAAATCTGCATTTTAAAAATACAGATAAGGTCAATATTTATAATGCAGCATGTTCTGATGGCACCGAACCCTTTACGTTGGTAATGACATTATTGACAACTCTCGGAAAAGAAAAATCCGAAAAGTTTTTTCCGATAGAAGCCTTTGATTTGAATACAAGACTGGTTAAAAAAGCTAAAACCGGAGAAATTCATTTTTTACCGGGGCTTTACGGAGTTATTGATTTTTTAAATTTAAAATTTAGGACATTGTTTGGCGACACCCGATTTCTAAGTTATAAAAAACAAAAACATGGCGGGCTCGGGGTAAAAATGAATGACGATGTGCGCAGGATGGTGAATTTCAGGGTCGGAAATGTAATAAGTAAGGTTAGGAATATTGAAGGCGAAAATACGGTATTTCTATGTAGAAATATGTGGATGTATCTGACAGAAGCAGAGCGGATAAAGCTTGCAGAAAAGCTTGGGCAAAATTTAAAAAAGAACTCGGTTGTTGTGCTTGGTCAATACGATTTAAGCAATTCAAATGCAAGAAAATTACTTTTGAAAAACGGGTTTGAAGAAACTTATGTTGACAAAGTTTATGAAAAAATGGTTTAATTTGGTTATAGGAGGGCGCTTATGAATAATATAGAGATTTATACATCAAATACTTGTCCTTACTGTATTAAGGCTAAAAAACTTTTGCAGATGCTTAAGTTAGATTACACAGAGCATAATGTTGATAATGATTTTGACAAAATGTGCGAAGATTTATCCGCAAAATATAATCAAAAAGTTCAGACAGTTCCGCAGATAATAATTAACGGGCATTACGTAGGCGGATATTCGGATCTTGAAGCTTTACATAAAAGCGGAAAACTTAAGGAAATTTTAGGATAATTTTTGTAATTAGAAAATTTTGTACGGGTTCAAAATATTATCAGGGTCGAAAGTTTTCTTGATAGTCCTCATATATTCAAGAGCGAGCGGGTTGACAACCATGTGGATGAAATCTCTTTTGGCTGAGCCGATACCGTGTTCGCCTGACAAAATTCCGCCGAGTTTAGAGGTCAAATCGTAGATTTCTGATTTAGCTTGTTTAAGTCTTCGGTATTCATCTTCGTCTCTGTAGTCAATAGGAATTTGAGGGTGTACGCTTCCGTCGCCGACGTGTCCGACCATACAGACTTCAAGGTTATATTTTTCGCAAATTTTTCTGATTCCGAGGACAAGCTTGGCAAGGTTCTGGCGCGGCACGATTACATCGTCGGTTGTGACGTTTGGTTTTAGTTTCGCACAGGCACCCATTGAGGAGCGTCTTGCTTTCCAGATATGATTGTATTCTTCTTCATTTGAAGAACTTTGTATTGCTGAGGCTTTTGCTTTTTCCAAAATTGATAAAATGACACCTTTTTGATATTCAACTGCAGTATTAAATCCGTCGACTTCGATGATAAGAGCGGCTTCTTTGTCTGTCAGAAGACCTGAGGGGTAGAATTTTTCAACTGTCTGAATAGCATTTCTATCCATAAAATCTATGGTTGTCGGGTATATTTGTTGTTCAATAATCGTATCTACAGCGTCAACAGCTTCGCTTATTCTGTCAAAATATGCCATTACAACTTGGCGGGTTTGAGGTTTCGGGATAAGTTTTATCGTTGCTTCGACTACAATTCCGAGGGTGCCTTCGCTGCCGATGAATAGACTACCCAAATTATAACCAGTTGCATTTTTGATTGTATTTGAACCGGTCTGCAAAATCTCTCCGTTTGCCATTACGACTTTCATATCAATTATGTAATCTTTGGTGGAGCCATATTTGAAAGTTCTTGCGCCTCCTGATGATTGCGCAATGCTGCCGCCGATTGTGGAAACTGCTAGATTTGAAGGGTCAGGTGGATAATAAAGTCCAAGTGCTTCTGCTTGTTTTTGAAGTTCTCCGACAATTACTCCAGGCTGAACTCGTGCTGTCATATTTTGACGGTTTATTTCAAGAATTTTGTTCATTTTGGAAAAATTTAGAATGATTCCGCCGTGCTCAACAGAACATGCACCGACAACGTTTGTTCCTGCGCCGCGGCAGATTACCGGAGTTTTGTATTTTGCGGCTGTTCTGACAATTTTTTGAACATCTTCAATCGTTTTTACAAAAACAACAGCATCGGCTATTTGTTTTATGGCAGGTATATTTGTCGCATCCTGACTGTATGCGTAGCGTTCTTCCGGAGCCGTGAGCAGATTCTCGCGGGGTAAAATCTTTTTTAAATCTTTTATTAATCTAGTCTTCGTCAACATAAGAGGTCAGCTTTTCTATTCCTTTGGAAAGTTTGGTTATTTTATCATCCATCTTTTTGAATTTTTCGTCAATTTTATCTTCCAGTGTAGAGTTTTGTTTGGAAGAACTTTGAATTGCATTAAGAATTGACTCAAGCTTTTGTTCAAGCATATCAATTTTATTTTGCTGTTCATTGAATTTTCTCTCAAGTGAATCAACAATTTCTTTATTATCTACCATTGATTTCAAAAGACAAATTTCAGAATTAATGACTGAAAGATTTGAAGTATCTGCTGAAATAATTTCAAGTTTTTCGCTTGCATCGTCAATCCATTCACCTAAATACATCATAACTTGACGCATAACATTGTCGGCATTTGCAGATATTGTTACGGCATCATTTATGTTATCCAATTTTTTCTCAATCACTTCATTTATACTGTTGTTGTCAAGAATATCTATTCTTTTCTGAAGCTGGTTGGTTACTTTGCTGAATTCATCAAGTCCGTCAGTAAGTGCCCTATATGATTCATCTGAAGTCAGAAGAAGTTTGTTGGTTCTTGAACTTAAACTCAATACATCTTCATTAATTTTTTCTATATTGTTTTTAAGCTCAAGTATTTGTTCTTCGGTCAGACTGCTGTGAAGGGAATTTACAGAGGACGCAATTTTGTGCATATTCTGTGAAATTTCACTTATATCCTCTTTAGTCGATGAACTTGAAATGTCATTCAAAATAATTCTGAGTTTTGCAATATCTGATTCAATATCCTGCATTGTATATGTGTAATCCCAGGAATCAGAACTGCTTGCAATGCTGCTCAGTTGTTTTTTCACATCAAGAAGATTTTTGTTAATTTCTTCGGTTCTTTCTTCTACAAATCCTTTGATTTCTTCGGTTTCTTCTGCGAAAGTAATTTGATCTGCGACTGAAAGCAATGCACTCATCACTGAATCTTTAATGTCGCTGGCATTCTTGTCAATATCCAGTCCGTTGATTCTTTCTTCCACTGTTGAAAGGTCTGATAGTAGTTTTTCAAGATATTTATCGACATTTTGCGCTTTTTCGGTTGTGCCAAATTTTTCAAATTGTTTGCGTTGTTCAAAGATAAGTTCTTTTATACTTTGAATTTCGCTCATTACTTCATTGTCATCAGAGAGAGCTAATACATCCACTTTATCATGGAGAGACTGAACAAGTTCTTCAATATGGCCTTCCCCACCTGAAGTTGTCAGCACATCTACTTTGTTATGGAGGGATTGTACTAATTCTTCAATATGTTCTTCATCGTCTGAAGTTGTCAGTACATCCATTTTGTCATGGAGTGATTGTACTAATTCTTCAATACGGCCTTCCCCGTCTGAAGTTGCAATGATATCCATTTTGTCATGGAGAGACTGAACAAGTTCTTCAATACGGCCTTCCCCGTCTGAAGTTGCCAGTACATCCATTTTGTCATGGAGTGATT
>CALUVL010000028.1 GCA_944324225.1 Candidatus Gastranaerophilales bacterium
ATGCCTTTGGTATGTTATAGATTTCAATCTGCCAAAATTCGGCTGTTTTTGTGTGTAATTATTATCTATTCTCATTTTATTAATATCTCCTGTGCTGTGTTGTATGAAAATATAGAAATCGTAAAAAAAATTTTTGCTATTTCTATCAATAAATTTACAATTATTCATTAAGTTACAAATATTTAGTTTTGAGTCTATATATCAGATTGCTCGGTCAGTTCAGAATGACAGTGAAAGACAAAATGGCTTGCTAGAGAAAGAGTCGGATTTTTCGTTTTCGCTCAGAATGACATAAAATAAAAAAGCAGGATTCTTTCGAGCTTAGCCCTCAGAATGGCCGTATTGTCTACAAAAGACAAAAAGTGGGTAGGAATTGTTTGTGTTACATAATTTAATATTAGTCCTTTTTTAAGGCAATAATTCTCTCAAAAATTTTTTTATAAATATATACAAGGGGAAAATTAAGGGGAATTTATTATGGTCGCAGTTACAAAAATCGGTCGGATTTTAAAACAGTTGAAACAGCTTGAAACTCTGAACAGGCGTGATGAAAAAGCATTATTTAATATTTTTAAAACTCTGACGGACGGAGCGGGAAAGCCTTCGCCTGTTTTGTTGGAAGGCAAATATCTGGAGGAATTGCCTGTCGGACTTAAGCCATTGATTGCAGGGCTTAAGAAACCGAAAGTTTTAATCGGCACAAAATCATCTCAAGAAGGTCAGGGAATTTTAGGCATTGCGGTGCGTGACGGCAACAAAACAACCGCAAAGCTTGCTGTAGGGATAGATACAACCGGAGGTAAGGCACCTGTATTACAATATAGAGGAGTTCTTGGCGATTCTCAAAATAAAATTGCAAGTTTTAATGCTCTGTATGATTCAAATGTTACGCTTAATCCCGAAACCTGCGGAATTTTTACAGGAAAAATGCAAGGCGGTAAAAAACTTTCAACTGCAATAAGAGATGAAAATATGCGTCCTGCGTTTCTGGCTGACTCTTATGTTGACTCAAATCTTGCAGTAAGTGCCGGAATTCAGAAAGAAATGCTGAAGGAATTAACTTCTCATCAAAAAATAAAGCCGAAAGATATAAATCAAATGCGGCTTAAATTGAGCAGATTTATTTCAAACAAAGGAGCAAGAATTCATTCAATAAACGATTGTCTTGATGAGGCTGTAAAAATTGCGGGCTGGCAAGGGAAACCAACGGAAGAAAGCCTTATAAAGGCCAAAAATCTTCTTGTCAAAGATATGGGGTTTAATCCGAAAGACATAACACTTGAAATAGATAAAGAACCTTCTGATTATTTTATGGCATTTGATGCTTTGGCGGGAAAGTTACATGCAAATCCCAAATTTTTAGATATCGCAACCCATCAGGATGTTGCGTTTGTGCTTTCGCATGAACTCGTTCACATGGAAGATTTTCTGAAATTATACAAAAAAATCGGCGCAGAAGAATTTGAAAAACTTATGCGTCATCCAAAATTACATGGCGACGAGCCTCTAAATCACAGCTGGTACAAAAAAATGTCAGAAAATATAGATGAAAATGATTGGAAATGGATGAGCGGTTTACAGAAAACAGAAGTTACAGGGTATGACGGCACAAAGCTAATAATCAATCATCAAAAATTCAATGCAAATTCAATGATTAAAGAAAGAAAAGAAAAGATATCTCTTGCAAAAAAAGGTTACACCGGCAGATTTGCCGAGATAAAATATGCGGAACGATACCAGTTCTCGCCGATAGAAGAGCACGCAAGACTTGTCGAGAAAAATTTAAAATACAAACTTGAAGATGCCGGCTTGTTCCAAAAGACAAATTTTTCAGATGCATACGGGCAAAAGCCGATTGTGGAGCTTGGTCGCTATAAGAGTAGATTTGCACCGGTAGAAAAAAAACTGGAAGAACTCTACGGCAAAAACAAATGTGAAAAGTTTAATGACATGTTTTATGAACAGATTGCCAAACGCGACAATCATCTTGCCGAACTTTGCAAGAAAATGGATACGGAAGGTGGTCTGCCCACTAAGGATTTTGAAGAGATGCAGGACTTAATCAAAAAACATTATGGTGACGAAATGCAGATGAATATTAAAACTGTTCTCGGTATAGCAGAAGATTTGAAGGTTACAATTCCGGATTAATTTTCAAGAGATTTAACACGTCAAAATATCAGGTTTAAGGTGCCTCAACGGTTTTAAACCCGATATTTTTCGGATGAACTTTTTCGGAAAACTATTTTGTTACAAGAATATCAACCCAGGCAAGTTTGCCTTTTTTATTTATTTTCAAGGGGATTTCTTTTTTAGTATTTTCCGGGGCAAATTCTGATTTTTGATAATTAATCAAATAACGCATAAATTCAGGGCTAAACATTAACACTCCTTTGTCACACTTTAATAGTTAAAATTGAATTAAATAACACATACTACCACTTTGTATATATATAAAAACATAAAAAACGAATTTTTTGTCAAATCTTTATCAATTCTTTACATATATTAACGCAATTATCCTTTGATGCATAGAAAACAGTAATTAGATTCTTCCCCAAACTGTCATTCTGAGGGCAAAGCCCGAAAGAATCCAGTTTTTTATGTCATTCTGAGCGGAGCGAAGAATCTAGTAAGATTAATATGTGTCATTCTGAACCTGTCATAAAAGATCCTTCGGCACTGCCCTCAGGATGACAACACGTTTTTGATTTGCTACTTCAGCTGGCACTTCAGGATGACTTATGAACTTTCATGTCATTCTGAGCGAAAGCGAAGAATCTGATATTACAGGCTCAGAATAACAAATTTATCTATTTTTCTTCAGGTTAAGAGATAATTGCGTATACTAATAACATTTTGTTTCATATATAATTATATTGGAGAGAAAATATGAAACAGACATCCATAATAGATATTATTTCGCCGGTAATGGTCGGACCGTCGAGTTCACATACGGCAGGTGCAATAAGGCTCGGGCTTCTTGCAAGAAACATATATCATGATATCCCTAATAAAGTGACCTTTAAACTTTACAATTCTTTTGCCAAGACAGGCAAGGGCCACGGCACGGACAAAGGACTTCTGGCCGGAGTGCTGGGACTTAATGTTGATGATACAAGAATTAAAGATATATTTAATTCTGAAATAGCAAAATCTATTGAATATGAATTTCAATACCTTGAAGATTTTAACAGACATCCGAACGCTGTGGATTTTGTGTTTGAAGGTATTAGAAATATGACGGTTTCAGGTAATTCTGTCGGAGCCGGTGAAATTGAGATTACAAAAATTGATGAATTTTCAGTGAATTTGACCGGAAAATATAATACTCTGCTTCTGGTTTATAAAGATGTTCCACATATGATTGCCAGAGTTACAAACTCAATTCACGTGAACATTGCTTCATTCCACTGCGACAGATACGCAAAAGGGCAGGAAGCTTCAATGTGTATTTGTCTTGACGGTGAAATAAGCCAAAAAGTTATTGACTTTTTGTATATGATTGAAGACGTTTATATGGTCAGATATATAGAGAAATTGGAAAGTTAAGATGGAAAAAAATATAAGTACATTTAAAGAATTAAAGGAAATTTGCGACAAAACCGGCAAGCCGATATGGGAAATTATTCAAACTCAAGAGGCGGAATTTGCAGAAGTTTCCGCTGATGAAATCCGCAGGCTGGTCAAGAGAAGTCTTGATGCAATGAAAGAGTCAATTAAAGCCGGACTAAACAGCAAAGAAATGTCTATAAGCGGAATGTGCGGTGATGATTGCGACAAATTGCAGAAAAGGTTTGAAAATACTCATGCGCTTTTTGGAAAAACCTTTGAAAAAATAACGACTTATGCCCTTGCGGTAATCGAAGAAAATCTAAGGATGGGCAAAATTGCCGCCTGTCCGACAGCAGGTTCCTGTGCGATTGTTCCGTCAGTCCTAATCGGCGTGAGTGAAGATCTTGAAATAAATGAAGAAGAACAGATTAACGCCCTTATAACAGCAGGTGCAATAGGAAGGATTATCTCAAACAAAGTAGCATTAGCAGGAGCTGTTGCGGGCTGTCAGGCGGAATGCGGGGTTGCATCAGCAATGAGTGCGGGGGCTGTAACACAAATCAGAGGCGGAAATACAGAACAGATTTTGCAGGCTGTTGCTCTTGCGCTTAAAAACCTTCTCGGACTTACGTGTGATCCGGTTTGCGGGCTTGTGGAAATCCCTTGCGTGAAAAGAAATCCGTTTCTGGCAATCCACGCAGTAACCGCTTCAGAACTTGCACTAGCTGGAGTAAAGTCAAAAATTCCGCTTGATGAAGTTGTTGATGCGCTTGAACAAACAGGCAATCTTATGTCGCCTATGCTTAAGGAAAGTTCTCAAGCCGGGCTTGCAACAACAAAAACAGCGCTTGACTTGAAAGCAAAGTTGTTTAAGTAGAATTTTAACGTAATTATCCACTGACCAACAATAGTAAAATGGTATTTTCTACTAACGGTCATTCATAGAACTAGTTCCGAAAAATCCAACTTTTTGTTTATTTTTTATGTCATCCTGATGGCTTTGGCAGAAGAATCTTTTTTATTTAGATTCTTCGCTTTCGCTCAGAATGACATGAAAATTCCTAAGTCATCCTGAAGCGCCAGCCTAAGTAGCAAATCAAAAACATATTGTCATCCTGAGGTGCCAGCCGAAGGAGCTATTATGATAGGTTCAGCATGAAATAAAATTTTACCACTCAGACAAAATTTTTTTCAAATGCCTGTCATTGTGAGTTGAGGGCGAAGCAATGACAAATTTAAATTTATTTTGCGAATATTTTGTCTGGAATTTAATTAAGTTACCTGAATATCTTTTTCAAATCCAAACAGAGAACTTACGCTTTCGTCATCATGGATTCTTGAAATCGCCTGACCGAGAAGCGGTGCGACTGAAAGCTGTTTGATATTCGGAGGCATTTTGCTCATATCAAGAGGAATTGTATTCGTTACAATGCATTCCTTAATTGGAGCATTCGCAAGCCTTTCAATTGCAGGGCCTGAAAATACAGGGTGTGCTGCGCAGACATAAACTTCTTTAGCACCTTCTCTTACAAGAAGTTTAGAAGCTTCGCAAATTGTGCCTGCAGTATCAATAATATCATCAAACATTATACAGATTTTATCTTTAACGTCGCCTATTACATGAGATGCAATCGCTTCGTTATGTTTGTCACGGCGTTTGTCAATAATTGCAAGAGAACATCCGATTGCTTTAGAAAAATGTCTTGTGCGTTGAACTCCGCCTGTGTCGGGACTTACGGCAACAATATCATCAGGGTTGAAGTTCAAGCTCTTGATATAATTTACAAGAATAGGTGTTGCATAAATATGGTCAACCAGAATGTTGAAAAAACCTTGGATCTGGCCGGTGTGAAGATCCATAGCAAGCACCCTGTTTGCTCCTGCTGTTGTGAGCAAATCAGCAACGAGTTTTGCGGTAATTGCTTCACGCCCTGAAGTTTTTCTGTCCTGTCTTGCGTAACCGTAGTAAGGAATTACGGCAGTGATAGTTTTTGCACTTGCGCGTTTGAATGCGTCAATAATGATAAGAAGTTCCATAAGGTTTTCATTAACAGGATTGCAAAGAGGCTGAATAATGAAAACATCGTCTCCTCTGACACTTTCCTTAACCTGAACATAAATTTCACCGTCAGCAAAATTTTTAATAACCATAGGACCGATAGAAGTGCCTAAATAATCTGCAATTTCCTGAGCAAGTTTAGTATTTGAACGTCCTGCAAAAAGTTTAATATCATGAGTCGGGTTAATCGCACGTTCAAGCTGCTCGGAAGCTATTTCTAATACCATTTTCATCCTTTCTGTCACCATTTGAGGTGATTGTTTGAGTGGAGGGCACTCAAATTCTTTATTAATTCCTGTATTTTATTATATTATCCATGTTAATAAAACTTCAAGATTTTTTTAAGTAATATTACATAAAATAGCATTACCGTATTTCAAGCTGTGAACGTTGCTGTTAATTAGTTGTCAGGACCGATGCTGTTAAGCCCGATACTCAGGATTGACAGCAAAAGTGCGCCTATAAAAGCACTTAAAAAATTATCAATCTCAAACCCCGGAGCGATAAACCCTGCGAACATAAAAAGAAGCGCATTGATTATGAGAGTAAAAAGCCCCAAAGTAACAATATTAATTGGAAGCGTTACAAGCACAAGCACCGGTTTAATAAAGACATTAATCAGCGCAATCACGGCCGCCGCAATCATAGCGGTCAGAAAATTAGCAACGGAAATTCCCGGAACTACCCAGGCAATAAACATTATAACAAGTGCGAAACCGACCCATCTTAAGAATAAAAACATACTTAACTCCTTATGTTTTGGTATGTATTTATTATAAACATCCAAATCTTGAATTTCATTGTCAGAAAGACTTACGGAAAAAGCAGAACAATTTTATTTGCAATTATCTTTTAACGTACACAATTCGTCATTCTGAAGGCGAAGCCCGAAAGAATCCAGCTTTTTATCTCATTCTGAGCGGAGCAATCTGATATATAGCCTCAAAACTAAATATTTGTAACTTAATGAATAATTGTAAATTTATTGATAGATATAGCAAAAATTTTTTTTACGATTTTTATATTTTCATACAACACAGCACAGGAGATATTAATAAAATGAGAATAGACAATAATTACACACAATACAGACAGCCGAATTTCGGCAGACTGAAATCTATAACGTACCACGAGAACC